>NZ_JBYFCJ010000021.1:0-130929 GCF_057652235.1 Arsenicibacter sp. R0_47 | reverse complement strand
AACTCAAACAAGGGTTATTGGACGATTATATGCGCCAGCAATTAGTTAAACCAACCTTAGCCTTTGCGTAAGTCCTATAAAAAATATATGAGGGGTCTGACCCCCCCAAACCTCGGTTGACGATGGTTGACAAAGGTTGACAAAAGGTTGACAAAGGTTGACAACTCAGGTCAACCAAACCCCTGAAAGCAATGGAAGTGATCGAAAAAAAAGCAGAAACCCCTCCTTTCAGGCTGCTGCCGCTACATACCTGGTGGTTTTTTCCGGGCAAAACGTTGCCCTACCTCATTGCCGAAAAATGGGGCATTACACTACCTGATGAAACAGCACAGCTCAGCATTCTTGAAATCGGCTCGTCAAACCCGCTCAGGATGCCCGTAAATGAGTTCTGGGCGCTTTTTGACCAAAAGGCTATATTCCCCCTGATCGGCGAAGAAGTGGCCCCAAAAGCAAAATGTGAGCCAAATAGGAAAATGAACCCTGTACCAACGTTCAGCTATGTGCCGCTGCATACCTGGTGGATTCACGAACGTCAAACATTGCCAATCGTCATCGTCGAGAAAACCGGCTATCTGGGGCCATACAGCAAACGAATGATTGGGTATCTGCGAATCGGATCATCTACGGTGATCAGAATGACGGAAGCAGATTTTTGGAGCAAATACGAAAAGAATGAAATAAGGGCTTTCACCCTGAATGAAAAACTGATTATCAACCATATAACCAACAATTCAAATGACTAACATTTGCCACAATCTCGAAAAAGTCCGGAAACAAATGGGAATTTCTCCCGCTATGATCGCGGACAAAATGGAGATTCCGCTTTCCAACTATCTGGAATATGAGTTGTTTGCGGACTCTATTACACCCGACACTCTGATCCGTATTGCGGAAGCGCTGAATGTTACTACTGTTGAACTGAACAGTGGTGTAACCAACCTGTCGCGTTTCATGTCTGCTTATTGCCATCAATTTGGCCGGCCTGCTGTTGTTACACTACTCTACGGACTGGCATCCATCTGGAAAGAACATATCCAGGGCGTAACCGGAATGTTTCCGTATCTCTACATTCACGGCGACCAGCAATCCGGCAAAACAAGTATTGCCAGCGGGGCAAAACATGCTCTCCCTGCTTATCTGCGGTGTTATGATGAACGCCCCTATGTAGCATCAGCTGGCCCCGAATCAGATAATCAATTTGGCATAGTTCTTTGCAGTAATGTAATACCTACCCAAATCACGCTGAACGCAAGCATTTATTTGAAATTACCTGAGCGTATCCAGTTTTCCCCCGAACAGGCAGACGACTACAATGCATACCGTCATTCTCTTCCGGACGTTGATGCATCATCCCTGCTTTTCCATGATGTTCACTTTCGGGCGTATTTCTCCTTTTACTATCAAAATGAACTGTCGAATCTGAATCCGTACAATTTTGCCGACCCGGCTCTTTTGGCGATCAAGAACAAAGCGGCAATTATTCTGAGCACCTACCGGTGTTTAGAAGCCCTTCAGTTTCCCTTCAGCAATCAAGATGTTTTTGATGCGATCTACTGGATCGTAGCTACTCAATATGGCTTGCAAAAGCTCCGTTCGGCAACCCCGTTACCGATGACCGTAAAGGACGTATACGAAGCCTTCAACCCTGACGTATATGAATGATCGTTAGGGTCTGGTTTGTAATCGGCTAAAAATATTGTCAACCCTGTCAACCTTGTCAACTTCGTTCATTCGTGAATCATCAAAACTAAGTGTATATGGCCTATACTATTCACCAGCGGCACGAACATAAACGTGGCTGCGGATACCGGAAAAAAGGCGGCTTTTACTTCTTCTGCGAATCCGGCGGCAAAACCTGTATGAAGCTACCGATTCAGGTTTCTGTATGCCCATGCTGCGGCGAAGGCATCCAGCAAACCCGTGGCTTCAAAATCGTTTCTTCGTTACTGATCGACAATACACCCTGCAAAAAAGCCGGGTGCCAGATTTCTGAATGCCGTCCTTTCGGCATCCAGAAACAATACTACCTCATGTGGGTAGGCGAAAAGTTCTACAAAACACCCGCTTTCTTTCTGGATGAAGCGAAGCGGATGGGAATTTCAAAACGACTGCCGGAAGTGCCCAAAAACTTTGTCGTCGGGACAGATTGGGTCTTGCTGGCACACCCCAAAACCCCGTTTCAGGACGATAGCGCCAACATGGAGTTCTTACCGGGCATTTTTGCCGCTTTCCGGCCGGATCGTATTGAGTATGTCGTCCGTGGCAATGAATCTGCCGAAAAACTGCAAAGCATGGCAGACAGGGGAATTACCCTGATTGATGTGCATCCGATTCAAGAAGAGCAACCTAAAACCCTGTTTGAAGATGCTGCTGTATGAAGTAGATACCTCCGAAGAAAAATTCCTGGACTCGCTGCCATATAGCGGCAATCGGGCAGTAGAGCAGTGTGGTGAGCTTCACTACTCTACGATCACCAGGCTATCGACCTTTATTGCAATCTACATGATTGCAAACCGCGATGGGTCAAAGCGATTCATTGAGACCAACTCGTTTGAGGCGTTTGTCAGAGCATTAGATATTGTAGATCGTATGTCTGAAGCCGAATACAGAGAGACATTTAACTGAAAACCAATTCAAAACCAATTATATGAACCAATCACAAAACGCAAATTCTCCCGTAATGCTTTGGGCAATTGTGGAGCTAATGGGCCATCAGCAAATTTCGGGGCAGGTCTCTGAATACCAGCTTGGCGGAAACTTTCTCCGGATAGATGTTCCGGAAACAAGCAGACAAGGCCCGTTTACACGCCTTGTAAATCCATCGACGGCTGTGTATGCAATCAATCCGGTTACCGAACAGGTAGCGCGGATGAAGGCAGAACAGTTGCAGGCCAAGCCTATTGACTCCTGGGACATACAGCTTATGCAGCAAAAGCTACTTGCCCAAACGGTAAGCCGCAAGGATGATGCAAATGATGACTCCGCTAATCCTCCATATTTCGATTAATATCTAAAACTGACATTTAACGGAAATCGCCCCTTCCGGGCCATCCCCGATCTTTTTAATTCAATGTTTCACTTATAACCAATCAATTCAAAATGAACAAGTTCGAACAACTCAAATCCCTGATTGCAAGTGCTGAAGAAGATGCAGCTAAGTTTTATGACAAAGGCAACAAAGCTGCCGGAACCCGTCTGCGGAAGCATATGCTTGACGTGAAAGAGCTGGCTCAGGAAGTCCGGAAAGAGGTCTCTGCAATAAAGGACGAAGAATAAGCCAATCATTGCCCGGTTGCACCCGTAACCGGGCAATTAAACAACATTCAACTTTATCAATACAAGCTATGTACGGCTCCCCTACTCCGGCATCATTAAGCGCCATCGAAACACTGGATTTTAGCCACAACTGGAATAATAAGCTTGATGGTCAGTATTACACCACATTCCGGCTCAGAAGCAAGAAATTTCAGCCCGGCCGGTGCCTGAAAGTGACCTTGAATAAGGAGCCGCACCACATTGCTCAGATTGTCGAAACCCGATACCTGAAGCTGGCTCAGGTAAATGCATGGGTCGCAGGCCTGGATACAGGCTATTCCCTGCCAGAGTTTGTCCAGCTGGTAAAAACCATGTACAAAAACATCGTAAAAGACTTTGACACACAAGAATTTGTGCTGGTACTCTTAAAGAAAATCCCCAATGAAACTATCTGAATTGATTCCCCTCGGAATGGCTGTTCTGGTGAAGAAAAAGAAAGCAGCCAAGCGCAAAGGCGGCGAGAGTCCTGCCAGTAAGCACCATAAGGAATATTGCTCCTATGATGTCGCAATGACCTTAATGACATACAGCTTACAGCCCGGAGATATTATCCTGTATGGCGGCCGGAAGCTGAAAATTCTGGATGAATATTCCAGCCAGAAAGTAGTAACTCAGGAACTCTACATGGACGGTTCGGACGGCGAACGGTTCGAATTGCGGGAATACTACATTTCCCGTAGTCGTAAATGGGTGCCACCAGTGGCCAAATCAAAGGCTCAGGAAGAATTAGAACATATGCAGGCTATCTCAAACATTTTACCAGTTTTTTCCAATGAAATTTGATCACATTGAACTCCGTTTTTCTTTCCTGATTACAACTTCAGCTTACGGCGACTTTGACCGTTGCAGTAGTGACATGACTATTGACCTTATCGGCGTTCAACTGGCTGATAGTGCGGACGAAGAAAATTTGACCGCTCCGGTCGGCCGAATTTTAGCATCATACAAAAATTTACTATCCGCTGGCCCGACAGACGCCATTGATATGTTTTCGGTTTTTGATGCCGTTGATTACGAGGACATTAATTTGATTTACAAGGATGGTAAATGTTCTTTTAGCGAGAATGCCCTTGGTATCGACTCCCTGGATAGTGTCTTGATTATATCTGAGTTCTATCTTCTTCCGGAATATAGAGGGGATGATCACGGAAGTAAAGTATTCAAGGCATTAGTTGAGTTCTTCGGGGAGTTTGTCGATGCAATAGTACTGAGAAGTGCCCCTTTGCAATTCTGCCAGGAAACCACAGAAAGACATCAACAGGAGGGTATTAACCTTGGCTTGCAGGATAAGACGGATGAAAGCAGTGCAGATGCTGCCTTACTGAAGTTTTACAAGGGGCTTGGCATGACTGAATATCCGAAAAAAAGCCGGTTGATGTGGCTTTGTACGGAACATCGAAACCGTAAGTTAGAAAGAGTTTCCTACCATGAGTAAAATGCCGCTTACCACCGAATAACCACAAAATTCAAATGGAAAATAACCCAAGAGTAAAGTTCGGCCTTGAGTCACAGGGCCATATTCCAACCATTCAGGCTATGCTTGCCGTTTATGGCTCTTCAGCTGAAGCATGGGAATTGATTGGCCGTAAAATAGGCTGGGCACCCTTAACGGCATGTGCTCATTACGTCGCCTATTTGTCATCATCAGTTGATGCCGATCCATCTCTGCCCAAAGTAGAATCTAATTATGTCGTTTGTAGCAAGATCGGGACGACTAACCTTTGTCTGGGCTGCGGTGCCGCTAAGGCACATTTGCCTACCAGCTGTGAGCCTTGCCCGGTTCACATGTACAATACCTGCCAACCTATAAAACTCGGGGTTGGCGACTCGGTAAAGTTCATGTATTGCCTGCCCGAAAAAGTCACCGGTACGATCGTACAGATTAAAGATGATACCGCTAAAGTCAGGCTGAACCGCACATTTTTCAATACAAAAATCGCTGATCTGGAACCGAATATTACTGAAGTAAAAGCTTGGTAGCCTCTATATCACACCCCCAACTATGGAACTACTGGTTGGACGTTGTGTCGATAGCCTGCTTTGACCAAATAATATTCGCAGATCTGCCATAGAATGCAGCTGAATTTGACCGGTTATTGCCCAATATTATTCTTTCGCCATTCAAAATGAGTAACTGTCAGTTTAGGGGTAAAACACCCTGCAATAACTGCCCATACCGCAAAGATGCCCCTTTGCGGTTATGGGCCATAGAGGAGTTTGAACAACTTCTCGAATACGAAAAGGATTTTTTGGGCGCCGTTTATGGGTGTCACAAAAAAGACGGCTCTGTGTGCCGTGGCTGGTTAATTGATCAGGACAATCGGGATTTCCCGTCTATCCGCCTGCGGCTGGCTTTACGGAAGGCTGAAATAACGAGGGAGTATCTGGACTCACTACACAGCCAAACACCCCTTTATGAAAGCGTCGAAGATATGATTTTTGCCAACTTCCCCGAACTGCTTCTGAAGCCATGAAAAAACCATCAAAAGAGTCTCTTCAGCAACTCGAAAAAGAGGTTGAATCGGATTTGATCTGTGTCGCCATTTTTGAGAATGCATCAGCTGATGACCCATACACAACAATGCATATTATCAATCGAAATCTTACTTACGATCATCTGCACTGTCTGGCTCATGCTATCGTATGCGAAATGAATGCTATGCGTAAGGGATCGTCCTACGTCATAGTATCCCCAAATGAAATTATCAGCCTGAATTAACCGATTACGCAACCCGGAAACAAAAGCGAAATGGAAAAATCTGTTGTAATTACCCGAAAAATCGAAATCTATCCTTTCGAAGGAAGCAAAGAAAATAATACGGCCGTATGGCAAAAACTACGGGCCTGGCAAACGGATGTCCGGACGGCTGCCAACCTTATATCCAGCCAAATGTATACGCTGGACAGACTGAAAGATTACTTTTTTTTGGTCGAAGAGATAAAGATAAAACTTGCGGACCGGGCAAAAGATCCCGATGGTATTCTGACTACCAGCTATCAGAATACGGCCTATCAGGCACTTTCGGCCAAATTTAAGGGTGAAGTACCAATGGCCATTATGTCGTCTCTGTCTAATTCGATTGTCCAGGTCTATAAAACCGAAAAGCCTGACCTTGCGGCCGGCCGCAAATCGCTCCGTTCGTACCGGAATACGTTACCTATACCGATGCCTGCGGCAAGCTTCCGGAACTGGACGCTTCAGGAAGCCCGCAACAATAACTATACGTTTGAACTGTTCGGCATGACCTTTATGACCAAGTTTGGCCGGGACCGGTCGAATAACCGTATTATGCTATCCCGTGCGCTCGACAAAGTGTATAAGTTTTGTGATTCAAGCTTAAAGCTCGACGGTAACCGTATGTTTCTGCTACTGGTGCTCCGGATTCCGTCCGAACAAATTGAGTTGTCGGATGACCGGATCGTATACGCCGAATTGTCGCACATTGCACCCATTACCGCAAAGTTTGATCAGGAGAGTATTGAGATCGGAACTGCCGAAGACTTTTTGTATAAACGCCGTGCAATTCAGGCAGGCTTACGCCGTGCTCAGATTGCGGCTGCGGAAAACGTAGGCGGTAAGGGGCGGAAGCATAAACTGAAGTCTATTAACCGGTTCGAAAAGGCAGAACTCAACTATGTGACGGATAAACTACACAAGTATAGCCGTCAGCTGATTGATTTTTGCCTTGATCGTGGTGCCAAACAACTGGTCTTGTTGGAGCAGAAAAAAAAGGAGAAAGCCGCCAAAGATGCCGCCGCCGATGGGGAGCCGCTAGTGCTCCGTAACTGGTCATATCGCGGTTTGCTGGATAAGCTAAAATATAAAGCAGCTCAAAAAGGAATTGATGTCTTAATTGAGTAGTTTTGTGCTCTTCGAGGGCGGTTCTACGCCCGTAGGCCGGGGGATTCGTCCACCCGGCAATCTTAACTCTCAGAGTGCATCTACTGTTGGTAGTAGAATTAGAACGAGAAAATTGATTTCTCAGGCATTCGGGTTTATGGTCTCAGAGTGCATCTACACTGGCAGTAGGATTAGAACAGCCTACAACCGAGTTCTATAAACAACTGAATATAAGCCTCAGAGTGCATCTACAGCTGGTAGTAGAATTAGAACAGTGTGATTTATTTCTGAGTCCCAGCACTGTTCTCGGTCTCAGAGTGCATCTACAGCTGGCAGTAGGATTAGAACCCATGACTATTCGCATTTAGAGTGATTTGTGACTTTGCTCAGAGTGCATCTACAGCTGGCAGTCTAATTGACTTTGGCGCGTAAAAATCGTATTTAAAATATAGTAATGGAGGGCGGTTCTACGCCCGTAGGCCGGGGGATTCGTCCACCTGGCAATCTTAACTCTCAGAGTGCATCTACAGATGGCAGTAGGATTAGAACACAATGTTTGGATTGATCAAGCAACGATTTTCTGGTCTCAGAGTGCATCTACAGATGGCAGTAGGATTAGAACTAGGCATCGTTCATCATTGCCCTGGCATGAGAAGCTCAGAGTGCATCTACAGCTGGTAGTCTAATTGACTTTGGCGCGTGAAAACGTATTTAAAATATAGTAATGGAGGGCGGTTCTACGCCCGTAGGCCGGGGGATTCGTCCACCCGGCAACCCGACGAGTTCGAAAGCAACTTGCAAGCCAATAAGGGGTAGAACATTATCAATAAAGTCTTATACGAGACCTGGTTCGAATGCAACTTTCAACCCTGAAAATAAAGACCTGCTAAAGTTTCATGATTTTTAGCCCAACATCGACGCTTTGATGCGTTCCCGGGCTAAACCGGTGAATTGTACGACATCATCAACCAATACCATTACGACGGAAGCAGTGCCTTCCGTCTTTTTTTTGTGCTTAATCTGCTTCATCATTTCGAGTGCCTTCACCCGGCTGATACCAAACATAGCTTGCAGGTCTTTGGTCGTAACTCGCTCTCGTTTAACTGTCATGGATAGGGTCAATTTTAGTTCGAAAGGGTACAAAATTATCTATAAAAATCTTATAGTATAAATATCAATTTTTTACAGTCATAACTTCGGGAAAAACATTTTTATATGGAATTTCCCGAAACGTTAGAAGATGATGGACAAGCGAATGACACGCTTGGGCCATACCTTTCAGCGGTAATACCTAACGAGGTATTACCAGATCAAAATTCGTCGGTAAACCCCCTTGGAATGCCTTTAGACAGCGGTAATACCGGTAATACCTCAGTTGGCGGTATTACCGGTATTACCTTAGAAAATGGCAATGCAGGTATTACCGGTAATACCGGTAATACCGCAGAAAACGGAGAATCAGAAACCGATCTTTACCCTGCCGAATCAGCTGGTGTAATTCCTAAAACGCTAAAGATTCCTGCCAGTACGTATTACGCTATCGAAAGAGTTTGGGATGATCGTGGGTTCTCTAGTCTTCATGCCTATTGCCTTTCTGTGTTGGCTCAGCACAATGCCGTTTTTGAGGGTGCAACAAAGATTGACCAGCACCAGAAAACCATCGCTAAGCTTACGGAAGACTATCTTGATCTTCAGCAAAAGTTCGCGGCCTACCAGGCTCAGGCTAGTCATTATCAGGAGCAGCTTAGTGAAAACCTGTCAACACTCAACCAGGACAATCTGAGACTGAAGAGTGAACTTCAGCAACAGCGGACGGCCACCCCGACCCCATCGCCACAAACTGTATATCAGCAATTGGCGACTGAAGGCAATGAAGAACAACATGCACGTATCGCGCAGCTGGAACAGGCTTTGACGCAATATGCTCAGTTGGTGCAGGTATATAATACACTCGTCTTTCAAGTCTGCAAACTTGCATCGGCCGAGTCGTCACGGACTCCGGAATTTTTCTTTAACTATTTCGAGCAACTGTCTTCTCCCAAACACCAGGCATGAACAAAATACTCGCAATTGTCGAAATGACAGACGCGCAGGTTGCTGCAACACCTGAGCAAATGACTAAGGTGCAGGTTTTGCGCCACTTTCCCCAGATCAATGCCGACAGCTTTCTATCCGACTGGAATGAGGGAATTGTTGCCCGTCGTATGTGGGAATCGTTCGTTGGTGGCCTGTTTTCTATCCTTACCGAAAATGAGCTACTGGATGAAAACGGGTTACACTTCAATGATTATTCCTTTGGCGATGTCTGTAAATACATCGTCGATAATCAGGATAAGCTACCAGCTCCTATCAAAGAAGCAACAAGCTCCACCTTTGGCATGGTGCTCATGAGCAGTATTAAAACTGCATCCCGCACAATTCGCCGCAAAAAGGAAATCAAGATAGATTTTCCTGAAATGCAAAAGCACCTGATGCCGATGCTGGAATCAATCATGGTAATGGCCATGAAAGACCCTGATCGGGCAAAACTTCTTACGCCACTCTTAAACATCCAAAAGCGATGAGCCTAGCCAGCTTAATAGAAACCAGAGGGGTATCGCCTATCTCAGAGGTATTGCAAAATAGTATACCCCGAACCGTCGAAGCGGTCGGTCAGGCATTGCCTGAAACACCGATTTTGCCGATTGCAAAGTGGTTAGGAGGCTCCCGCGCTCCTGATCCTGCACCGATTCAGCGGGAAGCTCCTGAAGACGACGACGAACCGGACGATGAACCGCTGACCGCTGAAGAAATCCGGACGAAGGCCGAAAGTAAGGCCGAAATGTGGGGCGCTGTAATCGCGCTCCTGTTTTCGTTTGTAAATCGGTACATGGCCTATCAGCAATTAAGGGAAGGCGACAAGGAACTCATTAAGGAGTTTGAGCTACATGTTAAGGCCACGGGCAACGTGCCGGTATATGAGCCAAACCACCCGTACCATGATGCCCGGCAGCGTTGGGATGCTTTTGAGGAGTCGCTTGATGATGCAGAACAGGAAGCACAGCTGAATGACGCTCAAATGCTGTTGTTGCGCCGGTCGATTGAATCTGATCTGAAGGCGAAGAACAGACGGGGCAAACTGAAAGCAGGCAGTATCGCTGAAGTACTTTTTGAAATTGCTGTAATTAAGGCAATGGCTCCTATGCTTCAGTTTTCAATGCTGACGGTGAACCGGATGGTTGATAAACGGATGAAATAAGTATGCCAGAAACCTATGTGCCGCAAATAGGCGACCTGCGGCCGTCGTCTGTCTTTCTGCACATCGGAGCCAAGAAAACAGGGAAAACGCAGGGAACACTAAACATGATCGTAGATATGTGGAAACGTCAGCGAAAGCCCTGTATTGTGTTCGATATTGGCGGCCAATCTGAATACGACGATTTTATTCCACTGGCCTTAGAAGATCTCGAATTTTTCAACGCAATGGCAGATCAGGAGCCTTTCCCTTTGTATCGGGTTCGGTCGCTGGATGACTTTGACGAGTTCTTTCTAGGCATTGTAGAGTGGGTACGTAATGCGTTCGTCGTTTTTGAAGATGCCACCTCGTACATGGTTGGCAATTTGCCGGAGTCACATCGCCGATTATTACTAGGTAGCCGGAATCACTGTAACGACTACCTGTTTAATCTTCACTCCCTGGCAGAGCCTGCGCCTTTCTTGTTCCGACATGCCGAATACATCATTCTGCGCCGTACCAGTGATGTAAAACTGCCGTCGAAGGTTCCGGTGCCGCATAAGATCGAGAAGGCAATGCGTGAGATTGATGCAGAAAACCGCACGCTCTACCCTGATCCTCAAATGCCCAAACTGGCATTTCGGCTGATCGACATTACAGCTGCTTAGGTATCATGGAACCAATAATTGTAGGCTATTCCAGTGCCGGCCGTCAGGATGAACACCTGATGGCCGCACTACATAGTCATCCAGAAGACAGGCATTCAATACTACTTATGCCTGCTCCCGAATTGCACAAAACCGAAACGAGCATGAAAAAGAAAATAGCTTCTGCATTATTAGGCATAACAGCAGCTGCATTGTCAGTGGCCACCACAAACCAGACCACAACGTCATCAAAGCCGGGTGGTTCTACTGCACAATCCGTACAGACATCACAAAGTCGTTCAGAAAGCCGTAACACGTCGGATCAGCAGGCACCCCAACGACAGCAGCGCCAGCGCAGTGCTGATGCGTCCGGATCAGGAGGCATGATTCCGTATGGTTATGGCCGTAGTCCACGATACAGGCCAAGTAAATACAGCCGGGCACGTTATTATAGACCAACAAAAGGCAAGCCAACTACTAATAAGCTGAAACGGAGTCATCGCACCCGCCGATCACATCGTCGATCTAAAAAGTAGTTAAGCTCTTATGCCAAAACCGTATAAGTATCGTGCCTGTTTCATGTCCGACATTGCCGAACGTGCCGGTGTAGACATCGAGACGTTTCAGTCCTGGCTTACTCCGCAAGACATGCATTGTATGATTGACCTAGGTTGGGTATATTATCGTAGAAAATTAACCCCACCTGTAGTTCAGTATCTTATGGACAAGTTTTGTCCGGACTATAAAGATTAAGGTTACTTTATATAATTTTCACGTCTATTTAGGTTGGTTTACGCCAACTTAATTTAAGTCCTATCCAGTTTTTTTTTAAAATGACACGTAAGCAGTTCTTTACCGAAAATGTTGACCTCATTATGCGACTGACGCACATCGGCAGTCTAAGTGTCGGGTCAAAAGCCACTGAAACAAGTGCTGTTCCCTTTCCCGAACAAAGTATTGGTGTTGTCATCTTAGACAATTGCCCCTCAGTCGATGAAGAAACGATGGCTCTAATCCAGAAAAGCCCGATCACAATCAGTAAAATTGATTTTGACGCAGGTGAAGTATTCTTAGTGCCAGAGGAGCGTGTGCCAATATCCACCGTAATGAGATAGGATTTAACAGCAGCGCCTGACTGAGATGTCAGGCGCTTTTGTATTATGAGCAACATTAAAGAAACCCTGAATAGTAAAGAATTTAAGGCCTGGCTTGTAGATTACGAGTCAGCATCTTCAGCCTATTGGATTCATCTTTGGTATGGTGAATGGCTGTGTGCTCTGTTCGTTAAGTTTGCTGTATGGCGAATCAACCGGAAGTTAAGACGGCTTGATAGGTACTATGCCAACCGTAGGAAGTATTTTGAGTATATGGATCGTTTTGTAAAAGACCTGCCTAAATGAACTTAGCTGATATTCATTTTTGTGAAGCATTCGAGTCCCGTCTTCAAGTAATTTATATTATGAATTTGGTGGAAGACAAATTAACCGAAAGCGGCCGTGCAAAATTTAGTGAAGACCTGAAGTGGATAGAGGAAAATATGGACAGGTATTATGATCTCACAAGCAAGCATAGCGATAAAACGTGCGTTTAATCACTATTTGGAAATTTTGCTTTTTCCTCCGTGGGTCAAATGAAATACTATGTAATAAACTCTTTCCGTAAATCAAATTTCCGTAAATTGGTGTTCATAACCTTAAATGGAAAAATTTTATGATTTTTGGCTATGGTAGGGTTAGTACCCGCGACCAAAACCTAAACCTGCAAGAAGATGCTTTGAAAAATGCAGGGTGCTCCGAATTGTTCCTGGAGAAAATAACCGGGACCCGAACTGACCGGCCGGAGTTAAACCGGCTGATCGCTCAGCTGCGCGAAGGCGATACTGTCATCGTCTGGAAACTGGACAGGTTAGGCCGAAGCCTGAAAGACCTGATTGATCTGGTGAATCAGTTCCGGTCAAAAGGAGTTCGTTTCAAGTGTATCACGATGGAGGTTGATACCGAGACCGCCAGCGGCCGACTTATGTACAATCTATTTGCAGCACTTGCCGAATTTGAACATGATCTGATTGTCGAGCGAACTAATGCCGGTCTGGAAGCAGCCAGGGCCAGGGGGCGGAAGGGTGGCAGGCCCAAAGGCTTATCATCTGAAGCCAGAAAAAAAGCCCAATACGTTAAGTATCTCTATGCAGATGGTAACAGCATAGCCAACATCATGAAGATTACCGGCACCAAATCCAGTCATACAATTTACCGCTGGCTCAGGGAGCAAGGCGTAAAAATCGGCAAAGGCGAGAAAAGTACCCCTTCGGCTAATTAGCCGATTGTGATTGATCACCCCCAAAAAAGCCGGATGATTGCATCCGGCTTTTTTGTTACCTTACCCGGACATTTCATCAATAACTACATTATGAATCTTGTTTATGTTGTCGATCAAACGGGCAAAGTGCCGTTTGCCGACCTTCAACGCGCTGTATCTGATATTCAGGTACAGGTAAATGAGCACCTTGCTCAATTCTGGCCAGTCAAGGATACGACAATCGTAGCCGTTCAGAATAAGTCAGAAATTCCGGCAGCTGCATGGCCAACCTACATTGTTGACGAATTTGAGGAAGATGGTGCTCCTCATTCGGCCTATGGCTATCATTGGTTCAGGACGAATACAGACGGCTCCAAACTGCCTTTCTGTGTAATCAAGTATGTCAACAATTGGACGGTTGTACTTAGTCATGAAGTCATGGAAATGCTGGTTAACCCCTATGCTATATACGTGACCAGTGCCGACATTCCGGGACTAACCGAAAAAGGGGTGCAAGTGCTGGTAGAAGTCGCTGATCCTGTACAGAGTATTGCAGATGCCTACCAGATTACAACGAGTAAAAAAGGGGTGCCGGTATATGGTACCTGGGTCAGTAATTTTTACACACCTGCTTACTTCGATATTATCGACCCTAATTTGATCGGGATTGCAAAGCGATATGATTATCTGGGGCGTCTGACATCGCCAAAGCAGATTCTTGAAGGTGGATACGTTTCGTATCAGACCCGAACCGGCGAGTGGTGGCAGGCTTACCGGCAGGCCAATGTTTTGCTTTTCCGTAAGCTTACCGATAGTAGTCAGTCGCTTACCGCTTCTGAGCAAAACCGGCTTATCAGGGGCATTGGGCTGGTAGTGGCTGGTCTGGTTGCTATACTTGTTCTGATTTTCGGAGTAAGGCGTTATCGTACAGATTTGCAAATATGATAGTAGTCGGTTAAGTTTGTTCTGTCGCTGGTACTTAGCGGCTCCTGCACAGAAACACTCTCGAACTCCATATAGTTGATTGCTCCCCGTCAGGTATACATGGCGGGGATTTTTTTTTGAATGATAGCTTTTTAATACTTTTGTGGTATGGGTTATTTTCTAACCCGAATGGTGTGGATTAAGCAAAAAGCCCGTGGCGAATCGCTACGGGCTTTTTTGTTGGATTAGAAACTTGTCTTAAAAAAGTATTGACGCCTTTTTGGGAAGAAGTAACGGCCAACGGGTTTTTATTTCATTTCGGCTATCTCCTTCTTCAGGAACTTTACATACTGACTTGACATGAAATCGTTGAACGGAGTCATATCATCCTGATTCCTGGTAGCTTCAAGGGCATTTATGTATTTGATACGATCTTGTTTGAATACCACAAGCATTGGCAGGTCGAATCGCTCTAAAATATAGTTCATGAGCAAACGTGATGTTCTTCCGTTTCCGTCTCCAAACGGATGGATACTTACTAGCTCAAAATGAGCCAGATAGGCAAGTTCACACTTCTGTTCAAGTGTCTTTGCGTTCTTCAGTCCATCATTCAGCTTAGCGCAAAGCTTATCAATAAGTATCGGTACTTTTTTGTAGTCAGGAAAGGTTCTGGTTCCGGCCCTGACACTACCTAGGCGAAAATCTCCGGCAGCAATATTGTATGTGCCAATCACGGTATTGACTGTACCGCCAGTGCTATGCATTACTTTGGCTCCGAGTTCACGCAAAAAAACCGCATTCACTGGGAGCCTTTTTCTGGCGGCGTCTGCAATGAATACTGTTGCATTAAAGTGGTCGAATACCATTTGGTGATGCTCAAATGGTTTATTTGGTGCCGTTTTTCCATACTCTAAAAGATTGATGACCTGGCTCTCTGTCAGGGTACTCCCTTCGATTGATGTAGAATGGTGTGTAAGAGCGTAGTAAGCATACTTTTCGTGGTCAACGGTTCCTTTTGACAACTTCTTGTACTGCCGAATCAATTCATCAAGTTTTTCCATGCTGATCATGTTCAAAATTAAAAAAAACGGCCATACTAATAATTGCATGGCCGTTTCTACAGTAAGTTGAATTGTACTCTATATTTCGCCCAAAAGTATAATATTTTTCCATTTATTCAATCTTTGGCGTTTGCCAAATGCTACAAAAAAAAGGGATCAATTGACTGTTAATCAATTAATCCCCGTATATACACTGTTTTACCCTATCGCACCACAAATGTAAAAATATTACTGTATTTTTTTTACACTATTCAAAGTGCGATTTTCAAAGTTTCCGCCTAAGACTGCGTGACTAATCACTATCAACAAAAAAACGCCGGGTAGAAAGACGAAAGGAGATGAAGTCAGAAAATAACCTAAGCCATTCTCAGCTCCCATATATAATTCAATGTCAATTAGTTGCTCTTCCATTATTTTATCTTATTTAGTAAGTTGCATTGACCGACATTGTCCATTTGTAATATTGATCGTGCCATTCCATTTTAGCGGGAAAAGAGCTTTATCTTCTTCAGCGGTGAAACTGTATGCTCCTTGTTGTAATGTTACAGTCACAAGTCCAGATGTACCACAAGCAGGAGCAGTAGAAGAGTTAATATAACTTGTATTACTCCCTTGATATACACCATTGATATAAATTTTAATGCTGTTACTGTTGAAATTCGTCCAAAAGATTAGGCTGCCTGTTGTCGGTACGGCTATATTAGTAACATTTAATGTCTTTGAAATAGTGTTCTCACCATTCTTATTTTTAGCGGTAAGAGTCACAGTATAAGTGCCATTAGAAGAGTATTGCATTAGAGGAGACCAGTCCGTCGAAGTTTGCCCGTTTCCAAATGTCCACTGCCAAGATTCTGAATTTGTAGATGAGTTTGTGAAAACCACTCTACCATCAGTCCCATAAGAAAAAGTAAAGTTTGCTACAGGTTTAGGAGCATCGGCTATTGTAATATTTTGTTTAAACGATGTCATTCCGTTTATGTTTGCAGCCTCCAAGGTTACCTCGTATGTACCATTTGTCACATATTGTACCTGAGGAGACTTCTCTGTTGAGACCTGCCCATTTCCAAAGGCCCATTTAAAGTTATCTGCATTAGTTGATTCATTTGTGAAGCTAATTAAGCCGTTTCCTAAACTCTTATAAGAAAACTTAACTGCTGGCTTAGGTGCAGTGCTTATTGTGATCCGTTGAATTTTTGTGCTTTGGCTTTGCCCTTGCTTAGCAATTAGCACTATAGTGTAGTCACCATTTTTAGTGTATTGGGATATAGGATTCTTTTCTATCGAGGTACTCCCATTACCAAAATCCCATTCGTAAGAGTCTGCATTTGTGGATGAATTAGTAAACGCCACTCTTCCTTCATCCTGAACTACGAAAGTAAAGTTTGCTACTGGTGGTTCAGGATCTTTTTGTTTACAAGCATTTTCAATAACGCCCAATCCAATTAATAGGGTACTAATGAACAGGAATCGTTTCAATGTGGTCACCATTTTATAAAATAATTAACTTATGATTATTTATTAAATAAACAAAAATAAAGAACGCCTAGTAAACCAACCAAAATGTTAGCTTAACTCAACTTGACGTCATTCCTTTCAAGCCATTCTTGGAGTGCTGTTCGTATCAACTCACCTAATGATACTTTTCTTTTTTCATTTAGCGACTTATCTAGCTGAATACGAAGCAGTTGCTCATACTGTTTCTCCGTAACATCGACAGTTAATCTTTTTTCCATAGTGCAATGATAAATAAAAAACGTAACCTCCCAATAAAATATCGATTAAATATTTGCATATAATATTTAAATATTCAACATTTGCGACACAAAAAATCAAGACAATGAGCTACGAGAAAGAACTAGAAGTCCGTTTTCGGTCTGCACTTATAGATCAGACTCTATATCCAATTAATTTTGATGATGCCTGGAAATGGGTTGGGTATTCAGAAAAAAGAAGGGCGCTCGAAGCCTTAGAACGAAATTTTATGATTAATACCGAGTTTTTGGCATTGATGCCAAAAACCTCCGGCCCTAATGGTGGCCGTCGCGCCAAAGACATTCGCCTTAGTATCGACTGCTTCAAAGCCTTTTGTATGTTGGCTCAAACCGAACGAGGAAAAGAGGTACGTCGATATTTTATTGAGATCGAAAAGCAGTATCGACACCAACAGCACGACGTAAAGCCAGGTCAACAGTTGTCACACATCGAAAGTCAGGTAATCTATTACAGTTCACTTGTGGAATCTCTTGATTGTCAGATCATAGAGCTTACCGAAAAGCAGAATCAGGCCCGTGAGCTGGCGCAACTCTATCAAAATATAAAAACAAAGTTGGTTAGCCCCTTGCCAATGTCTTTGCCACCGACAACCATGCAAAGCAGCTTTATCCAGATTGTTCAGTCATTGATTGAAAAGAAACAAATTAACGAAGACTCTGATTATCAGGTTCTTTTTCTGTCTTCAATAATGATGTCTGATAAAGTGACAATTACATTGGCCACTGGTGCCGAATCAACCGGAAAACAAATCTTACTCCTGAATTTTGCGCCGGTCTATAAAGCATATGTGGCTGAATGTTTGGCCGGCAAAGCGATTGATCAGCAATCGTTACGCAACTGGATTGATCAACACCCTGCCTGTTATGGACTTACCTATAAGCGCAAGTTTGGCCGTGTGTCTACTCGCGGTTATGCGTTTGATTTAGAGAAGCTTAATGACTTACATAAACTAAATATATCCTAAAGAACAATGGGAACTAACTCACAAATGACAGCAAATGTACCCGTATGGGCTGTAAATCCGTATTCCGGAAAACCGATCAACGTAGAACCTCTGTTCCGGATGCTTGACAATCGCGGCAGTACACTCAATGACTTCTCTATGTCGCTGGATAGCCATGCTTTTCATGTAATAGAGTACGCTGATGTTCAGGCAATGGAAGACAGGGAGTCGTTCAGGGCTGTTCAGGACTCTCAGTTTACCCTTAGACAGTTAAGAGACGTGTTTAGAGAAATGGCTTCAGCTGAGTTGTCCGGCCCATCAACCCGTTAGCCGCCAACAAGTCAGACAATAGGGCACAAAAAAGCCGTTGGCAATATGTCAACGGCTTTTTTGTGCCCTATTGTCAACCTTTGTCAACCTTTTTAGGGGTGTTGTCAACCTTTGTCAACCATTAACGCCAGCGGTTTATTCCAGATTTCCAGCACTTTAGCTGACAGGTTGACAAGGTTGACGCAGTTGACCCGAAATATATGCCCCATAAAATCACCTTGGGCGTTTTATGGGGCATATATAGGCTCTCTTTCTCTCAACTATTACTGTTCGTCGTTCAGGTAGCTCTTTTATACTTCCTGTTGTCAACCTTTGTCAACCTTTTTAGGGGTATTGTCAACCAGTGTCAACCATTAGCGCCAGTGGTTTATTCCAGATTTCCAGCACTTTAGCTGGCAGGTTGACAAAGTTGACGCTGTTGACCCGAAATATGTGCCCTATAAAATCACTTTGGGCATATATACTCTCTGTTTTCTCCCCCGGTTCTTTAGTTTTTCTTCTTCTGCCTGGCTTTAGTCCGGTGTTATTCGGGTTTAATAGGGTTATACCCTGTTTTTGCGCGATCAGGGTATCAGTAGCGCCATAGCGTTTCAAAAACTCGTCACAACTTTCGGTCGCTTTTGTTTCGGGGCAATGGTAGTCAAGGCCGGAAAGCAACGTAAAAACTGCTTTCCGGCTCGCTGCCAGAAAGCCCGAAAAGAATCAAAACAATAACCCGAACAAAACAATGGAAAATCAAATGATGACGGTACAGCAATACCGCAGCAACCGCGTCAACTGGACGCAAACGTTTAGCATCTTTATCGCGGCCATTCTTGGTTGTTTGGCGGCAATGGGTATTCTCATGTTCCTGGGTCGCTATCTGATGAAACGCCAAATTGAGGCTACTGTCAAAGAGCTTGAACATCTGGCCCCTCCTGCCCCTTCATTTGCCGGTGATCCGGACGATGACGATGACGATTTTGGTTATCGCGGAAGCGACGACGATGACGACGATGACGATGATTTTGGTTATCGCGGAAGCGACGACGACGACGACGACGACGACGATTTTGGTTATCGCGGAAGCGACGACGACGACGACGATGACGACGATTTTGGTTATCGCGGAAGCGACGACGACGACGACGATGACGACGATGACGACCTGGCTATGCCCGGCGGAATTGCTCCGGAAAGCCAGGTACTTCAGGCAGAAGAACCAGCGGATGACAACACCGCAGGTATCCAGCCTGAAGTAAAAAAGGTAAGTGTCGTTAAAGCAAAAGCCACAAAAAAAAGCAGCCGTAAACAGGCTGATATAAAATGATATGGATGCAGTAGCAGATACTCCGCTATCCAACGAAAGCAGTCCGGTTGATATGACGGCAACCGTGATCATCGGGATGCCGGTTATTACTCCCGTCGAGACGACTGAGATAACAGAGTCTCCCGAAATAACCGCGCGGCCCATTCACGGTATGCCGGTCAGCCGACTGTAGTAGGGTTGGGTCTGATGGCCCAACCCTATATGATCGCAACTAAATTTTCAACTATGGATATTCAGTATTTCTATGCTCAGTACGGCGTTGATCCTGCAAACCTCAATGATTCTACAAAAAAGAAGATCAATGAGGTTCTGGGCGCAATGGGTTATGCTGGCCTGGATAAACTCGGAAAGATCATACAGGAGGAAGCGGCCAAACAGTCAGGCACCACCGGTACGAAAACGTCAACTGAATCGGTAATCGACACGTCGGCCGATCAGGTATTGCAGGAAGAAGAAGCCCGTAAAGCCCGGCAACGTATGTATATCATCGTTGGCTCTGTTATCGGGGTTCTGGCTATTGGCATCGTGTTATTTTTTGCATTCCGTAAACGCAAACCAAATGAGCGATAACACCAGTTCAACCAACACAAATCAAGCCGGTAGCCTGTCGGTTTGGTCGAACCTGTTGAATGTCGGCGGTAATCTGGGGCTTACTGCCTTGCAGAATCGCGGCTCACAGATTAAGGGGCAGTATGCGGTAGAGCTTCAGGCACTTCAGAATGATGCCGCAATGACTCAGGCCCAAAAAGACCAGGCGCTTCTGAAGCTTAACACGGAATATGCCAAGGCAACCGGAGACGTTAAGGCGCAGCAGACTAAGCTATACATACAGGCTGCCGCATTGGTATTGCTGGTTGGCGCAGCCTTAACCGTGGCGATTCTGCTTATTGTCCGTAAAAAATAATGGACCCGGTTTCGATTGGCCTGATCCTCCTATCCGTTGCCGGGACCGGACTCAGTATTTTTTCGCAAAACAAGGCCAATAAGCAAGCGCAACAAGAGGGAGAGCTGGCAACGGCGAGCCTACAGGCTGAGAATGAAGTCCAGCGGCTAAACGCTGATGCTGACTATCTCAGGTTACAGGCAGAATCGAAAGCCAAACTTGAAACCCAACTGGATAATCTAAGGACTCAGCAGCAGCAAACAAAGCAGCTGACGCAATCCGCACTCCTGTTTGCTGCAATAACCTTAATTGTACTGGCCTGTTACCAGGCGCTAACGAAAAGACCCCGAACTTCAATCAATTCATAACTAAAAACCATTACAAAAAATGGCATTTCCTAGTGGTCACAACCCGCGTTCAGGGTTCGCTGCCGGTCAATTAAGAGACGGGCAATCAATCGGTACTTTTACCGTAACCAATTACTTCCCTTCCGGACAAAGCAGCGCAATTACCGTGCTGTATGATGTTCGTGTACGCTACTACCAAAACACCCTTATCGCTGTTGTTGGTGTGCTGAAGCAGAGCGACAATTCAGTCGTTGAAGCATACATGGTTAAACAGGCTCAGTACCTGCTGAACGTTGCCAATGCTGTAGGCTCGACAGCGGTTCCGACTCTGCGCGATCTGGCTACGCTGGTAGCGTCGCTTTCCAAGCTGCAAAGCCTGAACATTCCGGATAACGGCAATGTGCCAACTCAGCCGTCTGATCTGCCGATTCCCTTCCAGCAGGATGCTGATGGTTATGTGAAGGCTTATGTCGATCCGTCAGAGGTTAATCAGAAAATCCTCGAAACGTTGACGAGCAATGCAACCGGCTCTACAACCACTACAACCGGAACTTCGTCTACGGCCAAGACAACCACTCAAAAGGTGCTGATCGGTGTCGGTATTGCAGCTGCGGTAATTCTGGCAGTAGTGCTGATTGCCAAAATCCCGGTTAAGAAAAAGAAGTAACCGCTAGTCCATACTTCTATACTTCACTTCATCAACAAACGTAAGGCCCGGCCAAACGGCCGGGCCTTCTTACTAAAATGGCCAGCACAGCAGAGATACCCAACGGTACAGTGATTCGGGCGGTTGTTGACAATCCGAATGTGTACACCAAACTCAGTACTAATTCTGGCTTAGCTCAGGCATATATTGACGCTCCGGTATCAAAAAGCGACCGAGTTTTACGGTACTGGAAAAGGGGAGAAATCATTGGTACGATTAAAGGAGCCGCCATGTCTTCACCTGAGGGAAGTAAATTGTATCCCGTGCTCACTCAGAGTTGGGAATGGGTAAAAGGTTTTCCAACCGGAAGATTTGTAGCTATCCCATATGAGTATTTCGTCGTAGTTGATCAGGAAAGTGACCAATGGGTACGGGCCGAATGGTACGATCTGGCCAGTAAGGAAGAAGATAACCGACAAATCTGGGACGAGGTTCAGGCTGAATTACAGCGAACTGAAACCCCGATGCCGGTTAAAATCGAATCGGTTACAAACCCTACTACAAAAACAGCGGACTGGCTGCTTACATGGGATAGCGGAAAAACGGCTTACTGGTCTGACTATAAAAAGCTCGATACGGCAAATCGGTTGTATAAGGCTACCGGTAAGGCTACGGCTGGAATTTCCACGCCTGACCCAGCGCCCAATCCAGGCTTTTTTACCACAACAAACATTATTCTGATTGCATTGGGCGTCATCGCTATGGGGCTTGTCCTGTGGCTGACGCTTCGTAAACGTAAATGACATGGCAACTTCAAAATCAACGAAATTATACGATAAGAAACTTCGTGGGCAGTTGGTCACTGTGTCGTCTGGGAATATCGCGTTTGCCTATCCGGCTCCTGAGCTAACGAATGATTGGAGTCGATTGACCGGCCCTACTACGGTAGGTCAGGCTACCGGCTACTACTTTCAGCTTCCGGATCAAATTAAAGGGACCGGGACGGTCGATATGATTGAAGTCGTCTATGTCACCGGCATTACGGCCCTGGCTCCGGTTCCTGCCCTGCGATATGTACTGCGTAGTGCTATTCTGTTGGATTCAAACCCAACTTATGACGCATCTCTCGACACCAATAAACCTGCCGATGATGGCACACCGGCACCAGCGGTAGCCGCTTCCGAAAAAGAGGAAGTGGTCAGTGATAAGCCGGGAACGGGAATCCCATACAAGGATAAAGACGGTAACCTTGTCTATGTGGATATTGAACAGCTACGGTCTATGGTTTCTTCTGAGTCTGCGGATACAAGTTCAGACTCAACCAAGAAGCTGTTGACGTATGGCTTATATGGCATCATTGGCCTGTCTGCCATTGCGTTAATCGTGATCCTGATTAATAGTTTCCGTAAGCCTAAAGCACCGGTTCAGCAATGACAGTTGGTACATTAATCAAAACGAAAGCGTCATCGACTGCCAGCACACAGCCGAACGGAGCATTCAAGGCATACGATGTGCCCGGGGGTAAAGCAATCACGGTTTTAAACCCAAATACAGTAATCGGGCTGTATAACACGGAAAAGCTTTCCGGATTTACGCGCTATTACTATATCAAATTGCTTGAAGCCATCACTTACCAGGGCAAAACCTATAGCTATATCTGGATTGAAGCCAGTAAGGTCTTCGCCTATACGCCGTCGATGGTGCCCTATTTCGTCACAGGGGCATCTGCCGTCAATGTCCGGTCTGAACCTAAGCTGAATGCCAAAACGCTGCTTGGCAGCCTGAAAAAAGGCAAACTGGTAGGCGGTTCGGACGGTACGACACGGAACGGGTACATGTTCATGAAGCTGGCCACTCCGCTGAAGGGATATAACTGGGCATGGGTTAGTAAGAATTATCTGACGACCCGGGACCCCAATACCGGAACTACTCCGGCATCAACGTCGGGTGGCTCTCCTGCTGTTGTAAGTGATCCACAGGACGCGCCGGTATTTTCAAAGGTTGAAACGATCCTTGAAAATACCTTTGGTGATGGTACGGCCGAACTGGCTAAATGGGCAGGTATCGGCCTGCTGGCTGCCGGTCTCGCTTTTCTGATTGTCAGATTGCTGAACGATAAGGATTAACCGCAATGAGCAAGTTCAAAGACAATTTCAAGGAAGCTCTGGCAAACAAGCCGCTGCAATATGTCATCGTGATTGGCGGCTTACTGCTGCTGGTTTATCTGGTGGGTAAAGCGGCCGGCAAACGGTCGGTGAGTGGTACTCAGGTTCCTTATCAAAAGGGGGATGATGTCACGGAAAGTTGGGTCAATACTGTTGCCCCGGTTATTGTGCGGGAAAT
This sequence comes from Arsenicibacter sp. R0_47, assembly GCF_057652235.1. Classification (NCBI taxonomy): domain Bacteria; kingdom Pseudomonadati; phylum Bacteroidota; class Cytophagia; order Cytophagales; family Spirosomataceae; genus Arsenicibacter; species Arsenicibacter sp. R0_47. Next base: position 107,058 of record NZ_JBYFCJ010000021.1, on the reverse strand, counting down.
GTATGACTCTCTGGGCCTTTTCAATTCAATGGAAGGGAAGGTTTTAGCTATGCAACGGTTAGAGGGATTATCAGACGGCCAGCTGAAGTATTGCTATAATCTCTATAATCGCTCTTTCCATCCGGAAGGCAAACAGACACTGACTACTGATCTGCGGGACATATTTGTTCTGCTTGGCTACGGCACGGCCGACGACATCCGCGACCGTATCGTATTGCGCCTGGAAGGGCTGGGCATGAAGTAAAGGGTTGGTGGTCGAACCGGCCACTAACCAATCGTTTCTCAATCATAAAACGTTAATTATGGCTCTCGTAGACGATCTTAATAAAGTAATTGAGGGTATTCAGAAGATTTCTGACAAAGGTGTTCCTATCTCACTGGAACACAAGTTTGATACCCAGACTGTAAGCTATTTTGCCGGTGCGATGCTCCTGGTAGGTGTAATTATCGTGGTAATGGCGGGCGTAAAGGATGTTGTTGTCCACAATATCACCCATGACTAAAAAAAGCAATTACGACCGGCTGATGGCCTTCGCCATTTACCGGAAACATAAACGCAGTAAGCAAAATGGCACTACCATACGAAAATTACGTACCGGCCAATTACAAGGGTGTGACACGGGCGGCATTTGTGGCGAAGGTCAGAAATGTAGCCAGCCGTCTGGGCATTGCTCCGGAATGGCTGATGGTAGTCATGTACAAGGAATCGCGTCTGGAACCCTGGGCAAAGAATCCTAAGTCAACGGCCTCCGGACTGATTCAATGGCTGGAAAGCACCGCCCAAAAGCAACATGGTGTAACTACGGCTCAAATCAGGGCAATGGATGGACTGAAGCAGATGGATCTTGTCTATGATTACTATAAGCCGTACAAGGCTAAACTGAAGTCTCTGACAGATACCTATCTGGCCGTACATTACCCGAAAGGCATGGCTAAAGACAGTACGTATGTACTATACCGTTCGGGCAGTGATGCCTACAGCGCAAACCGTGCTCTTGATAAAAATAACGATGGTGCCGTAACGGTTTCTGATGTCGCACAATGGCTTGGCAATCAGGAATACGACGTAACTCTTCCTGTTGAACAGGATCAGACAACTCTCGATTATGGTAGCACTATTCTTGCCGTACTTGCCTTTACTCTGCTTGGGGTTGCTGCGTATTATGCTTTCGATGGCAAATGGGGGCAAATGTGGGGATACGTCAAACTCAGAACCAAAAAACTCGCATTCTGGAAATGAAGAATAATAATAACTATGCCTATGGCTGGTTCGCAATCGTAATCAGCCTGATATTCATTGCGTCAGCGGCTTTGTCTGGTTGGGCCAGCTGGTTAACCATTCGTGATCATAGCAAAAAATGATTCTTATGACCACTGCCGACAGCAATTTCGATGACACTATGAAGGGGTTGGCCACAATACTGCTGGCTGCAAATGACTTCAGTGTAATTCTCACGGTCCTGGGGGCAATTTTTGCCCTGCTCAGCATTGTGAAGCTGATTCTTGATATTCGTTATCACCCGCTTAACCGGAAAAAGGACGATGGCACGACTAACGATAGAACTGATTCGAACGGCAGTCCTGAAGAGCTTTGAAATAGGCATTCCGGAAGCGGCCAAAATGTTCGGGATCAAAGAGGCCGAACTAGAAGAATATCGCTCGGAATTTATCGACGATCAGTACAGGTTACAACACCCTGCACCCGTTGCAGAGTTGCCGCCAGCGGAGCCGGTTAAACCATTCTGGGAGCGTGTGCGTCATAGTATTTTTTATGACATCACCTCAAAGGTTGTGCTCGCGGTGCTCCTGATCCTGATCTGCTGGGCTGCGCCTTATGTGTTGCAGCCTTACGTAGACCCGCTGACAAACAGTGTGGTATGGCTTGGCTTCACTGCTGCTTACATAATCATTTTCGGTGGATTGCTTGTCGAACTGGCCTTGTTTGTTCAACACAAAGTCAATTTCGATTTTCTGAATCCCTTTGTCGAAACGGGGGCAGGTGACTACTCCACACTCATGCGATCAAATGAACTAACGCCATACGAAAAATGCCGACTCAACCAGCAAAAGTATTTATCCTACTTGTTTGCCTATTGCGTTGTCATCATGGCGTTAGCCAGTCTGATGCAGGGACGATTGTAGGAACGAAAATAGTAAAGGCGGCATCCCGCGATGTAGGCACACAGGAACGTACATGGCGCAATGAGCATCCGCTTTTTGATTATTACCGGATTCTGGCCGGAAGCCGAAACCCGGTAAGTCGTCAGGGGTGGTATGAGCCATACTGCGGATATGCGGTTAATGCCTGGCACAGGCAGGCGGGACTAAAACCCTCCGTCAAATCGCCCGGTACCGCGTTGTCGTGGTCATACCACCCTACTAAAATCAAACTGGGGCCGTTTGCCCCTAAAAAAGAAATTGACAGGCTTGCCCCCGGTTGGGTAGTCGGGTTTCGATTCGGCCGGCAAAACCACGTCGGCATTCTCGAAGAGAAATTCCCGTTGTATGCTATCACAATTGAGGGGAATACCAGCCTTTCCGGTGCCATCGGGACTTATAAGCTAAAAACCGAGGGCGTTATCCGGAAAAAACGATTCTGGAAAGATATGGTCTGGGCGACCGATTGGCGCACATCGCCACCGGCAGACACCGTACCTGTATTCAAACTTAGAGCCAAGTATTTACCGCCATGACTACAAAACAGCAGCTTACCGGGGTCTTTGCAATCCTGGTCATCGTCGGAGTTTCTGTCAGCGCCTATATCTGGTGGACATTCCCGCGCCGGAAAGAAAAAGCCCGAAGCTTCAAATTCGTCCGGACTACTGGTTCCGGAACGGACGAAAGCACGAAAAATACATTACTCGCCGGTCAGTCGCTGGCGGTCGAACTCGTTGACTATCAAGAATAATATGGCAACGCTTACAATAGAACTTCCAATGGTGCAGCAGTCGTATAAGTATTACGACCCTAACAGTGTTGCACAGCGAAAAGCGGCATATAATAAACTGGTAACGATGTACGGAAACTATATCCAGCAATCGGTATCCCTGAATAATTTGCCTGCCAACCTTCTTGAAGCGGTTATTCTCGTCGAAAATGACCGTATTGATGTTGATAGCGTTTCGGCTGCGGGGGCAGTCGGCATCGCTATGATTAAGCCGCTTTCTGCGACAGATATACTTGTCACTGCCCGTAAAAAGCGGCTTCTTTCCATTGAAAAGCAGGCCGTTCTGAAGAAACGCCTTGGTGCCCGGATGAGTCAGGTACTGAGTGCGGAACTTGGTAAAACCATCATAACGGCAAGCGATCTGAAAGACCCTGAATTTTCGTTGATGCTGGCCGGTATTTACCTGAGCCTGCTCATTTCTGAGCATCAGTCAGAGTCATCGTCGTGGCTGCAATACGTGGTAGCCCGGTACAATCAGGGTTACTATCTGCTGACAGCCCGTAAAATACCCCGTGGTCTGGGCGTAAAGGCACTCATGGAAAAGGTGCCCGGTGAATGCAAAAACTACCTCGTAAAAATGCTGGGCGTTCGCGGCTGGCTGGACATCTTAACTGAAACGATATGAAGGCAGTTATCACACGAAACTCGAAAACAGGCAGTATTGAGGTTGGATTCCCCGCTAAGCCTGTGAAAGAGATACTTGATGCACTTAAAGCACTTGGCTTTAAGTGGGCACCTAAATCAATTGTATGGTGGGCATACTACGATGCCGACCTATGGGAAAAAGTGCATAAGCTTTTAGGTGTAGAAGTACAAGCGGACGACAGTTATTCTACTACTGAACGGCCGCAAAAGGCGCAGCGTAGTGCAGAAGATCGTAGCAGCAAGGTTGATCTGCCGTTTCTACAGCACATGAAAGCCTACATGCAGTACCGTTTGCTTCAGCCAGACGAAAAAGACCGATACAGCCGGTATAAGCCAACTGACATTAAGGTTACTACCTACCTGGATAATGACGGGAATGTCATACTCCATCAGTCAGGAAAAGTCGAAAAGCAGTGGTCATCATCCAGTGAGGTTGAATACAATGACTACAACAAGTGGTATCGCGTTTCAAAGGCTGGTAAGATTGACGTAATCGAACCGGGTAAACTAAGTTACGCCACTACAGAGGTGTATAAGTTTGGGCCTAATGTGTACGGGATTCCTTCCCGGAAAAGGGGGGTTGATCCGGCCAATGCTTCTGATTTGCGGAGCGCAGTGTTTGACCCTTGCACCAAAGATGGCATAACCAAATACATCAGCAATGGGAAACAGGTTGATGCCAACGTGCGTGAACTGGAAGCATTGGGCCTGATCGTTTCCAGCGTGAAAAGCTTTGGCCGGTTTGGTGTGTCGTTCCGGATTCCGGAAGGCGGCAAACTCCCTGAGAAGATAAGCGCCAGTAGTGAAAGCGATTATAAGCCGCTGGTATTGCCGTATAAAGTAAATGTGCCTAAGCAGTGGCGAGCGCCTTATTATGACCTGAAGGTTGACGGAGACGGAAAAAGCAAATCTTCTGTCAAGCCCGTAAAGGTACGTTCTGATCTGATAGAGATTGAGGTGTTGCTTGGTAAAATGGAAGTTGCTGTATGGAAGACATTTGATTCTATGCAGGATATGTATGACTATGTAGATAGAGAACAGTTAAAATGGATCGTACCCAAAGATGGGCTAATCGGCTATAGTTTAGGGTATAATGCTCCGTTTCATAACGAAAACAACCGCATAGTCTGGGGCAGTATTTACCTTAGATATACCGGTAAAAATGCACCGGCCTATCTGGATTTGTCGGCGGGTGTCCCTCAGTTACATGAGCAGTCCGGCCGGTCTACGGCTCCCATAAAAGACGCTGATCCATTGAAGTTTGCAGAGAAGTTTATCACGCTGGCCAACAGTCTGGACTTTGACAGTAAGAAGAAAAAAACTGAACTGGAAAGGGCGTCCCGGAATACCCCTAAGCGTAACCGGGAATGGAACAGTAAAAACATTGAGGCCGATATGGAAGCCGATAAGGCAATGTATTACCGTGCCATCGGCGAAGCCATAAAGGCCGGTACACTGCCTGATGTCCTGAAGGGTATTACACCCATCCGGAAGCGGGATGATCTGCACCTGTTCATTGTCGGGGAGAAGCCCGGAACAGGCTACTATGAAGCATTCCGGGATACTGTACCCAAATTCAAGACCTACCGGATAGACAATCCGCTGTTCGTCAAAAGCCTGTTAGACCAGGCGCAGAAAATCGGACTAAATTCCTATGATGAAATCGAGCAGGCATACAGCGCTTTAAAAGAAATTTCGAGGAATCAGGATAACAGCGGCTCTCAGTTCATGTTTGCGCTTCAGCAGAACCTACGGGCATTCGGCGGGGCAAACAGCCTTGAAAAACGAATTGAACACCAAAGTAAGCTTAACCGGCTTATTGATGAATGGCGTTTTTCGAAACAGGAAGGCTTTTTCCCGACACCCAAAGGACTTGCTGAAGAACTCGTAAAGACGGCCAATATCAAGCCGGGGAATACTGTACTGGAACCATCGGCCGGTCTGGGAGATATTGCGGAAGTTATCCGCGAAATGTATCCTAAAGCACAGCTGACAGTCTGTGAAAAGTGGCGTTCCTTACGTGAAATTCTTACCCTGAAGGGTTTTGACGTAACTCCGGAGGATGACTTCCTGAAGGTAAAGCAAAAGTTCAACCGGATCATTATGAATCCCCCGTTTGAGCAGGGGCAGGATATTGATCATGTTCGACATGCTCATAGTTTGCTGAAGCCGGGCGGTTGGGTGGTGGCAATTGTGTCAGAAGGTTGTTTTTACCGCCAGGATCGGAAAGCAACCGCATTCCGTGAATGGCTGGAAGAAATCGGTGCATGGGACAAAAAGTTGCCTGAAGGCTCATTTAAGTCGGCTTTCCGGTCAACCGGTGTAAATACCCGTCTGGTGGTCATCGAAAAGGAAGGCATTGAGCGCCGGACGCTGAATAAGGCCAAAATCGAAAAACTGAGTCGTATTGCTAAGGGGCTGAAAGAATACAAGATCAGTCGGCAGCTGGCAGCACTGACAAAGCCAAAGCGTAAGGTGACGGCGTTTGTGATGCGGCTGAAAGGGCGGGTATCGGAGTTGTATACGAAGCTGGCCGGGCTATGAAAACGCTGAAAAAGGTCTCAATTGAGCCTGTTTTTGTTGAATTTATTCCGGAGGTTCTGGAACCAGGTAAGTTGTACATATCACGTCATTACCGAACATCGACACACAGCTGTTTTTGTGGCTGTGGACATAAGGTTGTGCTACCATTTGCAGAAAACTTCTGGCAGCTGACTGAAAAGAACGGCAAGGTAAGTATCAGCCCATCGGTGGGAAACTATAACCTGCCCTGCCGTTCACACTATATCATTACCGGAAACGTGGCCAACTTCGTTTAGCCGGTTCTTTGACCGAAATACCCATATGGCAGCATTGAAACCAAAAACAGCGATTGAGATAGCCAGGGAGATTGAAGACCGTGAACTCTCGCGCAAAGAGCAGGAATGGAAAGACCTGATGGATTGGGTTAATATGCCTGCCTATGTTACTCAGAATGACGTTGAAAAGGCGCTGAAGAAATACGGCAAACGTAAGGCAAAAACGCCACTATATATTCAGTTCAGAGCCATTATACCATTTGTTGATCATCCGACATCGTGGCGGATTTGGCTTGAAATTGTGGATAAGAATGGTGCTCTTTTCGACGGCTATAAGGTGCAGGCAAGTCCTGCCTACATCCGGAATAATGTATGGGGAGACAAGTCATGGAAAGAGGACGTATTCAGCGATTCGCTTAGTTTCTACTCGAAGCCGCTGAACAACCCGGTTAAAGAGATCGTAGCACCGGTAAAGAAGGAGCCGAAGCCTAAAGCAGTGCCGAAGCCCCAAAAAACGGGCTTCCTGATTGATGATCTGGACTTTGGAGAAGATCCTGAATCACTACCGGCCTGGATAGATTATCCGCCGATTGTCAGGCTCCGGCTGCATTCAAAAGCTTTGTATTTAACTGATATTCTCAATACGCTGTAACATGGCTGAGACACTGGAAACCGACGCTTATAACCCAAATAAGAATACGACGAAATTCTGTTCGTACTGCAAAGACCCTGTTGCTCGCGGTAACGGATCGTCCAGCGTTGGGTTATGTCAGCGTCATCTTGACGTTTGGCGGGAAGATGTTCAGTCCGGATTTAAGCGGAACCGCCTGAAAGACCTGATTGACCAGTATAACAACGCCGGTCTCCAGGAGCCGGAAGGGCTACCGTACCTGAAAATGAATTGCCGGGCACTGACGAAAAGGCTCAGTAAATTATGAGAACGAACTCCTGGTACGTGCTCAACGACGGCAGGCTTATCCGGATTATCAGCCGTGAGACATCCCGCCGGTCAGGTAAACTTACCGTCCGTTTCTGGCAGTATAAGCCCTACGAGGGGCCGGAACAGCCAGATTTGATGAACTGGAACATTGTAGTCTGTGACGGCACCCTTTACCGGTACACCGGACATAATCAGATTACCGGCCAGCCAGGCGGTCGGTTGGTGAAAGTGAGCCGGGAAAGGCTGACAGATATTAAGCCTTACTGGCAAATGTCATTTGAGGAATTTCAGAAGACAGTACGGTCACAGTCATATTCACGGCCGATGTACTCAGACCCGAAATACTTCAGCCAGCGTAATAGCAGACGGTACTACTACTATCTGTACGTAAACCGGGATACGCTGCAAGTACAGAAGGATCAAAACGGAGCGGACTATTTTGATTCCGAGAATGACAGCTGGGCAGCCAAACGGATGGCCTATGAATACATCATTCGTAAGGCAAAAGAAAAAGGGTTGCTGGGCGGGAAAGGGACCCGGTTAAGGCTACAGGAGAATACATTATTCCGGATTGATCAACTGAAGCTGTTATAGCAATGGATTTCCAGAAACGCATTGTCGGTGATAAGGAGTCAGATAAGCGGCCGTCGAGTGGTAGCTTTTACTGGATCGAGTTCGAGAGCCTTACTCCCGAGAAAATAACCTATAGGGCCACTGGCCAAAGGGGGTATACATTCATTTCATTTAGCGGCCGGCAAGAGGCACTTGATGAAAAAGAGTACATACTGGAGCTAAACCGGAATCTGGAAGGAGATCTTGATCACTACGCTGCTTTGAAGCCTAAAATGATTCAGTTGTATGGTAAGCCCGTCAGTGCAATCAAACGCTTTTTTGCTGCAAAAGAGTATTGGACTGCATACGATGAAACCACGCTGGCATTATTCGTCAATCGCCGTGTGGTTGAATTAATAGACCGGTTATACATGCCGCTTAAACTGGCAGGCAACAACTATAAAGCAAAATTGTCAGAGCTATGAAAATAGAAGAGTTATATTCTGAAGAATCAAAGCGTTATGACACCCGGAAGGTCATTAACCGTGCTGGTAACGCCAAAATTGATCCTGAGTTTTTTGATATGCTTCAGAAAGACGGACTGACTTCTGAGTATATCGAATCATTCCCTTATCCGGTTTATAAATACTTCACTCAGATTACATTGCATGGCATTTTTCCGGCCAATGATCTTGACCGTATCACGGTCGGCGGGTATCAGAATGTAATTGTGAATAAAAACGGGTCGATTGGCATCAAGTACAATGCAATCGACTATGAAAAGAAAAAGCGCATCGGCAAGTACCTTCAACCCTATGGCTTCAGTTACTACCGCGACAGTTCAGGCGATGAATATAGTAAAGCATTTATCGAAAAACGTGACGCACTGGCCGACTACAACCGGATAGATGTGGGCAATTACTATGCTACCAAAACGGTAATGTATAACCCGTTTACCGGTAGATTTTATGTCCGTATTTTCCTCAAAGCCATCTTTGAGCGTGAAGTATGGAGCTTTATCAAGGCCATTACCGGGGATAGTCAAAGTGACGTAGAACAACGTTATGAGCAGGCTCAAAAAGACCAGCAGAAGCGTGAGGCAGACCTTCAGGCTAAGTATAAATCCGATCAGGAAGAACGTCGCAAGGAAACACAGGGTCTGTTAGAACAGCTTAAAGACAGATTTGAACCTCAGATCAATCACCTGCCGGTCTGGGACGGTAAATTCAGTGAAGGTATGATCCTCATTCGTGCCGGGTTAATCTCCTGGCAGTCTAAGCCCGGTTTCTGGATGTGTTTTCTACAAAAGAAAGCCGGATGGTTTCAGGGTATCAAAAGTGAGCATCAGACGCCATTCGGACAGCCACGTAAAACCGCCTTCGACAAAAAGGATAAAGTGTCTGAACGCACAGAAAAGGAGCTGGCTGACCAACTGACCGCAAAAGGTAAACTTCGGTGGTATGTTATGACCGGCCCTGCCAGGTATAACCTGCGGCTAAAGTCGAAACAAACCCGTTTAAAACAGCAACTATACAGCTTATGAGCAGCGGATATAAGCGTCTGGGTAAGGTATTCATTGTGTCTACTTCACTGGATTCGCAAAAGGAACTTGATATTCTGAGAAAACACCTGAGAGTAAAGGAGCCACAAAACTATTACATCAACTCCTTCACATTTTCAGATGACAGCCGGAATGCGATTGTAGAAATCAAGGCGATTAAGGTAGCAGGCAAACCGGTTAAGCTACAGATTGATGATATACCCCTCGATTGTTTCATCTACCAGGACCCTGACAAAACCTGGGTTGTAACCGAAGCAATGACCGGCAGTATGGTGGCAGAGAGCAAAACGCAGTCAGCAGCCCTGGCATCAGCAAAGGGCAAGCTTGACAGATACGCTGCCGCAACGGACAAATTCAACATGTTTGATAAGCTGATTGAGAATATCAACCGCATGGGTTTGTCTCCACGATATGAATACGATCAGGCTGGCCATATGGCAGAGTTGAAGGCCGCACGTATCAAGGTAAAAAAAATACCGCTGTTACTCGGTGTCAGAAAAAGCCGGTATCGGGGTGTACTTAACTCGCTTTAGGGTGGTTTTGGGCCGTTAAATACCGATTAATGCCGGTTAGGGCCAATGGCCACCAATCTCAATTATTTACTTCGTTCACAAATGAAAAAAGTCACTTTCAGAAAACTCGCAACTGAGGCCGATTCGATAAAGTTTTTGCAGAGCTTCCATGTGGTTCAGCAAAAATATTATACCTGTGTGCCAAAGTTTGAAGAGCAAACGAAAGAAGCAAATGGAACCACCTACTACCAGGGCACTCAGAAAACGTATGAGTTCAATGAGGTAAAAGGGATTCCATTCACGATCCGGATTAATGAAAATCTGGAAATGGACTGCTTTCTGTACAAAGGGAAAGGAGCAAAAACCTGGATTGCATGGGATGCACTTACCGGTCATTCACTGGCGCAGCTGGCATCTACGAAAGATGAAGCAATTAAGGATGCAAGCCTTAAAATTGAGTTAACTGTCAGAAGTTTAGGCATTCACGGAATGCTGAATGCTATTATTGACGTGCTTAATACCAAAGGATTGTCTCCGCGCTACGAATACAATCCGGATAAGCCTAAAGTTGCTGCACCTGATAAAAAGCCAGCGAAGAAACCAGTTGTAAAGCAGACAGCTGGCGACCGGCAGAGTCGGCTTCTTGACTTGCTGGCAGAACTGGCTATCGTAGGACAGCACTACATTCCCCGCGTTGTGTGGGGTAATCAGGGATTAGCTGCCCGGCAGGGCTTTACAGGCAGGAGAGCGCAGGACGAATACCACGGATGGGAGCTGGCACAGATCATCAAAAATAAAGATACTTTTGACGCTGTATTTCGGGATTTTCAGAATGCCGGTAACAAATACGGCTTTGTAGTATCCTCATTACCAGCGGATAAAAAAGGCCCGTTCATCGTTATTCAGGAGTATTGGGATAACGAACAAAGTTTCATGGTAAAGTTTCCGGTCGATAGCTTGTTTACCAGGCGTCAGGAACTGGAAAACAGCCAGAAACAAAAGGCCACCCAGAAACCGGGGCCAACTCACTATCAGTCAAGTATCCTGCGTAATGCCTACTATGATGCCCTGCGGACAGGAGACAAAAAAACGGCTGAAGCACTCCTGCAAAAGATGCCTGATTTGCTTGTTGGTGCATCCTTTGCTGAAAAAAAGATTAAAACCATAAAGAAAGCCCGGAAAATCACTGAAGACTCACGAACCGGACGTTTCGGCCGTTTTTCGGACATTCAGTATCGCCGGGGTACAGGCACAAAAAAAAGCGTACAAGGTCTGTTTTCACAGGTAAAGCAGACAGATAACCTGTTGCCGGACAGCAGCTATCAGTATCGGTACATGACTAACCTGACTCCTGAAAATGCTGACTACTTTGTCATCTATGATTCGCCGGTTATTATCAATGCCGAAAAAGTAGCGTATGCAGTGGTTAAACGGCATAAGGCAAACGATGTCTTGACAGTGCGCTATTACTCCCGTTCGGGCAAGCATGTAGCGACTGATGACTTTGTAAAATACACAGACCGTATTGCTCATACTGAAGTGATTTACCGAGGCGACAACGGCAACAATACGATCTCTTACGTAAACCGGATCATTAAAGGGTTATGGGGTGTAAAACGTCGCCGGAACAAGGCGCGTATAACTACCACCGTTAGCAAACGGAATGCCGCAAATTCTGTAACCAGACCATCTGCAATTACAGTAAGCTGGTCTGCCAGGGGTAATATTGACAGAGGGCTGAAAACAAAAATGTCACTTGAAGGAATTGCTATTCCTGAACGGATTCCAAATGGCCCTGAGTTCGACCGGATCACTAATGAACTGGCAATGCAAATACTGAACAGGTATTTAAGTGCCAATAACATGCGTGTCTATGATATTGATGTCCGGGTACCCGGCGCATACTCTATACAAAATGCTTTGATTGAACAGGTTTTAGGCACTAATGCCAAAAACCGGCCAGCGCCTAAATTTCAGAAAGGGGATTGGGTGAACTACACGCCGAAAAATCACTGGTCTGAAGAAGTACAGATTACAGAGAAAGCCCGATGGTCATTGAGGCACAATGAATATTACTATGTCGCTTACATTGACGGTGACGAGCCATTGCTGCTGGAAAGTGTATTGACACCGGCAAAAGGAAGTACTACCAAGCTTAAAACCAAAGCTTTACCATATATCAACAAACTAAATTCACTATGAAGATCACCCGGCAAAACTACGTAAAAACGGTAGTGCCTTTAGCTCAGAAAGGGTTTAAGGGAATTTCCAGTTCGACCGCCCAAAATACGTTTAAGGAGATTCATGACGATCTGGCTCATGACACCAAAAGCTTTTTCGACTATTCCCGCATCGACGCCGACAAAGAGGTGAGCGCCCTGGAAGCCCTGTACTACCAGAAGCTATCGAAATATCTGAACAAGTCGCAGATAGGCAGAGCGTCAAGCTTAAATGTGGCGCAGGCTGGCCGTGCAAAAACAGGAACCCGCAAAGCTGATGCCTACATCGACCGTGAGCTTCAGATCAAAACCAAGATTGCCAAAGCTAAACTTTTATTACTTCAATCAACTCGCAAATGAAAATCTCCATCAACAATTACAAGACCCTGACTGAAGGGCTTGACGAAACCCAACTGCCGGAAGCATTACAGTCCGGTCACGATGTCATTAAGTTCGGTACCCGGAATTTCAAGTCATGGAGCCGGTACGAGTCGGATGCGGCATTCCGCGAAGTGGTAGACTTGCAGTTTGCGGAAATGGAAAAGTGCCTGGGGGCAGGCAGTAAGAAAAAGGCAAATACGGCTAAAATCGGCACGTTACGCCGGGCATCATCTGTAAAAAAAACAGCTTCAGCCAGCCGTAAGGCCAGCGTTCAGGCAAAGGCAAAAAAAGCTACAGAAAAAGCCAAAGCGCGTAAAGAGAAAGAAGTTAAGCCCGTAAAGGCCAAAAAGACGGCCGCTAAGAAGACTTCTACCCCGAAGGCTGCCGGAACACGAACCGTCAGGACAACGCTGGGCAGGGCAGTTCTGGACGCATTACGCGGAGATGCGCCGAAGGCTCCTAAAAAAGGCAAACGTAGCTTTCAGAACTCCGTAGCGACAAAACGCAAAGCCAACGAACGCCGTATTAAGCGCACATTAGGGGATCGCAAGCTGGTGCCGGTATCGGCCGGCAAGGCTGACCTGAAGGGTAAGCAATTCATTCGTCAGGTTGATAAGCTGGCAGATCAGATACATGAGAAGTCACGGACTGATAAAACAGTGACTTATCCTGTATATCGTATCAGTCGCAGTGAAGCCAAGCGTCAGGCTTTCCGAACGCTGAAGAATGTCAAATCCGGAAAAGTTAAGAACGTTAAACTCAAAGTATAATGAAAGTTTTCACCCCCCTGAACCGGCAAATTCAACAAAGAGACAACCTGAACCGCGCTATCGTAAAGGTATCCGGACAGACCGAAACGTTTGGCGTTGTACGTGTACGATGCCGGTTCGTGCCGGTTCAGGGGGGTGTTGATACCGGTTGGCTTGATCTCTCGTTATCCGGCACTACATTTTCAGGGTTGCCGGTTGTCAACGGAGGTTGGTACATGCTGGTCATTGAAGGTCTCAATGTGATTGGCACGGCGGTAGAGAAGGCAAACGTTGAGCGTGTTGGAATTGGGGAGGTCTTTTTGGTAGCCGGACATTCGGTTGCACATGGCGACGCCAATCCAATCGCCGGAAGTATCTCTGACCGCATTTCTGCCATTCCATTGCCAGGGGAGCCATACGCTAAGCCGTATGGCGACTCTGGTTTAGCCAGTGATCTGCCGGACATGAAGTTTGTGCAGTACGGTTCCGGTATCAGACCGGCCCCCTTTGGCACAAATCAATATTTCTGGTCAAAGTTTGCCGGGACTCTCAGTGACAGGATTAATGTACCTGTAATGATCATGAATGCCGGATTCGGCGGCAGTAATCTGGTGCATTGGGCAATGTCGAGCCAGGGGCAGCAGTTTCAGCACGGTTTCATTCGCTCAGATATTGGGATGCCCTATGCAAACGTCAGAAATGCCCTGAATAAGTATGCAAGGCTTACCGGCATTCGTGCAATATTGGCTGATCACGGCCAGAACGATTATGATAGTCGGGATGAGACGGCAATTCTGACAAACTATCAGACGTGGGTTACACAGGCAAGAACTGACCTTGGATTCACGAGGCTGGCGGTTCTGATCAACAGGCAGACGCCTTATATAACAATGCCGAACGTTGATCACGGCGTTTGGATTCGCCGGGTACAGGATCGGATGACAACGTTTCCGGACTGCTTCCCTGGTCCGGACTATGACTTATTAACCGTCAGTGACCGATACGATCATATACACCTGACGCCTGCGGGGCAAGACAAGGCGGCTCAGATGTGGTCAGAAGCGGTAAGTGAAACATTCCTGAAGGGATCAACACCTTTCATTCCAATACCCGTACCGGCGGATAAGCAGGCGCTTACTGCGTCATCAGAAATACCCGGCTCAACCGGGATCGGGAAGCAAATTTACACCTGGGCATTCATCGCCTTGATTACAACGACCATCACAGTACTTGTTTGGCACCTGTTCAGAACCCGTTTTAGGACATTATGGCTTTCTTAATTCATATCGTCAGCTACGACGCGAATACCGGGCAGGTTGTGCTCAACACATCTGGCGGTATCGGAGAGATTGAATATATGGCGGTAGGGCTTCAGTCGTGGAGCACTAATAACGTCATGTTCATACCTGACTATCAACGGGGCGGATCGGATACATTTACATTTCAGGCAAAAGACAGTCAGGGTAGTTTCGATCAGGCATCATTCACGCCGGGTAACAGTTTTCCAACCCCGACGCCAACACCAACACAGAAGCCTGTGCCCGTTCTAAATATAGCAAGCTCATGTGATGCGGGCACAGGGGTTTTGATCATGGATATTGTCGGGGGAGACTACCGGCAGGGTTCATATACCGTTTATCTTGAAAAATTAATTAATGGCATTTGGACAGGTAACCAGCCAAATGGGCACAAGCCAATTTACCCGTCTTTTTCTCCATCAAGTCAGTCATTTACCGGACTTTTAAACGGGCAATACCGTGTTTGGTTCTTTTTAGGAGAAGAGACGCTACTTACCTCTGAAGGTTTTACACTGGACTGTGAGCCGACGCCAACGCCAACGCCGACACCGACGCCAACGCCGACGCCGACACCAACGCCAACGCCGACACCGACACCGACACCGACGCCAACGCCGACACCGACGCCAACGCCGACACCGACGCCAACGCCGACGCCAACGGCTACACCGACGCCAACGCCGACGCCGACACCGACACCGACACCGACGCCAACGCCGACACCAACGGCTACACCGACGCCAACGGCTACACCGACGCCAACGGCTACACCGACGCCAACGCCGACACCGACGCCAACGGCTACACCGACGCCAACGGCTACACCGACGCCAACGCCGACACCGACGCCAACGCCGACACCGACACTGAGTATTTCCCTCAGTTACAATCCGGTGACAGGGCTGGTGACAGCTACACCTGACGGCACAACTGGCGCAGTCGAATATATGGCGGTAGGGCTTCAGTCTTGGAGCACCAATAATGTCATGACCGTACCGGATTACCAGCGCGACGGCTCTTATTCGTTCACCGTTTTTGCACGGATTCAGGAGCATCCGCAGATAACCACCAGCGAGTCCTTTGTCGCTACGGCCGCCCCCACGCCGACGCCAACGCCAACGCCGACACCGACGCCAACGCCGACACCAACGCCGACGCCGACGCCGACGCCGACACCGACGCCAACGCCGACGCCAACGCCGACGCCAACGCCGACGCCGACACCGACGCCAACGCCGACACCAACGGCTACACCGACGCCGACGCCCACGCCGACACCAACGGCTACGCCGACACCAACGGCTACCCCGACGCCAACGCCGACGCCAACGCCGACACCGACGCCAACGCCGACACCGACGCCAACGCCGACGCCGACACCAACGCCGACGCCGACACCAACGCCGACACCAACGCCGACAAATTTCACAGCAACTCAAACGCCAAATCCAATGTTTCAAATTAATCTCAGCTACAATCCAGCTAACGGGCAGGTGACAGCTACACCTATCGGTGCAACTGGCACCGTCGAATACATGGCCGTAGGACTTCAGGGATGGAGTACCAACAATGTGATGACCGTACCAGAATATCAGCGCGACGGTTCATATTCATTCACTGTTTTTGCTCGTCTGCAAGACAATACCTCAGAAACTACCCAAGCAACTTTCACGGCAGTAGCTCCAGGTACAGCGACACCAACGCCTTCAGGCACGGCTACCCCGACGCCAACGGCTACACCGACACCGGCACCTTCAGGTGCGTTTGACATCAACCTGAGCTACAATCCAGCTAACGGGCAGGTGACAGCTACACCCGTTAATGCTTCCGGAACCGTCGAATACATGGCCGTAGGGCTTCAGTCATGGAGCACCAATAACGTCATGACAGTACCGGACTATCAGCGCGATGGTACGCAGTTTACGGTTTTTGCTCGCCTGCAAGGGAACATGTCGGTAACGGCCCAGAAGTCGTTTACTGCTACCGCGTCCGGATCAGCTACGCCGACGCCAACACCATCAGGTACACCGACACCAACGCCTTCAGGCACGACCACCCCGACGCCAACGCCAACGGCCACCCCGACACCGGCACCTTCAGGTGCATTTGACATCAACCTGAGCTATAATCCAGCTACGGGACAGGTGACGGCTACACCCGTTAATGCCACCGGCACGGTTGAATATATGGCAGTAGGACTTCAGGGATGGAGCACCAACAACGTCATGACCGTACCGGATTACCAGCGGGACGGTTCATATTCATTCACCGTTTTTGCCCGTATGCAAGGGAACATGTCGGTAACGGCCCAGAAATCGTTTACTGCTACCGCGTCCGGATCAGCAACGCCGACGCCAACGCCAACGGCAACCCCGACGCCAACGCCTTCAGGCACGGCCACCCCGACGCCAACGCCAACGGCCACCCCGACACCAACACCTTCAGGAGCGTTTGACATCAATCTGAACTACAATCCAGCTACAGGGCAGGTAACGGCTACACCCGTTAATGCCACCGGCACGGTTGAATATATGGCCGTAGGGCTTCAGGGATGGAGCACCAACAACGTCATGACCGTACCGGATTACCAGCGCAACGGTACACAGTTTACGGTAATGGCTCGCCTGCAAGGGAACATGTCGGTAACGGCCCAGAAGTCATTTACGGCTATAGCGTCCGGATCAGCAACGCCGACGCCAACACCAACGGCTACACCGACGCCAACGCCTTCAGGTACGGCCACCCCGACGCCAACGCCATCGGGCACAGCTACCCCGACGCCGACGCCTTCAGGTGCGTTTGACATCAACCTGAGCTACAATCCAGCTACGGGACAGGTAACGGCTACCCCTGTTAATGCTACCGGAACTGTTGAATATATGGCAGTAGGACTTCAGGGATGGAGCACCAACAACGTCATGACCGTACCGGATTATCAGCGTAACAGTACGCAGTTTACCGTTATGGCACGACTGCAAGGCAATATTTCAGTAACGGCCCAGAAGTCATTTACTGCTACCGCGTCCGGATCAGCAACGCCGACGCCAACGCCATCAGGCACACCGACACCAACGCCTTCAGGCACGGCCACCCCGACGCCAACGCCGACGGCCACCCCGACACCGGCACCTTCAGGAACGTTTGACATCAACCTGAGCTACAATCCAGCTACGGGACAGGTGACAGCTACACCCGTTAATGCCACCGGCACGGTTGAATATATGGCCGTAGGGCTTCAGGGATGGAGCACCAACAACGTCATGACCGTACCGGATTACCAGCGCAACGGTACACAGTTTACGGTAATGGCTCGCCTGCAAGGGAACATGTCGGTAACGGCCCAGAAGTCATTTACGGCTATAGCGTCCGGATCAGCAACGCCGACGCCAACACCAACGGCTACACCGACGCCAACGCCTTCAGGTACGGCCACCCCGACGCCAACGCCATCGGGCACAGCTACCCCGACGCCGACGCCATCGGGCACAGCTACCCCGACGCCGACGCCTTCAGGTGCATTTTCTATTTCAGCTGTATATGACCCCGCAACCGGGACAATCACCATCACGCCATCCGGGGCAGTTGGGACAGTAGAGTATATGGTTAACGGGATTCGTACATGGGGAAGCAATAACTCTTTTGTTGTTCCAGACTACCAACGGAATGGGACTGTCTTTACAGCCGCAGCAAGGACAAGCAGTGGACAGACAGCTACAAAATCAGTTACCGCAACGGCTTCCGGAACGCCGACGCCTTCAGGTACGGCCACGCCGACGCCAACGCCTTCAGGTACGGCCACGCCAACACCAACGCCTTCAGGTACGGCCACGCCAACACCAACGCCTTCAGGTACGGCCACGCCAACACCAACACCAACACCGGCTCCGACATCAGGTTCAGGATCAGTTTATACTTCTTTTTTGTCGTCTGCACTATTATCAACCACGGCAAATAGTGAAACAACGGGGAATAACGCCGAAACTGTTTCAAGCTCAAACGACATTTGGTGGTACGTTTTGGGCGGTATTGCCCTGGCAGGTGTCGCTCTTATGATTTATACGTTTGTCATCAAAAAGAAAAAATGAAGTTAAAACAGCAGCCACCACGTTGGTTCTGGCTCGCTTGCGGCTTCATCGTCCTGTTTCTGTTGGTTTGGTGGTTTCTGGACTTATTACTTCCAGACTCCGCCAAATCAGCAAACACTAACGTAGTGCCGTCAGCAACGGCCAGTACTACGGCCGACCGTTTGCCTGAAAATGTCAGAGAAAACATCATAGAAGGGTCAAAATTTCACAATGGCGATGGGCCACCAAATCCAGTAATGGCGAAAGATGGTGATTACTATATCCGGCGAGACAATGGAGTCATCTATGAAAAGGTTTCAGGGCAATGGCAAACAGTGTTTGTGCCACCCACATCGTCAAGTGAGGATGATATTGACTACTTAGCCATTTACGAGGCTAATGACTAAGCATTTTTTCAACAATTAATAACCATCTAACAAATGTCCAATCAAAGTATTGAGCTTGTAATTAAGCGCATAGCTCAGGAAGACAAAGCCACCAAGGCGTTAATTCAGGCACTGGAAAGTAAGGTAGGGCCACTATCAAGCCTGCCGACCACCGAGAAAGGGAGCATCGTTCTTGCTCTGATCGAAATTCATGGCGTTCTGGCCGGTAAGCTGACTGCCAGCGACATCGCCAGTGCGTTCGGTACGACCCGCGACGAAATCCTTGGCGGCGCAGCGGCCAGCGTCGATACGCTCAAAGAACTTGCTGACCTCTGGGCAGGTCAGGACGACAGCATGGGCGATCTGGTCAATGACCTCAGTGGCGTTCTGAGCTATACTGAAGCACAAAGCCTGTCAGCTGAGCAAAAGGCGCTCGTCATTCAGTCAATCGGTGCCATTTCGGCTAATGCCTTTAATATCCTGACCGGCCGGGTTACGGAGATCGAAGGCGATCTGAGCGATCTGAATACCGCAGCCACCAACCGCGCTAATGCTCTTATTAGCCTGATCAATGCGAAGGATGTGCTTAATGTCGAGTTAGGCAAGACGCTGAAAGTTGATGCTGACATGGGCAACACTGACCCTGAAAAGCAGCAAGGGCGGGATAACCTTGGCATTGCATCTGCCAGTGATCTGGCCAGTGTAAGCGCAGCAGCAGTAGACGTTGAAGACACAACCGACTACCTACAGCTTTACTCCGAGTCACTGGTGTCAACACCGACACCGACACCAACACCAACGCCGACTCCTACGCCAACACCGGCTCCGGTTGTCTTTGCGAATAACTTCTGGCTTGGTAGCGATGTTGGAATTGATACAGGTGCCGTGACTTTAAGCCTACAAAACTATGACAATGATTTCCCGGTCAACATTCACATCGAACGCGCAATTGAGGGTGAAACGGATTTTGAGGAAATTGCTGTAGTGCCGGTGTCGGGCGGAGATGAAGGCTCGTATACTGACTATGGGCCATTTAACAGTTCAGCGGTTTACTTCTACCGCGCACGCGCTGAAGCATCTGGCCAGTACTCAGAATATTCTGAAGTAGCCGAAGTAGCCAATGTGCCTACAAATCAGTTACGCACGTTTACCGTCGATTCGTTCGATAGCAACACAAACGGGCAGTTACAATACTATCTCGTTGATGATGCCTATGGTCAATTAGACAGCGGTGTTCTGGGCGCAGGTCAGGTTGAGATGACAGGCTTCTATCTTCAAATTGATCTGAATGCTCCAACTGGCAATCCAATCGCACCAGGTACATGGGCCGCAGATGGTTACCAGCTGAATGCCGCTACTCTCGACGATTCCTACAGTGTAGTTCTGACGCCACTCTCAAATGAGAGCGGTCTGCTGACCTACGAGATTCCGGTGGAATTTGAGGGCAAAACTCTGTACATCACCCGTCCATAGTGATTTCATTACAATAGAGCACGTTCATCTGTGTGCCGTGCTCTATTGCTTCCTTTTCAATCAACTAATTCACTAACAACCAATGTCCAATCAAAGTATTGAGCTTGTAATTAAGCGCATAGCTCAGGAAGACAAAGCCACCAAGGCGTTAATTCAGGCGCTGGAAAACAAGGTAGGGCCACTCGCCTATCTGCCGACCACGGCCAAGGACAGCATTGTTCTTGCTCTGATCGAAATTCATGGCGTTCTGGCCGGTAAGCTGACTGCCAGCGACATCGCCAGTGCGTTCGGTACGACCCGCGACGAAATCCTTGGCGGCGCAGCGGCCAGCGTCGATACGCTCAAAGAACTTGCTGACCTCTGGGCAGGTCAGGACGACAGCATGGGCGATCTGGTCAATGACCTCAGTGGCGTTCTGAGCTATACTGAAGCACAAAGCCTGTCAGCTGAGCAAAAGGCGCTCGTCATTCAGTCAATCGGTGCCATTTCGGCTAATGCCTTTAATATCCTGACCGGCCGGGTTACGGAGATCGAAGGCGATCTGAGCGATCTGAATACCGCAGCCACCAACCGTGCTAATGCTCTAATTAGTCTGATCGAAGCCAAAAACGTTCTGAATAGCCAACTTGGCAAGACGTTGAAAGTTGATGCTGACATGGGCAATAGTGATCCGGAAAAGCAGAAAGGCCGGGATAATATTGGCATTGCATCACTTGCGGATGTGCAGGCACTTAGTCAAACAGTTGATAATACGCTCGTTGATAGTAACGACTATTTGGCTACATTCCTGTCAGTACTCGGTTCAACACCGACGCCGACACCGACACCGACACCGACACCGACACCAACGCCGACACCAACGCCGACACCGACGCCGACACCGACGCCGACACCGACGCCGACACCGACGACATATAGCAGTGCAGAAATTTCGCGTCCAGGCATCTATAATCGGAGTAATTGCGGCACAGCAGCATCAGTAGGTGCAGGATTAACGCCACCAACAGGCGGGCCAGCAACAATATTTGTGGCAGCAGGCGCATATACTTCAGTGATTAGCCAGGCAGACGCAGATACACAAGCTCAGGCAGCTGCAACAGCAATGGATACGCAAGCCTATGCAGACGAACATGGTACATGTTCGATTAATCCGGGAATGTCAGCGACCAATTTGTATTATAGCGCCGGTAAAATCATGGGTGATTATATAGCTACCAGCATGGTAACTACTGGCCCGAACGGCTATGTATACAGTCAGGTATTCCGCAAACGCACATTAGGCCAGAATAAATTTATTGCTGCAAGTATTACTCAGCCAGGTACATACTCCATTGAACTCCGGGGTTATGCCTGGGAGCAGAACGTTGTCGTAACGTTTGAAGTAACTGCCGTATAATGGATTATAGCGCCACCGCTAAAAACGGTGGCGCTCAAAATGCAACCGACGTTTCAAATTTATATTCTTTCATTTTTCCCAACTAAAAACCATCTAACAAGATGAATGCATCACTTCAGCAGGCAATCGTTCGTATTGCACAGGAAGACAAAGCCACTAAGGCGTTAATTCAATCACTCGAAGCGAAAGTAGGGCCGTTAGCCAGTCTGCCAACCGTAGCAAAGGAAAACCTTGTCGCTGCAATTATCGAATTGCACAATAGTCTTCAGACAAAGGTTAACGAGCAGTTTGTAATTGACCAGAAAGCAGCCCTGAAATCTGAAATTCTGGGCGGGGCCGGTGAAGCGGTTGATACCCTGAAAGAACTGGCTGACCTGTGGGCAAACCAAAACGCTGATTTATCAGCTTTGGTTACGCTCATTGGCAGCAAAGTAAGCTTTACGACAGCACAGGAGCTGACTTCGGAGCAAAAAGCGATTGTACTGAATAACATTGGTGCGGTTGCGATTGCGACGTATGAAGCCCTGCAAGCGCGGGTATCAGCGGCCGAAACAGCAATTAGCGGCCTGCAAGCTCAGGGTTCGACACAACAGGGTCAAATTGATGGCTTAACAACTCAGCTGCAAGGTATGCAGCAGGTTCAAAGCAAATCTGTTCGTGTTGACATCGCTCAAAACTTCACAGACCAAGAGAAGGCTCAGGGCCGGAATAACATCGGTGCAGCATCACAAGCTGACCTGAATACACTCAGCTCGCAGGTTCAAAGCCTGGTAGACACAACTGACTACCTGCAAGTGTATCTGGATGAGCTGAATGCTTAATCCGAATCGGTAGTAAATCCAACAAACTAAAAATATCATGGCCTGTGTCGGTTGTCAGGCCATGATATTTTTTAAATCCCAATCCCAATGAACGAGAGTTTAACCGAAACCTTCAAGGAGATTGCTCGTCAACAGCTACGTTTACGGGCAAGGGTTGCCGACGACATAATTACAGTTCATACAACAACGCATACACTATCGAATACAGATCATGGGAAAAAACTGGTCTTTACCAGTGATAGTCTATGCACAATAACCATTCCGGCCGGTTTAGAAAGCTATATGGACGTATCTGTATTGCAGGCCGGTCAAGGCAACATTAAGGTAATTGGCGCTAATCAAAATGTCCTGATTGAGAACTACCAGGGCTATAATCAGACGGCTGGAAGACTTGCTGAGCTACGCATAGAGGCATATCAACCGGACAAATACGTAACTACAGGCCAGATGTCATACAGAGCCTAAACTTCATCAGTCATGAAAAAAAAAGCCATTATTATAATCTTGGTACTGCTTCTTATCGGGGCAGTACTTTGGTATTTTATCCAGTCAGACGAACCGGCAATTGAAACCGGCAATTCAACTGTTCCGGAGCCGAGCAACAAGCTTCTATCATTATTTGCATCAGGCGGCGGGTCGCTTCTTTCATCGACACCTACAGCCACGCCAACACCTACACCTACAGCCACGCCGACACCTACACCTACAGCCAGCGGTTTTGATTTCCAAACACAATACAGTGCGGAAACCAATACGCTCACTGTTTTCCCCAATGTGGTGGAATCGACTTCCTATTTTGTTGATGGTAAATGGTTTGACACCAATACTATTCAGCTGGTAAATCAGCACAGCATCGGCCAACAACTAACAGTTTCTGCCTTAACGAGCAGTGGTCAGTTGATTGAGAAGAATATCATTTTAGCGACACCAACGGCCACGCCAACACCAACGGCCACGCCAACACCAACGGCCACGCCAACACCAACGGCCACGCCGACACCAACGGCCACGCCGACACCAACGGCCACGCCAACACCAACGGCCACGCCGACACCAACGGCCACGCCGACACCAACGGCCACGCCAACACCACCTAGATCGGCAACGGCTACACCGACACCAACACCGCCACCAAATTGGGGTTTTGCGCTTCAGAATAATCCTACTTTGCCGACACCACCGGCAGGCATGGAAAGCCTGGTATATATCCTGTTTCCATTCACAGGAGCAGACTTAGGCGTCGTTGATCTGAGAATCAATTCACAGCCAGCTAATAACTGGGGTACACAAGGGCGTCAGGAAAATGGCACTGTTACAATCTGGGGGCCAAGAGCAGGGTACTATATATCGTCAATTGAAGCCTGGACCACACAAGGCCAGTATTTCAAACTTGACGTAAATCAAAACTTCACACGATGAAAAAGAATCAGCTATACATTGTGTATGGTGTCGCAATTCTGGCGGTCGTTGCTGTGTTTTACTGGCTCTTCGGACAAGAGAGCAGCAAAACACAGCAATCGTCCACAGTAAAGCCGACGCCACTGTCATCGTTATCAAGCCTTGCATCATTGCCAATTTCGTCAGGACAAGGCTCAACAGCGACACCGACGCCTACGGCCACGCCAACACCGACGCCTACGGCCACGCCGACACCGACGGCCACGCCAACACCGACGCCTACAGCGTCAGGGACATTTGACATCAATCTGAGCTACAACGCCGCTACAGGACAGGTAACCATAACCCCTGTTAATGCTACTGGCACAGTTGAATATATGGCAGCAGGGCTTCAGGGGTGGAGCACCAGCACAACAATGACGGTTCCTAGTTATCAGCGTAATGGCACAACCTTTACCGTAGTAGCCACTACCAGTACCGGAAAAACCGCCCAAAGATCGTTTACCGCTACTGCGCCAGGTACCAATCCAACACCGACGCCTACGGCCACGCCAACACCGACGCCTACAGCGTCAGGGGCGTTTGACATCAATCTGAGCTACAACGCCGCTACAGGACAGGTAACCATAACCCCTGTTAATGCTACTGGCACAGTTGAATATATGGCAGCAGGGCTTCAGGGGTGGAGCACCAGCACAACAATGACGGTTCCTGGCTATCAGCGTAATGGCACAACCTTTACCGTAGTAGCCACTACCAGTACCGGAAAAACCGCCCAAAGATCGTTTACCGCTACTGCGCCAGGTACCAATCCAACACCGACGCCTACGGCCACGCCAACACCGACGCCTACAGCGTCAGGGGCGTTTGACATCAATCTGAGCTACAACGCCGCTACAGGGCAGGTGACTGCCAGTCCTGTTAATGCGGCCGGCACAGTTGAATACATGGCTGTAGGGCTTCAGTCGTGGAGCACCAACAATGTGATGACAGTGCCGGATTACCAACGCAATGGCACACAGTTTACGGTAATGGCTCGCCTGCAAAATAATGCTTCTGTCACCGTGCAAAAGTCATTTACAGCCAATGCCCCGGGTACCAATCCAACGCCAACGGCCACAGGAACGCCAACGCCAACAGCAACGGCAACACCAACACCAACGGCCACAGAAAACCCTTCTACCAATCCGCCAACCGGCAGCGGCTCCTCGATTATTTACATAGCGAAGAGCAGTAATATTCTTGACTTGATCGACGAGTGGCGCGATGGCAAGGCACGTCTTAAAAACAGAGCCAACCCGTCAGGCAGAATCTGGTACTGGATCAACGGCCGAAACCCATCAAATTCACTTTCCGGTGAATATCAATGGTTGCCCGGCGATGAAGTTCAATTGTATTGTGCAATTGCAGATACGCCAGACCCCTGGCAGTCGCATTTTGATCCGAGAGCCTGCGCTACTGTAGTTTTTATTGCACCTGATAACGCTGTATAACATGACTCAAACATCACCGAACTATTTGAACAAGTTCGACATCTGGCAGCACTACGGAATCACAAATTCACCAATTACCAGCCTCCCCGATGGTAAGATCATGACCGTTGTTGGTAAACGTTACGGAGTTCCTGCGTCACAAATGCTGGCACGTCTAGGAACAATTGCCGTTATGGTTGCAGATCCGGAACCGGCTTTTCATGAGCGTTTTTTGTGGCTCCCCCCTACAACGCTTGGCCTTTCCGGTACGGCACCAAGTTCAGACCCCAATAACAGAGCATCGAACTTAACGGAGGCTGACATACGCAGAGTCTCAGATATGCTTCCATGTGTCAGAATGGAAGGAAATGACTTTGGCGAAGGTGAGTATTTTATGTACGAGTCCGCGCAACAATACCGCTGGTGGCTGCAAGCCAGAAAAGACAAATACGCCAATCTGGCCACAAATCCCTATCAATTGGTCAGACGTGATTTTGGCTTTCATGGTAGTATGGATAGTTATCAGGGTGGCGTCGGTGAGCACTGGCGCGATACGGGCGGCGGGTCAGTCTCTCCGATCCATCCACGGTATACCTCCATGTATGACAGTGTTCAGAATGCACGTAACAGCTGCGGATACTGGTCTAGTGGCCTGGCTAATCTGGTTGGAACCAACATTAAATTTTACCCTGACATTCCGAACTACGCATGGAAGTATTATATCAAGAAACATGCGGCTGAAGTAATGGCTAAAGGGCTTGGCAGAAATGGAGGGCTACCGGGAGAAGGATTTTTCACCTACTCTGATTGGGGGAAAATAGAGGGATTGGGTGATGCCATTGAAATTCATGTCGGCTTAGAAGGTAAACGCCGGATAATCAGTCCTGCGGGGTACGCTATTACCCGGGTTCACCCGAATGTCAGCTACAACTTCATGGTTGGGGCTGCCTTTTTTATTGGTTTTGTAACGACTGATGGAGTTACCCCGTTCGATACCTTTGATTTATTCGGCACCAATCCCAACACAATGTCGGGCCTGAATCCTAACCCTACGAACCTACGGGATAAGCTGGTTTTATGGCAGCCCGATCAGCCGGGTATTGCAGCTCCTGCACTCGAAAAAGGTGGTTATCCGGAGGAGCCGCTACGCTGGCATGATGCAGCACATCAAGCAGCACAATACTACTCGTCAACGTATCGGACAGGTGGCCAGCCGTGGCGTTATACCCGTTATCGTGAAAACGGAGGGTCATGGATTGAGCCACAAAGCAACGGTTCAGACATCTTGTATCATGCAGCGGCAAACGACGGTCCCGGCGCTACGCATAGTTCTGCGCGTATGGGACGCGGTGACTCAATGTATCGGGTGGAAGCACGTTTTGTCGATTGGGCCTATTTCGACCCGTCACGGCCGGAATGGGACATCAAACTTATTGAAGCTGATATAGCCGGACGGACATTCCCACTAGAAGCCCGTGGCAATACTCTGTACGTAATGAATGAAACGATATGATCATAGCCTGTAAAAACAGACAAGCCGACACAGGATTTGACATAACCCATGAGTTAATCAGATTTTACACCGGTTCTGACTACATGCATGTCGAAATAATTCTTGAAGCCCCCTACAACTTCGCTGTTGCAGCACGAACTCAATTCGATGCACTGACAGCATTGCCATTACGGGATGCAATGCCGACATATCCAAGGGGATGGGATTTGTATAAGGTTCCGACCGCCGTATCTGAAGATGCAATTTTCGAATCCCTATTGCCAGAGTTGGGTAAGTCATTCAATTACCCAAGCCTGATTGCAACACAAGGATTGGGACTAAGATTGCAGAATCAGAGCGAGCGGTTTTGTTCTGAGATTGCCTACATAACTGTCAAAAAGTTTGCTACGGTTCCTATCCCTGACCTTTTGCCGGCCGCAGTAAATCCCGGAAAACTCCGGGATTTACTGATCAACGCGGGTTGTCCGCCAACAACACTGACAATATAAAATTTTGTATCATTTCGGATATCAGCTGAGATCCGCAAAACGATTAACTGAAATAGCAGCCATGCACACAATTTTCGTTCAAATAGCAGCTTACAAGGAGACTGATCTACAGGCTACCCTTAATGACTTGTTCATGAAAGCCACATACCCGCAGAACATTACCGTTTCAGTATGTTATCAGGGGGATTATTCTGACATCAAGGATATGATCCGGATGAATAATGTACGTTGGATATATGTTCCGGAACATAACACATTTGGACTAGGACAGGCCCGGGCGTTGGCACAGACGAATTACAACAGACAGGATTATTGTCTTCAGCTGGACGCCCATCATCGTTTCCGGCAAGGTTGGGACGTGTTTCATATTGAGCAAATTGAACTCTTACGCTCAAAAGGCCACGCTAAACCGGTTCTGACTACCTATGCAGGGCCATACAATCCCAAAACGGGAGAATTAACCTGTTCAGTTGATCAGGGGTCTTTGATGTTCATGAAGGAATTTCGTGAAAACGGCTATACGATTCCTTTTTTCTTTCACTGGTTTACATCTAATGCGCCAATCCCGGCCAGAGCTGTTTCCGGCCATTACATTTTTACTGTCGGCGACTTCGCTGAAGAGCATCGTTATGATCCATACTCTTATTTTTTTGGCGAAGAGCTTTCTTTAACGGTGAGATTATACACGATGGGATATGATTTATTTCACCCTCACAAAATGTATGTGTATCACCGCTATGGATGGGAAATAGAAAACGAAAGCGGCCAGAAGAAAAAGCTGATAAAACATTGGGATGAACATTATATTTCAGAGCGCGAACAAGGATGGTTCCGGCGACTGAGAAAACTAACAGGCCAAAAAGCGCAATTCGGGGATGACCGCGAAAAACTTGGAGCATTTGGACTAGGAAGTATCAGAAGCATTTCAGAGTTTGAGATTTATTCGGGTATCAATTTTTTACAGCGAAAAATTGATAATTCAGGATGGCCGGTAGGAGGATATATTGATAATAATACGATAAAAAAGACAGATACCTGGAACTTCGGACAAGTAGCTGCGTAACATGGGAATGGGTAGTTAAAAAGAGCCGGGCTGTTAGTCCGGCTCTTTTTTTGTCAACCTTTTCAAGGGTCTTATCAACCATCGTCAACCATTTTTCAGTAGCGCTGTGATAAAAAAAATACTGTTAATCAGGAAATTAATAATTTGGTTGACTAAGTTGTCAAGGTTTACACACAAACACACTATATAAATTTATCTTTTGCAAAATCACCACACAGGAGGCTTTTGTTCACGTTCCAGCATTAGCCCTAAACTTTTCATATAAACAACGGTGTCTTTTAAATCAGAGTGTCGTAAATGTTCCCGTAACCATTCTATTGAAGCTCCTGCCTTCCAAGCTTTCATTACTCCGGTGTGTTTCCAACTGTAGAGCGTCAGTTCACCGTTGTAAAGAGCAGCCCCCTTTAACGCTGCCTGATGACGATCCGACACGCGATTACGAACCGTTGGTAAAGAAGACGTTTCAAGCTTTCTGCCGAACAAATAGTCAGTTGGCATATGTGAACCTAATTTCATTTTGTGAATCGTCTCCTGTAGCACAGGCGTAATCTGCACATATTCAACCTTTAAGCCTTTCCTTGCCCCACCCTTACCAATATGGCCGGGAATCGCTATTCTATTGTTTTCTAACTGTATATCTCTTACCTGCAACTGTACTAGCTCCTTTGGACGAATGAATGCCTGGTAAATAAATCGCGTAAAAAAATACAGACGTTCATCATTCTTAATTAAGTACTTTTCTAATTCAGTCATTTGTGCGTCTGTAAAGGCAATATTTTTTCGGCTAGGATCAACTGTTAATGGTGGAATCTTTTTTAGCGGACTTTTTAAAATAATCTCTCGTTCTACTATTTCGTTGAAAATTACTTTCAAGTCATTTAGCATATTATTTCTATATCTATTAGAAAGTTTTTTTTCTACAACGATGTAATCAGAAAAATCATAAAATATACGAGGGCTTAGTTTTTCAAAAGTCAGATCAAGCAATTTTGCATACGTAAGAAAATCAACGAAACGATTATACGTATTTCGGTAAGTTTCTCCTGTCCTATCTCTTGCTGTACGGGCTTTTACATTTACAATTAAGTTTATTGTATCTTTTACACTCTTTTTAAGATTTTCATCTATTTCACTTTCTTGAACCGTAAGATGATCTATCTTATTTTTCTCAGATTCCGGCGAAACTTTTACTTCCGTTTTTTTACTGTCGTTTTTTTCCTTATGCGTAGTGTATATGTATCCTTGCCGCATCAACTCTGTTATTTCAGTGATGGTTGATACAGCCCAAACCTTTCTCTCTTTTGCAGTTTTACAGGCACTCGGAGCGAACTGCTGTTGTCTGTCTAAACGTTGTTCGGCTTCATTCCAAAGGTAGTATTCGACATACCACCGTTTGTTTAGATCACCTCCCCTGTTATTCAGTTTAGGCAAGCGGAATCGCTCAGAAGCGATTTTCTTCTTACGTTCAGGATTAGATTTCATTAGGATATGAATGGAGTTGTTACAGGTGTTTTTGTGGCAAAATCTGTGGCAAGTATTGTGGCAGAATAAAAAAAGGCCCAAATCAGCGATTTGGGCCACATTCGTACCGGGAGCGGGAATCGAACCCGCACGGGCTTTTACGGCCCACAGGATTTTCGTACCATCTACAGTTTTCACTGCTTTCTGCCTGCGCAGAAATTTGTGGTCTGGACTTTCTCTTTACCATCTTCTTCCACGAAGGAAGGTACCGCCTGTTAAGTCTCTACACCTTTTCCGGTTTGATCCGGAACTTGGCTCGGGATTACCAACATTATCTGTAAGGCTTCCCCGAATTTAAGCGGTTCTACTCCGGTTGTTTCCAGCCGGGCACTCAAGTTAGTTTAAGTCCTGCGCGTCTACCTATTCCGCCATCCCGGCGCGGTGATGCCGCTGCTTACAAAAAAGCCCCGAGGGGTCGGGGCTGAGTTTGTAGAGCGAAAGACGGGGTTCGAACCCGCGACCTCGACCTTGGCAAGGTCGCGCTCTACCAGCTGAGCTACTTTCGCGTTTGCCATTTGATTGGCGATTGTGGATGCAAAGGTAGCGCTTTTTTGACTTGTGTCAAGAGGCATCTCAAAAAAAACATCAACTTTTTTTCTCAAAAAAGCCATCACAAACGCCTATAAGCTGATTTTGAGGAACTTTTATCCTGAAAATTTTTCTGTTTTTTTTGACTGATTTCTCTTCAAACCACTGGAGGTACATGCAGAAACCATAAAACCATGAAAAAAAAGTTTAACCCAAGGCCTGCAATCAGTGTCATTTGCATTGTCAGGCGGAAATTAGCACGCCGCTCGTCCTGCCAGACCAGATAACTCCAGCGGAGAAAAAAGGCTACTGACGGAAATAAAAACAGCAAAAACAGATAAAAGGGTGTCGTATTGCCGAAGTAAAGGTAAAACCCAACCGCCGACAGGCTGAAAATAACGGCTGTACTGATAAACGTTCCCCGGATACCCAGTAACCGGCTCATGGTTAGATCACCGCGACGGGCGTCTTCGTCGTGCTGGTAAACCTGCGTAATGGGATACAACGCCAGCAGGTTCAGCGTACAGAGGGCCGACGCTAACAACACCTGTGGCGTCAGCAGGCCGGTTACAGGTATGCTATTGATTGCCTGTAGGGTCATCATATAGGTAAAGCCGCCCTGAAACAGGCTAACGATCAGCCAGCTGGCCACGGGATATTTCTTCAGCCGGATAGCTGGGTGGCTATAGGCCTTGGAGATAAACCCGTAGATCAGCAGATAGGCCACAAAGGGCCAGCCGATGTAAGCGCCTAATCCCAGTGCAACGATGTCGAGTACCCAGGCAACGTAAAAGAGTTCCTTCCCGACCGGCGGCGGTGCTTCCAGACCACCGATACTGCCTTCATCCTTATCAAAATAACTGTTGTAGGCATTGCTGGCCGGATAGAGCAAAAAATGGAGAATAAAAAACACACCGGCGGTCCGCCATGTATCCGGTTCCGGCGACTGCGTCAGGGCAAAGAGGAATACCGGCAGCAGAAAAACCGAAAACGGCAAACGCAGATGCAGTAAAATAGTACGGGCGGTCATGTAATAGTTTTTTTTGAATGGCAGTTGCTTTCCCTAACCTTCTCCGGCAGCGATTGTTATATTGTTTTGCCATCGGATAATCCGTCGCTAACACTATGCAGGAACAGGATCATAAAAGTTATATAAATGCTATCGGAACGGCCGTTCCCGGAAACGCTATCCCGCAACAGAAAATCGCTGAATTTATGGCGGAAGCGCTGAACATGGATACTGCCGACCGCCGTAAGCTGAATGTTATTTACCGTCAGACGCGGATTGATCAGCGGCATTCGGTATTGCCGGACTACGGTCTTCGGATGGGTGAATATACATTTTATCCGAATACACCGGGACTGGAACCCTTTCCGTCAGTCAGCGACCGAAATGCAGTTTACCGGCGCGAAACGCCGAAACTGGCCATGGCCGCTGCCCGCAACGCGTTTGCCGACTATCCGGACTTTGATCCGCAAACGATAACCCACGTTATTGTCGTGAGCTGTACGGGCTTTTATGCCCCCGGTCCCGATATTGAGCTGGTCGAAGCACTGGGTCTGCCAACGACCACGCACCGGCTTCTGATCAATTTCATGGGTTGTTACGGTGCGTTCAACGGCCTGAAAACGGCTGATGCCATTGTCAGGGCTAATCCGGAAGCCAAAGTATTGGTGGTATCCACTGAACTTTGCACCATTCATTTCCAGAAAAAACCGGACCTGGATTACTTACTGTCGAATGCACTCTTTGCCGACGGCGCTGCCGCAGTGCTGGTCGAAGGAAAGCCCCGCGCGGATAAATCGCTGCGGATGCGCACCTTCTTCTGCGACCTGCTGGCCGAAGGACGTGACGAAATGGCGTGGCATGTCTCTGATTTTGGCTTTGAAATGACGCTGACGGCCGAAGTACCCGGCGTGATCGAGCGCAACATCGGCCGGTTATTGTCGCGGCTACTGGAGAAAAGCGGGCTGACTATCGGCGATATTCATTATTATGCCCTGCATCCGGGCGGCCGCCGTATTCTGGAGGCTATCGAAAAACAGCTCGGACTGGACATCCATGACAACCGCTACGCCTACCATGTGCTAAAGCAATACGGCAACATGTCATCGGCAACCGTTCTGTTTGTGCTGCGCGAAATCTGGCAAGAGCTGGGTATAAAAAAAGAGGCAGCCTCGCTTGCAAGCGACGCCACCTCTTCCGAAAATATCTTAAGCTGCGCCTTCGGCCCGGGGCTCACCCTGGAATCCCTGATTCTGGAAGCGCATGTAAACGAACCGGTCGTTACTTCGTCAGTACGTTCCAGCGAAACAGTCCCCACTTTGTGAGACGGTACAGAACGGACACTTTCAGTACGCCGAGGCCATAGATGGAACTCCGGCGAAAATTGATTGATGAAGCCTCTTCGAAGTATTTTGTCGGACACGTCACCTCGGCGATCTCGAAGCCCTTGTAAAACACCTGGGCAATCATTTCATTATCGAAGATGAAGTCGTCGGAGTTATGCGTAAAGTCAATGCTGCGCAGTACCTCGCCCGAAAACGCCCGGTAGCCGGTATGGTACTCGGAGAGTTTCTGGTTCATGACCAGGTTCTGGAAAAAGGTCAGGAAACGGTTCGCAATGTATTTGTACATCGGCATGCCGCCTTTCAGGGCACCTTTACCGAGGATACGGGAAGCAAAAACTACCGGATACAATTCATTACCAATGATGGAGATGATGGCGGTCAGCAGCATGGGTGTATACTGGTAGTCAGGGTGTAACATCACGACAATGTCACCACCAAGTTCCAACGCTTTCCGGTAGCAGGTTTTCTGATTGCCACCATAGCCTTTGTTCTTATCATGCCGGATCACATGACGAATCCCAAGCGCTTTGGCGACTTCGACTGTATTATCAGGACTCGCATCGTCGACAAGGATAACATCGTCAACGATATCGAAGGGAATTTCACGGTACGTGCGTTCGAGGGTGAGGGCTGCCCGGTAGGCCGGCATAACCACAATCACTTTCTTGCCATTAAACATAGCCCAAAACTAATGCCTATTCCGCTATGTGACAAAAATTTACACAAACAAACCACTTCCTTTCCCGATATTGCGCTTTGTTTTGACGAATGTCCATCAACTTTCCTGATAACTCCATGTTTTCTTGTTAACCATACAAGACATTATGCTAACTAACGAAACTTTATTCTTTCTATGCTTTGCGGCCTTCGTCATGCTGGTGATGGCCCTCGACCTCGGCGTTTTTACCAAACAAAAAAGTCACGTTGTCTCGTTTAAGGAAGCCGCCTTCTGGAGTGCGGTCTGGGTAGCACTCTCCGTTGCCTTTTACTTCTTTATCCGCAATTTCGGTTATCTGGTACATGGCATTACCGACATGGCCAGGCTACTGGAAGTAAAAAAGCGCTATGCCGATCACGTACAGCTGATTGCCGGTGATTTTGAAGCCAGTCTGGCCCGTTTTCAGGCCAATATGGCGCTGGAATACATCACCGGTTATCTGGTCGAGTATTCTCTCTCGGCGGACAATATTTTTGTCTTTATCCTGATTTTCAAATCCTTCGGCGTACGGGAGAAGTTTTACAAGAAAATTCTGGTCTGGGGTATTCTCGGTGCCATTGTCCTGCGGTTCATCTTCATCTTTGTGGGGTCGGCACTCCTGCAACGCTTCGACTGGATCATTTACATTTTCGGCGCATTCCTGATATACACCGGCGTGAAACTCTTTTTTGAAGGAGATGAAGACGAACAGATGGATACCAAAAACCATCCCGTTGTTAAGTTCACCGCTAAGTACCTGAACGTATACCGCCGGAACGTAATCGACCACTTCTTCGTCCGTCGCAAAACAGATAACAAGCTGTTTGTCACACCCTTGTTTATCGTCGTCATTGTCGTTGCGTTCACTGACCTGATTTTTGCTGTAGACTCAATTCCGGCGATTTTCTCGATCACCAAGGACCCGTACATTGTCTTTTTCTCGAACGTTTTCGCCATTATGGGGCTCCGGTCAATGTTCTTCTTCCTGTCGAGCATCATGGATCAGTTCCGTTTCCTGAAGACCGGTCTGGCTGTACTGTTAACCTTTATCGGGGTAAAAATGCTGGCCGAACCCTATCTGGAACACCTTGGTTTCCAGCCGGTTTACTCGCTGTATATCATTGTCGGCATTCTGGCCGTCAGTGTACTGGCCTCCTGGCTTATCCCTGAAAAAAAATCGGACGAACAGAATTAACGTCCTTTCGTTATATTGTGGAAACAGCTTCGGGAAGTCGTTGAACTTCCCGAAGCTGTTTATAGACAACCCGATCTGGCTTACCTGATGCTTACGCCTGGTATTTTGCGCACTTATCGCCGGCGCCTGACCAACCTCAGCAGCCGCAACCGCTCCCTGTTACTCCCCGGCCTGCCCGCCGAGCAGTTTCTGGACCTGCACGAAGCCGACTTCCTGCTCAATAAACCATCGTTTGAGATACTGGCCCAGCTGATTGGCAGCAAACGGCCGGTCGCCCTGTGCGATGTGATGGACGCCCGCGACGAACGGGTGAACCTGGTCAGCAAAAAGCTCCGCCGGATTTCCCGTACCGAGCGGTTCATTGAAGCCGAGCGGGGCTCAGAGGATTTGTATGTTGGCTGGCCGTTTGTGAGAGGAAAGTTTATGGACGGTACCGTTGTACACGGGCCGCTGCTTTTCTTTCCGGTTCATCTGGAACAACATCAGGATCAATGGCGGCTGATGCGCCGCGGCGATGAACTGGCGCGGATCAATCAGAGTATGCTGCTGGCCTATGCCCATTACAATCAGGTCCGGCTGGATGAGTCGGTTGTCAGTAAATCATTTGACGATGCAGAACGGCCAAAGGAAGTACCGGCGGCGCTGGCCTTCCGTAATGAGCTATATGAATGGCTGAAAGAAAGTACGCTACAGATTCATTTCAATCAGGATCTCTTTACCGACCGGTTGCAGGCGTTTGACAAGCTGACGGCTAAAAGCCTTGAGCAGCTCGAACGTACCGGCGAACTCAAACTCTACTCCGAAGCCGTACTGGGCATTTTTCCGCAGGCCGGTTCCTTTCTGGTTCCCGACTATGACAGCCTGCTTGATCAGTTTATGGAAGAGGCTGACCAGCCCAACCCGTTTGATCTCAACAGCATTGCACAGCTGACTGACCATCCAGTCCGGGACCAGCCAGTCCGGGAAGAGCAGTTGCATACCCCCCTGCCGGTGGATGCCTCGCAGGAACGGGCCATCCGGGCGGTCAAAACCGGTGAGTCGCTGGTGGTCCAGGGGCCTCCGGGCACCGGCAAGTCCCAGCTGATTGCCAACCTGATGGCCGATGCCGCTGCTCAAGGAAAGCGGGTATTGCTGGTCTGCCAGAAACGGGCCGCGCTGGATGTGGTCTACGAACGGCTGAAGCAGGTCGGCATGTCGGCCTTTACCGCCCTGATTCACGATTTTCAGGATGATCGTAAGGCCCTGTATCAGCAGGTTGCTGCTCAGATTGACCAGATTGACGCATACCGGCAACAGAATCACAGCCTGGATGCCGTTTTGCTCGAACGCGATTTCGACGCCGAAAGCCGGCAGATCGACCAGTTACTGACAGAGCTGACCGGATTCAAAAACGCCCTTTTTGATAGCAGCATTTGCGGTCTCTCAGCCAAGGAACTTTACCTCTCTGCGCCAATGCAGGAACAGGACCGGTTACCTGACTTAGGCGATTTATATACCCAATTCCCGTTTGACGAAAAGCTGGCGGTGTTTCAGCGGCAGCTCACCGACTATGCCGCTTATGAACAGCGCCTCGGCCCGACGCATCCGTGGTATGACCGGCGCTCGTTCAGTCAGTTGGGTACCGGAGACATCGCCACTATTGACCGGTTACTGACGGCCATTCCGGCAGTAGCCAATGAAACCGCTGCGCAGCTAAACCAGCTCCTGACGAACCCATTTACGCTGGCCGACATAGATAGCTGGCAGGAAGAAGCATGGCCGCTGAATGCCCTGCTGACGCTGATTGATACCCGGCCCGATCCTGCTATCTGGACAATTGCCCGGGAATTACGCCGGCATCCCGACCACTCGGCAAACCAGTTTTCCGACCATGCGCTGGATCAGCTTATCCGGCAGTGGGAAGAAGCCCTGACCGGCGCCGGGCCCTTGCTCGGCGTTCCCGACACAGACCTCAACCCGTTCGCTGCCCTGCTGCGGGAAGCGCAACAGGCACGGGCATCGTGGGTGAACTGGCAGTGGTGGCAGCTGACGCACGCCGGTAAAGATGACCTTCAGCGTGTCGTACAGGCCAACGGCCTGACAAACAGCGAGCCTGATTTGCAGCTACTAGGCCAAAAACTGGCTAAACGGCAGACACTGGCTGGGCTCAGGCAACAGGCAGAGCGCCTGCTAACAGGCTTTGGTACGGCGGATACAGACCAGCAGACAGCCATTCTGCTCCGGCAACTACATGAGGCCCACGGACTCGCAGCCCGTTTTGCCGACCAGACTATCCTGCAACAACTGGAAGCACATGTCTGGCTGACAGCAGCCTCCTTTACAGACGCGGTACGCAGGCTGCTGAACGCTGCAGAGCACCTGCATCTTCAGCGTGTCGGCTGGCAAACCTACCTGACCGATGCACAGATTGAACGGTTATGGCAGCAGGATGAAGCATTTGCGGCCCGGCTCCGGCATTCGCTGCAACAGGACATTGATTTTCTGATTGAAGCCGACCGCCTGCACGAGCGTTTTTCACCGACCGAACAGGCGGTACTGGCGAAACTGGCCGGACGGCCTGTAGATCAGTTTTCCGGCGCGTTACAGTTTGCGTGGCTCAACCACCTCGAACGGCATTATCCGGAACTGCGCATTGTATCCTCGCTGCGCATGCAGCAGATGGAGGCGACGCTACAGGCCAGCGTGCAGAAAAAACAGGCCCTTAGCCGCGATATTCTGCTGGTTAAGCTGCGGGAGCAGACCTACCGCAACCTGTCGTTCAACCGGCTCAACAACCTGACGACCTATCGCGAACTGCTGCACCAGACGACAAAAAAACGCAACATCTGGCCTGTCCGGAAGCTTCTGCAGCAACATGAAGATGAAGTATTCCGGCTCATTCCGTGCTGGATGGCATCTCCTGAATCAGTGTCGGCCATGTTCCCGCTGGAAAAGGGACTGTTCGACATTGTCATTTTTGACGAAGCTTCGCAGTGTTTTGCGGAAAATGGTATTCCGGCTATTTTCCGGGGTAAACAGCTGGTTGTTACCGGCGATAGTCAGCAGCTCCGGCCCGGCGATCTGTACCGCATCCGCCCCGAAGACCCGGCGATGGATGATGATATACCTGCTGCTCTCGAAGTGGAATCATTGCTGGAACTGGCCGCACAATGGCTGCCACAAGTCTCGCTGACGGGCCATTACCGCAGCCGTACACTGGATCTCATTCAGTTTTCGAACCAGCATTTCTACCAGAACCGCCTGACCTTACTCCCTGATTTTCGGGAAATCAATCAGAAAGAACCCGCCATTGAGTACCAGCATGTGGGTGGTACATGGCTGAATAACACGAACCTGACTGAAGCGCAGGCTGTCCTTGCCCTGATTGACCGTCTTCAGCGCGAACAGCCCGACCGGTCAATTGGTGTGGTCACGTTTAATTATCCCCAGCAGATATTAATCCAGGAGCTTATTGATCAGTCGAAAAAGGGCAGTCAGCAGCCAGCGCCCGCCCTTGCTCCGCTGTTTGTTAAAAACATCGAAAATGTGCAGGGCGATGAACGTGATATCATCATTTTCTCGGTTGGCTATGCACCGCGTATCACTGAAAGCGGTGAAGCCGGGCGGCTGGCGATGCAGTTTGGCAGCCTGAATACGCGCGGCGGCGAAAACCGGCTGAATGTAGCCGTCACCCGCGCCCGCGAGAAAGTCGTTGTGATTACGAGTCTCTGGCCGGAGCAGTTGCAGGTTGATACGGCCGCCCACGATGGCCCACGACTGCTGAAAGCCTACCTTGCCTATGCGCTTCAGGTATCACAAGGGCAGTTCCGGCCGCAACCACGTGTAGTTGAAGGACTGCGGACCGGTGCGCTGCTCAAAGACCGGCTGGCGCGCCGGGAGCCGGCCTATCGCCCTGAACTGCCGTTTGCCGACCTGACCATTAAAACCGGTGAAACCTATCAGGGGGTTCTGCTGACCGATGACGATCAGTACTGGCAGCAAACGACGAAGGAAGCCCATGCGTATATACCGCTGGCACTGGCAGGCAGGCAGTGGCCCTTCCGCAGGATCTGGAGCCGGGAATACTGGCGGGGAAATCTGACGGGGCCGGCCAGTTAATTGCCGGTCACAATCTGACGGTTATAGAACCGGACAAGGGCTGAAAGTTCGGGCAGTAAATCCGGGTTGGCTTCAATCCCGTTGCCAACCACAATCATGTCAGCGCCGGCCAGCAGGGCAGCTTCCGCTTTTTCAGTTGAATTGATGCCGCCGCCAACGATCAGCGGGGTATCAACCGCCTCCCGAACGGCTGTAATCATTTCCGCCGACACGCACCGGCGGGCACCGCTGCCGGCATCGAGATACATCAGGCGCATACCCAGCATCTCACCGGCCATTGCCGTACAGGCAGCCACACTCGGTTTATCGTGCGGTAACGGCATGGTGCCGCTAATGTAGGACACGGTCGTCTGCGCGCCGCCATCTACCAGCATATAGCCGGTCGGTAACACCTCAAGTTTACTTTTTTTGAGCAGCGGAGCCGCTACTACGTGCTGACCAATCAGAAAATCAGGGTTACGCCCCGATATGAGGGAGAGCAACAGAATACCATCGGCGGAGGGTTCGATATGTAAACTGTTTCCGGGAAAAAGCACTACCGGTGTATCTGTATGTTGCCGGATCGTCTGAATAATTTCCTGATGTGTGTATTCGGTTACCAGGCTGCCACCAACCAGAAAGAAATCAACCGGATGGTCGAGTGTCCGGCGCAAAAAAGAGGAAAAGCCGCCCAGCTCCACCTTATCGGGGTCGAGCAGGACGGCGAGCGCTTTACGTCCGGTCTGTTGATAGCTACGAAGAGTAGCGTACAGCGTCGGCCGGGGCTTGTTCGTGGTAGTATTGGTTATTTTCAGCTCGTGCTGTTGGATTGATTGCATTATTCTCACGGATGCGGGTCAACACATTGGTCAACTGTTCGCGGGCGATGTTGGTCAGCACTGATGTCACCAACCCACCAATCAACCCGCCGATAGCTGATTTTTTCGTTTGCTCCTGCTTTGTTTCTTTAATTAACTGGCGGTTCGACTTGAATCGGTCATCTTCGTCCTCCTCATCGACCTCGCTGTAATCAGTATCTTCCGGCTCGCCGTATTTTTCGGCATACCGGTATTCTTTTGACTTTGGCAGAATAGCGTTAGTGATCAGGAAAACCCCTAATGCTACCCCGGCAACCAGCGCAACGGTCTTGCCCATCTCTGTGGCATCGCCTTTAAGAGACTGAACACTTGTTTCGATAGTTGACTTATACCGTTCGGTAGCTTCGAGTAATTCGGCCCGGCGGGCGGTTGTGTCAGCGAACGGTACTTTAGGATCTTCCATGGTTTTACAGGTCTAAATTAGTGAAAAAATCTGTTGAGTAGAGAATCTTATGCATTCGGACGGTTTTCGTTTATGTAACGACCGCTTTCATTCAATGAATTACGGGTTTTATCCATCAACTCCTCTACCGCGTCGGCGCGCTCTTTCTGTTTGGTCTCCTGCTGTTTTTTAATGGTATTGTACGCCATTTCACGGATCATATTAATCCAGAAGTTTTTAGCTGCGGCCCAGATAATGGTCAGCACCAGAAAAAATGACGCGACAATCAGAAAGCCCAGATACCGGCTGTCCAGTACATAGTTCAGCCATGCCGCCAGCAGACTGAATAAAAAGATAAGTGTGATGGTGGCCAGAAAACCCAGTACAATGCCATGAATGGCTTTTGTTGCTCCGTCTTCAATTTTGCCTCTTGTTTCGAGGGTAAACAGCTCAATACGAGCTTCGAGATATCGGAATATATTTTCTCTTATTTCCTCCAATCGTTCCAACATAGCTGTACGTTTTGGTTTGTATTATGCTACATTAAATTACCAAATCCGGGACTGAATGTTTGAATTTTTGAGCATGTGTAGTGAAAAGTTTGATCAGGGATGGCGAATACGCTTATCATACCCGGCTGCAGGTATGATAAGGTGTTTTTTGTATCTAATTTTTACCTTTGGTTTTCCACTATTCATTCACTACACAACATGCCATCTTTATTCCCATACTTTCGGAAATCTACACTCTGGCGTCTGGCTTACCTTCTATTCATAGCGTACTCAGGCCCTTTACAGGCTACTCCTTCAAAACCGGTTTCGTTTACCAGCCCAATTCCCGTCAGCCCATGTACCAGCCTGACCTCGGTCAAAAGCGGTCTATGGACCGACCCGGCCGTCTGGCCCTGCAACCGGCTCCCCACGGCAGACGACTATGTTCAGATTACAGAAGGTCACACGATTACCATTCCGGCAAACACGACAGTCTCTGCATCTCGTATAAAGCAGTCAGGGGTGCTGCGTTTCGCAAATCCCGGCGCGTTTCTCCGGTTATCTCCCTCGTTAACCGATGGCCTTGTTGCCTATTACCCCTTCAACGGCAATGCCAACGACGAAAGCGGTAATAACCGTCATGGGACAGTCTATGAAGCCTCATTAACGACAGACAGGTTTGGAAATACTAACAAAGCCTATTCCTTTGATGGTGTTAACGACCGCATAAAAGCTTCAGCTGCCTTCTCCGACCAAATGAGTATTTCGCTCTGGTTTAAAGCGCCTTTTCCGGTTAATGCCAACGGCAGATGGCCGGTTCTTGCTTCGTTCGGTAAAGAAATGTTCACAATTCAGTCCTTTGGTTCAACAGAGCCGGTTTATGCAGGCCTGTATGGTAAAATAGCGATTTCATCCTATCAGTCAGGCATTATGCAGAACTCGTCTTTTCGTACCGAAAAGATCTATATGGACAGTACGTGGCATCACCTTGTTGCCGTTTATGATGCTACTCAGCGTGTTCAGAAATTGTATATTGATGGATCTTTCATCGGACAATCCCCGGTAACTTCACCTTATAGCTCATTCAGCCATGTCGATTTTGGTGTATCTGATTCACCTTGGGGTAACTATACACATGCAGGCTATTTTTGGGGCCAGCTCGACGACATCCGCATCTACAACCGCCCATTGACCAATCCGGAGATTCAGACGCTGGCAAACGATAAATAAACAAAAAGGCGGCCGGGAGATACCAGCCGCCTTTTTGTTTGTACTAACCCGCCTACACGTCGCAGATCAGAACGCCTTGTTTCAGTGAGGCCAGCATGCCTTCCTTGTCTTTTGGCGTCGGCACAAACTCCTGGCCGATAAAACCTTTGTAGCCGGTTGCCACAATGGCTTTTACGATGGCAGGGTAGTAAATCTCCTGCCGCTCGTCAATTTCCCGGCGATCAGGCATCCCACCCGTATGGTAATGGCTGATGTATTTGCCGTAGCGCTGTACGTTGCGGATATGATCCCCGTGCATGCTCTGCATGTGGAAAATATCGTACAACAGCTTAAAGTTTTCGGATCCGACCATCTCGCACAGCACAGCGCCCCATTCTACATTATCGCACTGATAATCAGGATGACTGTGACGGGAACTCAGCAACTCCATAGTCAGGGTTACCTTGTTTTTCTCAGCCAGTGGCATCAACCGCTTCAGTACCTTCTGGCAGTTCAGCAGGCCCTGATATTCGCTCAGTCCATTGCGGTTGCCGGAGAAACAGATGATGTTTGTTACACCGGCATCGGCAGCCTGCGGAATCAGGGTTGTGTAGAAATCAACCAGCGTATCGTGGTTTTTCGGATTGTTAAAGAAACTGGGCAGACCCGTTCCTTTGGGCCAGTTGCCTTGTCCGAGGGCCGACGTCAGGCCGTATTTTTTCAGTGTCGGCCACTCGTCCGGGCCCGTCAGCTCAACGGACTCAATACCGATTTCCTTACAAGCCTGGCAGAGATCGTCAAGCGGAATACTTGAGTAACACCAGCGACTGACTGAATGGCGGATATTGCCTTTTAATTTTGTTTGAGGTTCCATACCCGAAGCCAAGGTTTCGAGGGCGGTTAAGGTTAGGGCGCTGCCACTCAGGGTTTTCAGCGCATTCCGACGGGTTGTCTGCATGATAGTGAGTGCTTGAGCGAATGAGTGATTGAGTGAACCCTTAGATATAAATGCGTCTGTTGACAGTATATCACCCATTCGCTCAATCACTCATTCACTCAATAAATTATAGTTCGCGAATCCGGATGTTGCGGTACCACACTTTGTCGCCGTGATCCTGAAGGGCGATGTGGCCTTTCTGGAACTTACCGAAGCCCGGCCAGCCTTTGAACTTACTGTTCTCTACCATTTTGTCCCACTCAGGGCCGGTCGTCGCGTACTCAACAACTTTCTTGCCGTTCAGATACTGCTCCGCCTTGCCTTCCTTGATGATCAGCTTTGCCTTGTTCCACTCACCGGCCGGTTTAACCACGGAAAAGTCCGATGGTGGCAGCAAGTCATACAATGAACCGGCTTTGTGGTTACCGTCCCGGCCTTTAGTTGCATCAGGGTGGCGCTCATCGTCAAGTACCTGCATTTCAGGGCCTGTGGCGTAAGTGGCACGGTATTTAGGATCTTCATTTACGTGGAAGATGACACCGCTGTTGCCTTTCTCGGCAATTTTCCATTCGATTTCCAGTTCGAAATCGCCGTACTCTTTATCCGTTACCAGGTCACCGGCA
The DNA here is from genome assembly GCF_057652235.1 of Arsenicibacter sp. R0_47. Taxonomy (NCBI): domain Bacteria; kingdom Pseudomonadati; phylum Bacteroidota; class Cytophagia; order Cytophagales; family Spirosomataceae; genus Arsenicibacter; species Arsenicibacter sp. R0_47. The sequence goes on along the minus strand of NZ_JBYFCJ010000021.1, from coordinate 63,492 downwards.
CCGCCTGAAGTCAGTACAATCGCGTTGTCTTCTACTTTCCACTTGTCCGAAACAGGCTGTCCTGCCTTCAGATACGTGTGCCAGCCCGTGAGTGATTTGCCGTCAAACAGTTTTTCCCATTTGCCTTTTTTAGGCGCATTTCCTGCCTGTACGTTGAGCATTAAAGCAACCACACCAAGGGTTGTCAACTTTAACATTTTCATAGTTTACCGATTATTGTTAAGAAGAGTTATTTCAGTTACGTCATTGTTGCCAGAACGAATACTGGCCGGTTTCTGGTATATGGCCTATTCAGCCTGCGCTACCACTTCCTTCAGATACGCCATAAACGGTTTGGCAAATTCAGGGCGTTTCAGCGCAAATTCAACCGTGGTTTTCAGGAAATCAAGCTTATTGCCGATGTCGTGGCGCTTGCCCTCAATCCGGTGCGCATAGATGTTTTCGCGTTTCAGCAGAATACGCATGGCATCTGTCAGCTGGATTTCGCCGTTTTTACCGATTTCAGTCTGCTCCAGGGCGTCAAAAATATCGGGCGTCAGGATGTACCGGCCGGCAATGGCCAGATTCGACGGTGCCTCCGTGATTGACGGCTTCTCGACCAGCGTATCCAGCTCCAGAATCCGGTCGCTCTGCGGACGGCCGCCCACGATGCCGTAGCGGTTGACCTTGTCGTGCGGCACTTCTTCAACGGCAATCACCGATCCGCCAAACTGGGCAAAGGTATCAATCAGCTGCTGCGTTACCGGAATGACCGAATCCATGATTGTATCGCCCAACAGAACCGCAAACGGCTCGTTACCAACGTGGTGACGAGCATAGCGGATGGCATCGCCCAGACCATTCAGCTCGCGCTGGCGGACATAATGAAGGTTCGCCATGTCTGACAACCGGCGCATTTCGTCGAGCAACAGCTGGTCTTCTTTTTCTTCGAGCCGGTTTTCCAGCTCAAAGTTCCGGTCGAAATGGTCTTCGATGGCCCGTTTGCCTTTGCCCGTGATGATCAGAATGTCTTCGATTCCTGAATCGACCGCTTCCTGAACCACATACTGAATCGTTGGCCGGTCAATAATCGGGAGCATCTCTTTCGGCTGTGCTTTTGTCGCCGGCAAAAAACGGGTGCCTAAACCGGCCGCCGGAATTACAGCTTTTTTTATCATGGTTATGCGGGAATGAATGCCTGCGGGAATGCCGCAGACGCGCTAACTTATGTACGGTTTTATAACGCGTGCGTTAATTTTTTTCAGTTCAACAAACAACCGGTTCAGCATCGCATCATCGCGGTAGAGACCGATAATGGAGCCACCGGAACCGGTAAACGACGCTGAAGCCCCGCAGGCCCGTGCGGTATTGATCAGTGACATGTTCCGGTCGCTGATGTTATAAATCTTTGTCCGAAGGTCAAAATTGCGGTTTACCAGCCCGTTCAGTGATTCGATATCCTGATTCAGAATGGCATCCCGCCCCTGCCGTGCTACATCGGCAATATCGGCCATGGTATTAACGACCAGCTCCTCGCCTTTCAGCCACCGCGATTTTACATCATTATGCACACGGCCCGACTGTTTGCCCAGATCCGTGTTGTAGGCCAGGTACAGTTTCGGCAGCAGGGCCGGGTCAATCTGCTCGTAATTACCATAGCCCTGAGCGTCCATAACCGACCGGTCAAAATCCATGTAGACACAGCCTTCATAACACTGAATCACCCGATCCTGTAAGCCGGCCGTAATCCCTAACTCCTCTGTTTCTGTGGCCATTACCAGATTAGGAAGGATCGGAAGCGGAATTTCTACCTGGTAAAACTGCATCAATGCCCGAAATGCCGCCGTAATGATGGCACTGGACCCTGACAGCCCGACCTGACGGGGAATTGACGTTGAATAACGGATGGAAAAATTGCGGTTGTGCAGCCGTATCTGCTGTTGCTCGCAATATTCTACAAACTTCCTGATGGCCGCCTTGAGCAGCGGTACCCCACCGTGATACCCCAGCGTACTGACGGCATCGCGCAGGTGATACACACTCCGGAATTCGTTCGTATCCTGTGGCTGTGGTTCAATGATCAGTTCAGGTGAAGCATAGAGCGTAATTGACGCGCCAAAGTTGCGGACAGAAATGGAAATGGTCTTACCAAAAAAACCGTCGGAAGGGTTGCCCAATAACCCAGCTCGGGCATAGGCGCGGGTCTCGATAATCAAGTTCGTACTTGTTTGAATCGTAAATATACCTGAAGGAGCTTTATTTTGACAAGATTACAGAATTCACAGGATTTATTATGGCAAACCGGAATACATGGCCCAAAAAGTCCTGCAAATCGGTTATTACGGCAAAAAAATACCGCTGTACGGTCTGTAACCAGGCGGGTGGATACCCCTGCTCCGGCAGAAATGAATCAGGGAGCAAGTTTACAAAAATCTGCAAAAAAAAGGCGACTGAAGATCGCTCTCCAGCCGCCCCAATCGGTTCAACAATTATCTATCGGCTCTTTATTCCTTGTCTTTTTCGTTGGCATCATAGCCCATATGATGCGGGTCATACCCTTCTCCCGGATGGTCACCTTCTTCCAGATAGGTGGCATCGGCGCGGTGAAATAAGGCATCGTCTGACGGATTTTCGGCAATTTCGCTGAATTTCTTAGCAGCCTCATCGCTGATTACGGGATGTGGCTTGTTATGGCCCCGCTCAACGGCTTCGGCATCTACGTCCCACTCCATGGTACCGGTAGCAATGGTTTCACCCGTAGGTAAAGCCGGATTGCCTTCATGTTTATTCGCTTCGCGCGTTTCGGCAATGTACTCCTGATTTTCAGTGTCCATATCCATGCCGGACGTAGAACTTTTGTACGAATTATTGCCAACACCTTCGCTTACCCGACCGTAGTCAGAATCGCCGTGCTGATAGGGGTCTTTCGAGTAATACTCGTTATCGACATCCTGGGGGTCAAATGATTTATTTTCGTTTTCCATGACGTTGGTAGTTTTCTCTATAACTACCAAAGGTCAGGGCTTGTTTGATTGGCAGCGAAGTTCGTCGAGTGTTTGTTGCAGCAGGGCTACCCGTTCGTTGAGCTGAAAGAGCAGGAATTCAACGTTGCGGAGCCTTTCTTCGGTCGTAATGGCAGCTGATGGTGATGGCTGGTACGACTTAAACATCAGTCCTTCGCCACGGATAAGCCAGTCGCCGTTTACCTGCGGAAACGCCTGCAGGATTTTTTCGAGCGTTTCGAAGCGTGGTTTGAGCCTCCCGTGCAGAATATGGTATATTTTTTCTCCTCTGTGCTCGCCCAGATGCCGGGCAAACTCCAGTACACTCAGGTCAAGTGCATCAATCAGCTGCTGTAAACGCGTTTCAATCGCCATAATCCTTGTGCCAGCTTACACACATTTATGTAAATCAGCTGGCTTAGTGACAAGTTCCCGGAATAGTCCCCGTAAGTGTCCTTAAAGTGCCCGCCAAGCCATTTTACGGGGATAAAACAGGCCCTCCTCTAAGGGGCAGAAATCTTTGCGGCAGGCGTTGTCTTTTTACACATTTCTGTGTAAATTTATATCATAAAGCAGACCGCTATAAAAGGCAAAAGGGACCGCAATGTGGGCCCCCTGCTTGAACAGTAAACAACAAATACTAATGAACATGCAAAACAAAAACACAATTGAGACAAATCAAAATGATCAGGCTGTAAATCCTTATCAAAAATTTCAAAATGGTACAATAGAAATTGTCTCAACGGAAAAAAGCCGTCGCTTCAAATACCTGGAAGGACATCCGCGCCAGTACCGGTTCGATGCGAAAGAAGGCGGTTTTAACATCAACGGGGCCGAAAAGCTGGGAAATACTCTTACGTTTCAGCCGATTGCGTGGCGCATCTTCACGGATAATATCCTGAATATGGGTACGAAGAACTGGGCTGAAATTTTTTTCGTGGATGACAAAAATTGTGTGTCAGCGGTCCTGTTTCATGGCTATTCTGTCGATAATATTTTCCGTTTGATTGAGCCGCTCTATTACGACGACCTTACACTGGCTGATGTCGTGATTACGGCGGTGGCAGAAAAGAAGGAAAACAACAAGATCCAGCCGAAGGGAATATACCACATTGCCACGTTCTCGTATAAGCTCGGAACACCCGAGCGTACGGCCGAGCTGAAGCAGTTTGCGCATGAGCATAAAATCTTCCGGCAGGAAACGCTGACCGATATTGCCAATATCAAAACGGCATTCAATTACTACAACCCGTTTGCCAATCTCGGCGATGAGACCGACGCCATCCAGATTCCGGTAACGACGGGTAACTAATCCGGTTTCCACCCATCTGTGCTGCCTGAACCGGCCTTTCCGGCCGGGCAGCACTTTTTTGTACCCTCATCAAAACGCCATGCTTAGTAAATTTGATAGCGCACCGGTATTTGCCGGCACCTCCGCCGACTACCGGGCCTTGCCACGGGTCTCTAATTCAGATCTGACACGGCTGAAAGAAGAACATCTGGGATACGGCTCGCTGCCTTCAGCCCGGTTTTCGTCGGAAAAGGCAAAGGCCTTCGGACGGGCCTTTCACCAGCACCTGCTCGAACCGGAAACCATCGGCGATGTTATGGGCGAACTGCTGCCGGATATGGCCCCGAAAGAAACACAGCAGCTGACCTCGCTGATGGATACGATTTACAACGACAGCTTCTGTAAACGCTACCTGCAACAGGCGCAGAAGCGTCGCCCGCATATGGGTGAGGCCCTGCGCGAACACGTTGTGCTGTTTACGGATCCGGTCAGCCAGGTTGAGTGTAAAGCGCGGCTGGATTTGGTCTATACCAGTCCTAAGCGGCAGAATGCGCTGGTACTGGATTTTAAAACCACCTCTGCCCGCACACAGGCGCAGTTTCTGGAAAGCTGTTACACCTACGATTATGACCGGCAGGCAGCTTTTTACCTCGACAGTCTGCGGCATGCCGATGCCGGTGTCCGCTCATGGGTCGATACCCGCCGGTTCCGGTTTATTTTTGTCGGCGTAATGAAACAGCGGCCGTACCGGCTCTTTGCCGTAGAGGCGACGTCGATTCCCGGCTTTATTGAGTATGGCCGGAAAAAATACCGTTTCTGGCTCCGGAAATGGCAGGAAGAGCAGGAGAGCCCGCTCTATCAACCGGAACGGCCGGCGATATTGGCTAACGCCTATAGTTAACATCGCCGGCCTTTGGGCCATTTCAGGGCATCAGCACGATCAGATTCCCACCTTCATTATACCCGATCTGCTCATCAGCCAGCAACTGCCGGACAGCCTGTGCCAGTACATCACTATCCATTGCCGCAAACTGATCCGCCAGCTGCCGCGGGGATACGCCCCGTGTCATCGCTTGTACCAGATAGCTCCTCACCTGCTCCCGCACCGCGTCTACGCTATGCTGTTTGTTTTTATTTTTCAGGCAGTTATCACACACCCCGCAGGCTTCTTCGGGTATTTCCCCGAAATAGTTCTGTAACAAACGGGTGCGGCACTGCTGCGGATGCTGCACATAATCGATAGCGGCCTTCACCTTCGACAGCGCACGGTGTTTCCGTTCGGCAAGCGCCGCCGTGTCGATCACCAGCTGCTCTGCATTGATGCGCGGGGTCAGGTAGGTCAGCTGCGGTTTATCTTTCTGTTTTTCATAAACCAGAATGGCGCGCTGGTTTAATTGGTCCAGCACGTTCATCACCTCCTGCTCCGAAATCAGAAAGGCCCTGGCCAGTGCGCTTTCCGAGATGGTCAGGAAATCGGTAAACAACTCTCCGCCATACATGCGCATCAGGAGCCGGATAAACGAATCATAATGCGGGTTTTTAAGCTGAAAGTCATACAGTTGCCGGTTATCCACCGACATCATGATCCGCGACGGCCGGTAATAGCCTTCGCTGAGTTCGATCAGACCTTCATGTTGTAATTGTTTCAGCGCGTAGTGTGTTTCCTGAGCCGGCAGGTTGAACTTACTGATCAGTTGCTGCAGGTCGAAATCATAGCTCGTAAACTGCCCGCTGCCGACCGGTACGGCCAGAAAATTCGCTACGGCCTGATATACCCGCCGGATCAGATCGACCGGCGGATACTGCTGCTCGGTGCGCTGCAAAAGGGTAGTCAGGTCGGCGGGTGTGTAGAGCAATACGGCATACGCCTTCTGCCCGTCGCGCCCGGCGCGGCCGGCTTCCTGGTAGTACGCTTCCAGCGTATCGGGCGGATCAACGTGAATCACGACCCGGCAATCAGGCTTGTCGATGCCCATCCCGAAGGCATTGGTCGCCACCATTACCCGCGTTTTGTTATTGATCCAGGCGTCCTGTTTTTCGCCCCGCTGCTTGTTGCTCAGCCCTGCATGGTAATAATCGGCCACGATGTTCTGCCACCGCAGCCATTCGGCAATCTGCTGGGTCTGCCGGCGGCTCCGGGCATAAATAATTGCCGACCCCGGCACATTGCTCAGCACCCGCAGTAAACGACCCTCTTTATTTTCTTCGGCAATGGCCGAATAGGACAGATTAGGGCGGGCAAAGGTCTGCCGGAACACCAGTGTTTCGCCGGTTGGCGACGGGCGCATCTGTAGTTTAGCCTGAATATCAGCCTGTACGTCGGGCGTAGCCGAGGCCGTCAGGGCAATCACCGGTACGTTGGGTATCAATTGCCGGAAGTCGGCAATCTGCAGGTAAGGTGGCCGGAAATCATAGCCCCAGGCCGAGATACAGTGTGCCTCATCAATGGCCAGCAGGCACACCTTCATCTGCTTTACCCGCTCAATGAGGATTTCGGTCTGTAACCGCTCGGGCGAGACATAGAGAAACTTGACGGTACCGTAAATGCAGTTATCCAGCGTGGAGTCAATTTCGCGCCAGTGCATGCCCGAAAATACCGCTGCTGCCGGTATACCCCGCCGCCGCAACTGCTCCACCTGATCTTTCATGAGCGCAATCAGCGGGGTGACCACGATGCAGACACCTTCCATGGCAAGGGCAGGCACCTGAAAGCAGATCGACTTGCCGCCACCGGTCGGCATGAGCACCAGCACATCCTGCCCGTTCAATACCGCCCCGACGACATCTTCCTGCAAGGGCCGGAAAGCCGGGTACCCCCAATACTGTTGTAAGATCTGATTCGGTGTCATACTACAAAATTATATGCTGTTACAGACATTTTACGCCTGTTTTGGTTAACGACATGCAACGTATTTCATGTTCGATGCGTATCTGAAACCAGCCGGGCTACTCAAGCGGCTCCTGCCGGGCAGCTTGCGATTCTGTATCAATTCGGTATATTTGGTTTTAAAGCAACGGGCCGGATACACGGCGGTTTTCAGGTCCGGAAGATTGCCGTTTTCAGGTCGGAAACGCAAACTTTCACTTTTTTTTCATACAACAGTCAGAACGGTTAAACGTTAGTAGATTAGTTTATAAAAGCCAACAACACAACTTATTCGGTATCGTCTTTAACTTTTACACATTTACATGACTATTTCTCTCCTCGCCCGACTTTGGGTTGTGCTGGGGTTGCTGTCCATCGGGTCTGCCATGGCTCAGCGCGCACCCAAATTTGACCCGCCCGCTAAACTTAAAGCCACTGCTGCTCCCAACCAGAGCGATTACAAAAATTTTGCCATGAAGATGCGGGTTTATAAGCCCGCCAGCGTAACCTGCTACGGTTCCCGTACCGACGCGTTTACGACCGTTCCACCACCGGAAGCCTATCTGCAACGCCGGAATGCACGCGTAGCAGCGGCTCCAACCGCACAGTTTATCGTTGAATACAAAGGTTTCTCTCCGGAAGCCCAGAAAGCATTCCAGTATGCCGTTGATATCTGGGCTTCCCTGATTTCGTCGCCTGTCCCGATCCGGATTAAAGCCTACTGGCAGGATCTGGGCGCCGGCTCGTCAAGCGGAACAACCATCGGTCAGGCCCGGCCGGATGACTACCGTATTGGTTTCGACGGGGCACAAAAAGCATTCGGTGTTTATCCGATTGCCCTCGCCGAAAAAATTGCCCGCCGGCAGCTGAACAGCCCTGACAGCGCCGATATCTACGCGGCGTTCAACAGCAACAGCAGTGTAAAATTCTATTACGGCACAGACGCTAAACCGGGTGCCGGCCAGATTGACCTGGCAACCGTTGTGTTACACGAATTGGGCCACGGCCTCGGTTTCGTCAGCGGCATGAGCTTATCACAGGGAATCGGCTTTCACGGGTACGGCTATCCGACTGTATTTGCTCACTTTATACAGAATGCACAAGCCAAAAGTCTGGTTGACTTCTCCACCTATCCTGACGAATCACAGGCGCTGGCGCAGCAGCTGACCGGCGGCAGTCTCTATTTCTCGGGAGACATGGTGACGAAACGAACCGGTGGTAAAGCACGCCTCTACGCACCGTCCACCTACAATGCAGGATCGAGTATCTCTCACTTAGACGAATCGACGTATCCGCAGGGCACAGCCAACTCGCTGATGACCCCGACCATTGCCAACGCGGAGGCCATTCACTCGCCGGGACCGATGACCCTTGCCATGTTCGAAGATATGGAATGGAAAACGACCTCGTTGCTGCATACGGCCTTTGACGATATGGAGGAAATAAAAGACCTGGTGTTTTCTGCGCGGGTAGTGAGTGATACTGTTTATAACCCTTCTTCGGTAAAACTGTACATTTATAAAGGTACAACACCACCAACGAGCCTGAGTAGTTTCCAGACCGTAACGCCAACCCGCGTTGGCACCACCGATCAGTATACATATACCATTCCCGCCAATCAGGCCGTAGGACAATACCGTTACTATTTTGAAGTACAGGATGCTAGTGGCCGGACCTTTACCAATCCGGGTAAAAACTACACCGGTGGCCAGGTCGTCAACTACTTCGTGATGGGTCCTGATAATGTAGCACCCGCCGTTCGCCGCCACATTCCGCAGCCATATGAGTTACGGGGCGCTTCGGACTCCCTGTTCCTGTCTGTAGCCATTAACGACGACCGGCAGATGAATATGGATACGGCCTATGTTGAATATGCCGTGAACTCGCAGGCTACTAAAACAAGCGGATTACGCTATGCCGGTAGTCTGGCAAGCGGAGACAGTGTGTATGTGGGGTTAATTGTACCAGGCACGGCTACCAATAAATTCCTGAATGCGGGCGATGTCCTGAAATACCGGATTATTGCCCGGGATAAGTCGAAGAATAAAAACCAGACCATTCTGCCGGCAACGGGTTTTTATGAAGTAAAAATCATTGCTCCGCAAACAACAGCCTTAAATAGCTTCTCGACCTCATTTGCGTCGGTCAACGCCAGTGATTTCGTCGGTAACAGTTTCTCTATCACGCAGCCTTCGGGCTTTACCGATCCGGGTATACATTCGGCCCACCCGTATGAGCGGGGTGCAGATGTGTTTTACGAACGCAATACATACCTTAACTATCTGACACCCATCAGACTGAAAGCGAATCCCGACAGCGCTACCCTACGTTTTGATGAGGTTGTACTGGTTGAGCCGGGTGATGCCGGTACCAAGTTCGGTGATGATGGCTTCTACGATTACGTTGTAGCTGAAGGATCTAAAGACGGCGGTATTACCTGGTTACCGCTTGCTGACGGTTATGATTCCAATGACCAGTCGGCCTGGTTAACAGCCTATAACCGCAGCCTGGTTGATGGTCAGCCTGGAGAGAAAAACTCAAGCACCGTTGGTACGCCAAGCTTGTACAAAACCCGCGAGATTTACATGCTCGATAACGGCAACTTCAAGGCAAACGACGTCATTCTGATCCGTTTCCGCCTTTTCTCGGATCAGTTAGCCATTGGCTGGGGCTGGGGCATTGATAACCTCCGGATTCAGACACCGCCTGCCGCCAAAATTCTGGCCACGGAACCGCAGATTACCTCAACGTTTCAGGTATTCCCGAATCCAAGCAGCAACGGACAGATCCGGGTACAGGCCAAACTGGCCAAAGCCACGACCGAAGCCGACCTGACCGTTACGACTGCTTCAGGCCAGACGCTTCGTCAGCTGCCGCTGAAAGTCCAGGGCACCAGCATCAACGAACAGCTTGATCTGACGCAGCTCCCGACCGGTTTTTACTTTTTACAACTGAAAGCCGGTGATTCTGTGCAAACGAAGAAGATTATGATTGCACGATAACATCTTTTCGCCGTTTTTAGCAGGGCCAACGCCGCGGACTACATAGCCGGGGTGTTGGCCCTGCTTCTTTTTTGACAAACGATGAGATACTACCTTTTTGCCCTGCTTGGTCTGGTACTGGTAAGCTGTTCACCAGCCCGTAAACTCCGCCGCGAATTAACCGGTAATCCCCTCTATACGGACCACCTTACCGGTTTCGCCCTGTACGATCCGGCGGCGCAGAAAACGCTCATCGACCACAACGGAAATCTTCATTTTACGCCGGCCTCTAACACCAAACTGGTTACGTTTCTGGCTGGCCTGATGACACTTGGTGACTCGCTGCCGGCGATCCGGTACGTCAGCCGCAACGACTCGCTTATTTTCTGGGGGACCGGTCACCCGCTGCTGCTCCACCCCGATCTGCCCGATACAGCCCTGCTCGGTTTCCTCCGGAAGCGGCCCGAAAAACTCTTTTTCTCACCAGCCAACTATACTGGTCAGCGGTTCGGCGCCGGTTGGGCGTGGGACGACTATAACGACGATTATTCGGCAGAGCTGGCCCCCTTGCCCGTTTATGGCAATCTGGTGCGCTTCACGAGTGCTCCGGATAAACCAACCGGCATAAGTCCGCACCTGTTTGCCGATAGCCTGGTAACCGATCCGGGCGGGAACACCGTACAACGGCAGGAGACCGGCAACCGCTTTACGGCAGGAACCGTGACGAAGCCGGTTCGTCAGGATGTACCCTTCCGCTGGTCGGCTACACTGGCAGCAACCCTGCTGGCTGACACCCTGAACCGCCCGGTTACGGTTATAAACCAGCCACTACCGGCCAGTTCACGGATTTTTTACGGCAGCGTTCCGGCCGACTCGCTTTATAAACGCATGTTGCAGGTGAGCGATAACATGTTTGCCGAACACATCCTGCTGATGGGTGCCGCCCAGACCGATGGCCAGCTGAACGCCCGCACAGCGATGAACGTCGTTCTCGACAAAACCCTTAATGGTCAGCTTAAACAGGACCGTTGGGTCGATGGGTCGGGGTTGTCGCGGTATAATTTATTTACCCCCAACACCCTGATTCAGCTACTGCAGGAAATCAGCCGGCGTGCTTCGCAGCAACGGCTCTTTGCTTTACTACCGGCAGCCGGCCGGTCCGGTACGCTGCGCAGCATGGGCAGCGGTGCCCAACCCTATATTTTTGCTAAATCCGGATCCATGACCGGCGTTTATAACCTAAGCGGCTATCTCGTTACGAAAAAAGGAAAGGTACTGTTGTTCAGTATGATGCACAATAATTTTACCCAGTCCGTTTCCGAAATCCGCAAACGTACGGCCGGTTTTCTGGCGCTGATTCACGAACGTTTCTAAGGTTTTTCATCCCCTGATCATAATCTAACAGTGTTAGACAGACCGTTTGCTCGATAGTTAGCGTAAAAAACACGCAAACTATTTGTAAATCCGGTGTACTGCCTTATGTTTGCGTAAACAATACGCAAACTACGTTATGCAATCGCTATCAGCCTATCCGCAACCATCTGTCACCATCGACTGTGTGATCTTCGGCTATGACGGTGAAAAGCTCTCCGTTCTTCTTCTGAACCGGAAAGAAGAACCCTATGCAGGCATGTGGACCGTTCCGGGCGGCTTTTTGTACCTTGACGAAACCCTGGAGGAATCGGCGGACCGGATTCTTAGAACAAAAACCGGCCTTGGCAGTCTCTATCTGGAGCAGCTTTTCACGTTTGGCAGACCTGACCGGGACCCCCGCGGACGGGTATTGTCGGTGACCTATTACGCACTGATTAACCCAGAGCACGTTGAGCTGACAACCGGAAAAATGGCTAACGATGTTAACTGGTTTCCGGTCAGTCAGTTGCCCGCCCTTGGGTTCGACCACAAGGACGTTTTACAGACCGCCATCCAGCGGCTACAGGCTAAAGTCACCTACCAACCTGTTGGTTTTGAGCTACTGAACCCGCAGTTTACCATCAGCGAATTACAGGACTTATACGAATGCATACTCAACGTCAGGCTTGACCGGCGCAATTTTCACAAGAAAATCACCGCGAGTGGCATCGTAAAACCTACCGGTCAGAAACGGCTCGGCGAAAAAAACCGCGCCCCCGAACTGTTCGAATTTGACCGGGAACGGTACGATGCGTTAGTCAAAAGTGGTTTTCAGTTTAAAATTTAACCAGACACTGTTATGAATACCTTACCTATTCTGCTGAAAGACGGCTACAAGGTTGGCCACAAGTTTCAGTATCCGGACGGAACAACACTCGTTTATTCAAACCTGACACCCCGCAAGTCAAGGGTTTCTGATACACAGGAGGTTGTCTTCTTCGGATTGCAGTATTTTCTGAAAGAGTACCTGATCCGGCAATTCAACGAACAGTTTTTTCAGCGCCCGAAAGACGAGGTAATGGCGCAGTACCGCCGCCGCATCGACAATTACCTGGGCCCGGGCAGCATTTCGTACCAGCACATTGCCGATCTGCACGATCTTGGCTACCTGCCGCTTGAGATCAAGGCGTTACCCGAAGGCCAGCTGACCCCGATGCGCGTACCGGTGCTGACCATCCGGAATACGCGGCCTGAATTTTTCTGGTTAACCAATATGCTCGAAACACTGATGAGCACCATTCTCTGGAAACCCTGTACGTCGGCAACAACGGCGTTTCAGTACCTGCGCGTGTTCCGGCAATACGCCGCCCGAACCGTAGGCAGCGACATGAGCTTTGTCCCGTGGCAGGGCCATGATTTCTCATTCCGTGGTATGTCGGGGGTTGAAGATGCGATACTGAGCGGAGCGGCCCACCTGCTGTCCTTCACCGGCACCGATACCATTCCGGCCATCGACTTTCTGGAAACATACTACAACGCCGACTGCGAACAGGAGCTGGTCGGCGGTTCGGTGGCGGCCACCGAACACAGTGTTATGTGCATGGGTACGCAGAACGACGAGATCGGTACCTTTACCCGGCTGATCACGGAGGTTTACCCAACCGGTATTATCTCGATTGTGTCAGACACCTGGGATTTCTGGCAGGTGATCACCGGCTTTCTGCCTGAGCTGAAAGAAACGATTCTGAGCCGCGACGGTAAGGTAGTGATCCGGCCCGACAGCGGCGATCCGGTAAAGATCATCGTTGGTGACCCCGACGCACCCGCCGGTACACCGCAGCACAAGGGCGCCGTTGTCTGCCTCTGGGAAACCTTCGGCGGTAGTCTGACCGAAACCGGCTATAAACTCCTTGACCCGCACATTGGCCTGATTTACGGCGACAGCATCACCACCGAACGGCAACTGCGTATTCTGGAGGGGCTGGCCCAAAAGGGCTTTGCCAGCTATAACGTCGTGCTTGGCATCGGCTCTTACACCTACGAGTACGTCACGCGGGATACCTATGGTTTTGCCATGAAAGCTACCTATGGCGAGGTGAATCACGTTGGCCGCGACATTTTTAAAGATCCTAAAACCGACGACGGTACCAAGCGTTCGGCGCGCGGCCTGCTGGCCGTACATCGCGATCCGGCCACCGGTAAACTGGTCCTCAAAGACCAATGCACATGGGAAGAAGAAGCAACAGGTGAACTAAGGCCTGTTTTCCGCGACGGCCGGTTGCTGGCCGATCAGACAGTAAACGAGATACGTACCCGGCTACTGGACCAGCTTTAACCACAACAAACGATGCTTACCCTTAACTTACTCGACCCGGCTGCGTCGGATATCGCTTTTGAGCGGTTTACCTTCCCGGACGGCCAGCCGCACCTCCGGATCAGACCGGAGAGTCTGCCGGATAACCGCGACAACTGCCGGATTATCACCCGCATCGCTAATTCAGACGATTTGCTGGTAGCCTTACTGGCGCAGCAAACGCTCAGCACGTCAGGCGTTGAGCGCATTCATTTGGTGATCAGCTATTTGCTCGGCGCCCGTATGGACCGGGTCATGACTACCGGCGAACCGTTTTCGCTCAGGGTTATTGCCAATATCATCAACATGGCCGGCTTTCACCGTGTCACGGTTTTTGATCCACATTCCAACGTCTCGACTGCCCTGCTCGACCGGAGTCATGCTATTGACAATATTCAGTTTGTCCGTGATGCCATTCAGGCAGATCAAGCCCGTTATCCGGCAGACGCCTGGTGTTTGGTCTCGCCGGATGCCGGTGCGCTGAAAAAAGTGCATGAGGCAGCACAGGCTATCGGAGCCGATGACGTTGTTGAATGCCTTAAATCACGCGACGTAAAAACCGGAAAACTATCTGGTTTCAAGGTATTTGCAGATGATCTGGGTGGAAAAACCTGTTATATCGCCGATGACATCTGCGACGGTGGCGGCACCTTTACCGGCATTGCCGAAGCACTGAAAACCCACAACGCCGGCCGGATTGTCCTGATCGTCAGCCACGGAATTTTCAGCAAGGGCTTTTCGTTAGCCGGTATTGACGCCATATACACAACCGACTCTTACCGGACGTTCGATCATGTATCCGACTCGTTCACTGTTTTGCCGGTCATGGCGTACTTAACCCGATAACGACTTATGCAAACCGTCTCAATCCTCGGCTGCGGCTGGCTTGGCCTGCCACTGGCCAAACTCCTTATTGAGGAAGGCTATCTTGTAAAAGGCAGCACCACAACGCCCGAAAAACTGCCTGTTCTACAGCAGGCAGGCATCGATGCCCACCTGCTACAGCTGAATCCGGAGCCGGTGGGCGAGCTGGCAGCCTTGCTGGACACGGATATTCTCATCGTGGATATTCCGCCGCGGGCCGGTAAGTTCGGCGACGATTTTCATCCGGAACAGATCCGCCGGCTGGCGCAGGCCGTCAGGCAATCTGCCGTTAACCGGGTACTTTACATCAGCTCCACGTCGGTGTACCCGGAACTAAACCGTGAGGTTACCGAAGCCGATGTAGTGCTGCCCGCAGAATCGGCCGCTCCGGCACTGGTTACCGCCGAACAAACATGGCTGGACCAGTCCGGCGACCGCATGGTGACCGTTCTGCGTTGCGGAGGGCTGATGGGCTACGAACGGATACCCGGTAAGTATGTCGCCGGCAAGACCGTTACGACCGGCGATGTCCCCGTTAATTACATCCATCGGGATGATGCCGCCGGGATCATTGCTGCCCTGCTCCGGAAGCAGCTGACCGGCACCTACAATGTCGTTGCGCCCCTGCATCCGACCCGCCGGGAGGTCTACGAACAGAGCTGCCGTGACCTGCATTTTGCGATGCCTGTTTTCGCAGAACCCACCGAAAACACCCCTTTCAAAGTCGTTAGTAATCAAAAACTTACCAACAAGTTATTCTATACGTACAAATACGCCAATCCTATTAATTTTTTTTATAGTTTGTCTTGATTGAATACTTGAAAGTTCGTCTATATTTACCATTATAAAAAATGTGTACCCTTATGGACCGTAAAGCTTTCTTAATCTTAATTTTGGTTCTCTTTTGTGGCAGGAGTACAAGGGCACAAACCCCGGTTACTCCTACCGCCGAAGACCCGAAAAAGCAGCTAGCCACACTAACCCAGCAAAACAATAACCTCCGCATCGCCCTTCGTCAGGCAGGCTCCGAAAAAGTACAGTTGCAAAACATCGTCGCCGGCCTCCAGAAAACCATTCTTACCCGCAACGACAGTATTCAGGCGCAGTATAAAACTATCAACGATCTGAAGCACCAGTTGAGTGATCAGGTTCAGGAAACCAGGCGGCTGGAGCAGATCATTGCCCGCCAAACCGATGAACTGAAAGCCACCAACCAGAAAATCAGCATCCTTGAGTATGATAAGAAAAACCTGATCGACGATAAAATTGTCAGGGTGTATAACTTCTCTGCCAATGATGTGCGGAAGCAGTTCGTACAGAGCCTTTCGAAAGAAGGGTCAGGCTTTCAGTACGACGATGCGCTGGTAGATGACGAAATCCAGATTACCCGCAATTTCAACGATCAGGCCGAAGCGTGGTGGGTGTTCGACAAAACGCTGGATACCATCCTGGAGCTGAAAATCCGGATTAAGCCCCATCTTTACGACCCGCAGAAATGCATTGTTTTCGGCGACACCCGCCTGCTGCAAAAGACCAGGTACAGCAACAAACCGTTTGAAGAACAGCATGATCAGGAAAAAATCAGGCTGTACCGCGAAAAAACATTCCGGCTCCTGGAAGGTAAGCTACAGGGCACTTCCGATAAATAACCCTTCGTTCTCTCTCCTCTTTCTGATGCTATCCCCATGAATGTAGCTTTACCGTATCCTTTCCGTAACACAGTACGCTGTTTCCGTATCCTTTGCATTCTATTGCTCGGCATCCTCAGCCGGCAGCACGCAACGGCCCAGACCAGCACTATCCTTACCGGCCGCATAGCACGGGCTTCCAATGACGAACCGCTCGTCGGTGCATCTGTTTTTATCAAGGGCACTAACCGGGGTACCATTACCGATCAGTTTGGCCGTTACCGGCTTAGTATCAGCCAGCCGTCCGAACTGGTGGTGCGGTTTATCGGCTTTAAAGACCAGTCCAGAGCCGTCCGCCCGACGCCCGACCGGCGGCAGACCATTGACTTCCGGCTGATCAGCAACGACATGCAGTTGTCAGACATTGTGGTAAGCGCCAACCGCGTTGAAGAGTATCTGCAAAAAGTACCGGTGGCCGCTTCGGTTATTTCGCAGCGGGATATGGAGCGCCGGAGCGTTTATAACACCATGGAATCGCTCAATAATGTACCGAACCTGATTACCGATTCCTGGCTCAATTCGCAGGTCTCCTTCTCCATCCGGGGCCTGTCAACGGTGTTCGATAACGTAGGTTTCGAATCAACGGTAGCGCTGTATATCGACGACGTTTATTTCTCGCGGAGTTTTGCCTTTAACTCTACCCTGATGGATATTGACCGGATTGAGGTGCTGCGCGGTCCGCACGGGACATTGTTCGGTAAAAACACTATCGGCGGCGTTATCCATGTGGTCTCCGAAAAGCCGGAACTGGCCAACAACGGACAGGTCGAGCTTAACTACGGCAACTATAATTTCGTTCAGGCCCGTGCTAAAATCAACCGCGAACTCATTAAAAACAAGCTGGCACTCCGGGTAACCGGTGCCTATACCAGCCGGCAGGGCTATATCAAAGACGAGGTACCCGCTATTCAGGCCACGAACAAAACCAGTTTTTACGGCTTCCGGGCATCGGCCCTCTACACGCCGAACCCGAATATTGCCGTAACCCTGCGGGCCTATTACGGTAAGGACGGCAACGCCGAAAACACGTTCGTATACGCCGGCAAGCCCGATTACGAGCCACTGGGTATTCCGGCCGACGAAGGCCTGCACACGAATCAGAGCGTACCGAATACTTTTCAACGCAATCAATACGGAACCGTGGCCAAAGGCGAATTTAAATTTGGCCGCAACACGCTGACCTCGATTACGGCCTTCAATAATTCGGTTGATGAGTACTTCGGCGATAACGATGTGGCACGGGCCAATGTATCCATCTGGGGCCGCACCCAAAAACTGAAAAATTTCAGTCAGGAACTCCGCATCCACTCCCCCCGCGATCAGAAGTTTGCGTACATCGGCGGGCTCTATTTCCTGACCGAACAGATTGCCGCTATTGACACCTTCACGCTCGAAAAGGATTTTATGCTCATCGGCGAAGAAATGAAGGGCGGGCCAATTCCGGACGGACAACTATTTACCAGTGAGGGCTACACCACCAACAGCCTCATTCATTCGCGGAGTCTGGCGGCATTTGGTTCGGGAACGTATGAGTTGTCTAAAAAGCTACGGTTAACGTTCGGGCTGCGGCTTACCTCCGAAAAACGGCAGCTGGATTACTGGCAACGGATCCGGAACCAGTATGTCAATGGGGTGCCGTTTGAGCTGATTAATATTTATGCTGTTAATGTCGGGTCGAAAGCGGAACCCATACGGCGGGAAGCCAATAATACGGCGCTGTCGTACGACCTCGGCCTCGATTACCGCTTTTCGCCCTATCTGATGGGGTATGCCAAATTTGCCCGTGGTTTCAAAGGGGCCGGTTTCAATACCTCGGTCACCAGGGATCCCGAAGGCACGGGTCTGGTCTTTAAACCGGAGTTTGTAAACAACTATGAGCTCGGATTTAAATCGCGCTTCAGCGAGCGCACACGGTTTAATGCGGCCGTATTTTATACCGACTATTTCAACAAGCAGGAATTATTGGATCAGGGTACCCGCGTACGGGTGGCTAATGCACCAAAAACACGCGGCTGGGGGGTAGAAACTGAATTTTCGGGGATGCTGAAAAACTTCCGGACGGATGTATCAATGGGCTATCTGCACTTCCGGTATATTGACTTTCCGTTCGGGACCGATGGGGAAGGCAGACCGGTCAATTATGCGGGCAACCGGCTGTTGAAAGCACCGGATTTTACATTCTCGGTGGCTCCTGAATATACCTTACCGGTCAGCGAGCAGATGCGGTTGTTTTTCGGCATGAACATTAACCATACCGGCAAGGCGTTTAACGACATTTCCAACGCTGATGTTATTGCACGGAAAGCCGCTACGATTCTGAACGGCCGGATTTCACTGGCACCGCGTAACGGAAAATGGAGTATTGCGTTGTGGGGAAAGAATCTGACCAACAAGCTGTTTATTCAGCACGGCTGGGAGTATGACTGGGGCGATCAGATTGCGTGGAGCCGGCCACGGTATTACGGCGTTGAAGTTTATCTCAACTTCCGTTGATTCGTCATTCCGACGAAGGAGAAACGTTGTACTTTCCGGAAGCGGCAAAGACTCCTCCTTCGTCGGAATGACAGAACACTAGCGACGGTATTGGCGGATTTTCGGGTCACGGCGCGTGTATTCGCGGCCAATGCCCCAATTGTAGCCAAGCCCGACGGTAATGAATGAATTCTGCATACGCTCCGCAGGCACCGAAATGTCTGTCAGACCATAGGTATACCGCGCATCAATCGTGAACCGCTGCCGGTTGCCGGCGCGGAAGTTGAACTGAATACCGGCCGTAGCGCCCAGATCGGCCGGACGGAAATCACGGCTGTTATCAGCATCGGCAATATCATTGCCATTCAGTTTCTGGTTCACACGTTTACCTTTCAGCATCAGCCCCAGCGACGGACCAAAGTAGACGTTTGGCCGGAAATTACCGGCATCATTCAGGTAGTAACGCAGTGTAATCGGAATTTCAATGTAATTAAGCCGCTGATTAAAGGCGAGTTGCCCATTCCCGACAGGGATTTCAAACTTAGCACCACGCTGCGAAAACAATACGTCAGCCGCTAAACCAAACCGGCTATAATCACTGTACATCACACCCAGACCGGCCGAAAGCCCCGGTAACATGCCTTTTCGATTTTGTACATCACCAATTAAATCTGAAAAATTTACGCCGACACGAGGACCTGCGCTCCAGCGCTGCTGACCATATGTTCTTGAGTAACAAACAAATAATAAAACTAAAGTGGCCAGTAGTAGTCGAAAAGAGGTCGGCGATTGCCGTTGAGAAATTGTATTAAACATAGGTACGAAATGTATTAGGTACTGCGGGGTAAACGCCAGCCGAATACAAATGTTTCATTTGTTTAAAAGACTTTCGTAAACGGCCCGCTTTTATTTACCTAATTGTACTTATCGCATACAAAACAGCAACGCTTTGTTCAAGGGAAGTCAATGCGTACTTCCTGTTTTCCGGACGGCCATTTCTGAAAAGCCCGTACCAGTCGCACAGCCTCCTGATCGTGTACCGCATCCAGTGATTTACGGACCGCTACTGCGTCAATCGCCCCGCGTCCGGTCACGGTCAGGTCAACAATTACCTGACCCGCTCCTGTTACGTCAGGCCGCCGGTTTTTCTTCACAAAGGCGGCAAACTCCTGCTGGTACACTTCAGGCAGTTTCTGTTCATGCACCGGCATCAGTTCTACTTCAAACACCATTGGCTTAGTCGGGTCAACGGCTTTGAAGGGCGGTTTGTAGAAAAAGATCATGTAGATCGCTACCGCCAGCATCAGCAGAATCGATGCAACCGCCGAGGTCACCCAAAGCGGCATCAGCCGCTGCTTGGTGGCGGAGGCATGTACACGTTCGTGCAGCACTTCTTTCAGCTCAGCCGTTTGTTCAGTCAGCGATGTACCGGCCTGTTGCAAGGCTTCGAGCCCCTCCAGCACATCGGCATAAAACGGATCTTCGAGCAATGCACGCTCGATCCGGTGCTGTTCGGATTTGCTCAGCAAACCGGCCCGATACGCATGTAAATCGTGTATAGTCAGTTGATTACTCATTTCCCAGCCGTCTTTTCCAGACAAATTTTCAAATTCCGCCGGCCATTCTGCAGGTTGCTTTTTACCTGTTTAAGCGACAAACCCGTCAGGTCGGCTACGTCAGCATACGATTTTTGCTGAAGATAAAACAATTCAAGGCATGTTTGCTGATCCCGCGGCAGTTTCGCCAGACAGCCGGTCATCTGCGTCAGGTTCTGTTCCAGTTCCAGTGCGTATTCATCGTCGGCAACCATCAGTTGCTGCTCTACCAATGCATCTTCATCCCGCTCGTCATCCGGCATGTTCACCTTCAGCAGTGAGGCTTCCCGGCTGCGGAGATACATCAGACAATGGTTTCTGGCTACGGTGTGCAGCCAGCTTTTGAAGTTCTGGATTTCATGTCGTTTCAAATCTGTTGCCAGCTGTTCAAACAGGTGCATAACGGCATCTTTGCTCTCTTCTTCATCCCGCAGGTATTTAAAACAGACCGCATAAACCATATCCATATAGCGCTCATAGAGCTCACCCAGCAATTCCAGATCGCCGGACGCCTTGTAGGCGGCGACAAATTCTGCATCCGTGGTCAGACGTGGTTTCCGGAACCGTTTAAAAAACATAACTGCAATCGTAGATTCGTGAACGAAGGCCTTCTGTTAAGTAGATGCAGAATAGCCTGAGATTCCATATGCGTTAATGAATAATGTAAAATGGATAATGAATAATGGGCTTCCGGTTTCCACCAGCCACTATTCATTATCCATTTTACAGCATCAAGCCATCTGGCATTAAGCTATCAGGCATCAAGTATCCGGCAGCCGGTTAAGGCTTCGCCGGCAGAATTTCGGCCAGTTTCTTGCCCAGTTCTTCGCCGCGGATATTTTTGGCCACGATTTTACCGTCCGGCCCGATCAGGAAGTTTTGCGGAATGGCCCGCACATTGTATTGTTTTGCCACTTCGTTGTTCCAGTATTTCAGGTCTGATACGTGCGTCCAGGCCAGTTCATCCTTATGAATGGCTTTCATCCAGGCCTCTTTAGCATCCGGACGATCAAGCGACACCCCTAATACGGTGAAGTTCTGACCTTTAAACTGGTGGAAATTTTTCACCACATTCGGGTTCTCCGCGCGGCAAGGTCCGCACCAGCTCGCCCAGAAGTCAACCAGTACATATTTGCCACGGAAATCACGGAGTGCAACCGCTTTACCCAGCGTATCAGCCTGCGAAAAGTCAGGTGCAACCTCTCCAAGCGATGTAGCTTTAATGGCCGCCAGCGACGTAGCGAAGTCTTTACCGGCCGTGCTGTTTTTCACTTCGTCAGACAAGCCGTTGTATAAAGGAGCAAGATCACCGTATTCAGGCACCATGCCGCCATACGACCGGAGCGCGTCCAGACTGACAAGACTCTTTGGCGAGTTTTTCACAAACTGGCCGTTGGCGGCCTTTTGTTCGGCCTGGATGGCTTCGTATCGCTTATCAATATCGGCCTCAAATTCTTTTGATTTCCGCTGCTCAGGCGTAGCACTACGGTACTCTGCCATCAGCTTATCCATTTTTTCGTTCGATGGCTTCAGAGACGCCTTCAGCTTTTCGTTATCCAGGTTCATCTGTGTACCTGTAACAGCAGCGTTGGCCGCCGAGTCAGGGCTGGCCACCGAGATGGTACCGGGCTCCAGATAAATTCCGATAACATTATACGGGCTGATCTGACGCATGCCCTTGCCTTTAGCATCCACCAGCAGGCTGGCTCTGGTCGGGCTATCGACGCTTCCCTTGAACTCAAAAGCACCGTTCTGAACCATTGCTGAGTCAGTTTTGGCTGCTCCGGCAGCCACGTAACGTAAATACACTTTTGCCGGTGACGTCAGTGTGCCGATCTTTCCTTTAATCGTATAGGCCTTATCCTGAGCCGAAACGAGGAAGGGCATCGCAACAAAGGCGGTTAGCAGATATTTCTTCATGAAAGGATGGTTTGTTGGTTCTAACAAAAAACAATTTACGAAAACTATTTTTAAGTATACAACCTCCGGACAGAAAACCCACTAAAGCCCCGGGCTACGTATTACTTAAAATTCAGTAAGTGCAATATGGCATGATTTATGATAACGCCGGTGGAGTCTAATAACAGCGTGCCTTTATTTATATATATGTAAATTTAGTAACACCATTCGATCTATTCCGGAGGCTTAAGTCATGCCGAAATCGCTCAAAAATAGTTTTTTGGTGAGTTGGCATGAATTTCGACATAAAAGAAGGTACCGTTGAGGCACGGTTATCGTTTTATTTCGCTCACTTTTTTTTGTTGGGCTGCATGACACAGTTTTTACCGAAACCATTACATATACTCAGTCACTGGCTTATGCTGCTCGGGTTCATCAGCACCCTCGGCATAACCAATGCCCCTGCGCAGACGTCTCCCTGTCCGGCACCGCCAACGCCGCCGGTAATCAAGGGGTCGGCTTCGGCCGTTTGCCGCGGTGATTCGGTCCGGCTGACCGCCCTGGGGTGCACCGGAACGGTGGTATGGAGTACCAATGATACCTTACCTGCCATTACAGTCCGTCCGCAGCGCACAACAAAATATACGGCAATCTGCCGCCTTCAGAAGGGGTGTATCAGTTGCTTTGCCG
Source organism: Arsenicibacter sp. R0_47 (assembly GCF_057652235.1). Lineage (NCBI taxonomy): Bacteria > Pseudomonadati > Bacteroidota > Cytophagia > Cytophagales > Spirosomataceae > Arsenicibacter > Arsenicibacter sp. R0_47. The sequence continues at coordinate 40,459 of NZ_JBYFCJ010000021.1, read as the reverse complement.
AAGTGTATACCATCACGGTAAATACGCCGAAAGCACCGGTAATCACGCCGGATAATACGATTGCCTGTCCGAATGACAATGTTATTTTATCGGCTACCGGCTGTACGGGTACCATTCTCTGGTCAAACGGCAGTTCGGGCAATACACTCACAGTACAACCTGCACAAACCGGAGCCTATCAGGCCAGCTGCCGGGAGTCGGGCTGTATCAGCACTCCGTCGCTTCCGGCCCTTGTCCGGATTGAGACCCCGACCAGGCCCTTGATTCAGACAGATAAACCGGTGATCTGTGCCGGTCAGTCGGTACAGTTGTCGGCTGTCGGTTGTGCCGGCAGCACTGTCTGGTCAGATGGCTATACCGGCAATAACCGGATGGTCAGTCCGGCGCAAACTACCGTATACCGCGCCATTTGCCAGGTCGGTACCTGTAAAAGCGACAGCAGCGAGCGGCAGACCATTCAGGTGCAAAGCACTGCGTTCAGACCTGCGGTTGCAACCCTGGCCCAAAACGGATGCCCGTATCAGACCGCCGACTTATCACGGCTCATTCAGGAATCACCGGCCGCAATGCTGAAAGGCAGCTGGCTTTTCCGCACCGGTCCGTCGGCCAATGCACCGGCCGTTCAGTCACCGACTGCGGTCGAAAGCGGCACCTATTACATTATTTTTCAAGACAATAACGGGTGCTACAGTGAGCCGGTTGCAGTCACGGCTGTTATCTCGGCCTGCCGGAATGCCATTCCGGTCTGTATCAGCAATCCGGCCCGAATCGTTGCCTGGGTTGATAGCCTGGATTTTCAGTCGCGGGCGGTCCGCGTAAAGGCGCAGCTGCGGGGTACGGCCCAATCGCTCACCTGGCAAACAACCGGCAGCGGACTGCTCATTGACCCGGCAGCGCTCACAACCCGTTATCTGTTTTCGGATGCCGACCAGCAACGCGGCTCCGTCGAGTTTACGCTATCAACGCCCGATCCGGACGGCAGCGGCCCGTGTACCGGTGCTACCACTAAGCTGACAGCCACCATTCCGGCGCAAAATACTCCGTCAGCAGAACTGATCGGGCTCAGCAAAAAAGCCTTTGACCCGATCTGGGTCAGCAATAGTGTAGTCGAAGTCGCCTACCAGCTGACGGTAACCAATCAGGGCAAAAACACGTTAACGAATGTGCAGGTTTCTGACAACCTGACCCGTGCCTTCGCGGCGTCCGGTGCGGTCATCCGGAGCTTAACAATCCGGACCGACGCCGGCTGGACAACCGCTGCCGGCTTTACAGGTCAGAATGCCGATACTACGCTGCTGGCCGCTAATAACACGCTGACAGCCGGTGCCAGTCACACGATTTACCTGACAGCCGGCATCGATATTGGCCAGGCCAACACACTGACGTTTGAAAACAGTGCATGGGCCACCGCTACGGACGTAAACGGAATGGTTTGCCGCGACAAATCGACGAACGGCAACAGCCCGGACCCTGACCGGAACGGTAACCCCGGCGATAACGACGAACCAACCGTCATCACCCTGCATGCGGCATCAACCGAAGGCAGTTCCGTATTTATTCCGGAAGGGTTCTCCCCTAACGGCGACGGAGTTAACGACCGCTTTGTAATTCAGCAGGTACCGGCCGGTGTCCGCGTTGATCTGGAAGTCTTCAACCGTTGGGGACATATCGTTTACCGTAGTCAGGATTACCGGAATGACTGGGATGGCCGGCCCAATCAGGGCGTTGGCAGTACCAGTGCCGGTGTACCGGACGGCACGTATTTTTACATTGTCCGGCTGAGCAATGGCAGGGAGTTTACCCGGTTTATGACCATAAACCGATAAAAATTCCTGACCGGCAATGCCTTTCAGGTGAGTGAATTAGCCCTTTCGGGCAAAAAACAGACAAAATGGTAAGCGCCGAATAGTCTATAATTTTTATAGAAATATTTCGTTCGTCGTACAAGACAACTATTAATTTTGTGCAACACGCATGAATAAGCTCGGAGTAATCGGTTTCGTAATGGGCGTATTTTGCCTGGTGGGATTGGTGTCGTGGACACCGGCCGGCCGGGGAGTACTGTCGCATAAAAACCCGGGCCGGACTGCATCTACGTCAATCGGGGATAAGCCCGGTGTTAAAGCAAGCAAGGGGCCACGTGTTACACCGGACTCCCTTCTTCGTCAGGCAGACCGTCTGGCCAGCTGGAAATCCTATGGCCGTGCCATTGAGATTTATTCGCAATTACTGGACGAGACAGACCGCCGCCTGACCACCGCCCAACGTAATAATGCCCTCAGCGGGCTGGCTTACGCCTACCAGCAGGCCGGTGACCTCACCAAAGCAGAACGAACGTACCGGACGTTACTGGACGCCAACCCGAATCCGGACGCTAAATGGGTACTGGCTTTTGCCCAGACGCTTTCCGGCAACGGTAAACTCGCGGAAGGCCAGGAACAATATGACCGCTATTTAAAACTAAAGGAAACAGTTATCGCCCAGCGGGCAGCTGAACAGCCCATCATTGTCGGTGATAAGGGGAAACGTAAGGAGGCCGTAAAGTACCGGCTTGAATACCTCGCCCTGAATACACGGAACGAAGAATTCAGTCCTGCATTCTACCGCGACGGTCTGGTTTATGTCGCGGGCAGCAAAGGCGGCTCAACCATTGAAACGACCGGCAGCGGCGGGGGCTCAGGCTACCTCGACCTGTTTTATGTGCCGAACCGGAATCAGCTCAAAGTTGCCGAAATAATCAATGCGGATGGTACGACGAGTAAAGGCCAGAATGACCGCGTCAAAAATACCAAACGCAACGGGGTAGACGACTACACCCGCCCTACAGCCAACGACTCCCGCACGGTGATGAGTTACGATGGCGGTATCAACATCAGCGAAGGCCTCGGATATGACGCACGGCCTAAAAATCCGGCACAACGTTTCAGCCAGTCGCTGAACACCCGTTACCACGAAGGCCCCGCCACATTCTATCAGGATGGTTCACGGGTCATTTTTACCCGGAATAACTTCAATGGCGGCCGCGCCCGTAAAAGCACTGAAGGGGTTAATAAACTGAAACTGTACACGGCTGTTCAGCAGAACGGCGAGTGGATGAATATTGAGGAATTGCCGTTTAACAGTGATGAATATTCGGTTGGTCACCCGAGCCTGGGCAAAGACCCGAACGGGACTCCGGACCGGCTGTTGTTTTTTGCCTCAGACATGCCGGGTGGCTTTGGCGGCAGCGACATTTATGTATCCCGTCTGGAAGGCGGTACCTGGTCGAAACCGGTCAATCTGGGTCCGGGCGTCAATACCAAGGGGAACGAACTGTTTCCGTCGGTCGATGAAACAGGGAACCTCTATTTTGCATCAGACGGACTAAAAGGACTGGGCGGGCTTGACATTTTCTACGCCAGCATGGCCGGTACCACCGTCCGGAGCGTTGAGCACCTCGACGCCCCGATCAACTCGGCGCAGGACGATTTCGGACTCATTGCCAAAGGAGACCGCCAGTCGGGTTATTTCAGCAGTAACCGCCGCGATGGGAATGATGATATTTACCGCTTCGTCCGCGAAAGCTCCATGTATAACTGCCGGAATCTGACGCTCCGGCTTTACGACACCGATACCGACCAGCCGCTCGACAGCGTGCAGGTAGATATCAAAGCCCGCGGCGAAGGACGCCCCGACCAGCAGGTATTCACCGACCGCAATGGCTTGCTGAAATTATGTCTGGAAGCCGATAACGACTTTATGTTTACGGCTTCTAAAGACGCCTACATCAGCAGCACCATCGGGTTTACGACCCGCTTCCTGACCGATGATCAGCCCAGCCGCCTTGAAATGGCACTGGCCCGGCCAACGATGCTGATTGATACACTCGACGATCCGACATCGGCCTCGGCTAACCAGATCAACCTGAACGCCTCGCGGGTTCGGGGGGTAATCCGGAGCCAGAAAGATAAAAAACCGATTGAAGGCGTTCTGGTAAAACTGCGGAATGACTGCAACGGCCAGATTCTGAGCACAACCACAGGGCCGGATGGTAGTTACGTTTTCAACCTTGTCGAAGGCTGTGATTATACCCTGATTGCCACGAAAGAGCAATACGGTACCAATACCAGCAAGATCAAAAAGCTGCCGAAGAAATCGAAACCGAAAGAGGTATCGGCTGACCTCCGGATGCTTGGCCTCGGCGAGATTGTACCAATCGACGAAATCAATTTTGACCTCGACAAAGTCAGTTTACGTCAGGAATCGCAACGCGAACTGGACAAACTCGTCGCTACGCTGCGCCGCTATCCGTCGATGGTGATCGAAATCCGTTCACATACCGATAGCCGGGGAGATGCCACCTACAACAAAACATTGTCGACACGGCGTGCCCAGTCTGTAGCAAGCTACATTGTCTCGAAAGGAATCAGCCGGAAGCGTATTGTGGCCAACGGATATGGTGAGTCGTTGCTGCTTAACAACTGCACCGACGGAATTATCTGCACCGAAGCAGAGCACCAACGCAACCGCCGGACCGAATTTAAAGTATTAGCCATAAAATAATCCTTGTCTGTTTAGCGGTTTGTCTGTTTGTTTGTTCTCTCAATCAACAACCGCTAAACAGCCAGTAACCCTTTATGGTCGTTTTTCCGACGAGCAAGATTAATATCGGTTTACAGATTACCGAAAAGCGTCCTGACGGATTTCATAACCTACTTTCCTGCTTTTACCCGGTTGGCTGGGGCGATGTGCTGGAACTGATTCCGGCCGATACCTTCGCGTTTTCGGCGAGCGGTATCCCAATTGATGGTCCTCCTGAAAAAAACCTGTGCGTACGTGCCTACAATGCCCTTAAAGCCGATTTTGATCTGCCACCGGTTCAGCTGCATCTGCATAAGCTGGTCCCGATCGGTGCCGGTCTGGGCGGAGGCTCTGCCGATGCGGCGTTTGTGCTGAAAATGGTGAACGAACGGTTTGGGTTAGGCCTGTCGGTTTCACAGCTCGAGGAGTATGCCCGGCCCATTGGCAGCGACTGTGCTTTTTTTATTCAGAACAGGCCCCTGTACTGTGTTGAAAAGGGCGATGTTTTTCAGGAAATTGCCGTTAATTTAGCTGGTTACCATATTGTACTGATTTATCCGGCTCTGGCCATTTCAACGGCTGAAGCGTATGCCGGTATAACACCCGGACAACCGGCCATTCCGCTGGACCAGCTGCTGCAACAGCCGGTCGAAACATGGCGTCACACAGTTGTCAACGACTTTGAAAAAAGCCTTTTTCCGCGCTATCCGGTGTTGCAGGAGGTAAAAGAAGCGTTGTATGAACTTGGGGCAGTTTATGCCAGTATGAGCGGTTCGGGATCTACGATCTATGGAATCTTTGCACAGCAACCGGAACTCAACGGCCAATTCAGTCATTATACTATATGGCAGGGTAAATTACTCTGAGCGCAAAAGGCATTCGTATTCAGGATGAGCAATATTTTCACGAAACGGCGGGAGCCGTTCCGCTTCATGGTCTGGCTGGGCATTGCTGGCAGTGTGCTCCTGTTTTTAGTGCTTCTGGCCACCTATCTCTTACGGAGCGGTGGCCCCGGCTGGAAACAGGTGGCCTTACCGAATGTCTTTCTGCTGAGTACGGTTGTTATTCTGCTGAGCAGCCTGACCTTACATACCGCCAATCAGGCATTCCGCAACGAGCGTTTTCCGATGTATCGTACCTACATGGGTATGACGCTGCTGTTGGGTATTCTGTTCATCGTTTTACAAGCCTGGGGATGGCGGCAAATGGTACTGGCCGGCATTGGCCTACAGGCCAATCCGGCGGGTGGATTTGTCTATATTCTGTCAGGCCTGCACCTGCTGCACATCCTGATCGGACTTATTTTCCTGACCATTGCCTTTGCAGAAGCCCTCCGCCGCCGGCAGTATATTGATGCTTTTGTCTACAGCGTCAACCCGCCTAACCAGCTCAAAATCCGGCTTATAACCTTATACTGGCACTTCGTGGATGTGCTCTGGCTAGTCGTCTTTATCTTTCTCCTCATCCACCACGGTATCAACTGGCGGTTTACGCTATAGTTTTTTGTTGCTGATCCTTTTCAAGGTTGTTAATAGTTCTGATGGTTTCTGAGTTGCTGATGGTTTCTAAGGTTGCTGAGTTACTGATGGTTACTGGTAGTTCTGATGGTTGTCACAGGTTAGTAAGAACAATCAGCAACAACCAGAACAACACAGCAACAAACCAGAACTACCAGCAACAAACCAGAACTACCAGCAACAACCAGAACAACACAGCAACAACCAGAACAACACAGCAACAACCAGAACAATACAGCAACAAACCAGAACAATACAGCAACAACCAGAACAATCAGCAATAAAAAAGAACAAAAAGTTTACCCCAGGTCTTTGACAACCAGCTGAACGGTATAGCGGCTTTTCTGCTCCAGCAGCACCTTTTTGTTGACGCAGACACGGTCAATCGTTTCCTGATTGTAATAGCGGATGGTAATCAGTTCGAGGCCGCCGTTGTAGCTTACGCGGAAGTCTTCGCGCAGCCGGTCGATCAGCGCCGGTATCTTTTCGGGGTGATTATCCACAACCACCGAAAAGCTGATGGCCGTGTTCTGCATCAGGTTAATCTTCATGCCTGCTTCGGCAAACCGGCTGAAAATCCGGCTCAGGTTGTCTTCGGCAATAAACGAAAAGTCTTTAGGGTGCAGCGAAATCAGGGTTTGGTTAACCTTGAAAATAAAGGACGGTACCGACAGGTGATTGTTAAACTCTCCGACTACCGTTCCCGGTGCCGCAGGCTCCAGAAATGACCGGACATAGAGCTTAATCTTTTTATTTTGAAGGGGTTTTATCGTTTTCGGGTGAATGACCGTGGCCCCGTAATACGCCAGTTCAATGGCATCCTGGTAGGTCAGTTCCGGAATAAGCTGCGTTTCATCGAACCATTTCGGATCTGCATTCAGCACACCGGGCACGTCTTTCCAGATCGTTACATCATCTGCATTCAGACAGTAGGCAAAAATCGCCGCTGAATAGTCGGAGCCTTCGCGGCCAAGCGTTGTCGTATTGCCGTCTGCCGAACGCCCCATGAATCCCTGCGTAATGGTGATGGTATCGGGCGGGATGCTTTTACTGTAATCCTGAATGAGCCATTCGGTCTCGTCCCAATCGACTTTACCTTCGCGGAACGTACCGTCAGTACGGATCAGCAGCCTGGCATCGGTCCACCTGACGGGCATTTTCAGCTTACGGAGATAAGCGGCAATGATTTGCGTGGAAATAAGTTCACCCAACGAAACAATCAGGTCATACACCTGGTCGAATGAGCCTTCGACCGGGCGCTGGAGGTAGGTCTTTACTTTTTCAAACGAATCCAGCACAATCTGGAAGGTCTGTGCAATGTCTTCGCCCGCCAGGTCGCGCATAATGGCTTTGTGGTATGACCGGACAGCCTGCCACCGGTTTACGGCCTCTGCCGGATTACCCTGATAATACGCCGCGGCCACATCTTCCAGCGCATTCGTGGTTTTACCCATGGCCGATACGACCACAACCAATGGCTGACCCTGATAAGCCTGTAGAATCCGGGCAAGATTGCGTACACCTGCCGCATCTTTGACAGACGCTCCTCCAAATTTAAAGATTTTCATAAAGTCCGGGTTAGTATAGAAACGCAAAACAGGATTAACGGCACCTGCCCGAAGCAGTTACCATTAACCCTGTCCTAAAATACGGAAATATTAAATCCTGACGGATGAACCCGCAAACATTAATTCACGGACGGCTTCCGCAATGCCTTCCGGATCGAAACCACACTCCCGGTGCAGTTCAATCTGTTCGCCGTGTTCGACGATGGCATCCGGAATACCCAACCGTTTTACACGGGCCGCATAGCCGTGATCAATCATGAACTCCAGTACCGCACTGCCGAAGCCCCCTTGCAGACAGCCATCCTCAACCGTCAGTACGCGGTCGAAGCGCTGGAAAATCGTATGCAGCAAGGCTTCGTCCAGTGGTTTGGCAAAACGCATATCGAAATGCGCCGGCCGCAGGCCTTCTTTTTCAAGCATGGCCGACGCCTTGACGGCATAGTTACCGATTGGCCCGAACGTCAGAATGGCAACACCCTCACCGTCCTGTACCATCCGGCCTTTGCCGATCTGGATTTCTTCAAACGGCGTCCGCCAGTTCGGCATCACGCCTTCGCCGCGCGGATAACGGATCGTAAACGCCTGTTTGCCGGACTGAATGGTATCTGAGGCGGCCGTAAACATCATGTTCCGGAGCTCTTTCTCATTCATCGGCGACGCCACAATCATATTCGGAATGCACCGCATGAAGGCAATGTCGTAGGCACCGTGGTGGGTCGGACCGTCGGCACCGGCAAAACCGGCACGGTCAAGGCAGAATACCACCGGCAGTTCCTGAATACAGACATCATGGACGACCTGATCATAGGCCCGCTGCATGAATGTCGAATAGATGTTGCAGAACACCACTTCGCCCCGTGTTGCCATACCGGCCGAAAACGTCACGGCATGCTGTTCGGCAATACCGACATCAAACGCCCGCTCCGGAATGGCTTTCATCATGAGGTTCATCGACGAGCCTGACGGCATGGCCGGTGTTACACCCACAATCCGTTCATTCGCCTGCGCCAGCTCCACCAGCGTATGTCCGAAAACATCCTGATACTTCGGCGGTTGCGGCGTTTCGTATACTTTTTTCTTAATCTCACCCGTCACCTTGTCGAACAGACCCGGCGCGTGCCACTTGGTCTGATCTTTCTCGGCAGGGCCATACCCTTTGCCTTTTACCGTCACACAGTGCAGCAGTTTGGGACCGGGAATATTTTTCAGGTCTTCCAGCACGCTCGTCATATGGTCAATATCATGACCATCAATCGGGCCGAAATACCGCAGATTCAGCGATTCAAACAGGTTACTGCTTTTCAGGAGAGTAGCTTTCATGCCTGCTTCTACCTTTGACACAATTTCCTGCGCACTCTTGCCGAACGTACTCATCTTACCGAGCAGATTCCAGACCTCATCCTTTACCCGGTTATAGGTATGAGAGGTGGTAATATCGGTCAGGTATTCCTTGAGCGCTCCCACGTTCGGGTCAATGCTCATGCAGTTGTCATTCAGCACGATAAGCAGATTGCTGTTGGTAGCCCCTGCATGGTTCATGCCTTCAAACGCTTCACCGGCGGTCATTGCCCCATCGCCGATCACCGCAATGTGGTGACGGTGCATCTGGTTTTGCAGCTGTGAAGCCACAGCCATACCGAGCGCCGCTGAAATCGATGTTGAGGAGTGACCTACACCAAAGGCATCATAGGGGCTCTCTTTCCGTTTCGGGAAACCCGACAGCCCGCCATAAAACCGGTTGGTATGAAACTTATCCCGACGGCCGGTCAGAATCTTGTGGCCGTATGCCTGGTGGCCTACGTCCCAGATCAGCTGGTCATCGGGTGTGTTGAAGATGTAGTGTAATGCGACCGTAAGCTCGACAACACCGAGGCTGGCACCGAAGTGACCGCCATAAACGGATACGTTGTCAATGATAAACTGACGAAGCTCGTCACAGACTTGCGGCAGTTTTGTTTTGTCAAGCCGCCGGAGATCTTCGGGCGTATTGATGGTGGCTAAAAGTTTACCGGGAGTGATTAACATACGCGACGACGAGAAGTGCCTGTCATGCAACAACTAACTTAACCTACCTTTTGTTTTGTGTCTCTTCGAAATGACAGTTTTGAAGAGTTCGGAGCGAATGTAATGGATTTTTCAATACACGTGCCCCTCTTTATGGAAGAGGGGCACGCGGCTCCTTAAAAAAACTTCAGCTTAACGACTTCTTTTGGTTCAAGGAAGCGCCATTTTCCGCGTGGTAATTCCTTTTTAGTCAGGCTTGCATAGGTTGTACGATCCAACTTAGTTACCTCATAACCAAAATGTTCGAAGATACGACGTACGATCCGGTTACGGCCGCTGTGGATTTCAATACCAATCACCTGCGCATCCGGCGTAACAATGCCTAAATCGTCCGGCTTGATGAGGCCGTCTTCCAGTTCAATCCCGTTCCGGATCGCTTCGAAGTGCTCCTCGGTCAGCGGTTTATCCAGTTCGGCCTGATAAATTTTCCGGACGTTGTTAGACGGATGCGTTAATTTTTCCGCCAGCTCACCGTCGTTAGTCAATAACAGGAGACCGGTTGTGTTACGATCCAGACGGCCAACCGGATATAACCGGAACGGGCCGGCATCAGCTACCAGCTCCATTACGGTGCGGCGTTCTTCCGGATCGTCAGTTGTAGTGATATAATCTTTCGGCTTATTCAGCAGGATATATACTGTTTTCTCTGGGTTCAGGATTTTTGTACCAAACTTTACCTTATCGTTTGGCTTAACCTTGTAGCCCATTTCGGTAACGACTTTGCCATTCACCGAAATATCTCCGCTGGCAATCAGTTCATCCGCTTCACGGCGCGAGCAGATACCGGCGTTGGCAATGTAGCGGTTCAGGCGTACCGTTCCGTCATCGACCGTCTTTTTGCCACCTTCTTCACGGGCGGCGGCTTTTTTCTTACCGGCCGGCATTTTTTCACGTAACGCATCGAGGTTGTACGTCGGTGCTTTTTCGAACTTACCTACGCGGCGCTCACGGCTGTCCATAGTCTGTTCCCGCGAAAAACGGCCGTTTTCTGCCTCTTCCTGACGACCAAGTCTGCGTCCTTTCTTTTCGTCACGGTCTTTGCCGAAGCGCGGCTTGCGATCATCGCCATCACGGTCGAAGCGTGGTTTACGGTCATCACCGTCGCGGCCGAAACGTGGCTTGCGGTCATCACTGTCGCGGTTGAAGCGTGGTTTGAAGTCGCCGCCATCACGGTTAAACGGTTTACGGTCGCCTTCTTCACGATTGAAACGTGGCTTGCGGTCATCGCCATCGCGGTTGAAGCGCGGTTTGAAGTCGCCGCCATCACGGTTAAACGGTTTACGGTCGCCTTCTTCACGATTGAAACGTGGTTTGCGGTCATCGCCGTCGCGGTCGAAGCGTGGTTTACGGTCATCACCGTCGCGGTTGAAGCGTGGTTTGCGGTCATCGCCATCGCGGTTGAAGCGCGGTTTGAAGTCGCCGCCATCACGGTTAAACGGTTTATGATCGCCTTCTTCACGATTGAAACGTGGTTTACGGTCATCACCGTCGCGGTTGAAGCGCGGTTTGAAGTCACCGCCATCACGGTTAAACGGCTTGCGGTCGCCTTCTTCGCGGTTGAAACGCGGCTTGCGGTCACCTTCTTCGCGATTAAAACGTGGTTTGAAATCGCCGCCATCGCGGTTAAACGGTTTACGGTCGCCTTCTTCACGGTTGAAACGCGGCTTGCGATCACCCTCTTCACGGTTAAACGGCTTGCGGTCACCTTCCTCACGGTTGAAACGTGGTTTAAAGTCGCCGCCGTCACGGTTAAATGGTTTGCGGTCGAAACCGCCACTGCGTGGGCGTTCTCCCCGCTCATCATCCGACCGGTTAAACCGTGGCCGGTCGCTGTCGCGGTTAAAACGCGGTTTATCGTTATTGTTATCGAATGGTCTGTTTTGTCCGAACCGGCGCTCGCCGTCTCCCGCCCCGCGCGGACGGTCAGTACTGCCGGAATCCCGGCGCGGTCCGCCGGTCTGGCGTCCTTCGCCACGGCGGTTATTGCCAAAGCGGTCGTCGTCGCGACGGCCAAATTTCCCACGTCCACCCTCGCGGCGGTCGTTTCCTTCGAAGTCGTTATCTCGTTTCATGGAATTGTACAGTAATAGTTACTGTTGTCGACATGCATATCTGCTGATTATCAGCTTGTTTTTACTTATAGCTTGTAAAAGGGATGCAAAGTTACAGCTTTTCTGATTAATGCCGGAATAAAGCCTGTCATGCATCAAAAAAAGACATTTACTACACCAGACATCAGTACTTACTTTTTAGCCCGATTTACGTATTTTGGCACCTGCAATGCCCGTTACTTAACAACGTAATTTTCCCTGAAAACAATCCCGAAGGGGTAGCAATCGTTAGTGGTAAGTTGTTAGCTTACTTATTAACCCATGCAGGACTCATCTTTTCGGGCTAACGACTACCGGCAGATGACACAGAAACAAACATCTTCGTATCTATGGAAGCCTGACCGCCGATTTATCGAAAATTCGACACTGAAGCGGTACATGGACTGGCTTTTTGTCAAAAAGGGATTATACATCCGGGACTATGACGACTTGTGGGACTGGTCTGTTACCGACCTGGAGGATTTCTGGGAAAGCATTTATCAGTTCTTCGATATACAATCACATTCCGTTTACAGGGACGTACTGGACCGCAACCCCGACGGCATGATCGGCACGGAATGGTTTACCGGCGCAACCGTTAACTACGCCGAACATGCCTTCCGGTTCAAAAACAGGCAAACCCCGGCGATTCTTTTTCATTCGGAGCGGACAATGGCGGCCGGTCTCCAGCCCGTCGCTGTTTCGTGGGTACAGCTGGAAGAAGAAGTAGCGGCCGTGGCGGCCTACCTGCGCTCCGTCAACGTTGGCCCCGGCGACCGCGTGGTATCCGTACTGCCTAACATCCCGGAGGCAGTAGTAGCCTTTCTGGCCACCAGCGCAGTCGGCGCTATCTGGTCGAGCTGCTCGCCGGACTTCGGCACCAGCAGCATTCTTGACCGGTTTCAGCAAATTGAGCCGAAAGTACTCTTCGCGGCCGACGGGTATACCTACAACGGCAAACCCATCGAAAAAATCAGCGCATTCCGCGAATTGCGTCAGCAACTGCCCACGCTCGAAAAAGTCGTCTGGCTCCCGTACCTCAATCCTGACAGCCGGCTCGAATGGAGTATCAACTGGGAGGAGGTGCTGAATACCCCCCATACCGGCCTCGAATTTACGCCCGTTCCGTTCTCGCATCCGCTCTGGGTACTTTACTCGTCGGGAACAACCGGCAAACCGAAAGCCATCACTCACAGCGTAGGCGGCTGCCTGATTGAACACCTGAAAACACTGGCGCTGCATCAGGACGTTAAGCCGGGTGAGCGCTATTTCTGGTACTCGACAACGGGCTGGATGATGTGGAATTTCTCGGTGGCTTCACTGCTGGTAGGGGCCACGCTGGTCCTGTACGACGGCTCAGCGGCCTACCCAACAATGAACGTCTTGTGGGATCTGGCCGAACAGCTCAGCGTTACCCATTTCGGGGGAGGTGCTGCGTATTACCTGGCATCGCTGCGGGCCGGTCTTGAGCCCGCGAAAACCCATTCGCTGGGGGCGCTGCGTTCGATCGGATCAACCGGTTCACCCCTGCCAAACGAAGGATTCGACTGGATTTACCAGTCCGTAAAGAAAGATGTCTGGCTTATTTCGTTCAGCGGTGGCACGGATATATGCAGCGGTTTCGTGGGGGGATGCCCGATATTGCCGGTTTACCGGGGCGAGATTCAGCGCCGGTTGCTGGGCTGTAAGCTCGATGCATTCGATGAGACCGGCGAACCAGTCCGCGATGCACTGGGCGAGATGGTTATTCTGGCGCCGATGCCCTCTATGCCCATCTATTTCTGGAACGACACAGATAACCAGCGCTACGCCGACAGTTATTTCAGCAACTTCGGGCCGAACGTCTGGCGGCACGGCGATTTTATCAAAATCACGGGCCACAACGGTGTCATTATCTACGGCCGCTCCGACGCAACCCTCAACCGCGACGGCGTCCGGATCGGTACGGCCGAGATTTACAGCGCAGTTGAGCAGTTGCCCGAAATTGCCGACAGCCTCGTGATCGGGCTGGAGAAGGAGCACGGCGGATATGCCATGCCTTTGTTTGTGGTTCTGAAACCGGATCAGACACTGAACAGCGAGCTCATTGACCGGATTAAAAAAGCGTTGCGGGCCCAATGCAGTCCGCGCCATGTGCCCGATGCGGTTTTTGCGGTTCGCGAAATTCCGTACACTATCAGCGGCAAAAAAATGGAAATGCCGGTGAAAAAGATCCTTTCCGGGTTAGACCCATCGCTCGTGGCGGCCAAAGACACCATGCGCAATCCCGATGCGCTCGAAGCCTTTGTCGCCTACCAGGATCAGGTCTGATGCTGTAACCTTTTTTAATTAAAAGCGAATTAATTCACTTACCCCCTGCAACAGACCTGTAAGCCAATAGCGTAATGGTTTATGAGAGCGTTAATACTGCGTGGCAGTGTTTTCCTCTAGTTGACTAGCTCTATTGGTTTACTAAATAATCACAGTTTATGCTCACAAACTTTTCACTGCGTCAGGGTTGGGTACTAGGGTTGATGGCCATCAGTACATGGGTAGTAACGGGTTGCAAAAAAGCAGATGATGCGGTCACACCGGCACCGGATCCGGCATTGGCAGAAAATGGTCTGGTAGACAACTGGATTCTGTCGAATATGCGTGATCTGTATTACTGGAACGACAAACTACCGGCGAAGCCGGATACAACACTTGCTCCGGCAGATTTCTTTGATTCGATTCTCTATAAGTACGATGCCACACTGCGCCCTGACGGCGACCGCTTTTCGTGGATTGAAGACGACAGCCAGTCACTTGAAGCAGAGCTGAGCGGGCAGAGCAAAACAACCGGTATGGAATTTAACCTTTATCTGCGATCGTCAGGTTCTGATGCAGTTATCGCGCAGGTCCTGTATGTGCTGCCTAACTCACCGGCCGCTAAAGCAGGACTTGTCCGGGGCGACATTATCAGTAAGGTAAACGGTACCTCACTCACGAAAACGAACTACTACGCTCTGCTCTTCCAGCAAACGTCGTTTACGTTCGGACTGGCAAAGGTGAGCAACAGCACCCTGGTCGATACGGATGACACCCGCAGCGTTACGGCTGAGACCTTTCAGGAAGATCCGGTCTTTATGGATTCCGTTTATACCGTCAATGGTAAGAAAGTCGGTTATCTTGTGTATAACCTCTTCACGCAGGCTCCTTACGGGAGCACAGGTACACAATATGATAATGAAGTAGATGCGGTCTTTGCCGGTTTCAAGGCGCAGGGTGTCACCGAACTGATTCTTGACCTGCGCTACAACGGCGGCGGTGACGAGCGGTCGGCCATTAATCTGGCCAGTCTGATCGGAAAAAATGTAGACAACACGAAAGAGTTCTTCCATGAAGAATACAACTCGCAGGTAACCCAGTACCTGAAAAGCCAGTATGGCAGCAGCGTGTTTGTTAACAATTTCACGAACAAAGCCCAAAGCATCGGCGCTAACCTGAACCGGGTATTTGTGCTGACTACGGACTGGACAGCATCAGCCAGTGAACTGATCATCAACGGCCTTAAACCATACATGTCTGTGGTTACGATCGGTTCGACAACCTATGGCAAAAACGTCGGTTCGACAACGATCTCCGACGATACCGGCAAAATCAAATGGGGGCTGCAACCGATTATCGTAAAGGCGTACAACAGCCTCGGCCAGTCGGACTATACAGGCGGATTTGCCCCAACGGTTGAGATCGAAGAACCGATTACCCTCAAACCACTGGGCGATGTGAACGAAGACCTCCTGAGCACGGCACTTCAGCAAATCAGCGGAACCGGCAGCGGTCGGTTCGGTATCCGCAACAACAACCCGCTGACCGTTATCGGCTCATCGGTACAGCGTAAGGCAGGGGGCAGTAATTTCTTTGTACACCTGAAAAGCCTGCCGATAAAACCGCTCTGAGTCTGGCGAGAAATCAACAGAGTTGTTGGGGAAGCTACACAGTAGTTTCCCCACTTTTTTTACCAGGCACTAAGTGAGTATACCGTTAAATCTGTATCTGTCATGGTTTTGGCCCTTTTTGTGTAAACTTTCTTCCACACACATACTTTTTTTACAAAAATCTTTTTTTTGGCAAACATTATGCCTTTCGTAATACGTTATCGGCGTATGTGTGGTGTAAAGAACGCTTTGTCTTATCGCCATAAACATAAACCCGTCAGGCACAACCAGGGATACAACTTTAATTTACTAATGGGCTATGGCAGAGAAAGAGGAGTTCGGCATTAAGCGCGATAAGCCAATACAAAACAACAAAGCCACCGTACGGCTACCCATGATGCTGGGTGTTACGATGGCTGGCGGTATTCTTATCGGGGCTACTTTTTTCGGAGGTTCAAAGAACCTCAACAACATTGGACGAGGCTACACCAAATACAAAGAGATCTTACAACTCATTGAAAACAACTACGTTGATACGGTAAATACCGACGAGCTGGTTGACTATTCAATCGGTAAAATGCTTGAAAAACTGGATCCGCATACCAGTTACATGAATCCGGACGACGCCGTAGCGGCCCGTACGCAGCTGGAAGGTGGATTCGACGGTATCGGTATCGAGTTTAACCTTTACAAGGACACCGTTTATGTGGTAACCCCGCTGGCAGGTGGCCCGTCGGAAACGGCCGGTATTCAGAGCGGAGACAAAATCCTGAAAGTCGACGAGAAAGCGCTGACGGGTAATAAAGTCGACAACGGTTCTATTTTTCAGGCCCTGCGCGGCCGGCGGGGAACCGAAGTCCGGCTGACGATCCTGAGCCGTGGCGAAAAAAAGCCTAAAGTCGTAACGGTCGTGCGTGATCGTATCCCGACCTATTCGGTAGATGCAGCGTATATGGTTGACGATAAAACGGGTTATATCAAGGTGAACCGCTTCTCGGAAACCACGTATGATGAGTTTAAAACGGCGCTGGCTTCTCTGAAACAGCAGGGGCTGCAACAGCTCATGCTTGATCTGCGGAATAACCCTGGCGGCTACATGGACCGCGCTACGAGCCTGGCCGACGAATTTATCGGTGGCAACAAGCTGCTGGTTTATACCAACGGCAAAGACAGTCGCTACGACCGCCAGACATTTGCCCGCATTGCCGGCCAGTTTGAAGACGGCCCGCTGATCGTTCTGGTCGACGAAGGCAGCGCCTCAGCCTCGGAGATTGTGGCCGGTGCGCTTCAGGACCATGACCGTGCACTGATCGTTGGTCGCCGGTCGTTCGGAAAAGGACTGGTTCAGATGCCGGTGCAACTGTTCGACGGCTCGGAGTTACGCCTGACTATCTCACGTTACTATACGCCGAGCGGCCGGAGTATCCAGAAACCCTATGTGCCGGGTCACGAAGGTGATTACGAAAAAGATCTGGAAGCCCGCTCGAAACGTGGTGAGTACTTTATCGCCGATTCGATTAAGAATGATCCGAAACTGCGGTTTAAAACAGACGCAGGCCGGTTAGTATACGGTGGCGGCGGGATTACGCCAGACTACTTTGTACCACGCGATACAAGCTGGCAGACCCCATACATAGCACAGTTGTTTGGCAAAAACCTGCTGCGGGAATACGCGCTGGAATATGCTAATGACAACCGGAAGAAATTCGAGAAAATACCATTTGCTGAGTTTAACCGGACGGTTAACTTCGACGATGATCAACTGAATAAACTGGTAAGTCTGGCCTCATCTGAAGGCATTAAGCCCAATCCGGCTCAATTCGCCCGCTCGAAGGAATACATCCGGACGCAGTTGAAAGCTTATGTAGCGCGCTACCTCTATCAGCGAAACAACCGCAATGGCCAAAATAACGAATATTTCAAAGTGGCCGGTGAAGTTGATGATACGTATCAGAAGGCCCTGACGTTGTTTGACCGCGCCCGCCAGCTTGAACACGGAACGTATACGTACGTCCCGAAAGGCGAACGGAAGTAATGGTATAAAAAATAACTCCCCGAAAGTTTTAAACTTTCGGGGAGTTAAAAATGATCTGATCAGAAGCCTTCCTGCTTCTCTTCTTTTTCTTTCTTCTTCTCTTTCGGCGCGTCTTTCTTCACCACTTTAGCGCCTTTCGGCTGTGGTTTCGGCCGCGTTTTATACTGGTCTAGGTAAAGCGCCATAAACTGCTTTTTCTCTTCAGCCTCACCCGCTAC
This sequence comes from Arsenicibacter sp. R0_47, assembly GCF_057652235.1. Lineage (NCBI taxonomy): Bacteria > Pseudomonadati > Bacteroidota > Cytophagia > Cytophagales > Spirosomataceae > Arsenicibacter > Arsenicibacter sp. R0_47. Next base: position 22,508 of record NZ_JBYFCJ010000021.1, on the reverse strand, counting down.
AATTTCAATAGTACCTTTGGCGGTATTTTTTGACCCAGCCAGTAAACGGTCGTTAATCTCCTGCTCCGATGAAACAATCGAGAGCGTACCGCTCGGTTTATAGTCATAGAATACCCACACATCCGGCGAAGCCTCGAGGAGGATACTGAACTCATCACCGTTGGCCGTCTTCCGGATCTCGACAAAGCCATCCATCTGCGCGTTGATATCGGTGTTGTTCATATGCGACACCCCGAGCTGACCGGTGCTGTAGAACGCCTTGAACTTATCGGACCAGCGCAGGTTGACATTTGACAGCACCAGCGCCGTATTCAGCTTCGGCGACGCCTGTACCAGGGGTACGTGGGCATTCTGCGCTTTCAGACGGTACGCCTCCGTCTCTTTCTGCCCGATCAGGGGAATCATTTTATCAGCCAGCTCATTCAGGTCGTCATCGGCCGGATCGTCGTTTTTCTCGTCGAGGTTGGTTTTGACAATCTTGTCGGCAATGGCCAGATTCAGCGGTTCCGGAACCGGGAACGCAAACGACAGTAAGGCGTTGATATCATACTTCACACTATCCACATTCACCCGCGCCGAGCCTGCCGATGACACCAGGGCCGGTGCCGCCGGATTTGTTTCCGACGTGGTTGTAATCAGGCCCAGCTTACCCTTGAAGATCATGATGCCTTTGGGGTCATTGAAGGTAAAAGCGCCTTCGATATCTTCCAGCCCGTCGGCGCCTTTCTGTACAATGCGGTAGACTTTTTCTTTTTCGTCATAACGCATCACCCCGTTTGCCGTAAACAGGTCTGCATCCTTCGGATCTTCTTTCGGCGACAGGAACGTCGGGTAAAGACCAGTTCCGTCTGCCCGTGCATGGATACCGGCTACCAGCGGCTGATCGCCTTCATTTTTCAGGTTTTTATCGACTTTTACCTCAATCCGCTCCACGACTTTTTCCTTAAACGGAATCCAGCCGCTGACCAGGTCCTGCCGCTTCCGCAGCACCGGCTTGATCGATCCGTCGAGTGCGAGGTCTTTGTCAGGCGCCTGCATCACAATGTCGCCTTTGAACGCAATCCGCGGGGCCAGCATCAGGTTGTCCTTCTCCTCAATCTCAGCTCTGGCTACGGTAAAGTAAGTCCGGGCGGGCGCATTGGTTGTCTTCTTCTTAGACCGGCTTTCCTTCTCTTTTTCCTTTGTCTCCTTCACATCCCCTACCATCGCTTTTTCAGCGGCCGACAACGGACTTGCCGACGCCAGGGCGGTTGGCGTGCCAATGCTTTCTTTCAGCTCGAAGCTACCCATTTTGATATTCGCCGTGTCTCCCGCAGCGGTGGCAAACTGGTAGGTTGCATCGCCGGAGAAGCGGGTTCTCGACACAATCTGGATATTCCCGTTTTTCATCCGGTGGTGCAGGGTGATGGTATCCAGCTCGATACGGGCATTTTTCAATGCCGCCATCTCGCCGTTCCGGCGGATGGAGACCAGCCCTTTATCCGGGTAAATCCGTGCATCGGCCGAGTTGACATGCGGAACGCCGCTGATATTCAGCGTCATTTTTTCAATATCATAAATCGCCGCTGCCCCGTTGAAGGTCAAGCCTTCCAGTTCATCACTTGTGCCGGTAAACGTCGACGTTTTCACATCCCCTTTCATCGCAATGGTTTTGGCATTCATGTTCCACTGCGCCCGGCTGATGCTCGTTTTGTAGGCGGCATACGGGAACTCCATGCTTGATTGCAGGGTGTCATCAATGCTCTGCGTCTTTTTCTGGTTAATAGCCACATTGACAATGCCCTTAACCTGATTAAAGTCAACATCGACGGCACTGCCTAACAGAATCGGTTTGTTGGCCACATTCCGCTGGGCTGCATCAGATACGATCCGGAATTTCGCGTTATCAGCAAAGAAGCCCTCTTTGTTGAACTTAATGCTTTCCGATAACGTCTCCGAATCACTCCGGCGCAGGGTACCATTGCCGAAAAGACCCGTTGCCCGCACGAGCAGATTGCCGTCCAGCTTGGTTGTCCCGTTATAGAAGTTGAAGTTGTTCTTCTGGGTCATAATCACCATACTGTCGGCCTTCGGAAACCACTTCATACTGTAGTTATTCAGCTGCACCTGCGGGTAGTAGCCTTTCCCGATCAGTCCTTCCTTGATTTCGCCCTTGTCGCCGGATGCCAGCAGTGAGTCGGTCATGAACAAAATGCCGGTTGCTGTCAGGTTGCTTGTCAGGTGATGCAGCATACCTTCCGACCGCAGCCCGCTTTTGTCCATTTTAATTTCGCCCGTAAACTTCACATTTGACTGATTCGGTCCCGGTTTGCTGCCGTATACCGGATAGCCGGTGGCCGGTGCCTTGTGCACAAACCCGAGCGTGTTATCAGCCATGGTTTTTAGCTCAGCCTTAAACGGCGGGAAGATACCGTCGGAGTAGAATGTACCCACAAACGAAATATCCCCCTTGCCGATGCTGTCGTTATCGATGGCCGGGATTTTGAAATAGACCTTTGTGTTGTAGGTAATATTGCCCCGATCCGGCTGGTTGAAGTAGACCGTCATCCCTTCCGGCATTACCAGCCGCTGGGTGGTCTTTTTGTCTTTCATCCGCCCCGACTTATTGTCGGTTGTTGCGAAATACACCATCCCCGGCTTTTCATATTTGATATCACCGCCAATCTCCCCGCTTTTGCCCTGGGCAGCCAGCTTTTGGGGCGTAAAGGTGATGGAGTCAATTTTGTTCAGGTTCATCCCGAACTTATCGTAATCGAATACCAGGTCACGGCCCGAATACCGGAAGTTGCCCGACTTCAGCTGGCCATTCAGCGTAAATGAGCGGTTTTTGCCGATTTTGAGCGTTTTGTCAGATGGCCGGCCAAATATTTTGAGCGAATCACTGATGGTAAACTGCGATACCCCCCGCACGACCAGATACTTGTCGTTCAGGTTAATCGTCGCATTCTTAACACTGTCGTTCGAGTTGAAGTATGACTGAACCTGGAAGTTGTCGTAATCTTTTTTGTCGTTGTAGGCCAGCACATACAATATCCCTTTGCGACTCAGGTGCATCATTCCGTTGGCTTCCCGGTCGATATACCCCTCCTGCACCATGCGGTCCAGCGTACCGGCCATTGTGCCCGGGTTCACTTTGGCAAACTGTGCAATATCCTCAGGGAAGAAGCTCTGCGTTTTCTTAACGGTAATGTAGTTACCGATCAGCTGCAGCGGGTGGTAGCCGTAATCTACCGACAGGTCGGAATAGCGCTGCGGATGGAAATAATCGTAGGATTCGAAGCGCACCGGCACCTCACGTTTGGCCCCAACCTGGTAAAAGTCAACCTTCTGGCGACCAAGATCCCAGCGTACCACCTCCGGCTGAATGTAGAATTTATGGTATGAATCGGCAAACGGCACCTGACCGTAGCCTGTCCGGTCAACGCGGTTCAGCCACGCAATTTTCTGCGGTTTCGAATACTTAAACTGCACGGCCGGGTGCGTAACCGAATCGGCCGGCTGAATGTAGCCGACAAACTGTACGGCATTCCCTGTAATGAGCGAGTCGCTGAATTCGAACCGGCGGCTGCTCGCTTTAAAAGCAGGTTTACCGGCATGTTTTACCAGCAGTACCGCCGGCTGCCCGCTGGCCGACGCCCCGACGACCTGCACACCGATCAGTGCCAGCCCCCCCCGGTACTCAATGTCAGGGCCAAGGTCGGGAATGGTTACGTTGTTCTGCCACGACACAAACCGCGGATACTGGGCGGCCTGACCGGCAACCCGTTTTTTACTCACGTATTCCAGTACCCCTTTGATGGGTTTTGCCTTGTCAAAGTTCAGCGTCACATCGTCGGCTGACAGGCGCGGGTTCATGGTTACCATTGCATAGTCGGCCAGGGTCACCGAAATATCCGAACGGCCGGCAATATCCCACGTCAGCTTACCGTCTTTACCGACAAATACCCCGTCTTTCAGCAGCAGATCACCGCCGGTATTCGACACAATAACCGAATCGCCGTTGGCAACAATGGACAGAAAGACCTCCTTTACCGTCAGCACCGGACCTGTTACGGCCGGAAGCGCCCGTTTTTGCGGAATAAACACATTGCCGTACTGCTTAGGCTGGGTCGTATCACGTTGACTGGGCGGGGTACCCCAACCGTCATCGTCCAGCACACGGGTAGCGGCCGAACCGGTATTAGCCAGCGGGTCAGTAACGGTACCATTGGCCGGTGCCGTGGCGTTTGCCTCAATGTACCGGAAGCTGAACGTACCGCCCTCTGCATAGAGCTTATTGTAGTTGCTGCTGTAGAATAACCGCCGTTCCAGAAACAGCCGCGCCGTTTCCATTACCCGCGTAAAAGCCTTAGGGTCGTTGGCGTCGAACTGCTTTTCGGCCACCAGAATCAGGTTATCGATATCGGGTGGCGAGACGTTTTTCTGGGTATACAACGCATGATAAAGCGCCTGAAAAAACGGGGCGAAATGGGTCGCCGGCTGGTAGCGCTTTGTGTTCATTTTCCGGCTTAACGCGATAACGCGCTCTTTTTGCGGCTGACTTAACCGGTTGTCGGCCCAAAGCGACTCCAGATCCTTCTGGGCCTTTGCGGCCACAGGCCCGCCGGTGGCCATCAGTTTCTGGAGATCGGTCAGGAACTGGTCGGGATTTTCGGAAAGTTTAATGGCTTGTGCGAAGGCCATTGAGCCAGCCAGCCAGCTTGCGAGCAAAAGCAGGTAAACACGTTTCATAAACCGCATCTGTTGTATTCAACTACGCGGGCCGACCCGCAGGCCAGCCCGTTTGTGATCGATCAATTAAGGTTGCCCAACGGGCTTTTGTTATGCTTTCCGGAAGACGAGCGACGACCATTGGTTTTTCGTCAGCGAGCGGACCAGTTCCATACCCGATTCAGTAGCCTTGGCCTGAATATCGGCCGCATCGTACTCATAAAACCCGCTGACAAACAGGTAGCCGCCGTCAGTAAGTAACCCCACATACGCCGGAATTTCGACCAGCAGCACGTTGCGGTTGATATTAGCCAGCACAATGTCATAACGGTCGGCCGGATCAACATCGGCGATGGTTCCCTGAAAGACCCGGATTTCCGGATGGTCGTTCAGCGCCGCATTTTCGACGGCGTTTTCCACGGCCCATTCTTCAATGTCAAACGCAACCACCGGCGAGGCCCCCATTTTAGCGGCCAGAATCGCCAGGATACCGGTCCCCGAACCCACATCCAGCACGGCTTTACCGGCGTGCTCAATACTCATCTGGTGTTCCAGCATCATGGAAGTTGTTTCGTGGTGGCCGGTGCCAAACGACATTTTCGGGTTAATCACGAGTTCATGCTGAAACGCAGCATCCGGCTCATGAAACGACGCCCGCACTCTGACCAGATTTTCGCCCACCGTAATGGGTTCGTAATTCTGTTCCCACTCGGCATTCCAGTTCTTTTTCTCTAACGAACTGGCTTGATAGGCTATTGCAGTCAGCTCCGCGTATTTCGCGATAACTTCCTGAATAGCTGCCTCGTCGAACAGGTCTTCGGTAACATATGCCAACAGCCCTTCGTCGGTCTCAACAAATGACTCAAAACCAAGCTCTCCCAACTCTGCCATCAGAATATCGGTATAATCGGGCGAGAGTGTCAGCGACAATTCAATATAATTCATGTGTTTTGTTTTCCTGCTTTTTTCAAATCCTAACGTAAAATAAGCAACATTACTAAGATTCTTCGCCCCTGTATGCAAAACCGGCGTTTCCTTATGAATGATTCCATAGGGAAACGCCGGCTCGTATGGGCTGCATCCACGGTTATTTCCCTGTGGTCAGTTCCAGAATCAGGCGGTCGGCCTTGTAGATGTAACGCATGGCGGCCACCATCCCGCCGGCATGCACCGAAATACTTCTGTTTTTATCAGGGACAAAAATGAAACTGCCTGGCAGGCTCTCCATATTGCCGTCGAAAACCAGCCCGACGGCTTCCCGGTTTTTGTTGATCATCGGGCTGCCGGAGTTGCCGCCGATAATATCGTTGGTCGTAATAAAGCACATCGGTTGCTTCAGCAGCTCGGCCGGCGGATTTTTCCAGCGGGCGGGCAGGCTCCACGGATACTTATCGCCAAACGAATAATTACGGTCATACAGCCCCGCAAAGGTAGTGATGACCGGTGCAACCGTTCCGTTATACGGATACCCTTTCACAATGCCGTCGTTGATCCGCAGCGAGAAGGTGGCATCCGGCGGCACGTTATTGCCATACACATCATACACATACCGCCCCAGCTGACTGCTCAGCACTTCCTGACGGGCATTGACCTGCTGCATTTTCTGGCTGGCGGCATCATACCGTTTCTGGCCCGCCCGCGCCAGCACCAGCATCGGATCGGTCGACGAGGTGATGGCCCCGCCCCGTGTAATGAGGTCTTCGACAAACGCTTTGTCAAACAGCTTTGTCGAGCGGAGCAGGTAAGCCGCTGCTTCTTTCGGCGTCCGCAGTTGCCCGTTTTCACCCGTCAGCGCTGCTTTTACATACGGATCGTCGTTCCCAAGCGCGGCCTGCGCTTCGGCTAAATGGGCTGCCAGGTAACTTTCTTCCAGAGACCGGCTAGCGACCTCCGGCATTTCCAGCATGGTCCGCATGCGTTCCGCCTGCCGCGGCTGGGCCAGAAAAAACTCTCCGTACTGTGCCAGTAAATGCGCAAACGTCAGCAATTCACCCCGCGCCAGCGGGTTGGGGGAGAGGTAGGTATTATCGTTGAACACCTGCCGCATGGCCGCTACGTTTTCTGCCATATCAGCCCAGACATCGGCCCGGCCGGTAGCTGTGCCACCCGTTGCTGTACTGCCCGCAGCCGGTACACCGCTTGCCGCTGAACTTCCGCCGACCTGCGCCTCCCGCTTTGCCGACTGCCCCAGCAGGGCATCAGCCTTGAACTGTCGTTCAAACGCCGCTTTACGGGCGAGCAGATACGGGTCACGCAATCCATCGAGCTGACCGCTGTAGGCTTTGTAGCTGTTTTCAAAGCTGAAAATCTCGTTCAGGATGCTGTCACTTTTAGCGGTTGCGTTATAGGCCTGAAGCGCCGCCGACCGGTTCCGGATCAGGGTCAGGATGTACGGAATTTTCAGATCACGGTCGAATTCCAGTTCGGCAACCGTTTTCAGCCGCTCGGTGCTGCCGGGATTGCCGATCACAAAAATCGGCTCATTCTCACGGACACCGTTGGTATTAAATTTAAAGAAATGTTTGGTCTGCAATGGCTTACCATTGTCGTAGACCCGGAAAAACGAGCAGTCGAGGGCATAGCGCGGATAAGTAAAGTTGTCGGGATCGCCGCCGAAAAAGCCCAGCTGTAACTCGGGCATAAACACCAGCCGCACGTCGGTATACCGCTTGAATCCATACAGTGCATAGCGGCCACCGTTGTAAAACGTAACGGTTTGCAGCTCCAGCCCCTTCCAGTCGGCGCGGGCAGTGTATTCCTGTTTGATGGCGGCAAATGCCTGCTCGCGGCCACGCAGCTGCTCCCGCTCTGAGCCGGTTCCCATCGCATCCTGCACCCGTTTGGTAATATCTTCGATCTTCACCAGCTGATCGACAAACAGGCCTGGCACCTTGCGCTCCTCAGCCAGTGTTTTGGCATAAAAACCAGTGTTGTTCAGGTCTTCTCCTTTGCGGGCTACCCCCGTGCCGGATTCACGGGCGCAGTGGTGGTTGGTCATGACCAGCCCGCTCGCCGACACAAACGACGCGGAGCAATAGTCGGCAAACCGAAGCGAGGCCAGCCGTGTTTCCTCAAACCATTTGTCATCCGGTTTGAAACCGTACGTTTTGGCAAAGTAATCTTTCGGCGGACTGTCGAACGTCCACATTTTGCCCATATCGTACGGACCGGCCTTAACCGTATCCGTCCGGACAGCCGCGGCTCCCTGTCCTTGTGCAGGCAGCAGGCCGCTGCCCAGTATCGTTGCGGCAGTCAGAAGCACAGCGGCTTCCCGTTTCCATCTATGTTGTACTTGCATAGGTTTTATTGTTCACGATGGTCTGTAACATTCCCGGGGTAAAGTAAGACTAAAAACGGGGAAACCGGTAATTTGTTGAGTGAGAGTCCTTAAATAACCGGCTTACCAGGTATTCAGTCCCTTTTGATATGGTTTTCAGCCCCGATGCTGCATTACCGGTTTTGTTACTGAAACAAGCCGGCACTGCCGCCATCCATGTCTGTTCATCAGCGTTATCTTATCATCTGCCTGTTCTGGTCCTTTCTCCCATGCTGTGTATCAGCCCAGAACCGGATACACGACCCCAATCTCATTGGCTGGTACGCCTACTTCGGCGACCACAAGCTGTCGGATAAATGGGCTGTCCATACCGAATACCAGTGGCGGCGGATTGACCTCATCCGGAGCTGGCAACAATCCCTGGCCCGGGTTGGACTTCAGTATAGCCTGACCGACCGCATCAAAGCATCGGCCGGTTATACCCTGCTGCTGGGATTTCCATACGGACGCTTCCCCGAATCAGAAGCGGGCGTTCCCAATCCGGAGCACCGGATTTATCAGGATCTTGAGCTGGAACAAACGGCCGGTCGCCTGCAACTCACGCATCGTTTCCGGCTCGAACAACGCTGGATGAGCAACTGGTCGGATGCAGGCGGACGCAAATCCCTGGGCTGGCAGTACCAGAACCGCGCCCGGTACCGTATCCGCGGCGCCTTGCCGCTTGGTGCACCCACCATGGAAACAGCAACGTGGTACGCAACGGCTTACGACGAGCTGTTCATTGGTTTCGGGCCAAATGTTCAGCTGGATGTGTTTGATCAAAACCGGATTTTTCTGGGTCTTGGCTATCAGTTTTCACCATCCCTGAAGCTTGAGGGCGGTTTTCTGAATCAGCTTGTTCAGCATGCCGAACCCGATCCGGCAACCGGCCTGCCTGTTCTGGAACGGAATAACGGCTTTACACTGAGTGTGTATTGGGATCTCGACTTCCGCCGCTGATCAGCTGTGCAGCAGTGCCATGTACACGCCGTTGGTCCAGCCGAAGCCATCCTGATTCGGGTATTTACCACCACCGGCTACCAGTACATCGTCTACGACATTGTATTTTTCCATCATTTTGCCGGTTACCTGAAATACCTTATCGTTCAGCATCAGCCAGCGGTCGCGGGCTTTCCGGGCGGTTGTTGTAAACCCGTAATTCAGTAACCCCTGATAGACAATCCATTGCAGGGGAGCCCAGCCGTTTGGCCAGTCCCATTGCTGCCCCGACTGTTTGAGGGTAGTGACCCAGCCACCCGCCTGCAGGAACTCCTGTTCCAGCAGGTCATGCACCCGTTGCGCCTGTTCAAACGTAGCTATCTGAAAAAACAAAGGGAACACCCCGGCCAGCGTCAGCGCGGGTGTGGGCTGCAACGTTCCGATCCGGACGTCTTTGTAAAAACCGGCCTGCTCATCCCAGAACAACTGCTGAATCAGTTGCTTCCGGTCGTCGGCTTTCCGGTTAAAAACCGTTGCCTGTGCTTCCTGCCCGCACTGCGTAAATGCCCTGGCCAGTGTACGTTCATAGGAATACAACAGGCAGTTCAGATCAACCGGCAGGATATCAACCGTCTCCGTGTAGGGAATACTCTGTTCATCGCTTATCCAGCGGCTGCTGAAATCCCATCCCGACTCGCATGCCGCCCGCAGATTACGGTACATGTCATCAGGATTAACCTCCAGAAAATTAGCCTCCTGCTTTAATTCGGTCTCTACCCGGAACGCTTCCGGCCTGGGTGTGGGCGTCGGATCCCAGTAACGGTTCAGGACACCCCCGGTTCCCGGCTTTACCACATGGTCAGCTACCGCTGCTTCGCTGTGTTCACCTGCCATCCAGTAGGCATATTCTTTTTCGAGCTGCGGCAGGTATTCGCAGAACACATCCGGACCATCGATCTCAGCCAGCAATTCGACCATTAATCCGAAAAAAGGAGGTTGCGAGCGGGTCAGGAAATAGGTACGGTTTCCGTTCGGGATAAAACCATAGGTATCAATCAGATAAGCAAAGTTATCGACCATTCCACGTACCAGTCCGTTGCGTCCGGAACGCTGAAGCCCCAGCATGGTAAAGTAACTGTCCCAGTAGAAAATCTCGCGGAACCGGCCGCCCGGTACCACATACGGATGGGGCAGCGGCAACCGAGAACTGCCCTCAACCAGTTGGTCAGCCGGTCGGGTCAGCACATCCCAGAGCCGTTCGATGTGCGCTTTTGTCGTCATCGACGTATCACTCACAAAATGGCTGGTGGCTGATTCAGGAATCAGGAAATACTGCCGTACAAACTGCTCCAGATTAAAATCCGGCTTTTCTTTTTCAGCGCGGTACAGCATCAGAATAGTATCAGGCGACAACATGGGAACGGCGTCCACAAATGTCTTGGTATCCGTAAAAATGCGGCTCAACTGCACATCCCTGAACAGTTCGCCAAAAAGAATATCCGGTGAGGCCAGGTTCTTTGTCAAAGCAAAAAGGGGTTTACACTAACACATGCTAGCATAAACCCCCATTCGCAGTCTTTGGCTTACTTTTTACCTTTTTTTTATTGATTGTCCGCTCAACGGCCGGCTTTCAGCAGCTTGATAGTCCGTCGCCCGCCGGCTGTATACTGAATGTCCAGAAGATAATGCCCGGCATTCAGATTGTCGCCGAACAGTACTTTTTCGCCCTTCTGTGCACTTCCCAGCACACTCCGTTCTACACCGAGCATATCCAGCACACGCAGTGCATAAATGTCGCCATCAGCCACGAACGTAAACCGGTCTGTGGTCGGGTTCGGATAGGCAACGTTCAGGACTTCTTCTACGATGGCCTCCCGCGCGCCTGCTGAACATTTGTTTACCCGCTTGCAGAACTGCCGGTACCAGGGCGAAGCAGAATAGTTGACTCCCACGCAGACATCGCCACCCGTAAACCACGGCCCGAAATTGATACTTACCTTACCCGGCTGGGTCGGCGTTACACTGCTGGTTGAACCGGTGCTCCACCACGAAAAGTTAGTTGCATTGGCCAGATATGTGCTGTTTAACTCAAACGTTGTTACGGCATTGACCGGCACACAATCCGGCCCTACAATATCGGCCGTGGCCGGCGTCGGCGGGGTTACCGTAACAGTCAGCACATTGATGGTGACAGCACCCGATGTGGTCATGGCGCCGGCATTGTCGGTTGCTTTTGCCGACAGCGTGTAGGTGCCCGCCGCCACGTTACTCCACACGAACCGGTATGGCGCTGTAGTGGTCTCACCCAGCTTAGTGGTGCCATTGTAGAATTCAACTTTCGCGACACTGCCGTCACTGTCAGCAGCATTGGCCGAAATCGTCACCGAAGCCGGTGCGGCAAAGGTCGTACTGGCCGCGGGACCGGTCAGCGTTATGGTCGGAGCCTGATTGGGTGGCGCCGGTGCTACAACGGTGATTGTACGGGTAGCCGATGTGGTGACGGCGCCGGCATTATCCGTTGCCTTTGCCGACAGCGTATAGGTTCCGGCAGCCACACTGCCCCAGCTGAATTGATACGGCGCGCTTGTGCTCTCGCCGAGTTTCGTGCTGCCGTTATAGAACTCTACTTTGGCGACGGTACCGTCGGTATCTGCCGCATTGGCCGAGATCGTCACTGAAGCCGGTGCAGTAAACGTAGCGTTGGCGGCCGGACTCAGCAGTGTCACCGTCGGCGGCTGGTTGGCAGGCGGTGTCACGGTTGTTGAGCACACCGCTACGGTTTTACAGAATTGCTGATACCACGGCGCAGCCGAATAATTTACACCCACACAAACCTGTCCACCGGAAAAATAAGGTCCGAAATTAAACGTTGCCTTGCCGGGCTGCGTCGGGGTGATGCTGCTGGTCGACCCTGTACTCCACCATGAGAAGCTGGCCGCATTCTGCAACAGATTCGGGTTTAGTTCGAATACCTTACTATCGTTCAGACTGACACAGTCCGGCCCGATCAGATCGGCGCCCGAACTGCCCGGGTTGGTGACGATAATATTGACCGTCGCCGATGAACCGACAGCTCCCTGATTGTCCGTTGCTTTTGCGGATACGGTATAGTAACCGGCGGCTACATTCGTCCAGGCATACGTGTACGGTGCGCTTGTGCTCTCCCCTAGTTTCGTACTGCCGTTGTAGAATTCGACTTTAACCACACTACCGTCGGCATCGGCTGCCGTTGCCGACAGGTTAATGAGGGCGGGCACCGTAAAGCTGGCATTCGCAGACGGAGCGGTCAGAGAGACGGTCGGGATCTGGTTCGGGGCTGGCACGGCCGTTAGCTGCACGGCTGTTGACGTAAGCGTCTGTCCGTTTGGCAGGGTAGCCTGTGCGATCAATGTATACGAACCCGCCGCGATACCGGTAATGGTCCAGGCATAAGGCGCGGTCGTATCCTCGCCGAGTTTCGTGCTGCCGCTGTAGAACGCGACCGACGTAGCCGTGGTATTGCTGACCGTGGCCGAAATCACCACATTAGAGCCGATAACAGCGGTGGCATTGTTTGCCGGGCTGGTGATGGCAACCGTCGGTGTGGCCGGTCCGAAATCATCTGCCGGACTCAGTATCCAGTTTTTTACATACGTTCCGGACTGGCTTGTGTTGTTCCAGCCATTATTGCCGCATGCGCCCGGCGCCAGCGCAGCCGACGACTCATCTTTATCGCAGAAACTCCAGTTACACCAGCTCACTTTGATTCCCGAGGAATTCTGCCCCGCCATCAGGTTAATCCAGCTCTGCCCGTTTACGTAGTCATTGCCGCCGTTGCCGGAATAGTTGCTGGTTCCCCATTCGGAAACAAACAGCGGAACACTTTTCAGCACATCGTCGATGTAGTTCTGCGAGTAGTGCGAACCGGCGTAGAAGTGAAAGGTATACATAACATTGTAGGCATTGGCTCCTGTCAGCGGGTTGCTGATGACATCACCCGGTGTACCGCTCCAGTTCGGCGTACCGACCAGAATAATAGCCTCACTATCGTATTGCCGGATGATCGGAATCACCTGCTCGGCATAGCTTTTTACCGAACTCCAGCTCACCCCGTTCGGTTCGTTACAGATTTCGTAGATCACATGTTTTTTACCGGCATGCTTCTGCGCCATGATCTGAAAAAACTGCTTCGCTTCATTCAGATGAATGTTCGGGTCACCGGGATTAAGGATATGCCAGTCAATAACGCAGTAAATGCCATTCTGCTCGGTCCAGTCCACAATGTTGTCGACGGTTGCCCGCAAACCGGCCGGATTGCTGGTATACCCGCCCTCATCTACATACATGGCTGCCCGGAATACGTCGGCACCCCATTGGGTGGCCAGTGTCTGCACCGCACCGGCCGTGTAACACTGTCCGAACCACTGCAAGCCGTGGGAGCTCATTCCCCGCAGCTGAATGGCCTTCCCTGATTCATTCGATAACTGGCGGCCCACCAGTTTCAGGCGGCCGTTGGCGGCAACCGGCGTTGGTGACTGCGCGTACGCAACGGTACTCATCATCAACCAAAGGCTCATAATGCCCGTCAGAAAGGAGGAGATGTGTTTCATCTGAAATGTAACCGGTTTAAGGTTAGCTATAAAACAAAGGCGTTTTTTGGTTAATATCGCTCATTTGCTAAAAGTCTTGCCATTGCGTCATTTTTATATAAATTTTTGAGGAAATGGGGCTTAACTTCCGGCCTTCAAACAAAAAACTGCTGATCAGAGGCCGTTTCTGTCAACGGAAATCCCCCAATCAGCAGTTAGTATACCAGAGAAATGAATATATCCTCAGATAAAATCAGAATTGTACTGACACTTATTTTTGCCGGAAGCCTGCTGGCTGTACATCAGCTCATGTATCCGCATGCCTCCCGTTTTGCAACCGATATGGCTTCCGAAACAGCTTCAGTATCAACGCTTTTATCAAGGACAACCTATTTTTTTCTTTTCCTTGCAGCCGGCAGTCTTGCGTTTCTCCTGTTTGGTAAGCAAACCCGTCCTTAACGGTAGGCCTGCACCTGCGGGTTGAACTCTGTCCAGCCGGTTGTCCAGTCAGTTGTGGCGCCAAAGGCCCCGATATAGGCCGCTGTCGTCAGGAAGGCATTTGTCGGCAACGTGGCCGAGCCGCTCAACAATGTTCCGGCTGACGCCACCGTCAACAAGGGCCGGCCGGTAACAATGCTGGCCGGTGTTACGCCTGTAGTAAGGTTGTCTGCCAGTATCTTGTTGCCTGTCTGCGCCAGGAACCACTGCGTCGGCGTCTGGAGGCCGATGTTGTACGGCGTTTCGGTGGCCGACAGGGTCACATTCCGAACCGGATAACCTCTTGGTGCTGTTGCAGCGCCCAATCCGAAGCCGTTTGAACCCCAGTTCTGGATCCCGGCCAGTACTACGCCGTTAAGCAGTACAGTGCCGTTCAGCGCATTGGTCAGCGTACTGCCGCCATCGGCCGGATCTACATACAAGCCGTTCGGATAACCTGTAACAAAGGTGTTATACACTTTCAGCCGCGTATTGCGGCGCAGGTGAATGCCATTGTTAAACTGCACATTGATTGCCGTGTTGGCATCCGCTTTCGGACCAATCAAACTGTAATTGGCAAACACCCCGGCGGTTACCGGCAATGCACTGCTTCCGGCAGCGTTGTTATCCGACTCAAATCCGTTCGAGCCAGACCCGTCGGCCAGCATGCTGCCGCGAATCCCGAGGCCAAACTGGCTGTAGCCGGTATACCCGTTATCGGTATCAAAATCATCGTCAATTGACCGGTAAGCCACCAGGTACTTGCTGTTTACGGTACCGCCGAACCACTCAAAGGCATCATCACCCGAATACGATACCTGAATATATTCAAGCGTCGTACCGCTACCGACCGCTCCGAGTGTCAGGCCATTAATTTCGGCATTCGGCGAAATGGTGTAGCCGGCGTATTCAATCCGCACATAGCGCAGCGTCCCCGAATTATCAGCCAGTACCGGCGACGGCCCGCCGCCCGCAAAGGCGCCGTAATTACCTTCCAGCTCACCCCAGCCGTCCTGGTTAAACGTTGACCGGCCACACAGGACCACACCGCCCCAGTCACCCGGCTCGCGCAGGCCCGGCTCGCGTTCCGACGTAAAAATAATCGGTGCGTCGGCAGTTCCTTCAGCCATTAGCCGGCTCCCCCGCTGTACTACCAACGTACCGTGTGTTGACCGCTCCCCGAGAATAATCGTCCCCGGCTGAATCGTCAGCACAGCCGTTGCCGACGGGCTGCCGGTAATGGTCTGATCGGCACCGACCCGGACAAAGCCTGAAAGCTTATAAATTTTGTCGTTGGTCCAGGTCGTATTGGTCGTGATAGAACCCGTAACGGTGATGATCGGTTTCGGCGTAATGGTCACGACCAGCGTACTGGTTTGCGAAAGCCGGCTCATATTATCCTGCGCTACAATGGTAAATACCAGTTGTGAGCCTAATGGCTGTGTTTTGGGTACTGTATAACTGGCGCTGTAGGCCGCCGTGGTTTCGGTGGTGTAGGTTTTGCTGTCAAAAGCGGCACCGTTCCGTGTCACGGTTACTGTTTTCAGGCCGGCGGGTGCACTGACAGATGCCCCGATCGTAATCAACTGCCCGGCAGCAGCTTCCATGGTTGTCTGGGTCCAGGCAACGGTCGGTGCAGGCTGCACATCCTCCTCTTTCTTACATCCGTATAAAAACAGTACAGCCACTAAGATGGCTGCCAGCGCATTAACAAAAGAAGACATCCGTCTCCGTACTGATAAATTCTGATAGCGGTTTACTGATTCCGGGTATTGGCTTTGCATCAGGTCGGATAATTTGGTTTTTGATCAGCTAAATTCGGAAAACCCCGGCGTAACAGCTAACACTTTTACCACCGTTTGATAAGTTGCTTTTTTTGTGCAGTTATATAATTGATTATGAATAGTATAAAAAAAACCGGGGGCAAGGCTCCCGGCTTTTCTGCGACACCAATATGAATTAAAAAAAGAGTTTATTTATCGTAATCAGTATTCTGTGGATTCCAGTTGGTCCAGCCGGTTGTCCAGTTAGTTGTCCCAAAGGCGCCACGGAACGTTTCTTTCGTGAAGAATGCATCAGCACCTTTGCCTTCCCATACGGCACCTGTCAGCAACGGTGAACCGGTTTGCGGCAGGAAGTTAGGCGCTGTCAGGTTAAACGAGGCTGCGTTCAGCAACAGAGTAGCAATATCAGCAGAAGCAACCAGTTGGTTCTTACGGGCAGCAGCGTTAAAGTAATCCTGCGCCTGTTGGTTTGTGATCGCACTTGCACCGCGTACGGCCGTTGTTGATGCGGTACCGACATTAGCCAGTACAATACCTTTCAGGTCAAGTGCACCACTGTTTATGTTAGCCAGTGTACCGGTTGCTGTACCGTCCAGACGAAGCCCTTCCGGGTAACCTACGAACAGTGAATTATAGATACTGATCGACGTATTACGACGCAGGTGCATCGCTGACTGATAGCCACCGCTACCTTTAACCGTTGCTGTCGACGGCGTACCGCTGAATACGAAGTTGCTTACGTTAGCAAAAACGGCAGCTGTCAATGGCAGACCTGCGTTAGGGCCTGTTGCCGGTTCACCCGTACCGGTAAAGTTATCTGACTCAAATCCGTTTGACGCCGACTGGTCAGCTACTTCAGGGTCACGCAGTGAAACAGCGTACTGAACTTTACCGGAGAAACCCCAGTCAGTATCCCAGTCATCATCCCAGCCACGGAAAGCCACCAGGTATTTCGCGTTTACTGTGCCACCAAACCACTCGTATGAGTCGTCACCGCTGTATGAAACCTGGATGTGGTCAATTGTTGTGCCTGAACCTACACCGTACAGTGTCAGACCATTGATTTCGCTGTTTGATGCGTTAGTCAGCGCGATACCACCGAATTCAATCCGGACATACTGCAACGTACCTGAGTTGTCTGTTGGTTCGTTATACGTACCGGTTGTTCCTTCGATACCGCCTTCGAATGTGGTTGCGCCCGGCTGGTTAATCGGAGCCTTACCGATCAGAACGATACCGCCCCAGTCACCGTAGTTCCGCTGACCGATAGCTTTGCTTGATGTAAATACGATTGGCTGATCAGCCGTACCGATAGCGGTCAGTTTGCCGCCCGGCTGCACGATCAGTGTACCACCTTTACCGGATGCGGCCGGATCTTCTTCCTTCGGAGCACCTTTGATGATAGTACCTTTCTCAATGGTCAGTGTCACGCCGTTACGGACATAAACAAAACCCAGAATCTTGTAGACGTTAGTAGCTGACCAGGTTGTGTTGGCCGTGATGGCACCCTGTACAGTAATTACCGGGCGGTTGCTCAGTGAGAAAGCCTGTGTGCTGCTCACGGTTACACCATTTACGGTTACCGTGATCGGGCCGTTCTGCGCACCGGCCGGTACCCGAACAACCAGTTGTGTTGTGCTTGCCGAAACAACCGTAGCCTGTACACTACCAAACTTAACCACGTTGTTAGCCGCTGTTGCGTCAAATTTGGTACCGGTGATAGTCATGGTCGTTCCAACCGGAGCCGACGTATTGGAGATTGATTCAATTGTCAAAACAGGTTCGGGCGTGCTGTCATTCTTACAGGCCGAGACGGCTATGAATAAGCCCGTGACAACGAGTAAACAATACGACCAGTTTTTGAGGAATTGCATAAATAAACGGATTTGGTTGTTTTAGACTGTTCTGCCCGACCTGCAATACGTTTTACAGACGGAGCGGTTTATGGGATAATGGTTCGACGGCCGAACGTGTACACCGCAGACAAAGTGAAGTAGCTTCCCCGCTTGAACTTCCGGACATCCTGATCAGCGTTAGCTGTTTTTGATGTCACATCGCTGTCGATTTTACCGTTACGGTTGAAATCCTGGCTAAACCGGACATACTGGTTCAGGATGTCCTGGATACCCAGACGGATTTCCAGTTGCTTTTTGAATTGCTTGCTGATGTTCAGGTCAACAACGTTACGCGGCATTTCGTAAACGGTCGGGCTGTTCACGTTACCCACCGCAAAAATCCGCTGACCAAATACGTTGTAAAGCAGGTTTGCATTCCAGTTCGACTTAGGATCGCTGTAGTACAGACCCATGTTCAGCAGGTACGGCGACTGACCGGCCAGTGCGCGCTCTTTGTCGGCAACACCTGTCAGATCGTAGTTCTGTGTAGCACCGCTCAGGTCAGGAGCCGTTACAAACTGACCCAGATTTACGCGGCTCTTGATGAATGATGCGTTACCGACAAACGTCAGGTTTTGCAGGAACACACTGGATGCGTTCGGGAAGCCTTTCCGGATCTCCAGTTCAACCCCGTAGTTCTGCGCCGACTTTGCGTTTGTAAAAGTGTAAGCTAAGCCATTGCCGGTTGGCAGCAGGAACGTTTCGATCGGATTTGTAAAGTGCTTATAGAAAGCAGTAATCGAAATCAATTCATTCTGCGTCGGGTACAGTTCCCATTTGGCATCTACGTTCTGGATGTTAGCCGTTTTCAGGGCAGTGTTACCACGAACATCGGCCAGGAGGTTAAAATCGAAGTAACTGAACGGCGCCAGTTCGCGGAATTCGGCACGGTTTACCGTCGATGAGAATGCAAAACGCAGGTTTTGTTTCTCGTCCAGTTTGTAGGTAAAGTTCAGCGAAGGCAGCGGGCTGAACACCTTGTTATTAACGAGGCGGCGGTTTGCGTTTGCGACTGTCGCTTTCAGGCCCTGGTCGTTGTATTCACCACGGAAACCCAGCGTCAGGTTTGCTTTCGGGCCGAAGTAGACATCGCCCGTTACGTAAGCGGCGCCGTAGTTATTGATGCCCTGATAGGAGTCAAGGTCTTTTGTACCATCGCGGAGTGACAGACCACCGTCCTGACCGGTAATATTTTTCAGGTCGAAGACCGTGTTGATAGACTGTTGTGTAATGGCCGAAGCATTACCAATGGTATTGTAGCCGTAGAAGCGGGCCGAGTAATCACGGTCTTTCTTTTCGCCGTAGACACCGAAACGGATGCGGTTTGGCTCACGGTCAGTCGGGTTACCGAATGTATGCTCACCGTTGGCGGCGAATGTAGCCACGCGCTCGCCCAGTTTTGAGTAGAAGCGGCCTACGTCGATCGGGTTAGGGTCAACCGGGGCAGCAATCTGGAAAGATGCCTCATTGCCGGCTGCGCTGGTTGCGCGCTGGTAGCGAACACGCTTCCAGTCCGGCTCCCAACGGCCGGTATAGCCATAACCGGCGATCCAGGTCAGCTTGGTCAGTTCGTTCAGTGTATGTTCACCCGATACTTGTGTTGTCAGGATACTGCGGTTTTCGAAGCGCTCTGAGTAGCTGCGCACATCATAGCCATCCACTACTTTCTGACCGTTACGTGCCACGGTTTCTGTGTTGCCTAACTGGTTGAAGAGCGTTTTCCATTCCAGAACAAACGCAGGCGAGAAACGAAGGGTCCAGTTATGTAATAATCCTAAGCGGGTCTGACGGGCGTAGCTGTTATCAGTATATTGTTCAAAAAGGTCATTTGCGGTCAGGCCGTTCTGATACAGATTAAAGTTCACATTGGCGCTCTGATGCGTCATTGAATAGTTGATGCTGGTCAGGTTACTTACCCGGACATTTCCGACATCAAACCGGCGGCCCATGTTCAGGGCAAAACGCAGATCCGGCGAAACAGTAATTGTATTCAGACCCCACGAGTTTGGCAACAGTTTGGCATAGGCTGCCCGCTGCAGCGCACTCTGGTTATTAAACGTCGCGGCCTTTGACGGGAAGCTGGACGGAATCTGCTGATCGGCACCCCACAGGCCCAGCCAGTTCGCGCCTGAACGGGAATGTGTCTGGGCATCGTTCAGCGTAGTCATTGGCCGGTAACCAACCGTAAAACCGACGTCCATAAAGTTCTGATCCGGACGACGTTTTGTGTAGATTTTAATGGCACCACCGGCAAAATCACCCGGCAGTTCTGCCGAACCGGATTTGTAGACGATCATCCGGTCGATGATATTGCTGGGTACTAAGTCAAAAGAGAATGAGCGGGTATCTACTTCGGTAGAGGGTGTAATGACATCGTTAATCAATACGGCATTGTAGCGTGAGCCGAGGCCGCGAACCATTACAAAGCGGTTGTCAACAATACTAACGCCTGGTACCCGGCGGATGGCCGCCGCCGCATCGCGGTCCTGCGACTTAACAATCTGCTGTGCCGACAAACCAACCGCGATTGGCTTTAGCTGCTTGATTTCGGAGATAACGGCGATTTCGGTGTTGGTTGCGCGGGTTGCCCGAACCACAACTTCCTGAAGCGATTTGCCTTCTTCTTCCAGTTCCGTATCAATGACCGTTGTGTTACCTGATTCGATCCGTACGTTGGCAAGCGACTTATTTTTGTACGAGACGTACGAAATGACAATGTTGTAGTTACCGGCCGGTACGTTAGCGACGTTGAAGTTCCCTTCGATATCAGTTGTTGACCCAAGTTGTGTACCGTCAATCCGAACCGTACAGCCGATGAGCGCTTCTTTGGTTTTGGCGTCCTTCACCGAACCTCTGATGGTTCCTTTCTGGGCAAACGCGCCGATGCTTAGTGTTAAAAGGAAAATTATTAACGAGATCTTTTTCATATTGGCATTATTACCGACTGGTAGAATTACGGCACAAAACTAGAGCCCTAATATTACCTCAATGTTATGCCACCGTTATGCCTAAATTATCTTTCCTGCTCTTTCTCAGTCTGTTTATCATGCCCGCTTAATACGAAAACGAATCCGCCCGGAAACAAAAATCCGGCGTTTACACATCCTGAAAGTTGTGTGAACGCCGGACCTGCCAGGCAACCGGACTGGCTAATCAACTACACCGGTCACCTGATAACCGATGTCCAGCATGGTATTGATGGCAAAGCCGTTCACAAACACATAGCGAATCTGTGTGTCGTCGGCCAGCAAAAACGTCGGAATCTGTCCAGGGCACAACGGCACTGACGGCAGCTTACCCTGATGCACAATATGAACGGGCAGCACAGGTGTATAGTCATCGGGGACTTCCTTTACAGTAAAAACCACAATTCCCTGTTCCCGTAATGCCACCAGATCCAGCCCGGCTACGGCATCAGGGTTTTCGAGCACGTCCGGATATACTTTCGGCGGCAGAATCGTTAATCCGGTTGCATCAATTTCCTGCAATCCGTGGAATGTTGATAAATCGCCCAGGTCATCGATTACGCTCCGGTAATAAAAACCGGTAGCGCCGGTTGTGTTTTCTTCATGGCGCAGTATACCAATGTCCATACCCGTTGTGTGCTCCCGATAGGTAACCTGCGCATTCCGTATCAGGACATCGAGCAATGTCCGGCCATTTTCCGGAATTACCTGATAGCCGCTGATATCTTCCTGCACATACGTCTCATTAGCAATGGCAGCCAGCGCCGACATAATACCGACAAAATTCAGGCGGCGGATGTACATTTTCTCCGGATCACCCTTATAGCCACCCGACTCTACCAGAATCAGCGTTGTTCCCCATTTCTGGATATTATCGCCGAAGGCCCGTGGCTCAAACTCATCATCGAAGCGCGCGATCTGGTCAGGTATAAACTGCTGCAACACCCGGTTCAGCCCCACAATGAGCTGCATCGAACGTTTCCGAACCTCATTGATATTCCGGTCTTCATCGTAAGCCGTTGCCAAAAACGACATAACGGCCTGTTTGCCGGTTGAACCGACCGTATAACGCGGATTCTGATCATGCAGGTTAAAGCCAACGAGTGGTTTCAGGGTTTGCTGCCGCTCTTTCAGCATAACGGATTCCGGCGATTGTAACCGCAGCGCATCGCGGTTCATATCGATGTCGAGGGCGGTCCGCCGCTGAAAACGTTCAGCCCCGTCGGGGTTCAGCATCGGAATAAAATAAAGCGTTGTTTTGGTCAGTAAGTCCTGCCGGAGCATATCCAACCCATCCCCGGATACCCGCAGAAAGTTGAATATATCGAACATGGCCATCGTGGCCGTTGCTTCATCACCGTGCATCTGCGACCACAGCAGCACCGGAACCGGACCGTTTCCGGCTTTAATTTGATAAACCGGCCGGTTTTCCAGTGATTTACCAATTACGGATACTACAAAGGGATCTATCGCGGCCAGTTCCTGAATCAGCGGTTCAATGTCTTTATGCTTAAACCGGCGGTGCGTAAAATACGGCTCGCGGTAAGCGTGGTAATTTTCGTATAACTGTAAGGCAAGCGTACGTGCCGCTTCTATGTCGGTATTCAGTATCATTCCGGTAAAAAAATAGCCCGCAGCTCTCGGGAGCTACGGGCTACAATATAGGTATCAAACGCCTTCGGTCAACTATTTTTTAGTTGCCTGCTTTTTCAGCATTTGCTTAATCTCTTTGTTTTCGGCTTTAATCTGCTGATTTTCTTTTTTCAGATCGATCATGTAGAGCGTGAGTTCTTCGATTTTTTCGAGCAGCTTGGCGTTCATCTTCACCACATCAACACCCTCTTCTACCACCT
>NZ_JBYFCJ010000020.1:72563-132603 GCF_057652235.1 Arsenicibacter sp. R0_47 | reverse complement strand
GTTTTAGGTCTGCTTAGTTGCTGCATGATCTTGCGAAGTTAAGCAAGTTCACTGTGCCGATAAATTAGACCATCTCATATTGCCTGATTTTATGAAGATAATTACTAACATGGTTTATGATTAAAAAAGTGCCATGATATATTAGACGTTGTTATGTGATTCTAAATTAGGGGCATATTGGCGTAATTAATTAACTGACATGTGGTTGTTATTGGAAAATAATAATTAAAAGATAAGCTATTTTATTGTAAATTATACTTAAATTTAATTATTATTTACATTGCAACAAGCCTATTAAGAGCTACAAAAAAGTGAGGCTCTCTTACTAATTGGAAAAATGATTTAAGATTAAAGATTTAAGATTTAAAATGAAGTGTATGAAAATCACTGAAATGTTTGCGCCTAGTATGTTGAATTTACTACGGAATGTTAAGTATGTATAAGACAGGAAGATACCTATTGAAAAACTGAATAATATATAATTGATACTATAAAAATGCCAAAGTCCAAAAAGAAGACTGGAACCAATGATAGAAAAAGAAATACTTTTGCTCTTACTATAAATAAACTCAATAACCAGATACTGGAAAAGTAAACTTTCAAGAACAGGTGCCCATATAAGCACTTCATACAGCTCTTCAGATATTGAATTGAAATTGTGGAAACTTTTTACAGACTTATTTGGGATAAATATGAAGAAAAATTTGGAAGATATATGATGGAGACAAATTGATATTAAAGTGTATTTGTATATTTTATTTAAAAAAAAACTATTATAAATTAATTTATATAGTGTGTAGTATAATTGTTTAAGTGTATTTTGGTGTCGCATAAACTATTAAAAAAAAAGCTTTATAAATTTATTTAATGGCGCACAGATTCACAAATCTGTGCGCCATTAAATATTATTTGCCAAATCCGGTTTCTCTACGGTAATCATCATAATGGCTAGCACCATTCCCCCAACCTGTAACAATTGCTCTTACAAATTGTCCAACTAAATACCCAAACTCACAACCCTGACACTTTACATCTTGGCCACCATTAATGAATATTATATCTTCACCCAAGTCTTCAAAGCCAGCTGCTAATGATAATGAGCATATATTTTTCATAGATTTAGTAGAATTTACTGGTTGAAGAATATCTATTTTTTACAACAATCATTTGGCCGGTTAAAAAAACCGTTTATAAAGCCTCCGACAAACCCATATGTGAAGTCTTTAAGGTATTCTTCCACACCTTTTTTTATCCCTTCAAGAATAGGATTATTGGGTTGATCACCTCCTCCATTAATCTGACTTATTTCACTAAACATCATTTCGTCAAAGCCAGTCGTACTGAGCTGTAAGGTATTCATTTTTTAAATGGTTAAGTCTCCCAATCGCCCGACCTTGCTTCACCTCCCGGGCCGGTGTGCCTTGCCGTAATTGGTTGGGTCAAAATTGTACTAAAATAGAGGCGTAACCAATTCAGATTTGCATAATCTGATACCGATATGAATGATTTTGTGCAAATATGGATTGGAAATATTATAAAAAATAGTAAGGGAAATAATTTTTATTGAAAATATGAAAGTGTGTGACAATATTGTTTCAGTTTCGTCATTAGCTTACTATAACTATTACTAACACCATCGTTTATATGCCTTTTTGTCCAACCAAACTACGCCGTCTACGTGAGTTGTTCGGCTACTCACAGGCAGCGGTTGCTTATTCGTTAACTATTGCACAATCAACCTATTGCCGCCTCGAAACAGGCAAATCAAAACCGGATCCCGATCAGTTAGAGGCTGTTGCGCGGTTATACGGCTTATCGGTCGGCGAGTTTCTGGAACATGACTCAAACCAGCTTGTCGCGTTAGTTGTCTCAAGGCCAATATTTGTTAAGTTACGTAAAATGGGGGGGAGTTACTTTAAGTGATTCTCACTAAGCCAGACCCCCCGATTTCCACGCCGTTGCCTAAACCCTGTCACCTGAAAGAAGCATTGTTTCTTGACAAGTCCGGTATTTTTCCCCACGTTCGTGCTTCTGTATCAAGGTCGATTACGAAATTACCGTGCCTATGCCATACCGTTACCTTTGGATACTAACCGGTTGTCTTGCTTCTGTCTCAGCCTTCGCACAACCGGCCAATGACAGGATCCGCTATGCGGTTGAGTCAGGATGGTACGCGGCCGGCAATGGGCCGATTCCCTTCTGGTTACGAACCAATCAGCAGGGCACTGTACCCTTGACAGGTTCCCTGATCACGGCGCGGCTGAATGTTTCGCAGGATTACCGGCAACGCACCGACTCATCCTCCCGCTTCGACTGGGGTTTTGGTGTTAACGGGGTGTTCAACGGGCAGCTGAAGCCAGCCGGCGAGCCGCTGCGGTACTATTTACCGGATGCTTTTCTGAAAGTACGTTACGGTAAGTTCGAATTATTTGCCGGTAACCGTACCGGTGTCATCGGGATTGTCGATACCTTGCTGTCGTCGGGGAGTGTGGCCTGGTCAGGGAATACACTGCCCATTCCGAAAGTACAGCTGCATACGCCGGACTATATATCACTGGGTTTTCTGAAGCATATACTGGCCTTTCGTGTGGGGTATGCGCACGGCTGGTTTATCAATTCCTATGTAAAAAACAGCTACCTGCACCAGAAATACGCTTATTTCCGGCTTGGGAAACCACATTGGCGGGTGCGCGCGTATGCCGGTCTGAATCATCAGGTGCAGTGGGGTGGGCAGGCCGGTTACCTGAACGATACGCCGCTGGCAGTAAACGGTCAGTTGCCGGCTACCTTCCGTGACTACCTGTCGGTGGTAACGGGCCGGTATCCGGAGGCATTGCAAACGGACCGGTTTACTGATTTTGACGGCACTAACCGGATCGGTAACCATATCGGCAGTATTGATCTGGCCCTGGAGTGGCGTGGTGACCGGACTAACTGGCAATTGTACCACCAGCATTTGTATGAAGATGCGTCCGGACTGGCCCTGCGGAATGTGCCGGATGGCTTAACAGGGTTGCGGTTGCTGAATCTGAACGGCGAGGCCTCGTCGTGGTTCCGGATCCGGCGTGTAGTCATTGAATGGCTCAGTACACTGAATCAGAGCGGCCCGACCTTCGATCCGGCCGCGCAGTATCAGGGCGGTGATAATTACTACAACCACAGCCAGTACCGTGAAGGGTGGACGTATCAGGGACTTACGCTGGGCACACCGTTTCTTTTTCCTTACACGAATCTCAGCCAGTATGCCGCCGGACTGGGCGGACCCTATTTCCCGAACAACCGCGTTACGGCCTGGTATCTGGCGCTTGACGGCGTTATCGCCGGCGGGCCTTCCCTGATGTTTAAAGCGTCATTGTCCCGAAACAGGGGAACATTCAATCGCCCGTATCCCGAACCATTGCCGCAACTATCAGCCTATACCGCTATCCGCTGGCCGCTGAACCGCCGGAAAACTGCCTTACTGTGCGCGTCATTTGCCGTTGACCAGGGCGATTTATTGCCTGTGAGCACCGGTAGTTATCTGGGATTACACTACGCATGGTGATGGGGGAAGGGTTTCTTTTTCTGCTTTTCTAGTGACTAGTTTGTAAGTATCGTTAGAAAAGAGACCATTAAATCACTGCTTCTTGATTTGCCTGTATATAAAATGTTACTTTTGCCCAACTCTCCAATAGTCCACTTTTTATTATAAGCCTGTTTCTAACCATTCGTCGTATGAAATTTAACTACTCCCTCCGCCAGACAAGCTGGCTGTTCATTTCACTGGGTATTTTGCTGGTTGGCGTTTACGGTTGTGTATTGCAGGATCACCGTATTCCGAATCCGGTAACCCTGGCAGCTGTTCCCGGCCCGCCGGTTGCATCCGGTCTGAAAGCACCCATCGGTATTTCTGATGACAGCAAAGGCAATATCTGGGTTACCGAAGCCGGTAGCGGCACGGTGAATGACGGTCGTGTATCGGTCGTAACGCCGTCAGGTGCTGTATATCCGGTTATCACAGGTTTTGTATCGGCAATCAGTCCGGAAAATTCGCCGGAAGGCCTGAACCACCTGCTATACCGTGACGGTAAGCTGTATATCCTACACAGCATTGAGGATAAGATGTTTGTGGCCGATGTATCGAACTTTGTTCCGGGCGTCAGCGCACCGATTCCGGCAAGCTCACTGAGTTTTGTAGACATTGGTACGTTTGTAAAGAATGCCCGTCCGAACGCGCCGGACCCGGCCGATTCAAACCCGTATAACCTGACATTCGGGCCGAACGGAGATATTTTTATCGCTGATGCCGGCGCCAATGCCATTGTGCGGGTAGCCAAAGGAACCAACGCGCTGAGCATTTATGCGGTTTTCCCGGATGTACCTAATCCAACTTACCCGGGTGCGCCTGTTGGTCCGCCGACCATCGACGCCGTTCCGACCAGCATTGTCTTTGACGGTACAAATTTCCTGGTGACAACCCTCGTGGGTTTCCCGTTCCCGACCGGTAAGTCAACGATTTATCAGGTTAGCGGAAGCGGTGCGGCACCGGTTACGCCAACCGTTTATAAGACAGGCTTTTCGGGTATTACTGATATTACATTTACGCCGGGTGGCAAAACGCTCATTACCGAATTTGGCTTTTCAACCCCGGGTCGGGTTGCCAGCGGTGATAATGCGGCAACGACCTTGTTTTCACCAGCGATCACGCCGGTTGATATTCACCTGAGTACCGTCAGCGCAGATACCTATTATCTGCTGTATTACGGTCCCGGTATTATTGTAAAATTAAACGCTACAAACTAAACGGGGTCGGAGACCAATAGACAGGAGAGCGTCAGACAGGATGTATGGCCGGGTATAAACCGGCCTGATCGTCGTCACAGTTTGTAATTCTGAAGGGGAAAATCCAACGATTTTCCCCTTTTTTGTATCTTTAGGATGATGATAACGCATGACAAACAGGTATGAAGGGGAGTATGTGGAAAGTTATACTGTTGGGAATAACCGGCCTTTGGCTGGCAGGGTGCAGCAGAGGAAGTGAACCTGTGGTGGAAGACCGCGTGCGGCTGAAAACCGTAACCGACCGGTCTGATGTAACCTTTTTTCAGGTCTATTCATACGATACCGGTAACCGGGTGGTGCTGGTGCAGAGCTATTTCACACCCGGAGGGCCGTTTCCGCCATTCAGCCTGGATCAGGCAAACCGGATGACGTACCAGTATGATGCACAGGGGCGTCTGACGCAGACGGATTATCTTGACTATCAGAGCAAACAGAAAGCAGGGGAGTCACGCATCCGCTATACGTATGACGGCACCGGTAAAATCGTGACGGCTACCTATGTCTCGATGGGGGCTGACGGAACGTTTACCGACACGCAGCAGCTCGTGTATGAACTCGATGCGCAAAACCGGCCGGTGAAAAAAACGGAATACAAGCTGCCCGTTGCCGGTCAGACAGGGCTGGTTACTACCTATGCCTATACCGATGGTAATCTGACGGCTATTGACGCGCCGGTGTATGGTACGGATCGGGTGGAGACGGGCCGGCTCCGTACCACGTATGCATACGGCACCGGACGGAGTCCGTATTACGGCTTACCACCCGCCACCATCTGGGGTGATCAACTGGCATTCCGGTATAGCCAGAACAACGTGTTGCTGCAGACAGTCCGGAACTTCGACAAAGCGGGTGTACCCGTAACAGCGGCTGTGACAAAAAACTATTCCGTAACCGCTCGTGCCGACGGCCGTATCACGCAGTGGTCAGAAGGGCCGGCCGGCAGTACATACGGGCTCTTTTACGACTACGAAACTTATTAGGTAACGGCGGATGCGGGCTTGCCTGTTCAGCATTCAACATGTACCTTTGTTTACCTACTACGGCCTGGGTATACTCAGGTCGTTTTTTATTGACAAAAAAAGGATGACAACAAAAAGGGTAGTTGTCAGTTTTACGAACATAAACATCAAAACACTCTGATCACCAATATGCCAGCGGTTAGTTGCTCGTTCTGCGGCCGTCGAAAAAATGAAGTAATGCTCCTGTTGTCGGGCATGGACTCCCATATCTGTAACTACTGCATTGAGGAAGGCCACCGCGTGGTGCTGGAAGAAATGCGGCCGCGCCGCTCCGAACCGGCAGACATCAAGCTGAACCTGATTAAACCGCAGGAGATGAAGCGCCACCTTGACCAGTATGTTATAGGGCAGGACGAGGCGAAAAAAACGCTTTCGGTGGCGGTGTATAATCACTATAAGCGGCTGATGCAGCCCAAAACGGAGGATGATGTGACGATCGAGAAATCGAACATCATCATGGTCGGGGAGACCGGTACCGGTAAAACGTATCTGGCCCGGACCATTGCCCGTAAGCTGGAAGTGCCGTTCTGTATTGCCGATGCTACGGTCATTACCGAAGCCGGTTATGTGGGCGAAGACGTTGAAACGATCCTGACCCGGCTGCTTCAGGCGGCTGATTATAACGTTGATGCGGCTGAACGGGGCATTGTATACATCGACGAAATTGATAAAATCGCCCGGAAGGCCGATAACCCGTCCATTACCCGCGACGTGTCGGGCGAAGGCGTGCAGCAGGCCTTGCTGAAACTGCTGGAAGGTTCGATGGTGAACGTACCGCCGCAGGGTGGCCGCAAGCACCCCGATCAGCGGATGATTTCGATCAACACCGAAAATATCCTGTTCATCTGCGGCGGCGCTTTTGATGGTATTGAGCGGCATATCGCCAAACGGATCAACACGCGGCCGATCGGATTCTCCGGCGACCGCCGCCTGCACGAGTCCTTTGACCGCGAACATCTGATGCGCTTTGTATCGGCGCAGGACCTCAAATCGTTCGGACTGATTCCGGAACTGATCGGCCGTCTGCCGGTACTGACCCACCTTGAACCACTGAACCGCCAGGCGTTGCGGAAAATTCTGACGGAGCCGAAAAACGCCATTACCAAGCAGTATGAAAAGCTGTTTGCCATGGAAGGCATTGCCATTGAATGGGAGTCCGATGTACTGGACTTTATTGTCGATCAGGCCCTGCACTTCAATCTGGGTGCGCGCGGGCTGCGGGCCATTTGCGAATCAATCATAACCGACGCCATGTTTGAACTGCCCTCACGGACCGATCTGACGACCTTTACGGTGTCGATGGATTATGTGCAGGAGCAGTTTGGTAAATCAACCTGGCAGGTGCTGCGGTCGGCGGCATAGGCCTGCCGGAATGAATAAGGAGAAATGGTTAATGAAAAATGGCAGCGCGGCTCTGGATTGTGCGCCATTTCCGGGAATAAGTAGCGGAGGCACGACTTCTAGTCGTGCCTCCGCTTTTTTTTGGTAAACTCCCCTTTATGTAGGTTTCCGAAACATTCATATGTGTGGACAGTTAGTCGAGTGAAAAGTAAATTATGTTTCACTCAACGTCCTTCTCATATGAAGCGCATAACTACCAATGCATTCTATGCTCTGGCCATCGGAATGCTCATGACGGCGTGTACAAACCGTCCGTATGCTACCCTCCAGCGTACGCCTGCTGAGGTCGCCTCAACACGATCAGTTGCTACAGCACCCGTTGTGGCTGAACAAACCGTTTCACAAGCCGGCATACAGCCTGTTACTGTACCGGTAACAGCACCGGAGGCTGCTCCGCAAACGGTAAACGAAGCGTTGGCGAAATACGAAGCCGTGGCTTCTGCCGATAACAAACTGTCGGTTTCTGACAAACAAAAGCTGGATAAGCGAATGGGCCGGATCAGGCAACTGTTAGCGACAACGTCATTGACGGAAGCGTCGGCCGGGGCGGCAACGCACAAGTCAACGGCGATGGAGCGGATGATGGTTAAGAAGATCAACAAGAAAATCCAGCAGAAAATGAGTCCCGAAAAAACGCAGAAAGCCCAGCTGAATACGGGCGTACTGACAGGCGGTGCCGTGCTGGTTATTCTGGGTCTGCTGCTGCTTTTACTGACTTCCGGGACAGCGGCAACCCTTGGGCTCGTATCGTTAATTGTCGGCGCTGTTCTGCTTCTGATTGGCCTTTTATAGGGGCCAGTAGCTCAGAAACGGGGTTTTAAATGCTCATTCAATCAAATTTATTCAAACACCGGTTTTTCGTTTCTAACAATTTTTTACGTTTGGGCGTTCAAACCGTTAATTCACTAAAAAAACACAGATTTATGAAAACGTTGACTCGCAACGCCTTTTTTGCCTTCGCCGCTGCTGCCATGATGACCGCGTGTAGCCGTCCATACGCCACGGTTCAGCGTACGCAGACAGAACGATTCTATTCAGAAGCGAAAGCTGCACCGGCTGCTCAGCCAAAAACAACGGAAGAAGTTGCCGTAGCCACACCGGTTGAGGCCCCGGCTGCCGTTGACGCACCAACAGCTGCGCAGGTTGAAGCAACCAAGCAGGTAGTTGATCAGATTGAAGCATACGCCGCCAATAATAAAGAACTGGCTTCAAACAAAAAGCTGGAAAAACGGATGGCCCGTGTGAAACAACTCCTGAACGAAGCAACCACAGCTAAAGCGTCAAACACACTCCAGACAACAAAAAAAGCGACGTTGATGGAGCGTATGATGACGAAAAAAATCGATAAGCAGATCAAAAAACACATGGCTCCTGACGAAGCTAAGGTAATGGACCGTGCAACCCGCGCCGGTATCATCATCGGTATCGTTGGTCTGTTGTTATCGCTGCTGTTCGGTGGTGTACTGGGTCTGTTAGGCTTACTGATGCTGATCGGTGGTATCGTACTGATCCTGGTAGGTGTGTTACGTACCGTGTAATCGCAGCATATAAAAATCATTACTAATCAGTGGCACGATCATAGCGGTAATATCCGTCGATCGTGCCACTGTCAGTTTATAGTAAACAAGTCACCTCTAACCGCAGCCTCCGGGTTGCTTGTAACATGACAGAACAACCCACACTTTGTCTGATTCATGGTCATGGCGTAGACCCGTCGGTCTGGGATACGCTGTACGACGATTTATCGGCGGATGTACAGATTGTCAAGCCTGATTTTTCGGGCATGACCAGCCACCAGACCGTTGAAGCGTACGCTGAAGAGCTATATAGTGTGTTTCAGGCATCCGGCATTGAGAAGGTAGTCCTGATCGGCCATTCGATGGGCGGCTACATTGCGCTGGCCTTTGCCGAAAAGCATCCGGACATGATGGCTGGTCTGGGCCTTTTTCATTCAACGGCATTCCCCGATGACGAAGACCGCAAACCAAAACGGGAACAGGCCATTGCACAGCTTACGGCTGAGGGATCGCCGGCGTTCATTGATGCCGCAGTACCCAATATGTTTGCCGAAGAACATAAAACGTCGATGGCCGCAACGATTGGCTCTGTCGTCAGCAAAGGCCGGCAGTTACCGGCTGATGCATTGATTGCAGGTGTTAAAGCTATTCAGTCGCGGCCCGACCGGACACATGTCCTGAAAAATGCCGCCTATCCGGTATTAATTATTGCCGGGAAAGAAGATAAGCTGGTGCCGCTTGACAAAAGTAAGGAGCTGTTTGAGATGCCGTCGAACGTACAGGCCACAGTACTGGAACACTCCGGCCATCTGGGTATGCTGGAAGAGCCTGCCGAAGCCTTGAACGCGATCCGGCGCTTTCTGATCAAAGTTATGGCTGTTTAGCTGCCGGAGCGTGCCGAATGCCGGGTGGAAAACGAATTGGAAGGGGCTAAGGCCCCTTTTTTCGTTTTTTTCAATGATTTAGGGTACATAATTTGTAAACTTGCAATCTTTTATAATTATCCTGTTGATTTATTCATTCAGGGCTACTATTTGTTCAGACAATGTCACAACTCTTTAATGTTTATCCGCTGTATGATATCGAGCCTGTGCGGGCACAGGGGAGTTATCTGTGGGATTCAAAAGGCGAACGGTACCTCGACCTGTACGGGGGCCACGCTGTCATCTCTGTAGGGCATACCCACCCACGATATGTCAGGGCCATTACTGAACAATTAAACCGGATTTCGTTCTATTCAAATTCAGTCAGGATTCCCTTGCAGGAAGAACTGGCCGAAAAGCTGGGAGCGTTGTCGGGTTACCCTGACTATGCGTTATTCCTCTGTAATTCAGGCGCTGAAGCGAACGAGAATGCCCTGAAGCTGGCTTCGTTCCATAACAAGCGTACTAAAGTAGTGGCGTTCCGGAAGTCGTTCCATGGCCGGACAGCGGGTGCTGTTGCGGCAACGGACAATCCGTCGATTGTGGCGCCGGTAAACTACAGTGAGCATGTAACGTTTCTGCCTTATAATGATGTAGAGGCAGCTGTTGCGGGCATTACCGATGAGGTGACGGCCGTTATCATCGAAGGGATTCAGGGCGTGGGCGGTATCCATGTGGCAACGGATGAGTTTCTGCAAACGCTGCGCCGCCGGTGCGATGAAACCGGTGCGGTCCTGATTCTGGACGGTGTTCAGTGCGGGTATGGCCGTTCGGGTAAATTCTTTTCGCATCAGTTCAGCGGCATTGAACCGGATATTATGTCGATGGCTAAAGGCATGGGCAACGGCTTCCCGATCGGCGGGATCCTGATTTCGCCGAAGTTCAAGGCAAGCTACGGCTTACTCGGAACCACCTTTGGCGGAAACCATCTGGCCTGTACGGCGGCTATTGCCGTGCT
The DNA here is from genome assembly GCF_057652235.1 of Arsenicibacter sp. R0_47. Classification (NCBI taxonomy): domain Bacteria; kingdom Pseudomonadati; phylum Bacteroidota; class Cytophagia; order Cytophagales; family Spirosomataceae; genus Arsenicibacter; species Arsenicibacter sp. R0_47. The sequence goes on along the minus strand of NZ_JBYFCJ010000020.1, from coordinate 121,964 downwards.
CGACATCATGAAAGATGAAAACCTGATGGACAATGCGGCGAAAATGGGCGATTACCTGATGGACGGCCTGCGGCAGGTGGGCGGCTACAAAGAGCTGCGCGGCCGTGGACTGATGATCGGCATCGAGTACGATTTTCCGGTGGAGACACTGCGGAATACACTGCTGTTTGAACACCATATGTTTACCGGTGTGGCAGGCAAAAATACCATCCGGTTACTGCCGTCGCTGGCGCTGGGAACCGAAGAAATCGATCAGTTCCTGGACGCTTTATCAAAAGAAGTTAAAGCAACGGTTTGATTAGGATAAAATGACCAATTTCATTTCCATTCACGACGTAACAGACCTTCAGGCCCTGATTAAATCAGGCCTGGAGGCCAAACAGAACCCGTTTGCCGACCAGCATCTGGGAAAAAATAAAACCATTGGCCTGATCTTTTTCAACTCCAGCTTACGGACCCGCCTCAGCACTCAGAAGGCAGCCCAGAATCTGGGAATGAACGTGATGGTGCTGAACGTAGGGCAGGATAGCTGGGGCCTTGAGCTGGAAGACGGTGAATTGGGTAATCCGGTGATCATGAATGGCGACAAGGCTGAGCACGTGAAGGAAGCGGCGGCCGTTATGGGTCGTTACTGCGACATTATTGCTGTCCGGGCCTTTGCCGAACTAAAAGACCGCGACAAGGATTACCGGGAGCAGGTGATGAAGCAATTCGTGAAGTATGCCGGTGTCCCGATCGTAAACCTTGAATCAGCCACCCGCCATCCGCTCCAGTCATTGGCCGACTGCATCACGATTGAAGAGTTCAAAACCAAAGCCCGCCCGAAAGTGGTGCTGACCTGGTTACCGCACTTCAAACCGTTGCCGCAGGCTGTTGCCAACTCGTTTGCGGAGTGGATGAACCACATGGATGTGGAGCTGGTTATCACGCATCCGGAAGGCTACGACCTCGCCCCTGAGTTTGTCGGTAAGGCGCGGGTGACGCATAACCAGAACGAAGCGTTTGAAGGGGCCGACTTTATTTACGGCAAGAACTGGTCATCGTATACGCACTACGGTCAGGTGCTGGTACAGGACCCGTCATGGGCTGTTACGATGGACAAAATGCAGCTAACCGATAACGGCAAATTCATGCATTGTCTGCCGCTGCGCCGGAACATGAAAGTTACCGATGAGGTGCTGGACAGCCCGCAGTCGATTGTGATTGATCAGGCTGCTAATCGGGAATGGTCAGCGCAGGCGGTGTTAAAAGAAATTTTGCAGCATGGGTAAGGTAACAGTCATCAAGATTGGCGGGAATGTCATTGACAATCCGGATGCGCTGAAGCGGTTTCTGGCGTCATTTTCGCAATTGAGTGATGAGAAAGTACTTATTCACGGCGGTGGCAAAGTCGCAACCCAGGTGGCTGAGAAATTAGGCGTTCAGACGACAATGGTCGAAGGCCGCCGGATTACAGACCGGCCGATGCTGGATGTGGTTACGATGGTTTACGGCGGGCTGGTCAACAAGCAGATTGTGGCGCAGCTACAGGCACTGGGAACCAATGCCATCGGTCTGACCGGAGCAGACGGCGGAACGGTGCTTGCCCGCAAACGTCCCGTAAAAGAGATTGACTATGGGTTTGTCGGTGATATTGAGGAGGTAAACTCCGGTCAGTTACAGGCGTTTATCCGTCAGGACCTGACCCCCGTTTTTGCACCCCTGACCTTCGACCGGGAGGGCAATATGCTGAATACCAACGCCGATACAATGGCCTCAGCCATTGCTGTGGACATGGCTGCTCATAATGACGTGACACTGGTTTACTGTTTTGAGAAGAAAGGCGTACTGAGCAATCCTGACGACGATGCGAGTGTGATTGCCGAACTGACACCAGCTGTCTATGCAGACTATAAAGCGTCGGGTGCTATCAATAAAGGCATGATTCCAAAACTGGATAATGCGTTCCGTGCGCTGGAGAAAGGCGTGTCCAAGGTAATTATCTGCCATGCCGATGAACTGGCGCAGGCAGTAGCATCGGGAGCGGGTACAACGCTGACCAGATAAACTACCTGATAGAATGCCAAAAAAAAAGGAAGGGTCACCTTCCTTTTTTTTTGCTTTATTTTTCGGCCAGCAGGGAGATTACTCTGCGCACACCGACGAACCGGCGTTTGTAGTAATCGGCATGCAGCCAGTCATATCGAACACCGCCGTTCCAGGCTGAATGAATAAACTTAATCCGGTCTCCCTCAACTTCGACAATCATACCGACGTGGCCAATCCGGCTGCTGCCTGCACTGTGTCCTTTAAACAGGATCAGATCACCGGGCTGGGCACTTTCTTTTTCAACCGAAACACCGACACTACCCTGTGCAGCGCTGGAATGCGGTAGCATAATGCCGAATTTGTTGAAACAATACCGTGTAAATCCGGAACAATCAAATCCGCCAGGCGAAGTGCCCCCTGAACGGTAGCGGTTGGAGAGATGCTTTTTTGCGAAAGAGATAATGTCGCTCACAATTGGAATCTGCTCATAAAGAGCGGGCTCTGCGGCGGTAGATTCAACTGCATTGGGCGACGTCTGGGCCTGAACAATGCCAAACGAGACTGCCAGAAGCGCAGTCAGGAGCATTTTTCTCATCTTAATAAAAAGGTTAAGTCCAAGTTGGGATTATCCCTGCAAGTCCTCAAAAATAGGCCCGTACCGCTTTAATGCCAAATAATTATGTGGAAAGTTTTCCACATGCCAAATTTTTTAATGTTAGCCAGCGGGTATTCGTTAGATTATCAGTGAGTTACAAAATCAGGTAGTGTGGATTTAATGACACAGTTAATGTAGCCGGAACGAATAAAAAGTATATTATTTAATTTTTTTAAAAATTATAAGCTGATTATGTAAATAAAATAATAATATTGTACTTCAAATTGTTAAAAGAATGAAAGACCAACAAGCTTTATGAGATAGAGCCTTGGCCCACAGGGTTCTATCTCAATAAACTTTTTATTGAGTTGGTTAAGTAGACACATAACTTTTTGAAGAACTTTTATTTTCGACGCAATATATACTTTACTCAATGTTATGAGCCAGCCTGAACGTTGCCGGCTCCGGATGGCTCCGGCAACGTTCAGCTGGCTTTTGTTTAAGGATGCTGCTCACAACATACATCGTCCATTCCACTAAGAAGCCTGACCTCTAAAACGGCTTACCGCAAGAGTAGACTGGCAATGAATCATCAGTAATTATGGAAGAAAGCATTGCTTTATCAGTCGTTGATGCTAAAAAAAATAAACTGAAACGCCGCATCATCGACTGCCTGTATCGCGAAGGAAAAGCTACCGTATCTCAGCTTGCCCGGTTACTGCATACGAGTGTCCCGTCGGTTGCCACCTTATTAGATGAATTAACGAGTGAACAATGGCTGCACATGGTCGGTACGGCTGATGCCCAATATGGCCGCAAGCCGACACTTTATTCGCTGAATGCCGCGTATTATGCCATCGTCGTGATCGACATCCGGCTCAACGATACCAAACTGGCCGTTTTTTCACTCACTAACGAATTACTGTATAAAACAACCTTTACGTTTCCGCTGGGCCCCGACTACAGCCAGTCGGATGAACTGGCTGATGCGCTGGCTGAAATCGCCCGTGAGCTGGAAATCCGGCAGATGCAGGCCATTGGCGTCGGGGTGGCGGTACCTGGTCTGGTCGACGGCCAGCGCGGGGTTAACTACACCTATCAGCACCTTGACCGGCCCGAACTACCGTTCCGGGAGCTGATCCGGCAGTATATTCTGGCCCCGACCTACCTCATTAATGACTCCAAGGCAATCATCCTGGGCGAGCATTGGTTTGGGCTGGCGCGGACCAAAAACCAGGTCATTTCTGTCAACATCGATTGGGGTGTGGGCATCGGGGTCATTACCGGTGGCCGGGTGCTGCAGGGTGCTTCGGGGTTTGCCGGTGAACTCGGGCACATTCAGGTGCAGGAAAACGGTGAACTGTGTATGTGCGGAAAAGTAGGTTGCCTGGACACCCTGACGGGTGCATCGGCCCTGATCCGGCGGGCAAAGGCCGGTTTACAGGCAGGCCAGGCGTCACGGCTGGCAGAAGAAAATGCGGATGATATCGACGTTGAAACCATCATCAACTACGCTAATGCGGGAGATGGCTTTGCGGTTGACCTGCTGACCGACGTCGGTATGCATCTGGGAAAAGGCCTGTCGGTTGCGGTGCATCTGTTTAATCCTGAGCTGATTATCGTGAACGGGGTTTTGGCAAAAGCCGAAAAACTCATCAGCCGGCCCATTGAACAGGCCATTGCCAAATACTGCCTGGCCGATTTCCAGGGAGCGTTAAAAATCGAAATTTCGCAGCTGGGTAGTCTGGCAAAAATGTCGGGTACGCAGGCATATGTACTACAATCTTTACTAGAACAAGAACAGATTCCGTAACATGAAAAAAAGCTGGATAAGTCTGGCCATCGCCCTGTGCTGTGGCCTTTCGGTGCAGGCTCAGCAACATTCGGAGCAAAACCATTCGAAGTATATCTGGCCGGCCGATGCCGCCGTAAAACAGAAACTGGGCCAGTGGCAGGATATTAAATTCGGGCTGCTGATGCACTGGGGTACTTATAGCCAGTGGGGTGTCGTTGAGTCGTGGTCGTTATGCCCGGAAGACGAAGGCTGGTGCGTGCGCCGTGGCCCGCATGCCGGAAACTGGTACGACTACAAAAAAGCGTATGAGAACCTGCAGACGACGTTTAATCCGGTGCGTTTCAATCCGGAGCGATGGGCGCAGGCGGCTCAGCAGGCGGGTATGAAGTACATGATCTTCACGACCAAGCACCACGATGGCTTCTGCATGTTCGACTCTAAGCAGACCGACTACAAAATTACCAGCTCAAAATCACCGTTTGCGTCGAATCCGCGGAGCAACGTGACAAAAGAAATTCTGCAGGCATTCCGGCAGCAGGGATTTATGGTTGGGACCTATTTCTCGAAACCTGACTGGAATACCGACTCGTACTGGTGGCCCTATTTCCCGCCGAAAGACCGGAATGTAAGCTACGATCCGAAAAAATACCCCGAAAACTGGCAGAAATTCAGCGATTTCACCTACAACCAGATTCAGGAACTCATGACCGGCTACGGCAAGGTTGATATCCTGTGGCTGGACGGTGGCTGGGTTCGTCCGGCCAGTACCATCGACTCAACGGTAAGCTGGCAGCGGACGATTCCGTACAGTCAGGACATCAATATGGCAAAAATTGCCGGTATGGCCCGCCAGCATCAGCCGGGCTTGCTGGTGGTTGACCGTACCGTTTCGGGCGAATTTGAAAACTACGTAACGCCGGAGCAGCAGATCCCTGACCACTATATGCCGATTCCGTGGGAGACCTGCCTGACCATGGGCGACAGCTGGTCATACATCCCGAAGGAAAACTTTAAACCGGCCCGGAAACTGGTGCAGACCCTGGTCGACATCGTGGCGAAAAACGGTAACCTGCTGCTGAACGTTGCGCCGGGGCCGGATGGAGAATGGCACGAAGAAGCCTATCAGCGCCTGAAGGAAATCGGTGCCTGGATGACCGTCAACGGGGAGTCAGTGTACAACACCAAGCCGGTCGCACCATATCGTCAGGACCAATGGGCCTTTACCGCAAACGAGAAGGCAACCTACGTGTCATACCTGCCGAAAGACGACGAAAGCAAGCTCTCAGCAACCATTGAGCTGCCGTTTTCGCCGGCAACTGCCAAAACGCAGATCAGTCTGTTAGGCGTAAAGCAACCGCTGAAATGGAAAAAGGCGGGCGATAAAACGGTCGTTACCGTCACGGAGGCCGCACGGCAGCAGCTGGCCAACCAGGCGGTCTGGGTGTTCAAAGTGAGCAAATAATCAATCCAATTCCTATAACTCAATTTCTTTTTGACGCTATGAAAAAAACAATCTGCACACTAGCCCTCGGGGCCTTGCTATCGGCGCAGGTAGCATTGGCTCAGACAGCAACGTATGCCATTTTACCTAAACCCGCCCGGCTGGATGAACAGAAAGGTGCCTTTGCGGTTGGTTCTAACCTGACACTTGTACTGGAAAAAGAAAATGCAGAGGTGCGCAAACTGGCCGAATCGCTGGCGGCGCAACTCAAGGCTTCGGCTGGTTTTGCCCCTAAAATCAAGGTTGGAAAAGGCGGGAGCAACAGCATTTACTTCGATACCGAGCAAAGCGATAAACTGGGTACCGAAGGCTATTTTCTCAAGGTTTCGCCGAAGCAGGTAGTCATTACGGCGCAGGAGCCGAAAGGGTTCTTTTACGGCATGCAGTCGCTGCTCCAGCTGATGCCGGCAGAGGTGTTCAGTCCGGCGGTGGTTTCGCAGGTAACGTGGAGTGTGCCGGCCTGTTATATTGAAGATAAACCCCGCTACAGCTACCGTGGTCTGCACCTCGATGTGGGTCGCCACTTCTTTCCGGTGTCGTTCGTGAAGAAATACATCGACATGATCGCGCTGCACAAGATGAACACGTTTCACTGGCACCTGACCGAAGACCAGGGCTGGCGGATCGAAATCAAAAAGTACCCGAAGCTGACACAGCTGGGGTCGCAGCGTAAAGAAACGATGGCCGGCCGTTATGGCGAAAACCGCTACGACGGTACCCCGTATGGCGGTTTTTATACGCAGGATGAAATCCGTGAGGTAGTACGCTACGCACAAGCAAAGTACGTAACGATTATTCCCGAAATTGAAATGCCGGGTCACTCAATGGCCGTTCTGACAGGTTATCCTGAACTGGGCAGCAGCGCCGATAAAATCGTGCCGGTGGCGACCAAATGGGGCGTTTTTGATGATGTGCTGTTCCCGCGTGAAGAAACGTTTACGTTTTTGCAGGATGTGCTGACGGAAGTGATGGATCTCTTTCCGGGCCAGTACATCCATATCGGCGGCGATGAGTGTCCGAAAAAGCAGTGGAAAGAAAGCCGGTTCTGCCAGGCGCTTATGAAGAAGGAAGGGCTGAAAGACGAACATGAACTTCAGAGCTATTTTATCCGCCGGATTGATCAGTTCATCACTGCCAAAGGCCGCCGGATGATTGGCTGGGACGAAATACTGGAAGGGGGCTTATCGCCAAATGCGACGGTAATGAGCTGGCGGGGCACCGAAGGCGGTATTGCTGCTGCTAAACAAAAGCACGACGCCATTATGACACCGGGCGGTTTCTGCTACCTTGACCACTATCAGGCCGATGCAAAAACGCAGCCGATTGCCATTGGTGGTTTTACTACTGTGGAAAAAGCGTATTCGTATGAGCCGACACCGGCTGAACTGACACCGGATGAAGCAAAGCATATTATCGGTGTACAGGGTAACGTCTGGACTGAATACATGCGAACGCCGGAGTACGTGGAGTATATGACGTTTCCGCGGGCAATTGCGCTGGCCGAAGTAGGCTGGACGGATAAGGACCGCAAGAATGTGGACGATTTTAAACAACGGCTGGAGCTGCACAAAAAACGATTGGACTATCTGAATCTGAACTATTTTGGTGCTCCGATCAACGGTAACTTCAACTACCAGTGGCCGAAAGAAACTGCTCAGAAAAAGTAGTAATACCCCAAATCATGAGTTAGGTTAAACAGTTTATTGAACAAATGTTAGTAATGGCGCGGCCCGACCGCGCCATTACTTTTTCCGGGGTATCAGAAAATGTTCTGTTTGGCGTCAACAGCCAGGATTGTCACAAAAAAAGTCCCGACAGCATGCTGTCGGGACTTTTTTTGTGAGAGGTATGTCGGACTCATTGCTCTGCATCGCCATCATTTCCGTTGCCGGTTGTATCCGGCGGCGCGGTCGGCGCTTCGGTCGGTTCCTGAATAATTAGCGAATCACCGGCGGCATCGAATGAGGTTGAATCGGTTTCCGAACTACGGTCATCGTCGGAATAACCGCAGTTGAGGTAATTTTTAGCAATCGTAAACGACGGTTTCGGGAACGGGCCCTGCAAATTTCTGAATTTCGGATCGGCAAAGACCTTTTCCAGGAAGGCGCCTACCAGCGGCAGGGCTGTTTTTGCTCCTTCGCCGAGATCAGTCGTCCGGAAGTGGATACTCCGGTCATCGCCGCCGACCCACGCACCGACAACCAGATCCCGCGATACGCCCACAAACCAGCCATCGGAGTTATTGGAAGTGGTACCGGTTTTGCCGCCCATTTCCAGATTATTCTTGAAAATATTGAAGGACCATAGATTCTGTGACGTACCGCCCGGTTCCTGTAAACCGCCTTTCAGCATATGAATCATCAGGAAGGCCGACTCGGTACTGATCGCCCGTTTACGCTCTGGTGTAAAGGACTCAATCTCGTTGCCGTTGCGGTCTTCAATCCGCTGTACAATAATCGGTTCGGTATGTGTTCCTTCATTAACGAAGGTGCAATAAGCCGATACCAGTTCATACAGGGACACGTCGGAAGACCCCAGCCCGATCGACGGAACAGCCGCCAGCGGGCTCTTAATACCCAGCCGGTGTGCGTATTCAACAACCCGCTCCGGCCCCACGCGGTCGGTCAGCTGAGCCGTGATCGAGTTAATCGACCGCGCCATGGCCCGCCGCAGCGTCATGTTGGAATAGGAGAAGGAGCCGGTTGAGTTTTTCGGCCGCCAGACTTTCATCTCACCTTTCTCAACGTATTCTTTTTCAAACGGTTCGTCACGGATACGGTCGCACGGGCTCAGGTTCATGGTCGAATCGTCGATGGCCGTGGTGTAAACAAATGGCTTAAAGGTTGATCCCGGTTGCCGTTTGCCCTGCTTGACGTGGTCGTATTTAAAGTAATCGTAGTTCAGACCACCAACCCAGGCACGGATGAAACCCGTATGCGGATCCATCGCCACCATACCCGCCTGCAAAAAGCGTTTGTAATAGGCAATGGAATCAAACGGCGTCATTTCTTCTTCTTTTTCGCCGTTCCAGTCAAAAACCTTCATTTTAAACTTCCTGACCTTCATGTAGTAATTCACCGAATCGGGGCTCTGCGGGAACCGGCGAACCAGCCCTTTATACCGGTCAGTACGTTTGGCAACCGAGTCGATAAAGCCCGGAATTTCGTTACCGTCTTCATCAGTCCATGGGTTGCGGCCTTTCCAGTGGTTATTAAACGTCCGCTGGAGCTGCTTCATTTTTTCGTCAACTGCGTCTTCGGCATACGACTGCATCCGCGAATCGACCGTCGTATAGATCTTCAGACCATCGGTATAGAGGTCATATCCGTTTTCCTTTCCCCATTTTTCGACATAATCGACCACCGCGTTTTTCAGGTAATTGGCAGGGCCTGCGTATGGGTTTTCGGGGGTGAAGTCCGTTTTCAGCGGCAGGGCACTGATTGAGTCAGCCTGCTTTGCGGTCAGGAAACCATATTTAGCCATTTGTCCCAGTACCGTATTCCGGCGTTCGGTAGAGCGTTTCGGATTCCGCAGCGGGTTATAGGAGGTGGTTGCTTTCTGAAGGCCTACCAGCACGGCGCCTTCCTGAATGTTGAGGCTATCGGGTTGTTTATTGAAAAACGTCCGCGCGGCCGTTTTCAGTCCAAAGGAGTTGCTGCCAAAATCAACGGTATTGAAGTAATAGGTCAGAATTTCGTCTTTGGTAAAGGTCCGTTCCAGTTTAATGGCCATGAGCCATTCCTTCGACTTAATAATCAGCGTCCGGACAACCGGGATATACATCAATACACCTTTCGACGCATTCCGGCGGGTTTTAAAGAGGTTTTTGGCCAGCTGCTGCGTAATAGTACTTCCACCCCCACGGTCACCGCCCGTAATCACCGAGAAAAATACACCGCCCAGCGCCCTGGTATCAATACCTGAATGTTTGTAAAACCGGACGTCTTCCGTCGCGATCAGCGCATTGATCAGGTGTTTCGGGATATTCTGGTAGGTAATGGGCGTACGGTTTTCGGTGTAGAATTTGCCGATCGGTACGCCGTCGAGCGTGTAGATTTCGGAAGACTGGTTTAGTTTCGGGTTTTGCAGATCTTCAAGGCTGGGCATTGAGCCGGTCAGCCACAGAAAATTGGTTTCTAATGTAAAAACGTAAAGGGCAATGGCGAGCATAAAAAAAACAAACCCTTTCCAGAGTTTACGCAGCGCCGGATAATAAGTAGCCTCCGTATCAATAAACCGGCCGATAAAGGCCCGTTTCTGTTCCTGAAAATGGTGATAGCGTCCGGCTACCGCATCAACCCGTTCCTGACCCAGGATCCGGACTGACAGTTTATAGAGTATTTGGCCTGCTCCATGCCAGATTCCGCGCCAAAACCGGCTGATCGCCTGACCAATAGCCCGAATCCGTTCCCAAAATGCAATCATCTGATTGACAGAAAAAAGTGAGTTTTTGTGGTACACCCGTTTGCCGTTCAGGCTGGATATAGTGCGGAGCCCGGAAGGACCGCTGCCTGGCAGGAGTGTATGTTCATTTAGTGCTTGTTCCGTTGCGCCGGAAAATCAGCGCGCCAACGGATCGCAAATATAACGGAAAAAAGCCCTTTTTTATACGCAAAAAACCGGCCCTTGCTGAGGCCGGTCATATAAAAAATGCGTAATGCAATGAATCTGTCTGATTGCTGAAAACCTTACTTTGACTCAAATTTCAGCGCAACGCCATTCATACAGTAGCGAAGTCCGGTTGGCTTCGGTCCGTCTTCAAAAACGTGACCCAGGTGCCCGCGGCACACACTGCATTCTACTTCAGTACGGACCATGCCATAGCTGTGATCCGACTCTTCGGCAACCGCGTTTTTGGCAATTGGCCGGAAGAAGCTGGGCCAGCCGGTACCTGACTCAAATTTGGCATCTGAGCTGAACAGCGGATTATGACAGCCCGCGCAGTAATAGACGCCTTTTTCCTTATTATGATTCAGCGGACTGGTGCCGGCGCGCTCCGTACCTTTCTGGCGGAGTACAGCATACTGATCCGGGGTCAGGATCTTTTTCCATTCGGCGTCGGTTTTTACCACTTTCCGCGGCGGATCAACCTGGTGGTCCTGATGGGTCACCGAGGCAGTCGCCTGCGGTTGCGAAAACACAAAAGCAAACAAAAGCCCGATCAGCATCAGGCAACCGGCAATCTGAAAAAGTGTTGTAGGTTTCATACCTGAAAAACGTTTTTTGAGCACAGAAAGTTTTAAAAGACAGGGCAAGAAAAAAGACGCAGCTGTAGGATAAACCACTTACAGTCTGCGTCTTAGATTATTGAGCCGGAACTTATGGCATCAACACGGTATCAATCGAGTGAATCACACCGTTCGACTGGTATACGTTCGCGATCTGCACAACCGACGAATTGCCTTTTGAGTCGACAATAGTCAGGCCCTTATCCGTCATTTTCGCCGTAAGTGTTTCGCCGTTAACGGTTTTCAGCTTCGTCATGCCTTTACCGTCCTTAATCTTCATCATCAGTTCTTTCGAATCCAGTTTGCCTGGTACAACGTGGTAAGTCAGGATGCTGGTCAGCGTAGCTTTGTTCTCTGGTTTAACCAGGTTGTCAACCGTTCCGGCCGGCAGTTTGTTGAAAGCCGCGTTGGTTGGAGCGAATACCGTAAACGGACCCGGACCTTGCAGCGTTTCTACCAGTCCTGCCGCTTTCACGGCGGCTACCAGTGTTGTATGGTCTTTTGAATTGACAGCGTTTTCAATGATATTCTTGTTCGGGTACATCGGTGCACCACCAACAGTAACCGGAGACTGTGCCTGTGCACTGATTTGTAAACCAGCTGCGATTACGATAGCAGCCATTGCTTTTTTCACGAATTCCATAAATGAAATAGTCTTTTAGATTTTTAGATGTTTGACCGTCGCCCGGGTTTAATCAGGCGCTTTCAGGAATACATACGCGCTGTCTAAGCAAATGGTTTTCGAAAGATCCTAAGTTTTTATGCAGGCAGATGCGCTTTCAGGTAAGCAATCAATACATCAAGCCCTTTTTTATAATGGATGTTGTTTGGTACAACTAAGTCAGCTTCAGCTTTATACGGCTTAATATATTGCTGGTAAGTAGGCCGTACGTGGTACTTCCACCGGTATAAAACATCGTCCAGATCATACCCGCGTTCTTCAAAATCCCGCTTGATCCGGCGGTCAAGTTTAACCTGATTTTTAACCGAAATAAACACTTTCAGGTCCAGCAGGTCGGCAATTTCCTTGAAGTGAAACACGAAAATTCCCTCCACGACAATGATCGGAGCCGGCCGGAAAGTCAGGATCTGCGGAATGACATTTGGTTTGTTGAAGGTGTATTCTAACTGCTCCACGATATGCCCCGCCCGCAGTTGCTGGATGTGCTGGGCATACCGGTGATGATCAATTGTTTCCGGCAAATCAAAGTTATGAACACCATTTTCGTCGACCTGGATGCTGTTCAGGTCGCGGTAATAATTATCCTGAGAAATCAGACAGATTTGATCTTCGCTAAACGCACTCATCAAATCTCGCAAAAACGATGTTTTGCCAGATGCGCTGCCGCCGGTAATTCCGACAATAAACGGTTTGGTTATCATGGCGCAAAGATAAATACCGGAACTGAGTCCGTGCAGCAGGCTGAAAAAAAAGTAGGGGAATGGTTTGCTCAACCATTCCCCTCACTATGCATCTACCGGCGGTTCTAACTCCAGTCGCGGTCCCACGAATCCTTGGTATTCCATACGTCGGTAGGTGCAAACCAGGTTCCGTCTTTTTTGAGGAATCGTTTGGCCGCTTCTTCGTTCAGGTCCACACCGAGTCCCGGCCGGTCGGGTACTTTCACGAATCCGTTCTGCGCAATCGGTTTCAGGCCGGTAACAATATCTTCCCAGCCATCAACATCAACGCCGTGGTGTTCGAGTGCCACAAAGTTTTCGGTAGCCGCTGCACAGTGGACATTGGCCATCATACAAATCGGTGATCCGGCAAAGTGCATCGCCATCGGAATTCCTTTGTCTTCGGCATAGTCGCCGATTTTTTTGGTTTCCAGCAGACCGCCCGACGAGGCAAGGTCAGGGTGAATCATATCGACGGCACCCGCATCGATGAGCTTAATAAATTCTTCCTTTAGGTAAATATCTTCGCCTGTGAGGGTAGGCGTCTCAATCGCGTCGGAAATCTGTTTCCACTGATCGGTGTAGAACCACGGTACCAGGTCTTCCAGCCACGCGAGCCGGAACGGTTCCATCGCCTTACCGATCTGAATGGCCGTATTGACATCGAAATGCCCGAAGTGGTCGGCCGACATCGGGGTGTCATAACCCACGATGTCACGGACCCTGCCGACGTGGTTAACCAGCTTGTCAATCCCTTTTTTCGTTACCTGTACGCGGGTAAACGGGTGTTTGGTCATGCCATAATTCCCTGCCTTCATCTGTTTGCTGTTGCCGTACTGATTTTTTACATCCCAGACATCGGCACCGACCAGCATGCCCGGTTCGCCGGCCAGCATCCCGATCCCGAAGTCCATTTTCAGGAAGGTGAACCCCTGCGCTTTCCGTTTTTTCATATTTTCGGCAAACTCCTCGTATGTTTTTCCTTCGGGTGTATCAGCATACAGACGGACTTCATCGCGGTACTTTCCGCCCAGCAGCTGGTAGGCCGGCACATTATAGGCTTTGCCTGCCAGGTCCCACAGGGCCATTTCTACCCCGCAAACCCCGCCGGCGGCCCGCCCGTGATTGCCGAACTGTTTAAGCTGCTTAAACAGCTGTTCAACATTACACGGGTTTTTCCCCAGCAGCCGGCTCTTGAGCATCAAGGCGTAATTGGCGCTTGCGCCGTCGCGTACTTCGCCCCAGCCGACGATACCCTGATTGGTATCAATCCGGATAATCGGGCTGGTAAACGGAACTCCCTGAAGCACGGCGATGCGCATATCGGTAATTTTCAGGTCAGCTGGTTTGGACGCCCGGTTTACTTTCTGGGTGGTGTATTCGAGTTCCCGTTCGGTCTGGCCGTCGAACATCATCCCCAGCGACAAACCGCCCAGTGCCGAGTTGCGCAGGAAGGTGCGCCGGTCACCGGATGAGGGGGTCGGGGAGGCTGGATGTTTTGCCCAGTCAGGTAGTTTCAGCCGGTCTAAAATAGTTTTCATGAACAGATAAGGATTTAGGTTTTCTACATCTCTATAAGCCATTATTGGTCAGTATTTTACTTATTTCAATGTCTTTTATGATTAAATCCTAAATCTTTACTCATGAAAAAAAGTACGCTGCTTGTTTCTCTACTTACCTTGCTGGCAATCAGTGCGAAGGCGCAGATCCAGATGACAAAAGAGCAAATCCTGTTTTATACGGCCGAATGGAAAGGCGAGCGCATGGCCGATGGCCGGCCCAAGGTGTCTGATAATCTCCTGAAACGCCTTAAAAATATTTCGCTGGAGGAAGCATGGGGTATTATGCGGAAGGACGGTTACAACAGTCAGTTTGAGGGAAACTGGCAGATTATCCGGCCGGAAAAGCCAATGGTCGGCCGTGTTCTGACGGCCCAGTATATGCCGAGCCGGCCGGATATGGAAAAGCCGATTAAGGAAAAAGGAAAGGCTGAAGGCCGCAAGGGCAATACAAACTCATGGCCGATTGACCTGTTGCAGGAAAACGACGTGTATGTGGCCGACGGAATGGGGAAAATTGTCTGGGGAACCCTCATCGGCGATAACCTGGGAAACTCCATTTATGCGAAATCTAAAACCGGGGTGATTTTTGACGGCAGCGTGCGTGATCTTGAAGGGCTGGAAGAAATCGAAGGATTCAACGGCTGGGTGCGTGGTTTTGATCCGTCGTATATTCAGGATATGACGATGACCTGCATCAACTGTCCGGTCCGGATTGGCCGCGCGGTTGCGATGCCGGGTGATGTGGTACTGGCCAAAAAAGAAGGCATTATCTTTATTCCCGCCCATCTGGCCGAGAAGGTAATTCTGGAGTCAGAGTTTGTATCGTTGCAGGATAAATTCGGGCATCAGATGCTGCGCGAAGGGAAATATACACCGGGGCAGATTGATCAGCAGTGGACTGCTGAAATCAAGCAGGATTTTATCAAGTGGATTGATCAGAATCCGGCAAAGGTGCCGATGCCCCGCGCCGATCTGGATAAACTGCTGAAAAGCAAAAACTGGTAAATTGTTATAAAAAAAGGCCCCGTACGGGGCCTTTTTTATTACGAAGCTTTTATCGGGGTCATAGCAATTAGTGCTTCCAGATGCGGTGTCGGACTACCGCCCCGCTGCTCAATCGTGATGGCAAAGGCATCTACCGATCCTTTATCAATCGCATGCAGCGAATGGATACCGGTAACCGGGTCAAAGACACCCGCATCAAACGGTTTTCCGCCTTTCAGCGTCCAGAGCTGGTATTGCTGGGACGAAGGCAGAGCCGGCAGCGATGTAATATCCAGCGCCAGCTGCCCGGTTTGCTGATTCCAGTAAACGGCAAGGTTTCCGTCCGGTGCTTTGTCATTGCCTTTCAGCTGAATGATTCTGGTACCTGGCTGCCGGAGCAGGGCCATTACCTGATCCGTACCTGACCGTTGCGATTTAAGTGCATTTATATCCTGTTGCAGCGACGAGTTTGTGCTTCTGAGTGATGCCAGTGCCTGCTGATTATCGCGTAATCTGGTGATCAGAAAAAACGAAAACGCAAGTAATACTAAGCCGACAGAGGCGGCTGCAATCCAGGTGATATTATAAATCGGCCTTGTGTCCGGCATCGGAAGCACTTTGGCTTCCGGTTTTGCCTGTCCGTCAACCGGAGTTATTTCGGCAACGCCAAACGAAAGCTGACTCATAATCCGGTCGCGCAGAGCCGCAGGGGGCTCAACGCTGACAGACATGGCATATCCTTCTAATGCCAATGCCAGCTGATCTAGTTCCTGTTTAATTTCAGGGTAAATGGAAGAAAGACATTCTACCTCCCGGCGCTCCTGATCACTGGCTGCACCGAGTATGTAGGCTTCTAACGTCCCTGAAGCGATGTATTCCGCAACATTCATGAATGAAATAGCTGTTTCAGTTCTTGTAAGGCGGCCCTGATTCGTGTTTTAACGGTACCTAACGGCAGATTCAGCGTTTCGGCTGCTTCTTCGTGTGTATACCCCTTAAAGTATACCAAGTCAATTAATTCCTTCCTTTCGGGCCTTAATTGATCAACAACATCCTGAACGCCAATGTGATCCGGATTAACAGGCGGGGTGTTGTGCTGACCATCTACGATATATACGTTTTCTTCGTCAGTTCGGATTGCTTTGGTTGGATTTGGCCGGTGAGCTGCCTTGCTGGCACGTATGCTATCAATAGCTGTGTTGCGGGTAATATTTAACAGCCAGGTGAATAAACGCCCTTTGCCGGCGTCATAAGCGTCCAGATTATTCCAGATTTTTATAAATGCTTCCTGCAATAAATCTTCAGCCTGCTCTTCCTCTTGTACTATTTTAAGAAGTACACCGTAAAGAGCTGCTGAATATTGATCGTAAAGCCACTGAAATGCCTGTTGATCGCGCCGGTTAAGCTTTTCGATCAATACGCTTTCAGATACAAAGGGCTGTATGCGTTTCACTGTTTAGCTGTATAGTTTTCAGTCAAATATATTAAAAAACACATCTAAGCAATACACAAACCCGGATCTTCCTGTAATTTTTGTGAGGAATAGGCTCATTCACTGGCAAATAGTTTGTTATGACGCTATTTACCAGTGAATTGCGTTTACTAAAGCTAAAAAGATGCTGCTGGTAAGTATGTACTAATTTAAGAAGCGGTGCAATATGGCATGATAATCGCACCGGTAAAAAGTTTACGTATTCTTATTTAAAGGTTCATTTGCCTTTTACAGGACTTAGTACAGCTGTGATTCCGTGCACAATTCCGTTGGCCTGCCGTTCGTCCGGTGTGTCAATCATTGCCGTTTTGCCGGATTCGTCGAGTAGGATTATTTTATTATTGCCGGAAAGCTGCGCTGTTAAGATAATTCCGTCCAGCGTTTTTAACTGCGCTTTTCCCTGACCGGCTTTAATTTGCCGCATCAGCTCTTTGGCGTCCAGCGTACCGGCAACTACGTGATACCGGAGTGTCCGGGTGAGCACATCGCGGTTTTCTCCTTCCAGCATTGTATTCTGGGTTTGAACCGGCAGTTTCTTAAACGCAGCATTCGACGGGGCAAACAGTGTATAAGGCCCCGCACCTTTTAAGGTCTGATCGAGGTTAACGGCTTGTAAGGCGTTTTGCAGCGTTGTATAATCAGGTTGCGAACTGGTAAAGTCGCCAACTGTTGCGCGCGGGGAGGCTACGTCAATCGGAACGGTTGGTGCCGTCGTTACGGCCTTGTTGATGGCCTGACCAGTGCCGGTAGCTGCCCGTTTGGTTAAATCGGGACTTTCTGCACTTTTGGTGGCTGCTGATTCAGCAGTCATAGGCGGTGTCGTGACCGGTGTGGCATTAACACCGGTTGGCGGAGCGGTAACCTGCTGACTGTTATAATTCGACACATTGCTGTTGTTCATCATATTGCCGCTGTTAACCGATTCCTGCCGGTACGAAGCATCCTGATTCTGAACCGCACCTGCTTCCATGGCTTTATTTACGTGCTGGCCGGCAGGCGCAGAAGGCGGATTTACAGGGGCATAACCAGCCGTTGTACGATCTGACTGCATCCGGCCGTTCGTATCCGTCCGGCGTTGCATCCGGCGTTCGTCACGTTCCCGTCTGCGCATGGCTTTTTTCTCCTGCCGGCTTTGTTGTTTATCTGCCGGAGCGGCTGTAGTTTCCTGACTGAGCTGACTTTCAGGGATAATCTGTGCGTATAAGGATTGGCCGGCCAGCAGCAAACCGCCGCTGAGTAAGCCCGATAGAATGATACGTTTCATAGCGTTGAGTAGCTGATTGTACAGCGTAGTATTGTTGTTAATACAAAAAAAAGAGTGTAATCCGGTACGTACCGAACTACACTCTTTAAAACCGGTCGACTAAGTAAATGTTTCCGGCCGTGCTAAATCTGCACTATAATTTCATCGTCAGCGCTATCCGCTTACGGGCCATATCCACTTCTGTAACCTTTACCTGTACTTTCTGATGAACCCGAACCACTTCACGCGGGTCTTTGACAAACTGGTGCGATAACTGCGAGATGTGCACCAGACCGTCCTGCTTCACGCCAATGTCTACGAATGCCCCGAAAGCGGTCACGTTGGTCACGACGCCGCTCAGTACCATACCTTCATGGAGATCTTCCATGGTCCGGATGCGGGCGTCGTATTCAAAATCAGACAGCGGTTCGCGCGGGTCACGGCCGGGTTTCTCAAGTTCGGCCAGAATGTCGCGCAGGGTCGGTAAGCCGATTGTCTGCGTTACATAACGCTCCGGCTTAATCTGTTTCCGCAGGTCGGGACGTTTGATCAGGTCGGCCACCGTAGTATTCAGATCACCGGCCATTTTTTCCACCACGGCATAACTTTCCGGGTGAACCGCACTGTTGTCGAGCGGATTACGGGCACCGTCGATCCGCAGGAAACCGGCACATTGCTCATAGGCTTTCGGGCCGAGGCGCGGCACTTTTTTCAGTTGATCGCGGGAGGAGAACGGTCCGTTCTGGGCGCGGAACTGCACAATGTTATTCGCCAGTTGCGGGCCGAGCCCCGACACATAACGCAGCAGGTGCGCACTGGCAGTGTTCAGGGATACACCAACCTGGTTCACGCAGCTTTCAACAATGCCGTCGAGGCTTTTCTTCAGGTCGCCCTGATCGACATCGTGCTGGTATTGGCCGACACCGATTGATTTCGGGTCAATTTTGACCAGTTCGGCCAGCGGGTCCATGAGCCGGCGACCAATCGAAACCGCACCCCGCACCGTCACGTCCTTATCCGGAAATTCTTCGCGGGCCACGTCGGAGGCCGAATAGACCGAAGCACCCTGCTCGCTTACCACAAAAATCGAAACCGTATGGGAGAACGTCAGGCTGCGGACAAAATCTTCGGTTTCGCGGCCGGCCGTACCGTTACCAATGGCAATGGCTTCAATATGATGCTGTTGTACCAGCTTCAGGACTGTAAACGTCGCCTGCTGCTTAGCCGAATCGGACATGAACAGGTGAATGACGGTATCGGTCAGGAGGTTGCCCTGGGCATCGAGCACCACAACTTTACAGCCGGTCCGGTAGCCCGGGTCGATGGCCAGTACGCGTTTCTGGCCAAGGGGCGAACTCAGCAGCAGCTGCCGCAGGTTATCGGCAAAAATCCGGATTGCTTCCTGATCGGCCTTTTGCTTCGACAGGTTGTCGAATTCCGTTTCAATCGATGGTTTAAGCAGCCGTTTATAGCCATCGCGCACAGCCAGTTCGACCTGATCCTGACAGGCGGGGGTGGCACGGAACGACACAAACTGGCGTTGCAGGCGCTCAACGGCCGCGTCTTCATCCGGACTGATGCTGACCGACAGAAACCCTTCGGCTTCTCCCCGCCGGATGGCCAGCAGCCGGTGCGACGGCACGCGCCGCAGCGGTTCGGCAAAATCAAAGTAATCCTTGAACTTGACGCCCTCGGTTTCCTTGTTTTTTTTGACAACGGCGCGGATAATGGCTTCCCGTTCGAAAATGTTCCGGATCCGCTGGCGGGCGTCGGTATCCTCGCTGACCCGTTCCGCCAGAATGTCGCGGGCGCCTTGTAAGGCATCGGCCACCGTCGGGACAGCATCGCTCAGATAGCGTTCGGCTACCCGTTCCGGATCCCGTTCCTTCTGGTCAAAAAGCAGGTTGGCGAGCGGTTCCAGCCCCCGCTCGATGGCAATGGTGGCGCGGGTTTTCCGCTTCGGTTTATACGGCAGATAAAGGTCTTCCAGATCGGTGAGGGTATCGGCCGCTTCAATTTTTTTCTGTAGTTCGGGCGTCAGTTTACCCTGTTCACTAATCGATTTCAGGATGGCTTCCCGACGTTTGTCGAGTTCCTGAAGTTTTTGGTATGTATCGCGGATGGCCGAGATCTGAACCTCGTCCAGTTGATTGGTCGCTTCTTTCCGGTAGCGGGCAATAAACGGTACGGTAGCCCCGCCGTCGAGCAGCTGAATCGTGTTCGCAACCTGCCGGCTATTCAGGTTCAGTAGACCGGCAATGCGGTGATCATACGTTTGGGTCATGAAAATTTAGTAAAGCAATCAAAACGCAAAAAAAGCCGGTTCCGTGGTTCAGGGCAACTTTTTTTGTGTTTGTGTCGCAATTAGGCCAAAATAAAAATCGCCGGTGTTGGCCGGCGATTTGCAATTATATCTGTATCAGGATTAAGCAATCCGCAGGCTGCTGAAGCGTTGTTGCAGCAGATAGTAGCCACCGAACAGGACAGTGCTGAAAACCAGATCACCGCACACACCATTCAGGAAAAACGACTGCCCGTTGTAGAATGCCAGACCAGCAGTGTAGCAGGTAAACAGGCCCTGCATGTCCTGGGTATAGTAGGTTGATCCATACCAGACGGCAAAGTTAGTGATCAGGAAAAACAGCACCGATGAGGCGATCGCTGAGGCAGCCACGCGGCCGGCCGTCGGGCGGCGCAGGGCGACCATGCCGATTACCCAGGTCAGGGCAAAACTAACGTACACCGAAAGCATATTGCCGTGGAAACCGATCAGGGCATCGCTCAGCAACATGGCCAGCATCGGAATGATCAACCCTAACCACTTTTTCTCAAACTTAGCGGCACCAAAAAGCGCCATGGCAGCAATTGGTGTGAAGTTTGGCCAGTGTGGTAATAACCGGAATAAGGCGGCTAATAAAACAATGGATGTTACGGTTGTCAGGCGAATGCTTATTGGTTTCATGTTACAATGTTCAGAATACGTCTTGCAAAGATATTGCATTTTTTGATAGGCGGAACGCAAAATAAACCGACAAGGCTGACAAAGATTGTACTGTTGCGACGGAGTTTTCACCGGATTGGCTGATCCCGTCTATTTATCAGGCCGGTTGCTACCGGTAAATACCTATACCGAAACCCAGAGAAAAGACACAAAAGAAATGTACAGAAATGCTTCTGCAATCTGCTGCGCGGCCCCGATACCCGTTACCGGATCAGCTCCTGCCGGCTGCCGGCGATACCAGCGGGCAATGCCAAACCGCACGCCTGAGAGCGGAAGCAGGAAAAGACCATAAATCCAGAGACCACTGTAGAGTACCAGGCCAATCAGCGGTACAAGCGCCAGCAGTCCGGCCACGACGAAGTTAGCACCGGACAATTCCGTGATGCGGTTGGGGGACGGTAGGGTAAGCGCCAGAAAGCGGCTGAGACTGTGAACAACCAGCAGTTGCAGGGCCATGTCCCATGAAAAGACGCGCACCGTCAGCATGGTGTGCATGGTGACCAGCTTAATGGCTAACAGCCCCGTCAGGGCTACAATGCCGTTGGCGGTCAGGCTATTGCCGGGCGAGCCGGATTGGCTGATAACGGTCGTAAATGAGGCTTCGGCCCGGGCGCGGCTAAGCCAGACACTGACCAGCAGGCTGACCAGCACCGCCAGTTCATTCGGAAACAGAAACTGACCTGCCCAAAAAACGGCAGCGGCGATACCGCCGGTAAGCCAGCCGGCAAGGGGATATAAAAGGGCTTGTTTACTCGTTTGCGGGGGTAAAAACAATGTTCTCATAAATAGCCGAAAGGGGCAGCGAGAGCGCTATGTGTTCCAGAAAAAGCACCTGATCGGGCCGATCAAATACTTCATATTTCCAGAAATGAACATTCCGGCTATATAGTTCAATGTGGTACTCATATTGGGAAATGAGCAGGTAATGCATCAGCGACGGCATCCGCTGGTACTGCTGCCATTTAAAGCTGCGGTCATGGTCGGTCGTTGATCTGGCCAATACCTCGGCAATGAGCGTTGGCTGCTTTACAACAAACCGTGCCTGTAAGTCGTCGGGGTGGCAGGTGAGCATGATGTCCGGATAGGGGTAATAGACATCCCGGATTACTTCCAGTTTGACACTTTCTGAAAACACCCGACACCCTTGCGGACGGAAATGCTCCCGCAGCGCAAACGTTGTATTTAAGACAATTTCATTGTGATTCAGTGACGTTCCGGCCATGGCGAAAACTTCGCCTCTATAAAATTCATGGCGGACCTCACTGGTTTCTTCCAGAGCAAAGTACTCACTTGCGGAAAGACGTTTTTCGTACCGGGTTGATTGCATGGTATTGAGGTTTCAAATCTGAAAGCTTTTCTGCCCCGCTTCAGACGTTATTCCTACCGGTGATTTCCGGACAACATTAAATGGTATCACACCACATAGGCACATAGAAAAACAAAGATACCTTACTTTTTATGTGATCGATGTACCTATGCGGTGTACGTATGTAACGATTGATATCGTATGCTCAGTTAACCAATCGTCGGCGTATCGAGTTCGGCGAGGGAGGCGAGGATTTCCTCCTGCGTGACTTCGTGCTCAACCAGTTTACCCGACAGGTACTGGTCATAGGCCGCCATGTCGAAGTGGCCGTGGCCGCACAGGTTAAACAGAATAGTTTTGCTCTTGCCTTCCTCTTTGGCAATATCTGCTTCCCGGATAGCGGTCGCAATCGCGTGGGTGGCTTCCGGTGCCGGGATAATGCCCTCGGCACGGGCAAACTTAATGCCGGCGTCGAAGCATTCGAGCTGTTTAAGCGCCTGGGCCTCAATGAGACCGTCGTTCAGCAACTGACTCACAATGGCCCCGGCTCCGTGGTAGCGCAGACCACCGGCATGGATTGGTGCCGGGATAAAGTTATGGCCCAGCGTGTACATCGGCAGGAGCGGGGTCATACCGACAGTATCGCCCAGATCGTAGCGGAAGACACCACGGGTCAGTTTCGGGCAGGAGGCCGGTTCGGCCGCAATGCAGCGGACGTTGCCCTTGCCCTCAAGATTGTACCGCAGGAACGGGAACGCAATACCCGCAAAGTTGGAGCCGCCACCGAAGGGAGCCCGACAATATCGGGGAAGTCGCCGGCCTGCTCCAGCTGTTTGATGGATTCCAGACCAATCACGGTCTGGTGCATCAACACGTGGTTCAGTACCGAGCCGAGGGCGTATTTTGTGTTATCGTCCTGCATGGCCAGTTCAACGGCCTCCGAAATGGCAATGCCCAGGCTGCCCGGCGAATCAGGGTCCTGCGACAGAATTTTCCGGCCGGATTCGGTACGGGTAGACGGCGACGGGTAAACGGTTGCTCCCCACGTGTTCATCATCATTTTCCGGTAAGGCTTGCCTTCGTAGCTGGCCTTAACCATGTAGACTTCACACTCAATGCCGAACAGCTGGCAGGCAAAGCTCAGGGCGCTTCCCCACTGACCGGCACCGGTTTCGGTCGTAATCCGTTTCACGCCTTCCTGCTTGTTGTAATACGCCTGCGGGATAGCGGTGTTCGGCTTGTGTGATCCGGCGGGACTTACCCCTTCGTATTTATAGTAGATTTTAGCGGGCGTATCCAGCATTTTCTCCAGCCCGTATGCCCGGAACAGCGGGGTTGGCCGCCAGATTTTGTACATCTCACGGACTTCATCGGGGATTGATACCCATTTATCGCCGGAAACCTCCTGTTTAATGAGTTCCATCGGGAAAAGCGGCATCAGCATCTCGGGGCCAATCGGCTCTTTGGTACCCGGATGCAGTGGCGGCAGTGGTTTGTTGGGCATATCGGCCACGATGTTGTACCACTGTTCAGGGATTTCGGCTTCAGACAAGGTGTATTTTTTCTGTGCCATTCGGTTTACTGGTTTAAGGGTAATAGTTTCGTTTTCCGGTCCGGACGGGTGTCGGATCCTGCGGCCCAATTTACCAATAAACCCGACTCAGAGAATGCAAATCAGAGAAATATCAGCAGCTGATACCTATGCGCTTCGTCATCAGGTATTATGGCCCGACCAACCGATTGATTTTGTGAAAGTTCCGGACGATGAAGCCGGACGGCATTACGGTGCGTTTCTGAACGATACTTTAGTTGCTGTGATCTCACTTTTTCTGCAAAACGGCGAAGCCCGGTTCCGCAAGTTTGCTACCCAGCCGGAGCAGCAGGGCAACGGCATCGGCACGGCCCTGCTGAATCACGTTTTCGCTGAAGCGCGCCGCCTGGGCGCACACCGGATCTGGTGCGATGCCCGGCTGTCGGCGGCCGCTTTTTACCGCCGGTTCGGCATGCAGCCAGCGGGGGATATGTTCTATAAAGGTCCGGTTCCGTATGTAAAATACGTGCTGGATTTGTAACGGGTATGTGACGTTATACTCAGAAAACCGAACCAAACAACCGGCAGGCAGTTAGAGGGATAAATAATGGATAATGGATAATGGATAATGGATAATGTGAAATGAATAATGTGAAATGAAGCACCAACCATCGGGCTTTTGACGACACACATTATTCATTGTTCATTTTACATTGTTCATTTAAATTTTCGCTCAATGGATATGAAAAAATACCTGCTGATGGCAATGCCTTTGGCTGCCCTGTTAACCGCTTGCGGCGGGAAAAAGAACAGCGAGACAACCAGCGACTCTACCGCTACAACCGCCTGGACGCCCGAAGCACCGCAGCTGCCAGCCCCTGACGAATCAAAATCGCAGAAGAAATTCAGTAATGTAATTGGCTGGCCGGAGGGTAAAACACCGGTGGCGCCGGAAGGCTTTGTGGTCACCGAATACGCCCGCGATCTGGTGAATCCGCGCTGGATGTACGTGGCACCCAACGGCGATGTACTGGTTGCAGAAGCCAATACGGAGCAAAAAGGCCTGAAAAAAATCGGATCGGTGTTGTCGGGTAAGGCGAACTCGCAGCGGCTGGGGGCAAGCGCTAACCGCATTACCTTGTTCCGGGATACCAACAAGGATGGCAAGCCGGATACAAAAACAACGTTTCTGGAGGGGCTGAACCAGCCGTTCGGGATGCTGATTGTGGGGAATACCTTTTATGTTGCCAATACCGACGGGCTCATGAGTTACCCGTATCAGGAAGGGCAGACCAAAATTACCGGTGCCGGTAAGAAAATACTGGAGCTGCCGGCGGGTGGCTATAACAACCACTGGACACGCAATTTGATTGCCAATGCCGATGGCAGCAAGATTTACATCTCGGTCGGGTCGGGCAGTAACGTGGCCGAACACGGCATGGATAATGAAGTACGGCGGGCGGCTATTCTGGAAATTAACCCCGACGGGACCGGCGAGCGGATTTATGCCAGCGGCCTGCGTAATCCGGTGGGCATGGACTGGTATCCGGGCAGTAAAACGTTATATACGGCTGTTAATGAACGCGATGAACTCGGCGACGAACTGGTGCCGGACTACCTGACCAGCGTGAAAGACGGCGCATTCTATGGCTGGCCGTATTCGTATTATGGTCAACATGAAGACCCGCGCCGTAAAGGCGAACGCCCTGACCTGGTCAAAAAAGCACTCTTGCCGGATGTACCGCTGGGATCCCACACGGCTTCACTGGGGCTGGCTTTTTACGATCAGAACGCGTTTCCGGCCAAGTACCATAATGCCGCATTTATCGGTCAGCACGGCTCCTGGAACCGGAGCGCGCTGGTTGGCTATAAGGTCGTTGCCGTTCCGTTTGTGGACGGCCATCCGAATGGCAAACCCGAAGATTTTCTGACCGGATTTGTAGCCAACGATAAAGATGTCTATGGCCGGCCGGTTGGCGTAACGGTTATGCCCGACGGGTCGATGCTGGTGGCCGATGATTCGGGGAACCGCATCTGGCGCGTAGCGGCTGCCAAATAAGCCGGTAATAAGGCAACAATGCAGAAACGGGGTCAGGCGATCCCGTTTTTTTTATGCAAACCGGCGGGATAGCCACCAGTAGCCCGTGGCTGAAACCAGGCACAATCCCATCATAACCGTCCACAACAGACCAAAACCTGCCGTTGTCACAATCAACGAGCCAAGTGCGGGACTTGTCACCTGCGCCAGCGCAAACGCCATCGAGTGCAGGGCCAGGTATTGCCCCCGCGTCTGCGGCGTTGACCGGCTGACGGCAAAGGATTGCAGAAAGGGATGGGTCAGCATTTCGCCGAATGTGGTAATGATCGTAAACACCAACGCAATGCCTGCCAGCGGGGTAATCAGCAGGACAAGGTAAGAGAACCCGGTCAGCAGTACGCCGGTGCAGATAATCAGGGTTTTATGGTGTGCAAACTTTTGTTCAATTGTGTAAACCAGCGCCATCTCAATAATCACGATCAGGATGCCGTTCAGGGCCAGCAGCATGCCGATCTGTGATTCATCCAGCAGGAGTTTTTCCTTAAAATACAGCGGAATCAGGCTGAACAGCAGCAGAAACGAAATGGCGTAAAGTAAGGTACAGCCGGTAAAACCCAGAAAATAGCGGTCTTTGTAGGGCGATTGGGCCGGACTCACCTCAGTTGTAGCCGTGGCATGTTTAGTGCCGGTCGCCACACGGGCAGGTGGGGGCAGGAAAAAACGCAGTACGGCCGCTGCGGCAATGCAGGTGAAGCCATCAGCCCAGAACAACAGGCTGTAGTCGATGCTGGCCAGGTAACCGCCGAGTCCGCCGCCGACCGACCAGCCCAGGTTAATCGCCAGCCGGTTCAGCGAGTAGGCCCGCGTCCGGTTATCGGCATGGCTGTAATGGGCAATGGCCGCCGAATTGGCCGGCCGGAAGGTATCGCCGAGCAGCGTAAAAATAAAGGCACTGGCACAGATGGCGTAAAAGTTGCTGACATACTGGAGGCCCAGCAGAAAAACGCCGCCCGCAAACAGACTTATTAACTGCACATAGTAAAAGCCGAACCGATCCGTGAGCTTACCGCCCAGAAATGTGCCGACAAAGGCACCGGTACCATACACGGCCATGACCACCCCCGCCTGTGAAACCGAAAAATGCAGGTGCTGTGTCAGGTACAGCGTCAGGTAAGGCAGAACCATAGTGCCGCAGCGGTTGATAAGCATAACCCCTGACAAAAGCCAGACAGACGGTGCCAATCCTGTATAAGCGTTGCGGTAGAGACGTAATGTGCGGGCAATCATGCCGCAAAGGTCGGTTTTTCAGCGACAATCCAAAACACCCCGTCCCATCCAATCGTCACAAAACCGCCCGTCTGGTTATCGGTAAATTGGAATTAAACAAATACAATGTATTGCAAAGAATAGATACAAAATTAGTTTCGCCGGTCCTGTTGCTTCACATTCGCTTAATACGTAAATCGCATAACAACACATCAGGTTGTGCTAATCTATCTTTATTGTTATACCTATGACAAACAAGTACTTACCTTGTTACAGGCCCGTACAATGGCTCATGGCGTTACTGCTGCCATTGTTAGTATCAGGCCAGCTGTGGGCGCAAACCCAGCGCACCACGTTTAAAGGACGCGTTACCGACAGGAACGGGCAGGGAATCCCAGGAGTCACGGTGCAGGTTCAGGGCACCTCGCTTGGTACAGCTTCGGATGCAGACGGGAATTATTCATTTACCGGTGCAGTACCGGCCGGTCAGGCAACACTTGTGTTCAGTGCCGTTGGCTATGCACCGAAGAAACAGAGTGTGGCGATTGGCAGCGCCGAGAGCATTACGACTGATGCCAGTCTGGGCGAAGATGTCATGAATCTGGATGAGGTCGTGGTAACGGGATCAACGATTCAGACGACACGCCGGGAGCTTGGCAATGCGATCAGCACGATCAAGGGACAGGATCTGACGCAGTCGGGGTCGGCAGGGTTGCTGAACTCACTGCAGGGCAAAGTGCCGGGTGCACAGATTACCCAGAACTCGGGTGATCCGGCCGGTGCGCTGTCGGTGCGGTTGCGCGGGATCAAGTCGCTGATTGGGTCGTCGGACCCGCTGTATGTAATCGACGGGGTCATTGTCAGCAATGCCAGCGTAAACGTGTCACAGATTGCACTGGCCAACGACATCGGACAGGCCAACC
Organism: Arsenicibacter sp. R0_47; assembly: GCF_057652235.1. Lineage (NCBI taxonomy): Bacteria > Pseudomonadati > Bacteroidota > Cytophagia > Cytophagales > Spirosomataceae > Arsenicibacter > Arsenicibacter sp. R0_47. The sequence continues at coordinate 94,070 of NZ_JBYFCJ010000020.1, read as the reverse complement.
CGGGCCAGAACCGGCTCGCCGACCTGAACCCGAACGATATCGAAAGCATCAACGTCATCAACGGGGCGGCGGCCGCTGCTCAGTACGGGTCGCGGGCGGCCAACGGCGTCGTGCTGATTACGACCAAACGGGGGCAGACCGGGGCACCGAAAGTGTCGGTTTCGTTTGGCTTTAACATCAACGAACTCCGGAAGAGTGTCCCGATCAATACCTATGGCAAACAGTTCGGTACCGCCGCGCTGCGTCTGCATACCATTGGTGCAGCAACGGCCGGCGGCGCGGTAACAACAACCGGTTTTCAGCGTGACGGGACAACTACTAACCTGGCGACCAACCTGGTTGACGTCACCCGCTACAACTACTTCGACCAGATTTTCCGGACCGGTTATGGCACGGATGATGCCGTGTCGGTGTCGGGAGGCCGCGACAATACCCAGTATTTCGTCTCGTTCAACTACCTGAAAAACGAAGGGATCATCAAAGGCACGGATTTTACCCGCTACAACCTGCGGGCACGGGTCGATCAGCGGCTGGCAACGTGGGCCAAGCTGTCGGCGGGGCTGAGCTATGCCAACAGCTTCTCGAACGAAAAGGCCAATGGCAATGTATTCTACAGTCCGATCAACGCGGTAAACATCACCAATAACCTCTGGGATCTTACCCAGCGGGATGCTTCGGGCAACCTGAAAGCCGTTGAACCAACGCGGGTGAACCCGCTTTCGACGATTGAGGACATGAAGTTTACCCAGGCCGTGAACCGGACCATCAGCGATGTACAGCTGAACCTGACACCGGTCAAGGGCCTTAGCATCGATTATATTCTGGGTGTAGATACCTACGGGCAGGTTGGTAAAAGTTATATCCGGCCCTACCCGTATCAGGCGCAGGCTGGTTTACCGGCGGCCCGATACCCGCTGGGCTTTGCCGCTACGGCCAACAATACCGTGCTGTTGCTGAACTCCGACATCAACGCGAGCTACGAACAGACGTTTGCCGAGAAGTTTAAGTTTAACGCCATTGTCGGGTTCAACTACCAGTTCAGCCAGCAGGATTATTCGATTGCGTCGGGTCAGAACCTGTCGCCGTTTATTGAGACCGTGGCCGGTGCCGCCAGCACGACGGTGCAGGCCAACTACGTGCTCGACCGGTATAACCTGAGCGGTTATTTTGCACAGGCGACGCTGGGTTACCGGAATCTGGCTTTCGTGACGGCCGCTGTCCGCCGCGACCGTTCGTCGAAGTTCTCGGCTACGGAGACCAATCAGCTGTATCCGAAACTGAGCGGCTCGCTGGTACTGTCGGATTTTGACTTCTGGAAAAACTCAGGCCTGAGCAAGGCGTGGAACGGGGCGAAATTCCGTGTCAGCTACGGCGAGGCCGGTAACCTGTCGGGTATTGGTTCCTACAGCCGGTTCTACCAGTTCAGTCCGGTTGGTTTCCTGGGTAAAAACACAATTGTACCGGGCACTACGCTTGCTAACCCGCGCGTACGGCCGGAGCGTATGGCCGAGCTGGAAGGCGGGGTTGACCTCTCGTTCCTGAATAACCGCCTGGGCATTGGCATTACGGCCTACAAGCAGAACATCAAGGATCTGGTCGTAAACCGCGTCCTGGCACCATCGTCGGGCGGGTCAAGCATCGTGAATAACGTGGGTACGATGGAAAACAAAGGGGTGGAAATTATGCTGGACGTAACGCCGGTAAAAACCAGTGATTTCAGCTGGGATTTTACGGTGATTTTCAACCGCAACCGCAACAAGGTGCTGTCATTGGGAAGCCCGGTAATTGCCATCGACAATGCGGCCGGTGCACCGGTTTATTTGCTTCAGGGACAGCCGGCCGGTGTGTTCTACGGAACTACCTATGCGCGTAACCCGGATGGTTCATTGCTGGAAACAAGCCAGAAGTTTTCGCAGCAGGAGCGTGGTGTACAGACAACCGGCTCAACAACCTATACACCGTCACGCCGCGCCGACGGACAACCGGACTACTCGGCTCCTACGGTTAACGTGATTATTGGTAATCCGAATCCGAAATGGACCGGCTCGTTTAACACAAACCTGAGCTACAAGCGGGTTGGCCTGCACATTCTGCTTGATGCGGTGCAGGGCGTCAGCGTGTTTAACGCCGACAAACGGACACGTCAGGGGGTTGGTATCGGCGATTACGCCGAAAAAGAGCTGAAAGGTGAAATTCCGAGAGGCTATATCTTCTCGATTTATAATACGCAGGAATGGCGGGTAGATGATGGCTCATTTGTGAAGCTGCGGGAGATTTCGCTGAGCTATGGCTTGCCGAAACTGGTGAAAAGCATGAGCAACTTTACGGTTGCGCTGGTTGGCCGTAACCTGATCTCATGGGATAACTACAACGGTTTTGATCCGGAGACTAATGCCGGCGGGACAACCGATCTGTTACGGGGTGTCGATTTCGGGAACGTACCGATCCCGCGTACGTATCAACTCAAACTTTCAGCGACTTTCTAATCATGAAAAAATACATTCTCATCCTCTCGCTGCTGGCGCTGACACTGAACTCCTGTACGCAGGAATACCTGAACCCCAGCACCGCCAGTCAGCCGCAGGTAGTCAGCTCGACCGACGGGTTAATTACGCTGTGTAACGGCTTGCAATACCGGTTCACTACGGGTGGCGCTGCCAGTGTGCTGTATACCACAATGGCCATCGGCGGGTTGTCGACCAAAGAGCTGACCGTACTGAACGTGGGGAACCTCGACGAGTTTAACCTCAGCGTTGGTGCCGGTTCGGTGTTACGCGGTAATGGTACGGTAACCAACATCTGGACCCGTTGCCAGCTGGTGCGGGCCAATGCCGATCTGGTGCTGGCCAACGCCGGTAATGCGGCCGATGCGGGCACAAAGGCCGGTATTGTGGCGTACGCGTCGGTTTTCCGGGCGCTGGCACTGGGCACACTGGCCCAGTTCTTTGAGCAGGCTCCCATCACTACCGCCGAAAACGCACCGTTTGTTGACCGGGCTACGATCCTGAAAGAAGCCATTGCGACGCTGGAAAGTGCGGCCACGCAGCTTAACGGGGTAACGGTAACGACAACGTTCACGGATAAGATTGTGCCGGGCATTGATCTGGCTAATACAATTCAGGCCCTGATTGCCCGGTACAGCCTGTTTGCCGGTGACTACGACAAGGCTCTGGCCGCTGCCGGTAAAGTTGATCTGACGAAGAAGTCGGTGTTTAACTTTGATGACAATACACGGAATCCGGTATTTGAAGCGGCGTTCGGCAACAAAAACGTGTTTGAACCTACGAACGCGACCCTGGGCCTGACCGGTGATTTAGCGCCGAATGCGGCTGATAAGCGTTTGTCATTCCTGGTTCGTTCCAATCCGACGGCCACGCAAAACCTCGGGACGGGATTCTATACCGCCAACAATGCGGCGGTGCCGGTTTATACGCCGGGCGAAATGCTCCTGATCAGAGCCGAAGCCTATGCGCGCAAGAGTGATCTGACCAATGCCGTAACGGAGTTGAACAAGGTACTGACGAAAACCGCTGCACAGGATATTTACGGAATTGGTGCGGCCCTGCCAGCCTATGCCGGAGCACAGACGCAGGCGGCCGTGCTGACGGAAATCCTGCGCAACCGGAACATTGAACTGGCCTTCAACGGCTTACGGCTGGAAGACAGCCGTCGGTTTGGTCGTCCGGGTCCAGGCGCTGCCGGTTCAGAACGTAACCGGAACTTCATGCCGTATCCACGGACAGAAGCGGATAACAACACGAATACACCGAAAACCGATCCGCAATAAAATCCGGATCAATCATTCCATATTCCGATATTCAATATTCCGATATCCCGTACGGGCGACCCCACGTGGTCGCCCTTTTTTTCGCTATTTAGGCCGTGGTCGCCCTTTTTTTTGCCCGTGGTCGCCCTTTTTTTGCCCATTTCGCCCGTGGTCGCCCTTTTTATACCCCTAATTCTTCACCACCAGTACCACCCCGAGAATAATCAGCAGGATACCCAGCATCCGCCAGCCATTGACCGCATGTTCGCGGAAGCCTACCCAGCCATAATGTTCAAGCACAACCGCCGCCAGTAACTGGCCCGCCACGCTGAGACTGAGCAGGTTGGTCGGCCCGATTTTCGGCACCGAAATAATCACCGAACAGACGTAAAAGACCCCCAGCAGCCCGCCTGTCCATTTCCACCAGCTGACCTGCCGGAGCACCTCCAGCGAAGGCAACGGACTGCCAATTGTGAATTGCAGCAGCAGCAGCGACAGAAAACCACCCCCGAATGAGCCGACGGCGGCCAGCAGCGGATTTTGCAGGGCAAGCCGGAGCTGCGAGTTTACCCCCGACTGTGTGCTGTTGGCGATACCGGTCAGAAAGGCAAGAATGTAGTAGATGAATGACATAGTACCGGCAAAAGTAGAGGAATCCGTTTGGTTGATTAACTTGCCGCATGTTTCTTTCCCGAATAATTCAAAAATATACCCTTAATACGCAATTTATGGCCCGGAACCTGTGGTTTTGGGGAGGCCTGCTGGTAGCCGGTACCGTGCTGACCAATTGCCGCAACAAAACCGACGCCAGCGATATGAGCGGCGAAGAACTGGCAAAGCTGCACTGCGGCAGCTGCCATGCTTTTCCGGAACCGAAACTGTTGCCTAAAGCGATCTGGGAAAAGGGCGTTTTGCCGAAAATGGCGCTCCGCCTCGGTTTTCTGACCGATACGCTGTCGGTTATGAACTACAATGCGCAGATGGAGGAACAGCAGGCAGGGGCACAGCTTGGGGCTTACCCGATGGAACCGGTACTGGCACAGGCCGATTGGCTTAAAATCATTGACTATTACACGACAAACGCACCGGCAACGCCGGTCCCGCAAGCCAAAAAAGCGGCCATTCAACCGGAAATACCCTTGTTTGTGGTTCGTGAGCCTTCGCCCCGCATTGTACCGCTGACGACATTGGTGCGGTATGATGCCGTCCACCGGCAGATCATCGTCGGCGACCGCATGAATTATGCGCAGTTTGTCAGTCCGGCGCTGGCCGTAACGGATTCGGTCCGGCTCAGCAGTACACCCGCCGATGTGCTGGTCAACAAGGCAAAGGGCTACGACTGGCTGCTGATGGGGCATATGGACCCGGATAATCAGGCAATCGGAAAAATTGCGGCCACACCCGCCCGCGCCGGACAGCCCGAGACGCAGGTGATACCGCAGTTACGCCGGCCGGTGCAGATGGTCTCGCAGGATTTTGATAAGGACGGCCAACCCGATTACATTGTTTGTCAGTTCGGGCATCTGGCCGGTAAGCTCAGCGCGTACATGAAAACGGCGACGGGCTACCGGGAGGAGGTCATCGACCCGGTGCCGGGTGCGCGCCAGACCATTATCCGCGATATTGATAAGGACGGGTGGCCGGACGTAATTGCCTTGCTGGCGCAGGGCGATGAGCAGGTTGCGTGGTATAAAAACTACAAAGGCAAATTTATCAAACAAACGCTGGTACGGTTTCCGCCGGTTTATGGGTCGTCGTCCATCGAGCTGGCCGACATCGACCGTGACGGCGACGAAGACCTGATCTACACCAACGGCGATAACGCCGATTATTCGTATTCGCTGAAAGCCTACCACGGCGTCCGGATTTACCTGAACGACGGCAAATTCAGCTTTACGGAGTCGTGGTTTTATCCGTTGCACGGGGCAACGCAGGTCGTGGCCCGCGATTTTGACCAGGACGGCGATATGGATCTGGCGGCCATTGCGTTTTTCCCCGACTACGACGGGCCGAATCCGGAGAGTTTCGTTTATTTCGAGAATAACGGGAGGCAGGTGTTTACCCCCCGCACGTTTCCACAGGCCAATCAGGGGCGGTGGCTGGTCATGGAAGCCGCTGATTATGATCAGGATGGTGATGATGACCTGCTGTTGGGCAGTTTCCATTTTTCCGTCACCAAAACGCCGGAACGCTATAAGGCGCAGTGGCGACAGCAGTCAAACGGGTTGGTCGTGCTGGAGAATAAACGGAAGTGATTTGTAACTCCCCGAAAGTTAGCGACTACCTTCCAGGAAGTTTAGAACCGCAGCCGCGGACGGTCGCCAGGCGGCCCTGTTCCTGGAAGGTAGTCGCTTTAAATCAGATGATTCGGATCAACGAGCCAGTGTTTAATGGCGAAAAGAACCAGACCGGCCGTGTTTTTAGCCCCGGTTTTTTCAAGCAGGTTATTGCGGTGGCCTTCAACGGTGCGGGTGCTCAGGCATAAGGTATCGGCGATTTCCTGCGCGGTCAGCTGTTTGCAGATCAACTGAAGCACTTCTTTTTCACGCACGGTCAGCAGTGACGGAATATCGTCGGTGAGCAGCAGGCGGGTCTTTTTATTAATCCGGCTGCGCATGGCATTCAGAAAAGCCTGATTAAAGTAAAAATCCTGCTCCATGACCGTCCGGATGGCCTGTTCAACTTCATTAGGCTCCACATTTTTGAACAGATAGCCATTTACGCCCAGATCAATCAGGTGCGACACGAAGCGGTCTTCACCGTATACCGACAGAATAATGATCCGCAGCCCGGGGTGATGCTGGTGGATGAGTTTGGTCGTTTCTACGCCGTTCAGGACCGGCATCGACAGGTCGAGCAGTACGACATCGGGTTTTGGGTCAGCAATGGCCAGGGCATCTAGGAGTACCTGCCCGTTGTCGGCCTCAAGTACGACCTCAATTTCGGGAAACTGATTGATAATGGAGACCATTCCGCGCCGGAACAGCAACTGATCATCGGCAATGGCAATTCGGATCATAACGCAAAAACTAAAGATAACTGGATTTCGGGATGGCAATCGACACGCGCAGACCTGCCGCCGGAGCCGTCTGAAACAGTACCTGGCTGCCCAGCATCTGCGCCCGCGTTTCAATATTTTTCAGGCCGAGGCTTTTTTTCTGATACGCCTCCGTAAAGTTAAACCCTTGTCCGTTATCGGTATACACAAACAGATAGTCATCGCCTTCTTCGGCGAGCCGGATACTGATTTGGGTCGCTCCGGCATACTTGACGGCATTGTTCAGGAGTTCCTGCACGATGCGGTAGAGCAGCAGGTTTAGGTTAGGCCGCGCCTGCGGCAGGTCAATGACGTCGCAGGTAATGTCGGCATCGGTCAGGTTAGCGGCATCTTCGCAAAGCCCTTCGAGGCTATACGCCAGCCCTAATTCTTCGAGGCCGTGGGGTAACAGGTCGTTTGAAATGGTGCGGACACTTTGAATGGTGTTGTCGATCAGCTGCTTACAACGCTCGGCAAGTACTTCTGTCTGACCTTGCTGACTGATCATCTGCCCCACCAGCAGACGCATGGCCGACAGAGCAGCCCCGATATCGTCGTGGAGGTCGCGGGCTACCCGTTTGCGCTCGGTTTCGATGCCCTCAAACGTGTGGTAGATGAGCTCCTGCTGGTGTTTTACTTCCATCTGCTTGACCAACAAGGTTTGTTTATAAATACGTTTCTGGTATAAAACAGTAAAAGCCACTACGCCAGCTACCAGAATGAGCATGGCCAGGGCTCCGCCGAAAATCAGTACAAATAAATCTAATGACGTTGAGGTGCTTGCCATATGCCGACGGCTATTAACACGTGGTTGAGCGATACCAGGGTGGCATGCATTCCCCACGAGATAAAATTTAACCTTTCACTTTCCTGAAGCAGGAGGTTGCTCAGGATAAACAGGAAAAGCGTACCGGCAAAGTAAAACAGATAACCTGTATTTATCCAGAAAACCGGATTACGAAATAAATTCCGCGTGTCCAGATCAACGAGAATCTTGTAGTAACACATCAGGGCCAGAATCATCACAAAAAGTCCTTCCAGGGCGCGGGCATAGCCGTTGAATGTATCAGGCGGCTGTAGCCAGATGCTGTTGGCAACTGATGCCATTGTGAAGAAAAACATCATGCACGGTACTAGCCGGGAAGGGTAAAATGTGCCGAAAAAAGCCCGGTAAAACAAGGCTAATGCACTGAATTCGAAAATGGTATAAATATGTAAGACAAACAGATTCGGGATGTGCATCCGGCTCAGGATATGCCCCGTTACTTCGGCAATGGCTGAAACGGACAGGGGCAGAAAAATAAACCGTAGATAGCCGGTCAGGCTTCTCCGCCGGATCAGCGCAGAGCTGACGGACAGGACAATAAACCAACCGGCATAATCGAACATCCAGAGAAAAAAAGATTCCATGCAGGTGAATGAATAATGGAGAATGTAAAATGAATAATGATTAAGGGCCGGTTACTAAACCAGACTGTATGGGATTGATTGACGGAGTGGTGTGACCTTCATTATCCATTATTCATTACCCACTATTCATTCATTTTTTAGCAAAAACTTTCGTCCTCGCTGTCGCGGGTGATGAACAAATCACTTTCATCGTCGCAGCGGGGCGGGCAAGGACGGGTAAAATCAAACACCTGATAATCGAAGGTTTCGGCCGGATCTTCAACGTTGCCGGCCGGGTTTGCCACCGTCCGTTCGCCGATAAGGTCAATGATGGTATCCGGATCTTCGCCTTCATTGACAACCATGACATCTTTCCGGGTTGCGGCGCTGACCAGCAGCAGGCACGGACGCAGGTGTTCGATGCCGGTAGCTTCGTTTTTTTCGTTTTTCCGCCCGACATACATCCGTATGTATTCGGTATCGACCTGATTCAGGAGTTCGACGAAGTCGGCCTTGCGGACAACAAACGCCCGCATTTCGCGCGGGTCAAGATGGTCACCATCCGCGTTGGCATTGATCCAGTTGCCGATCCATTCCTGGGCAAGCGGTACCGGCACCGACATCGGTACCCATTCGTCATTTTGTTTTTGTTCAGACATGGTTTAGTAAAGCATAAACGTGCTATACCGGCAAAAGTAGAACGGCAATAGGTTTTTACTACCCGTAAAAATGCCTGTTTTCAGGATACCCGCATAAATACCTGATTTCCTCCGTCATAAACACCTGTTTTTTTAAACGGGCCTTTTTGCGTACAAGCTTCTGTTACCAATCTACGACCTTTGTATCGTTCAAACGCGCTTGAAAAACGATTAACAGCTTAAAGTAAACAGTCAACCCTAAATCTTTAAAACAAAACGTTTTATGACTACTGAATTTGCAACCACAAGTGGCGCACAAACTATGACGCCAAGCGTAACACTACCGAATGAAATTGGCAGCGACTTTATTTCCGGATTTAAAATCTGGGCATCGATTCCGGCCAATGATGATACAGGTATTACGATCGACAACGTACAGGCAGGCGATACTGTCATTATTTACGACGCGTCGGGGATAGCATCCTTTGATAAGGTGAATATGGCGCTTGTTAAAGGTATTGTTGGCATTGCAAACGCCGCTGTCGGCACGGCCCTCGTGATTGCACAGCCCGAAACGGCTCCGTTTGTCGCCACCTGGAATGCCGGCGTAGATGCCATCATGAAGGCTGTTCCGGATGAACTGGGTAACAAACGCCGGGATATGTACGGCTGTGACCCTGGTACGGGTGACTATGCTAAGAACGAAGGCGGACTTATTGTTTGTATGCCGGAATCACACGGGCCGATTTATGCAACAGACGACTATTACCTGACGGGCGATACCAAAGGCGATGGCCGTCTTTACAAGTACTACAGCAGCGATACAAAGAGTAAAAACGCTTTTTTCCCATGCCCGGTCACCAACGATTCGTCTAATCCGGACAGCAGCAACAATGGCCGGATGCAGGCGACTGCCACCATTACCGGAGCGGTTCACATTCTGGCGTTTGATGAAGACTACTCAGACAATGCCGGCTACTACAATGTAGGGCTTGTTGTGGTACGTAAGGCGGCAACGGCGCAGACAACAGAACTGGTGAATCTGCTGGTTGGTGGTGCGCCGACCGGCGGCATCTGATTCATTCTGAACTGATGAGGGCCGGAAGGATCCTTCCGGCCTGATTTCCGGCTATATCCAATTCCGTTCTATTCCTGAACCCTTTAACTATCAATGTATCATGGAACCATTTATTGGCACAGTCTGCCTGTTTGCCTTTAGCATTGTACCCAGAGGCTGGGCAATTTGTGATGGGCGTTTACTCTCAATTGCCAGCAACTCAGCTTTGTTTGCGCTGCTTGGGACAACCTATGGCGGGGATGGCGTAAACACCTTCGCTTTACCGGATCTCAGGGGGCGTGTCCCGAATGGCAGAGGTCAGGGGCCGGGGCTGTCCAGTTACGTAATGGGGCAGGCATCCGGCGAGGAACATGTTACGCTGTTCGTCAGCAACATGCCGCAGCATAATCACATGTTGATGGTCTCTGAAGGGACGGCGTCAACCAATGATCCGAATAACAACTATCTGGCCAAATCAACCGGTGTGCTTGACTCGGGCGAAGGCACTGTAACTGTCAAAACGTACGGCACACAACCGATGTCCTTTATGAATCCGATGTCCGTAAGTACGTCTGGCGGTAGTTTACCACATGATAACATGCAGCCGTACCTGACCATGAACTACTGCATTGCCCTGCAGGGAATTTATCCAAGCCAGGGATAACATTTACCACTATACCACCCATGCGCTGACTGATAGCTCCGGTACTTGCCGGGGCTATTCAGCTTACTTACGTCTATATAACACTCAACTGGTTGACTACTTACTCTTTGATCTGATTAAGCCAATGCAGCACAATTATTTACGACGCACTGAACGGTATAGTACCTGTCAGCTTAATTCCTTTTTACGGCTATGCCTTATTATTCTGAGTCTTTGTTCGACTGCCCGTGCGCAGGTCTTCTACGCCGTCAGTGACGGCTCAAACGCCACATATAATGACCAGTTGCGCAGTGTAAACGTAGACGGTACCAACGACCGGCAGATTGCGACCGGATTTACCAATAATATCGGTGTTATTGCCGTTGACCGGGTTAACAAACAGGTATTTGTCTCAAACGGGCTGGCGACCGGCGGAGCGATTTATAAAGTCGATATGATCTCGGGAGGTGTTACGACTTTTCTCAATACATCCAGCATCGTACAGGGCATGGCTGTTGACAATACAAATAGCCGGTTGTATTACACACTGAGTGATAATAACGGTAGTAAAACAACCGATCAGCTGCGAAGAATAAACCTGTCGGGGACAAACGATGTGTTGGTTGCTGCTGATTTCGCATCGTCGATCGGCGACGTGGCGCTGGATCTGGTCAATAACCGCGCGTATGTCGGCGACCGGAATACGTCTGCGTCAAGGATATTCAGTACGAACCTTAACTCAGGCGCAACAACCTATTTTGTCACAATTCCCACAGGCTTTGCCGTCCGCGGCCTTGCTGTTGATCACATCAACGGCTATTTGTATTATGCGTTCAACGATATTTCGTCTGCCAGTCATGATGAAGTACGCCGCATTGATCTGAGCGGCTCAAACGATGTCCGGATTGCTACCGATTTTGTGACTGGTATCGGCGAAATTGCGCTGAATCTGGGAGAGAGTAAGCTTCTGCTAACCGACAATAACGGTACAAGCGGGGTGATCAAACAGATTACACTCCCGGCCAATACGACGGCTACTTTTTTTACGCCCTCAAACGCAACGGTCGTTACCGGCATTGATCTCATTCCCTGTTCGTCAGGTTTTACCGTCAATAGCACCCTCGATGATGGCGATGCTAATCCGGGCGATGGCGTCTGCCGGACGGCGGGCGGGGTCTGTACGCTGCGGGCAGCTATTCAGGAGGCCAATGCCTTACCTACCTGCAGCCCGATGCTGATTACGCTGCCAACGGAGCAAACGATTGGCCTTAGTTCGGCTTTGCCCACAGTAACGTTTAGCGGTACCATTGCCGGGGGAAGTATACTTTGTCCCTCAGCAGGTACAGGAGGGTCAACAATCTCTCGTACAGGTGTCACCGAATTCGGGATTTTTGCCCAGACTGCCGGTAAATTAACGTTACGGGATCTGACTATAGCGAACGGGAACGGGCCTTCCGGGAATGATCTTGGTGGCGCTATTGCCTCATTTTCAAGCTGTACGCTGGTTACAGACCGGTGTATATTCAGGAATAATGTGGCAGGTTCAGGAGGGGCTATTTATTCAGCAGGAGCGTTTGTCAGTGTAAATGAGACCTTTTTTGATGATAATTCCGCGACCCTGGGAAGTGCTGGTTATTTCAGGGATCAAGGGGCTGCTGTTATTACAAATTCGTCGGTAAGGCATGAAACTGGTGTTACCAATATGGTATTTGATTTGGTAGGAGGAGTTCTGTTGCTAAAAAATACTGTTATTGGAGGGAATGGCCCTATAGCAAAGGCAATCCGGCAAAACGCTGTGTTTGGAGGGACTTCTTCCTTATCGGTGCTTCACACAACATTTAACCTGCCAAATGCAACCTATCTGATTGAGTCTAATCGATTTACCGCGACACAAACGTTGTATCTGCAAAATAATGTTTTTGGCCCTTCATTGGATAATCCACTTTATTTCGGGGGATCCAGCGGTTCGCTGAACAGTACGTCCGGAGGCGGAAACGTCTTTGCCGGTGATGCTGATGCGGCTAATATCACTGGTGCCGGTTTCACACCGGTTGCTTCGGATAAACAGAATGTAGGCGCAGCGCTGGCACTGGGTTCGCTGACTACCGTATCCGGGGAGTGTCTGCCCGTGGTGCCCCCGGGTTGTTTCAGTCCGGCCATTAATGCGGCGGTATCCAGCACCATCACTACGGATATGTTTGGCAATACGCAGATCGGGGCTGCCCGTGATGCCGGTTCATACGAATCGACCAATGCGGCATCGGTGACCTTCACCGTCGCCGGCTCGGGAACAGCCTGTGCCGGTCGTGCTCTGACGCTGACGGCTGGTGGCTGTACAGGCGGGACAGTTAACTGGCCGGATGGTATTACGGGAAACGTTTATTCGAATACGTTAGCGGGTGTTTATACCGCAACCTGCAACATCGGGGCCTGTTCGACAACTGCAAGCGGGACGATCACGGCTGGTGTGGCTCCGGTAATTGCGGCGCCTGTCCTGACAACAGCCATAGCAGGCAACGCGCTGGCAAATGCCTTGTCGTTCACGGCATCCGGAGCCGGTGCGCCGTTTACATTTGCCTACAGTACCTTGCCGCCGGGTATCACGCTTTCATCAAATACGTCACCAATTTTAACGTTTAACGGTACACCAACGCAGGCAGGCACGTACCCGATCAGTGTGACAGCGACCAACAGTAACACGTGTCAGACGGTGAGCAATACGTATAATTTAACAGTAAGCTGTGCGACGATGGCCATGAGTGCCTCCGCCAATCCGGCAACCTGCCAGGGAGCCGGGAGTCTGACGTTTGTGACCACGCTACCTGCCGGTACCTATTCATTAAGCTATACCGGCTCCGGAAGTCCGAAAACGGTGACCGTTTCGGGCGGGCAGTTTGCTGTTACCGGGCTAATGGCCGGTACATACAGCAACTTTTCCCTGAGTTACGGCAGCGGTCCTTGCCGCATAACCGACAACCGGACCATTACCCTGACTGATCCGGCTTCGGCAACAGTGACCCTGACGGCTAATCTGAGCGGGAGTCTGACCTGTTCGCAAACCAGTCTGACGCTGACAGCTACCGGGGCATCCTCATATACATTTGCCGGTCCCGGTATTGTCAGTCAAAACGCGATAGCCGGAACGGCATTGGTCAATACCGCCGGAGTATATTCTGTAACGGGCAGTAATGCGGCAGGGTGCAGAGACACTGATCAGGTGACGGTCACCGGCAGCACCACGGCGCCGGCGGGCGTGGGTTTGTCGGCCAGCCAGAGTGGTACACTGACCTGCACCAACCGGAGCTTAACGCTGACGGCCTCGGCGACGGGTAGCGGGCTGAGCTATGGTTTTTCGGGTCCGGGCGTAGTGGCCCAGAGCGGTACTTCTGCAACGGTGAACGCGGCGGGGACCTACACGGTGGTGGTGACGGGCGGCAACGGCTGCACGGCATCGGCGACCACGACGGTATACAGCAACACCACGGCCCCGTCGGTAAGTTTATCGCCGATGAACGCGACGCTGACCTGCGCCAGTCCAACGGTAACGCTGACGGCAACGGCGGGGTCTGTAAATTACGCCTTCAGCAGCGGGCAGAACGGGTCGGGCAACACGCTGGCGGTGTCGGCGGCGGGGACGTATTCGGTGGTGGTCACGGGCAGCAACGGCTGCACGGCGTCCACGGCGGTTACGGTGCAGAGTAGTACGGCGGTCATTTCGGGGAACCTGACGGCCAGCGGCGCCATCAGCTGTCCGTCGCCCTCGGTGACGCTGACGGCCACCCCTGCCAGCCTGACCTACACCTTCGGGGGCGGGGCCATCCAGATCGGTACAACCAATCAGGCGGTAGTCAATGCTGCCGGTCCGTATTCAGTAACTATCAGCGATGCCTCGGGCTGCACGGCCACCGCACAGGTGACGGTCACCGGCAGCACCACGGCGCCGGCGGGCGTGGGTCTGTCGGCTAGCCAGAGCGGTACGCTGACCTGCACCAACCGGAGCTTAACGCTGACGGCCTCGGCGACGGGCAGCGGGCTGAACTACGTGTTCAGTGGTCCGGGCGTGGTGGCCCAGAGCGGTACTTCGGCAACGGTGAACGCGGCGGGGACCTACACGGTGGTGGTGACGGGCGGCAACGGCTGCACGGCATCGGCGACCACGACGGTATACAGCAACACGACGGCCCCGTCGGTGAGTTTATCGCCGATGAATGCAACGCTGACCTGCGCCAGTCCGGTGGTAACGCTGACGGCGACGGCGGGGCCTGTAAATTACGCCTTCAGCAGCGGGCAGAACGGGTCGGGCAACACGCTGGCGGTGTCGGCGGCGGGGACGTATTCGGTGGTGGTCACGGGCAGCAACGGCTGCACGGCGTCCACGGCGGTTACGGTCCAGAGTAGTACGGCGGTCATTTCGGGGAACCTGACGGCCAGCGGCGCCATCAGCTGTCCGTCGCCCTCGGTGACGCTGACGGCCACCCCTGCCAGCCTGACCTACACCTTCGGGGGCGGGGCCATCCAGATCGGTACAACCAATCAGGCGGTAGTCAATGCTGCCGGTCCGTATTCAGTGACCATCAGCGACGCCTCGGGCTGCACGGCAACCGCACAGGTAACGGTCACCGGCAGCACCACGGCGCCGGCGGGCGTGGGTCTGTCGGCCAGCCAGAGCGGTACGCTGAGCTGCACCAACCGGAGCTTAACGCTGACGGCCTCGGCGACGGGCAGTGGGCTGAGCTATGGTTTTTCGGGTCCGGGCGTGGTGGCCCAGAGCGGTACTTCGGCAACGGTGAACGCGGCGGGGACCTATTCGGTGGTGGTGACGGGCGGCAACGGCTGCACGGCATTGGCGACCGCGACGGTATACAGCAACACGACGGCCCCGTCGGTGAGTTTATCGCCGATGAACGCGACGCTGACCTGCGCCAGTCCAACGGTAACGCTGACGGCAACGGCGGGGTCTGTAAATTACGCCTTCAGCAGCGGACAGAACGGGGCAGGCAACACGCTGGCGGTGTCGTCGGCGGGGACGTATTCGGTGGTGGTCACGGGCAGCAACGGCTGCACGGCGTCCACGGCGGTTACGGTGCAGAGCAGTACCTCAGCACCGACCGTCTCCATTACACCGATGAATGCCACACTGACCTGCGCCAGCCCAACGGTGGTCCTGACGGCTATTGGCAGCGGAACCGCCGTCTGGTCGACCAGCGTAACATCCAGTACGATTCTGGCGACTACCGCCGGACCGTATAGTGTGACGCTGACAAATGCCAGCGGCTGTACGGCTACGACCAGTACGCAGGTAAGTAGTAATACCGTCCTTACGGGACTGATTGCTACAGTTAACGGGGCGTTAGGTTGCGGCACAACTAGTGTACAAATCATGGCGTCGGCACCAGGCGCTGCCTCTTTCACCGCGTTGGGGCCGGCTGCGTATCAGCAAACAAATACGAACGGCCAGTTCACCGTTACGGTTGCCGGTCAATATACCATCATTGCGATTGGTACGGGCGGCTGTACAAGTAGCACAACCGTGACGGTGACGGCCGGAGGTGTGCCGCCAACTGCCGGAAATTTTGCGGCGGGTGGTACCTTGGGCAATGGCATGTGTCAGGTCACTTTCTCCGCATCGATTGTCGGGGATCGGGCCGTGATTACAGGGCCGGGCGGATTCGTATTTACCAGCGTATTCCGTACGGCAGGCTCGCGGATTATTACGGCTACCGGAGCCCGGCAACCCGGCACCTATACCCTGAAAGTCTACAGCGGAAATTGTGAAACTACGTTAACGACCGGCCTCACCGGCACGGCCTGTAATGAATAGCAAGTAGAGAGCGCATGTTGATGGATGCGTGAAAAGACCCGGCCAGATCGGGTCAAATAGGTAACCGGAATCGGCGTCAGGAATCCTGATGCCGATTTTTTTTGGTTAGACCACGAAGACGGAAAGAAACGAAGGAGCACAATGATGGTGAGTACCGGATTATAGCGCCGGCATGGCTTTGATTTGTTCGAGGGCCTGTTGTTTTAGGGGCTCGCGTAAAAGCTGGTTAGTTTGGGTGAAATAGCGGTGATTGCCCAGAAACGCTACCTGAATCGGGAGCCAGCGGGCAGGGTCGGGGAGCTTATTATAAGTGATCCACTCAGTGTACAGGGTCTGGCTGATGATCGAGTAGTCAGTACGGCCGAGATAGTCAAGGTCGGCATCACAAATAATCTGTTCCGGTAAATTTTGCGGCGACTGCGGAATACGGGTCGCCCTGATCAGCGCGCAGACCGCCTCAATCTGACCGGTTGTATAGCCGAAATCCGGCAGAATGGCCTGAGCCATGCGGCATCCTTCTTCCTCATGATCATCATACGTCCGGATAAACCCGGCATCGTGGTAATACGCCGCTGTCTGTAGAATAGCTACCGTCTCCTCATCCGTTATCCCTTCGGCTGCTGCCAGACGCGCCGATTGCTCAACCACATCAAGGGTGTGTTGTACGCAGTGATAGGTCAGATCAGGGGAGAGTTTCCGGGTTAGCTCATCCAGAATATACTGGCAGGCAGTGATCAGGTCCATAGGAAATGCAAACAGGTTCGGGCATAAATATAGCAGTTTGGTTAATATTCCGGATGAAGTAAACAAATATGAATTTAGGTATACGAAATATGATATTTATTGAGACATGAGGTGTCGGTTTGAACATAAATTAATTTATTTGTGCTTCTATATTAACCGTAACGTATATGCATAAACCTTTACGATGGCTCTTGCTGCTTTTAGTAGCAATTAACTATCCTGTAGTTGCACAGCAGCTTCCCTGCGGCTATGGAACCCTGAAACCCGCTGATGAACAAATAGCGCAGCAGTTGATTCGCCAGTTCAGAGGCATGGTCAACAAAGATGCCAGTTCGGGGCCGGTGTACATTGCTGTAAAACCTCACTTTGTCCGGACTAATGAAGGGGTGACAAACCTGTCCATGCAGTCCTTCAACAACGCGCTGGCGATCTGCAACAAGTATTTTATAAATGCGAATATCCAGTTCTATATCTGTGGTACACCGGCTAACACCCCTAATTACATTAACAATACGGCAATGTATAACTGGGATACGCAGAATTTTGACCGCGATGCTATTACCAACGCCAATAACCTCGATAATGCCCATAACATTTATTTCAGTAATAGCCTCGGCGGGGTTGGCGGGTTCTCATTCGGGGCTACTCAGAATAAAGTCAATAACCGGACGTTTGTGCTGAACGGGCAGGCCGATGATGATAAAACGCTGGCCCATGAGCTGGGGCATTACTTTAACTTGCCGCATACATTTAATAACAGCGACGCCGCCAATATTGCCGATCGGGAGCTGGTAACCCGGAATCCGTCAGAGATCGCTCCGCGTTTATCGGCCAACTGCGACACAAAAGGGGACTATATCTGTGATACACCGGCTGACCCCTATAATCTGGATAATGGTAAGCTGACAGATTGTTCGACGACGGGGGCCGGTATTACGGCGGTTGATGCCAACGGCGATGCTTTTGTGCCGATGCCTGACAATATCATGGGCTACTACTTCTGTGCAACCAACCGGTTTACGGCCGGCCAATATGCCCGGATGAACGCGGCTCTCGCTATTAATAACGTCCCGAACGCAAACCCGGCTAAACAGTACACGCTGGATTGTGCCGAAACGGCGCAGGCGGCCCCGTCAAATGTGGTTGCTTCGTTGATTTCCAGCGCGGTGGCGGTAGGTGTTGTGCTGACATGGACCGATAATTCAACGAACGAAACCGGCTATATCATTGAGCGGTCAACCGATCCGGCATCCGGATTTCTGGCCATTGGCGGGGTAAATGCCGATATCACAACCTATACCGATCGTTCGGCTACCAAAGGCGTGACGTACTACTACCGGGTTAAACCATCGAATAGTAAAGCGAATTACAGTACGAATAGCCAATCGGTCAGTATGCCTGCTTATTGCGCGCCGTTATATGGTTCAACGTGCCTTGTCAACCGGAATATTAATAATTTCAGAGTAGCCACGACCAGCAATGTTGTGTTGATTGAGAACAGCAATAGCGGCTGTTCGCCAAACGCATATGGTGACTTTACCGGTCTGACAGCTGCCACGGTGACGCCGGGTACGACATACAATTTTACCATGAATACCGGTTATGATGCTGGCTATTATAGCCAGCATATTGCCATCTGGATTGACGCCAACAACAATACTGATTTCACAGATGCCGGTGAGCGGGTTTATCAAAGTACAGGCGATGTCATGAATGGTACTACCCGGATAACCGGACAGTTTACCGTGCCCTTATCGGCAACGTCCGGTAACGTCCGTTTACGGATTCGCAGCCGGTATGAGGGTAGCGGGGTTGTTGAGGACCCCTGTGTCGAATATAGTTCGGGTGAAGGAGAGGATTACTTACTTTTTGTGAAGCCGGCTATGACGATAACCAGCAGTATCAGTGCCGTTTGTTACGCCGCCAATACGTTTCCGGTTTCTTTTTCAACGAATATTACGCCGGATCAGGGCAACGAATACCGGATTGAACTATCCGATCAGGCAGGGAGTTTCAGCTCGCCAACCATTATCGGGACGGGGACCGGTAGCCCGGTAACGGCCACCATTCCGCAGGCGACAGCGCCCGGCAGCGGCTATAAGTTACGGGTTGTTGGTACGGCGCCGGCTCTGACCAGTGCCGAAACAGCTACGTTTGTCTTCAGCGGGTCCATCGCTTTAACGATGACGAGCACCTCGGCTTGTGAGGGCCAGACAGTTACCCTCTCGGCGACGGCTACAGAAGGCAGTCAGCTGTTTTCCTACACCTTCACAGGGGCCAACGGGGTACTGGCCGGCAGCGGTAACACACGGACGGTTCCTGTCCAGACTGCCGGTCCGCAGACATTCTCAGTGACGGCGGCGAATACGTACGGGTGCCGGCAGCCTGCAACTACCTCAACTACCGTTTTTGCCAATCCGGTACTGTCCGTCACCTCGGGGAGCTCAACGACGCTGACGTGCCTGCAACCATCGCTGACGCTGACGGCGTCGGGCGGTTCGGGGTACACGTTTGCCGGTCCGGGCATTCTTAGTCAGGATGCCTCGGGAACGGCCGTGATCAACGTACCTGGCACATACACCGTCACGGGGGCAAATGCCAACGGGTGTGTCGGAACAACAACAATTGTTATTGCCAACGACCCTTCGTTTCCAACCGTAGATCTGACACCTTCGAGCGCCACGCTGACCTGCGCAAGCCCGTCGCTGACCCTGACTGCTTTAACGTCTGAAACGGCTATTCTGTGGTCAGACGGTAGTACCGGAATGACACTACCCGTGAGTGCGAGTGGTGTTTATTCAGTTACGGTGACCAGTGCCAGCGGCTGTACGGCCACGGCTTCAGCAACGATTGACGCCGATCAGGTTGATCCGGTACTGGTATTGTCGGTTTTACCATCGACCACGCTGACCTGTACCAATCCCACGCTTTCCCTGACCGCAACGGGCGGTAGCAGTTATACATTAACCGGTACGGGGGGCGCACAACAATCTGCAACCGGTATATTCCAGGTCTCGCAGGCAGATACCTATACCGTCCTGGTAGCGAAACCAAACGGGTGCACCGCCAGTCAGACGATTGGTATTACATCAGATCAGAATGCGCCCATTCCGACACTAAGTGCCGGCAGCAATACAACCATTGGTTGTCAGCAAACCAGTCTGACCCTGACCGCAGGCGGGGGAACATCCTATACGTTTACCGGCCCCGGTTTGTCAACGCAGAATACGTCCGGAACGGCCGTGATTACGCAGGGTGGTATGTTTAGTGTGCTGGTCGGAACGGCAAACGGCTGCTCAAGCCAGACAACGATTGCTATTGATCAGGTGTCTTATCCGGCTGCGTTCAGTGTCAGCTCGGGTAATCAGTGTCTTGCTGCCAGTGTAACGCTGACGGCCAGTGGTTGTCCGGCAAACGGCACCGTATACTGGCCGGAGAGCCTGACTGGCAATACGTTTGTGTCGTCAACGGCAGGGGTTTATACGGCTACCTGTGTCGTCGGCGACTGTAGTAAAACGTTCAGCGGCACCATCAGCGAAGGGGTACCCGTGCAGGTCAGCAGTTTCTCCGCTACCAGTACACTAACCTGTTCACTGACCAGCGTAGCGTTGCAGGCGGGTGGGGTCGGTTTGGGGTATCAGATTAGCGGTCCGGGTGGTTTCACCTATGCGCAGACGTTTGGCAGCGACATCAATCACCAGATCATGGCGCCGAATGTGACACAGGCCGGAACCTATACACTCGTGCTGTCGCGGGGAGGCTCCTGTACGACCAGCCAGACCACTGAGGTAGGGGTGAGTTATCAATCAGTACCGATGACCGTTATGTCTGACGGACCGATTGGTTGCGGGAAAGCATCGTCAGTGATTAGTGTTCCGGCCGGTTCAGGAACCAGCTACTCGTTACTTTCCGGAGGCGAAGTGCTTCAGGTAAACCCAACCGGAACATTCAGTGTAACAACGGCGGGCAGCTATACTGTTGTCGCCAGTCTGCCGACCGGTCCGGGCTGTCAGGGCGTGGGTCAGGTGACGGTTGGTTCGGGCGGTTTGCCGCCGGTGGCGTCGTCGGTTACGGCCAGCGGGGTATTGAGTTGCCGCCAGCCGGTAGTCCGGATTATGGCCAATGCTTATGGTGATTCGTTTGTGTTTACCGGCCCGGATGGCTACGTTTTTTCGACGGTTTACCGGGCTGTGGGCCAGTATGAGTCAGTGGGGCTTAATGTGACCAAACCGGGGACCTATACATTTGTGGTAGGCAGCGGCGATTGTAAGGCGTCGTATTCAGTGACGGTGGCGGGTGAGGCTTGCCGGTAGTTTTTTGCCGACTGGCGGGGACCCAACCGGCAAGTCAAAAAGAAAAAGAAAGTAACCCCCCCAACCTCTTTACATCAAAGATGCACCGTGAAATCGTTA
>NZ_JBYFCJ010000020.1:0-72553 GCF_057652235.1 Arsenicibacter sp. R0_47 | reverse complement strand
GCTTTTGTATGGCGTCTTTTCCTGTGCGGGTGGGGGGTGGGGCTTGCGGTTTGTTTTTGGCGGACGGGGGGGGCCCTTCATGCACGTACAAAACTTCCTGGACGGTCCCCGCCAGTCGCTCTTTCGATCATCGTTCCAGCTTGAAGTCTTTATCGATCGCCGGTTTTTTCGGGGCGTTGGCAACGGCCCATCCGGTCAGATAGGCCCATCGGGTTACCTGCGCCAGCTTTTTCAGGTCAATGCGGTCGGGTTCGTCTTTCGGCGTATGATAATCCGGATGCAGCAACGTCGTAAAGCAGATGGCCGGTACATTCAACCGGGCATAGGGGAGGTGATCACTCCGGAAGTACCAGCCTTCGGGGTGATCAGCGCGGTCCCAGAGCGTATCCAGTTTAAAGGCCGGCCCCATGCGGTTGGCTGCCATGGCATAGTCAACCAGTTCTTTCGAGTTACGGTGCGGTGGCTGGGAACCCAGCAGGGCTGCACTGTCGGGGGCGTTCCGGCCGATCATTTCCAGATTCAGGACACCGGCAATGGACGCCAGCGGAACCGTAGGGTGAGCGGTGTAATACCGTGAACCGAGCAGACCACGTTCTTCGGCGCCGTGAAATACAAAGAGTGCCGACCGCTTGCCGGGCTTCTGCGCAAACGCCCGCATCAGCGCAAGGGCGGCCGCACAGCCGGTGGCATTATCATCGGCTCCGTTAAAAATCGAATCGCCCGCTACAGCGCGGCGAATGCCATCATGGTCCTGATGGGTACTGATCAGGACATATTCCTTCTTCAGTACCGGATCGGTGCCTTCCACCTTAGCAATGATGTTGACCGATGGGTAACTGAAACTCTCGACGTTGACAATGTTGGTAAACCGCTGACCGGGCTGCTTCACCCACTCGATAGCGCGGGCAGGCAGCCAGATCGCCGGTGCCTGCGCGAATACCCGCGTGTTGGGGCCACCGGGTAAATCGTACCGGCCGAGTTCCAGGGCACTGCCAAACGTCTCGAACACCCGCTGTGCCCGGTCGTCTGACACAATCAGCACCGCCACGGCACCCGCCTTGATCAGCTCTGCCGACCGGCGCTGGAATGTCGCGTTCATAAACCGGCGGAAGCTCATATCGGCCGTCGGGTTGCCGGAAAATTCAAACGCCACAGCCTTACCTTTGATGTCCACATTGGCCAGCTCTTCCGGAGTTGCCTTACCAACAAACACGAGCGGGGCATCAACAGAAGCAATGGCAGGGGTGATCACCAGTGCATCGCGGCCATATTCAAGCTGGCGGTTGCCGATGATGAAGCGGCTGGTTTCGCTGATACGCGTCCGTTGCAGGTGAAAAAACTGGAAAAACGTTCCGTCGTCGCCGAGGGGTTTGAGGCCGATGGCGCGGGCCTGTTCGGCAATCCACATCGAGGCCTTGAGCTCATCGAGTGAACCCGCCTGACGCCCCCGGAAGTGATCGTCGGAAAGGGCATAGAGGTCGCGTTTAAGATCGGCTTCCTTAATGGCAGAAAGCGCATTAGCCGCTGGTTTGGGCTGCGCTGCCAGCAAGCCCGGCAACAGGGTGCCCGCTGCGAATAGCCGGCATACGGATTTCAGTAGAAAATGCATTGTGCTGATGAAAACGGGAAAAACTCAGAAAACAGGTTCAGGGTCCGAAAATACGATATTCAGCCGTGGAAAACGTAGAGCCGCAATATTTTGCGGCTCCGGACAATGTGGTTCGCTTAATACACCAGCACCTCTTTCTTGCGCTTCTTTTTAGACAGTGGCGGGGTTGAGGCCGGTGGTACACGGTGATGGGTGGCCTGTTCGTAGGCATAGCACAGCTTAATCAGGGTCGGTTCGCTGAACGGACGGCCGAAAAACTGTAGCCCCGCCGGCAGGTTACCGTAGGTATACCCCATCGGCACGGTAAACGCCGGAAAGCCGGTCGGCGGCGATAAGGCGTTGTTCGTCCCCGACGGTGTATTGAGGTCGCCGATCAGGCGCGGCGGATAGCTGAACGACGGATAGACAAAGGCTTCAATATTAGCCGAGTCCATGATGGCGATCAGCCGTTTGCGCATCAACTCGCGGAGAGCCAGATTTTTAGCCCAGCCTTTATGTTGTTCCGGTGCCAGCGTATCGGCATTCACGTCGAGCAGCGCCTTTTCCAGGTACGGATGAAATTGTTTGGACTTAATAATTGATCCCAGCGTTTTGTGAGGGGCATTGGGGCCGAGTGTCGCCAGATAGGCGTTAAAATCACGCCGTAGCTGCGGGATTGTATCCATGGCCCGGCTGATGGAATCGAGCGATGGCAACCGGATGGGGTCAATAATGGTGGCTCCCGCCTGCCGCAATTCCTCAATAGCATGGTCGAAGAGCGCCACGACCTGCGAATCGGCTTTGGCGGGCAGGCACAGTTGCCGGAACACCCCGATCCGTGCTCCTTTCAGGCCGTTTTTGTCCAGAAAGCGCAGGTAATCGGCCGGTATGTTGCCCTGGCTGCGGCGGGTAACACTGTCGGCCGGATCGTAGCCGGCGATGACATTCAGGACACGGGCGGCATCTTCGACCGTCTTGCAGATCGGGCCGCCGGTGTCGTTGGTGAGCGCCAGCGGCACAATACCGTCACGGCTGATGAGACCCATGGTGCACCGGAAACCGACCAGACTCTGGTTGGCCGCCGGTCCGCGGATCGAACTGCCGGTATCGGTTCCAAGCCCGATGGTACCGAAATCCGCCGCGACGGCCGCCGCCGTACCGCCGCTTGAACCGGAGGTTGTCCGGCGGGTATCATAGGGATTGCGGGAGTAGCCCGGCAATACCGAACTTACCGAGAAGTTGCCGGTGTAGGCAAATTCGGCCAGATTCGACTTGGCAATCAGTATGGCACCGGCTTCGCGCATTTTCCGGACAACATACGCATCGTCGGGCGGAACCGAGTTTTTCATGGCCAGTGTGCCGTTCGACGTCGGCATGTCGTAGGTATCGTAGTTGTCTTTCACGATCACCGGTATACCATGCAGCGGGCCCGCGAACGTGCCGGTAGCCTTGTAAAGGGAATCGAGCCGGCGGGCTTCTGTGAGCGCTTTCGGATTGACCAGAATCAGGGCATTGATCGACGGCCCCTGCTTGTCGTAGGCCGCAATACGGTCGAGGTAGAGCTGTACGAGGGTGGTGGCCGTTAATTTGCCTTGCCGCATGGCCTGGTGCAGGTCGGCGACCGATGCTTCCCGCAGTTGTTTGGGAGAAAAAGACTGTGCGTTCACCGACAGGCAAATGCCGGTAAAGGCTACCCAGATCAGGAGTAGTCGTTTGAACATAGTGTATAGGTTAAGTAAGTGATGGGTAAGCGCACGATTAACGTCGTACTTCCTTAAAGCTACTGACGGGACCCATACAAAGCAACCTGCACTCGTAGAGCCGCAACATCTTGCGGCTCATTGCGCGCAAGCAGCGTCAGATTTGCGTCAGATTTGCGGCTCATTGCGCGCAAGCAGCTTCAGATTTGCGGCTCATTGCGCGTAAGCAGCGTCAAATTTGTTTCAGCTATGCATCTATAATTGAGGGAGGGAGCCGCAAGATATTGCGGCTCTACGGACAGGCTGGCGGATAATGTTTTGTCATTGCCTGTTTGGGATAGGTGTTGTTGGTAAAGCGTTTTTCGGATAAGGCTATTTATAGGATGAAATACCAATTTTGTGCTGAATGATACGCTTTATTCCTGTGGTTTATACATTTGCATTATCAAATTGTTAACCTTAATTCCGTTCAGACAATGGTAATTGGCGTTCCTAAAGAAATTAAAAACAACGAGAACCGTGTAGCCCTGACACCAGCAGGTGTTACCGAATTGCGTAAGCATGGCCACACTGTATACATCCAGTCAACGGCTGGCGCAGGTAGCGGGTTCGACGATGAGGAATATGCTGCCGCCGGCGCAACGATTCTGCCTACAATTGAGGAGGTATATGCAATTGCGGAGATGATTGTAAAGGTGAAGGAACCGATTGCGCAGGAGTACCCGCTGATTAAGGAAAACCAGTTACTGTTTACCTATTTCCACTTTGCTTCATCGGAAGAATTAACGCATGCCATGATTGCGCAGAAAGCGGTTTGTCTGGCGTACGAGACCGTTGAGAAAACTGACCGCAGCCTGCCGTTGCTGATTCCGATGTCGGAAGTAGCTGGCCGGATGGCCGTTCAGGAAGGCGCAAAATACCTCGAAAAACCGTTGAAAGGCCGTGGTATTCTGTTAGGCGGTGTGCCGGGCGTGAAGCCTGCCCGCGTGCTGGTACTGGGTGGTGGTATTGTTGGTACACAGGCGGCCAAAATGGCGGCTGGTCTGGGTGCACACGTAACATTGATGGACGTTAACCTGACCCGTTTACGGTATCTGTCAGACATCATGCCTGAGAACGTGGATACCATGATGTCGAACGAATATAATATCCGTGCCGAAATCAAGCAGTCGGACCTGATTATCGGGGCTGTTCTGATTCCGGGCGCGAAAGCACCTCACCTGATCACGCGTGATATGTTAAAACTGATGCGTCCGGGTACGGTGTTGGTCGACGTAGCGGTTGATCAGGGGGGCTGTATTGAGACATGTACACCAACTACGCACGAGAACCCGACGTTTATTATCGACGATGTGGTACATTACTGCGTAGCCAATATGCCGGGGGCTGTGCCTTACACATCAACGGTAGCACTGACAAATGCAACCATCCCGTATGTGTTGCAACTGGCGAATAAAGGATGGCAGCAGGCTTGCCGTGACAACGAAGAGTTATTGAAGGGCTTGAACGTGGTGAACGGAAAAGTTGTTTACAGCGGTGTTGCTGAGGCTTGGGAGCTACCATTAACACCAGTAAGCGACGTGTTACGGAAAGTTATTGCTGTTTAGTACCTTTATAAGCAAGTAGGAAGCGCTGCGGACTCCGCAGCGCTTTTTTTGTTTACAGGGTGCCGGATGATTGATGGCGGATATTCAGCGTCCGGTTTCACCCTACAGATTCTCCTTCACCAGCGCCTCCCATTCGGCCTGTAACGTACCTTTGAAGACCGGGGTACCCGCCCGCCGGTACCAGTAGCCTGCATTCCATTCGTCGCCTTCCTTGCGGTGCAGGTAAGCGTGCAGGCGGTCATAGGCTTTTGTGCCTTCCTTATGTTGGGCAATGTTATGTGCCTGTTCCCAATCGTCGTTGCCGTCATGCCACAAGGCGGTCAGAATCGGGTTAATGCCTGCCGGAGGCGTTGATCCGGCCAGAGAGCTCGTAAATGCTTCGTATGTCATGTGCTGTTGAAATTATTTTTCGGATCTGCGTAGGGGGGGATGGCCGGTTGCCTGTCATACCATTGCCGGCAACCAATGAACGGCCCTGACCAGATCAGCGGCTTATTTGTAAACAACAAGAAAAAGAACCATGCGTGTACTCTGTTTTTTAATAGTCCTGACCGGACTGTTATGCCATCCCTTTGCCCGCGCCGACCGCGATGATTTTCCGGTGCCACCTTCGTCGGCCAGCCGCCTGTTTTACATTCAGCGCAGCAATAATACGAATACCGTCATTTACGATGCCAATATGTTGGCAGATAAAAAGCTGGACCCCCACAAACCGGTCTCCGTATACTGGATCCGTTATGCCGAAAAAGGCCAGCAGGAAGGTCTGTCATTTTTTCAGTGGAAAATGGCCTATGGGTATAAACACCGCCCGCTGAACGGTGCCGACGGCTTCGAATTCAGCCTGAACGCGTTCGACAAACGGCCGATTCACATCACCAGCGAACATGGCCATGCCACCGCCATAATGCAGATCAGTGGCCGTCCGGCGCGGCTGCACAAGGTGTTTGTCCAGATTGCTCCCGGCACCCGCCTGATTCCCGAAGTGCAGTATATCGAGCTGTTTGGCGTAGATGCCGACGGTAAATACCCTGTCTACGAGCGAATTATGATTTAAGGGCAACGGAAGTAGGTTCCGTGTAACAATTTCTGACCGACAGAACCGGAATATCATTCCGGTTTACATTCCTTATGAAACAACAATCTTTTGAACAGGACGTACAGCCGCTGTTGCTGTACGCAGTGCCCCTTATTGTCTTTTGTATACTGCTCGAATGGTGGTTTACCCGCCACGACGATCACCACCGGCCGTACGATTCCGGCGATTTTAAAGCGTCAGTCGGTATCGGGCTGTGTAGTCTGCTTATCAACGGGGTACTGAAGGCCGCAACAGTGGCGATGAGTCTCTTCTTTTATGAGCTTGTTCCGTGGCGTTTGCCGGAGACATGGTGGGTCTGGATACTGGCGTATGCGGGCATCGATCTTTGTAATTACACCGCTCATTATGTGGCCCATAAACAGCGGTTCTGGTGGGCAACCCACGTCACGCACCATTCGTCGGAACACCTGAACCTGTCGACCTCTTTCCGGAATTCATGGACCCAGTACCTGAAAATCGTGTTCTTTATCCCGGTCTGGTGCCTGGGCATTCATCCGGCCATTACGTTCACCTGCTACCAGCTCGATCTCTTATATCAGTTCTGGATTCATACCGAGGTAATTCCGAAGCTGCCGCGCTGGATTGAGTTTGTTTTTGTAACGCCGTCGCATCACCGCGTACATCACGGCTCCAATACCGCCTATCTGGACAAGAACTTCGGTACAACGTTTATTCTGTGGGACCGACTGTTCGGTACGTTTGCGGAAGAGACGGAAAAGCCGGTCTACGGGCTGACGAAGCCGGTTGGCTCGTTTGATGTAATTTACCTGAATTTTCACGAATGGGTGGCCATCTGGCGTGACCTTCGTAAAGCGACCTCCTTCCGGCAGGCATGGGCCATCCTTTTCGGCCCGCCAACCTGAGGCCTTTTTTGACAGGATTACAGGATTGACAAGATAGAATTTGACAGGATTACATGATTAACAGGATTTAATTTTAAACGTCCTGTTAATCATGTAATCCTGTCGAAAGAAAATCAGGCGAAGTATTCCATCATACGAATCCTGTCCAAAATAAGTAATCAAAGTAATCATTCCATCATACGAATCCTGTCTCAGAGCGGCAGATAAACGGAGAAGGTCGCGCCGGCCCCATCCTGAGCTGTGGCGATGATCGTCCCTTTATGATTCTCGGCGATCTTCATGCACATGGCCAGCCCGATACCGGTACCCATGTACGTACTTCGGTCGTGGAGACGGTGGAAAATCGTGAAAATCTGTTCGGCATACTTAGGGTCAAACCCAATGCCGTTGTCCTGGACGGTAATCTTGATAAATGGCCGGTCTGTTGTGACTTTGTTAAGCTGCTTCAACTCACTCAGCGGCACATTCTCCGCCCGGATACGGATTGCCGGCCGCTTGTCAGAGAATTTGATGGCATTGGTAATCAGGTTAGTAAAGAGCTGTGAAAGCTGAAGCGGTATGCCTTTTATGGTAGGCAGCGGTGTGCGCTCAATGATCACATCCCGCTGCTCAATCAGTAATTCAAGGTCGGTCAGGATACTGTCCAGAATACTGTTCAGGTCAACCTCCCGGAACAATTCGTCTTTTTTCGACAACCGCGAATAGTCAAGCACAGCCTTGATGAGCTGGGCCATGCGCTGGGCCGACGAGGTAATTTTACCAAGGTAGCGCCCCGCCATGTCCGGATCGTTCAGGTTATGCTCCAGTAGATCGGAGAAGGTCTGTATCTTCCGGAGCGGTTCCTGGAGGTCGTGGCTGGCAATGTAGGCAAACTGCTCCAGTTCGTGGTTGATCTGTACCAGTTCCTTATTGGTACGCTCGATTTTCTGCGTGGCCTCGACCAGTTCCGTTACGTCGTGCGACAGAATCAGCACGCCATAGACCTCATCTTTCTGGCGGAGCGGGATAAAATAGTTTTCGAAAAAGCCGTTGATGACCGCCGAATAGGTGATGGTATTGTGTCTGTAGTGGCCGGCCAGGGCGTCAAGCGAATCCTGGTGGGCTTTCGAACCCCGGGCCGCCGGGAATACTTCCAGATAGCCACGACCCAACACCTGATTCCGGCTGCGCTTGTAGAGTTGCTCGAATTTACGGTTAACAGCCGTGAAATTCAGGTCATTGTCCAGTACGGCAATGACGTGGGCCGAGGCGTCAAAAATCGTTTCGACAAACTCTTTCTGGATGCTCAGTTCTTCATTTTTACGCAGCAGTTCGCGGGTACGTTCCTGCACTTTCTGTTCGAGCTCATCGGCACTATTCTGCGCCTGCTGACGGGCATGGACCATATCCGTAATGTCATGAGCCAGTCCCATGATGCCGGTGATTGTGCCGTCTTCCTCCCGTAACGGCGTGAAAATCAGCTTAACGTAAATGGTTTTCAGGAGGCCATTATTCAACAGGGTCGCCGGGATTTCATTCGCGATAAACGGTACTCCCGTCTCATAGACGTTCCGGACAATGGTTTCAAAGGGCTGGTCTTTAACTTCGGGCAGTGCGTTGAATAAAGGCTTATGCATCACTTCTTCCCGTGTACGGCCCCAATAACGCAGCATGATGTCGTTGGCCAGTTCGATGCGGAATTCCCGGCCGCGGTACAGGCCGATCCCTACCGGAGCCTGCATGAACAGGTTTTGGAGGTGCGCAGTATTCTGCTTCCGGATGCGCGACAGCTTGATCTGCGAACGGATACGGGCCAGCAGTTCCTTAGCTGAAAATGGTTTGACCAGGTAATCGTCGGCCCCAATGTCGTAGCCTTCAATTCTGGCCTCTTCGCCGGCGCGGGCCGACAGGAAAATAACCGGAATCGCCGCCGTTTCCGGATTGTTTTTGAGGGCACGCAGCAACCCTATGCCGTCGAGAACCGGCATCATAATGTCGCTGACAACCAGATCCGGTTGTTTTTGGTGAATCATCTCCAGCGCCACCTGTCCGTTCGGAGCCGTATCAACAGCAAACTCGCGCAGGGCCAGCCGCTGGATATAAGCCCGCATATCCGGGTTGTCATCAACAATCAGGATACGGGCAGGGGCCTGGTCCGGCGGCGCTCCGGAGGTTACGAAATCCTGCCGGATTTCCGGACCGGCGTGCGTACTGGTTTCGCTCAGGCTAAGGGCTTCCTTTACAAAAAGATCCGGTATGATCGACTCGTAATGTGCATCCCGTTGATCGGCTACCTGCTCCGGCGGCAGATGCTGTTTGCCCAGTAACAGCCTGACTGTAAATGTACTGCCTTTGCCGGGCTCACTGTCGATGGTAATGGTGCCATGATGCAGCCCTACCAACTCATGGACCAGTGACAGGCCGATGCCGGTTCCTTCGTAAGTGCGTCCGGTTGAGTTGGCAATCCGGTGAAACCGGTCGAACATGCGGGGAAGCTCTTCCGCCGGAATGCCGACACCCGTGTCCTCTACCCGAAGGACGGCCTGTTCGCCTTCGCGGGTCAGGGAAACGGTAATACCGCCCTGAAGGGTATATTTAAATGCATTAGACAGGAGATTGAGTACGATCTTTTCCCACATCTCACGGTCAACATATACGTCATGTCCGTTTAAATCGCACGAAATTGTCAGCTGCAGGCCAACCTGATCGACCAGGGAGCGGAAGCTGCTGGCGAGGTCGGCAGTAATCAGGGCGAGGTCGGTTGGGTAGAAGCGCGCCTCTGCCCGTTTTGCCTCTAACCGGCTGAAATCCAGTAGTGAATTGACCAGTCTAAGCAGCCGCATGGCGTTCCGGTGACTGGATTCGATGCGGTTCCGTTCAACAAACGTCAGGGACGAGACCGGCTCATTAAGCAGCTCTTCCAGCTGGCCAAGCATAAGCGTGAGCGGAGTCCGGAACTCGTGGCTGATGTTACTGAAAAATGTGGTTTTAGCGCGGTCCAGCTCCACCAGGGCTTCGGCCCGTCTGCGCTCTTCCTCATAGGCGCGGACGTTGGTAATGCCTGTACCGATCTGATCTGCAATAAGTTTGAAAAAGCCAAGGTACGTTTCGTTCGCAAGCCGGTAAGGGTTCAGTCCAACGACCAGCACCGTCAGCGGCTGGCCGGTATTGGTCAGTAACACCGGCTGCAAAAGGGCCGTTGACGGTGCCTGCGGCCATGATCCTTTGGGCAGTTCCCGGAACCGGTCGCCCAGCGCGGCAAGCATACCGGCACCGGACGAGGTCATGACCTGCTGCAAAAGCGACGCTACCGGATGTGGGTCATGCAGCGATAACTGCGGAACGGCCAGGGTAGATGCCGGATCCATATCGGTATTGCCGACCAGCGTTGCGGTCTGTTGCTCATAATCCAGCTGATAGAGCAAGGCAAACGGAAAGTCCTGCGGATTTTTCTGCAACGCCAGCATGGCGGCTTCATACACTTCTTCAACCGACTGATTATCAATTGCCGCATTCCCGACATCTTTTAACGTCCGGATATGCCGTTCACTGATGATCCGTTCCGTTTCGTCGGTGTTAGCGCAGATGATACCGTGAGTGCCGCCGTGATCGCCGGGCACCGGGCTGTAGGAAAATGTGTAGTAGGTTTCTTCGGGATAGCCGTTCCGCTCCATAATCAGCAGCAGGGCTTCATCGTAGGTACCTACGTTGTCACGCATAACCCGTCCGGCCCTTGACCCGGCTGCATCCCAGATTTCATGCCAGACCACCGAGGCCGGTTGTCCGAGGGCTGCGGGGTGTTTTCCGCCCAGAATCGAGCGGTAGGGGTCGTTATATAAATTAATGAGCTGATCACCCCACCAGACAAACATGGGTTGGCTGGAGGTCAGAATAATCCGGATGCAGGTTTTAAGGCTCTGCGGCCAGTGCTCTACAGGCCCTAACGGAGTTGAGGACCAGTCAATCGAACGAAGTAGCTGACCGGTTTCGCCACCGCCCTGGAGAAACTCTGGTATTGGCTGCCCCTGATGTACCATAACGTTAACGTTGAGTCTGCCAGTTGTGAACTGGTAAATTGCCTGACCGGCAAATCAACTAATTTATGAGAGATTTTCTCAGTATTTAGCAAAGATATGAGCCAACGCCTGCGTCAGAATCGAAATGCTGGGCGGTTTGGCAACATAGTCGGTCGCGCCGAGCGCTTTGGTTTCCTGAATATCTTTTAACTCCGATGAAGTCGAGTACATGATGACAGGCACCAGGCTCAGCCGGGTGATTTTTTTCAGTTCAATCAGACATTGCCGGCCGTTCATACGGGGCATGTTCAAGTCAAGGAAAATGTAATGCGGTATAAACGATTCGTCCTGCCGGAGCTTGGTGAGGGCATCAATACCGTCATTAGCAAAAAGACAGGTTATGGCCGGATCAACTTTTTGCAGTGCCAGTGCGAAAATTTCCTGATCGTCAACATCATCGTCTACCAGAAAACACGTTTTATGCTGGTCCATAGGTAAGTATTTAGCAGTAAACTTACGCTTTTTATTTGTAAGTTACTGTATAGATAAGGGCTTAAACAGGTTAGAGCGTTTTTTTTAAAACTTCAAAGTTGAGTTCTTGTTTAGGCGCTCCAAATGAAGGGTCTTTGGGAAAAGGTTTCAGAATACCTGTCCGTTGATAACCCCGCCGCTCATACCAGGCAATCAGCTCATGCCGCAGCGTAATAACGGTCATAATCACGGCACTGCATCCCCGGGCAAGGGCATATTGTTCTGAGGCGTCAATCAGTTTGCGCCCGATGCCCTGCGCCTGTGATAAAGGATCAACCGTCAGCATGCCAAGATACAGGTCATCTCCCTGCTGTTCAAGAAAAACACAACCCTTCAGCTGATCATCTGCGCGGATGGTCAGAATGGTTGCCGCCGGATTTGTCAGTTGCCTGGCCAGGACTTCTTCAGTCGTCCGGACGCCGCCGAGCAGGTCCGCTTCGGTGGTCCAGCCCTTTTTGGAGCTTTCTCCACGATAGGCGCTGTTTACCAGAATATTCAGGGCCGGTACATCGGCTACGGTAGCGGGTATAATTGTCATGGTTATTAGTACATAGGTTTTAAGTGGCACTACAGCTA
The DNA here is from genome assembly GCF_057652235.1 of Arsenicibacter sp. R0_47. Classification (NCBI taxonomy): domain Bacteria; kingdom Pseudomonadati; phylum Bacteroidota; class Cytophagia; order Cytophagales; family Spirosomataceae; genus Arsenicibacter; species Arsenicibacter sp. R0_47. The sequence continues at coordinate 60,597 of NZ_JBYFCJ010000020.1, read as the reverse complement.
TTAATTATCCGGCTTCATCTAATGCCTGCCGGACGATGCCGCAGGCCAGGTGGATTTCGTCTTCCGTAATGGTCAGGGGGGGAGCGATCCGCATGGAGTTGTTGCAGAACAGGAACCAGTCTGTAATCACACCGGTTTGACCGGGCTGATTACCGTAGGCAATGGCCTGATCGATAACCGGTTTCAGGACCTCAAACGATTCCATTTCGGCTGCCATCATCAGGCCTTTTCCGCGGATTTCCCTGATTTTCGGATGCACCAGTAACGACCTGATCAACTGGCCTTTGGCTTCTGCCTGCTGGTGTAGCCCGTTGCTCAGAATGGTCTGAAGGGTAGCCAGTGAGGCAGCTGCCGACACAGGGTGACCACCGAACGTAGTAATATGGCCCAGAACCGGATTTTCTTTAAAGACACCCATAATCTCCGGCGAACTGATAAATGCCCCGATCGGCATACCACCGCCCATACCTTTGGCACACAGTAAGATGTCGGGTGTAATTGGCTTGCCGAATCCCTGAAAGGCCCAGAACGTGCCGGTCCGGCCGAAACCGGTCTGAATTTCGTCGAAAACCAGCAGGGCACCAACGTCGGTGCAGCGTTCCCGAACGGCCCGCAGATAGGCAGGATCAGGAACCCGCACACCGGCCTCACCCTGTACCACTTCCATGATCACCGCGGCAGTCCGGCTCGTAATGTGCTCGAGATGTGGCCAGTGCCCGTGCTGTATGTGCCGGATATCGGGAAGTAACGGCCGGAAATTGCGCTTGAAGTTTTCGTCACCCGATAACGACAGCGCTCCCTGCGTTGCCCCGTGGTAGGCATTGACGCAACTGATAATTTCTGTCCGGCCGGTATAGCGCTTGGCGAGTTTCATCGCGCCCTCGACGGCTTCGGTACCGGAATTGGTAAAATACACATTGCTCAGCGAGGCTGGTAACGTCTGGCTGAGCGCATGCGCGAGCTGAGTTTGCGGACTCTGGACATATTCCCCGTATACCATCAGGTGCAGGTAATGATCGAGCTGTTCCTGAATAGCGGCCAGTACATTCGGGTGCCGGTGACCGACATTGCTGACACCAATGCCGGAAATCAGATCAATATATGCCTGACCATTGTGGCCATGCAGGTAAACGCCTTCGGCCCGGTCAATTTCAAGGGCGAGCGGAAAATCGGATGTCTGGGCAACGTGCTGAAAAAACAGCTGCCGGTGGGTAATCTGCTGCAATGGAAAATAAAACTGGTCTGTTACAAAGGTACGGCTTTCACGTGGTTTTAAGTTCGTTCACCCCGCGAAAAGGGGCGCTGCGCCACTTATTCACTCTTCTGCTTTTCACTCTTTCGCCGCTGCGGCGGGCCGCTCTTTGACTTATGCGTGCCGGCAGGGGAGTGCGATCCGGAAGGTAGCACCTTTTCCTTCCTCGGAGTGTGCCGAAATCCGGCCGGTATGGTTTGCCACTATGCGCTGACAGAGGGCCAGACCGATGCCTGTTCCGTCGTATTTAGCCTTGCTGTGCAGACGCTGAAACAATCCGAAAATCTGCCGCGCATATTTGGGGTTAAAACCGATGCCGTTGTCCGTAACCTGTATGTCGCAGTATTCTTCGCCGTTGGCAGTATCAATACCTGTTTCACCGGTTTCCGGTAAGCCGGGTAAGATGGTTGAGCGGATGGTAATGACCGGAGCAATGCCGGTCTGGCTGAATTTGAGCGAGTTACTGATCAGATTATAAAAGAGCTGGTACATCTGCAGCGGCACTGCATCAATTGTACAAAGATCGCTGAACGTAACCTGGCCGCCTTTTTCGGCAATAAGCAGTTCGAGGTCGCTCATAACATCACGCACAGTCTGATTCAGATCAACCCGCTGCATGGGATGATCCTGCTGAGTCATGCGCGAAAAGTTCAGAATATCCTTAATCAGCAGCGACATACGGCTGGCAGATGCTTCCACCCGGTCCAGCAGCTGTCTGCCGGATTCACCGAGTTTATCTGCATATTCGGCCTGAAGTAAACTGCTGAATGACTGTATTTTACGCAGCGGTTCCTGCATATCGTGCGAGGCCACGTAGGCAAACCGCTCCAGTTCCTGATTGGATTGCTGAAGGTTTACGTTCAGTTTCCGTAACTGTTCGGTTCGTTGCTGTACCAGCCGTTCCAGTTCCTGTTCGGCCATTTTCTGAGCCGTTATGTCCTGTACGGTGCCGATGATCAGATACGGAATCCTGTCATCATTGAAGAATACGCGGCCTACTGAACGCACCACCCGTTCCTGACGGGTTTCCAGATGAACGATTGTGTATTCGTCTTCGTAGTACCCGCCGGCTTGTGGATCGAGCGTTTGTCTGGCTTTCTCAATAAACCGGTTACGGTCTTTAGGGTGTATGGCCATAACGCCGGCTTTAGGGTCGATACTGGCCTGTTCGAAGCCAAACCACTGCCGGAGCCGTTCCGAAAAATAGGCTTTCCGCTCCGGAATATTCACCCTCCATGTGCCCAGCTGAGCCGCTTCAATCGCCGTCCGGAGCTGTTCTTCTGCCTGACGGGTCTTGCGCCGGTTGTGCACCAGGTTCGTGACATCGACGGCCATGTTCAGAATCGCGTAAATTTCGCCCGATGTATTGCGGAGGGGTTTATACGTGAAGTTGAAATAAAAACTCTGCAGTTTACCGTCAACCACCAGATCGGCGCGGTCTTCTTCGGCCTGATAGGGAACGCCGGTTTCGTATACGCTCGCCAGCAGGTCATGAAACGGCTGGCCGTCCAGTTCCGGCAGGGCGTCGGCCAGTTTTTTGCCGATAACGTCAGCCTGTTTGCCCCACACTTTCAGCATCGCCTCGTTAGCCAGCTGAATAACCATGTCTTTACCCAGATATACGGCGGTAGCAATCGGGGCTTCATCGATGAGTGTTTTAAATCTCAATTCGCTTTCTGCCAGTTCTTTACGGGAGTTGACCTGTGTGGTAACCTCATAGGCGATTACCATAATTCCCCTGTTGGTCTGGCTGCTGTGGCTTAACGGAGAGTAAACAAAATTGAAGTAAGCTTCTTCAAGCTGATTATTCCGCATCAGAAACCCTCTGGAATTGGAGCCGTTGTATGCAATGCCGGTGTTATAAACCTCGGCCAGAATATCCGGAAATGGCTGGCCGATAAGTTCCGGTAATCCGGCCAGTAGCGGAAGGCCGATCACGGCGCGGGTTTTACCCCATAGCATTAACAGCATGTCGTTTGCCGACTCAATAACCAGTTGTTCACCCCGTAAAACGCCGACGGCAACGGGGGCCTGCTCGATCATGTTGACAAAACGCGTTTCGCTTTCGGCCAGCAGGTTCTTCGTGTTGATTTCTTCGGTTATGTCAATGGCTGTCCCGGCAAAGCGATACGGATTATGCTGACTGTCAAAATACACTTTCCCCTGACAACGAAGCCAGCGGAGTTTGTTGTCTTCAGCCCCGATGGTCCGGAAAACGCAGTAATAGATTCCGTCAGAAGCAGGGTTAAGGGCCTGCTTTACAGCGGTGTCTACTTTGTGCTGGTCCTGCGGATGAATATGCTTCAGTACCTCACTGTAGGTGATGGTATCGTGTTTTGAGAAACCGTAAAGTTGCTGGCAACGCTCGTCCCAGTGAATAACCTGATTGACAGGATCAAGATCCCATATGCCCATCCCGGCCGATTCAAGCGCAAAGCGCATTCGTTCTTCGTTATCGGTGTCGTAGCCTGCCTGTGCCATTTTGTGTTAATGTACCAAAAGGATAAAGCTACAAATACCCGGAATGTTTAAGTTTTTATAAACATAAAAAAGGAATAAAATCAGATTGAACGGGATGTTATATGAGGATATTGTTATTTGATGTCGGTTGGTGTTCAGGTAAGCTTTGTCATAAAAAGCCCCGGCCGAAGAATCTTCAGCCGGGGAGCTTATGGTAAACTATACGTCGAAAAGAAAAGTAATTCCTCAGTTTGTGACTAAAGCAGGCGCAAATTCCTGCCGCGTACCCTCATCCACATGGATAACATACGCTTTGCCGCCAGCCCGTTCGATGGCCTCCGCCACCTTTTCGGGCTGTTCGGGGGCATAGGCAAACATACAGCCGCCGCCGCCGGACCCGTTAATTTTACCCCCATACGCACCGGCTTCAAGGGCAGCGTCGAGCATGCGGTCAATTTTAGGCGTCGAGATGCGCTGGGCTTCCCGAAGGTTGGTCTGGTGGCGATACAGCAGTTGCCCGAACGCTTTATGGTCAAGTACCGGAGCCTGAATAATTGTCAGGGCCTCGCGCAGAATATCGCGGTTCTCAATATTGCCCGACAGCAATGTGAACTCATCGGCCGTAAACAGATTTTTAAATGGGGCCACCTCATCGGTGGTCGTAGTATGCAGGCTAAAATCCGGAATTTCGGTTCTCAGCCGGTCCATGATCCGGAGCATACCGCCTTTGACACGGCCCAGGATACCAATCGTATCTTTGGGTTCCGACGAGTCGCCGAGTACAAAGCTTCCCAGCGCCGGTCGCAGTGACTGTAGCTGAATGGCTGGCTGGCTGCTCAGGTAAATCAGGTTACCGACTGCCGTTGAATAATGATCCATCATGCCGCCCGGTTCACCGAATTCAAGCACTTCGGCCACGTAGGCAAGTTCCGCCAGCCGGGTAGGAGCCAGTTGCTGTGGCTGATCGGCCAGTTGGGTCAGCACATTCAGCCACGAAATCAGCAGGGCCGATGAGCTCGATGTACCGGCATTGATCGGAATATTCCCGTGAATTTCGCCCTGGATACCCTGACTAAACGTAAATCCCTCGCGACGCAGCACGTTGATGGCACTCCGGAAATAATCCCGGTCGTGCTGATAGACCAGCGGCGTATCGGTCAGGGCAAATGCCTCTTCGGCACCGATGTCCGGTAACCCCAGCCGGACCTGTTTGTCTGGTACAGACACGGCACTGATCTGCACGCGGCGCGAGATAGCGGCGGCAATCACCGGCAGGCCCAGGTAATCCTGATGCTCACCGAACAGGCAGATACGGCCGGGTGTCGAAACGGTTAAGGGTAAAGGCTGCATGAATGTCAGGTAATTAAACAAAGAGTAACGGGGGATAAGCCGGTTTTTTCAGGTTGAGTAAATCAGAAAGAAAACTTAATAAACGTCATTCAGGGCAAAGATCGTGGCGTTGGTTTTCCATTTGCCACGGGTGAAATCAGGGATTTCAATGGGCTTGCTGCCCTGCGCAATCGACTGTTCCGACAGCGGGCTGATGGCGCTCCAGACGGCTGCGTCATACACGTCAATCGGTGGTGCTACCTGATTTTTGACCGATTCAATAAATGCCCGCAGGACAAAGAAATCGATACCGCCGTGGCCGGCATTGGCCGCCGTTTCGGCGTGCTTTTTCCAGAGCGGGTGGTCATACTTATCCTGGTAGGCCGCGAACGGCTCCCATTGGTGCGGCTTCGGACTTTTGCCTTCGAGGTAAATCATGTCGTTGTCGTCCATCCAGATACCTTCCGTGCCCTGAGCGCGGAAACCAAGCGAATACGGGCGCGGTGAGTTGGTGTCGTGAATGATCATGATGTTTTCGCCGTTGGCGCACTGAAGCATGGTCGTTACAACATCGCCCAGTTTGAAATTTACTTTGGCGTTCGGGTGGTTGGCACCGCCCTTGTCAACCACGTATTTATGTAGCCCCCGCGATTTGGTGGCCATGCTGGTCAGGTAGGTAAAGCGGTTGCCCCGGTTGATATTGAGCCAGTGGGCAACGGGACCGAGACCGTGGGTTGGGTACAAATCGCCGTTGCGGTCGACCGAGTGCTGGGTACGCCAGTGGGCTTCGGAATAGCCTTTGGCTCCGAATTCAGCGCCCACACCGCCAATCGATTTACCGTCGTTGAACTTGATGTTCCGCAGATCGTGCTGATACCCGCAATGGGCATACAGCATTTCGCCGAACATACCCTGCCGGATCATGTTCAGGATTGCCATCACGTCACGGCGGTAGCAGACGTTTTCCAGAATCATGCAGTGTGACCCCGTTTTTTCAAACGTGTTCACCAGATCCCACGATTCTTTGAGGGTAACGGTTGCCGATACTTCGACAGCGGCATATTTCCCTGCCTTCATGGTTGCAACGGCCATCGGCACGTGCCATTCCCACGGGGTGGCAATCACAACGCCGTCGATATCATCCCGCTTCAGCATCTGCTGGAATGCCTCGTCTCCCTTTGTATAGGCTTCGGGCAGTTTCCGGCCGGCTTTTTCAATCATTTTGTTCGTCCGGCTGATGGCATCCGGATCCACATCGCAGATGGCCGTGATGTCGACATCATCGCGGTACAGCGCCTGGGCAACGTGACTGCGGCCCCGTGCACCAACACCGATAAATGCCAGACGCACGCGCTGCAACGGCGCTTTGACCGGAGAGGCGGCGACCGGTGAGAGCAGTGACGGCATAAACGGGGTTGCGGCACCAGTCAGGGCGGCCGTTTTCAGAAAAGTTCGACGGGACGTAAAGGACATATTGCGTAGTGCTTAAAACCGGTAAAGGACAGTTCAGGTTAGGCATAACCCGATTTCGAACGAAAGTTACCCCGCTTGCCAGCCAAAAACAACCCGCAAACGAAGGTAAGAGGCGACATTTTCCGAATTTCTTTTGCACAAACGTTTGCACAACTGCATGCAAACGTTTGTGCAGAATCGCAGAAAATACAGGATTTATTCAGGCTTCGGGATGAAGGTCGGCTGAGTCACTCACAGATACAAAAAACAGAAGAATTTTCAAAATGGTACTAAAGAAATATTTTTTGTATTTTTCGTTGACGTGAGTCCAATTATTTAGAATTATTAGAAAAATACAATTGAACTGACTTTTTGAGGAATCTATGGTATTTAACCAATAATTGCCCTAATTATCCCGAAAAATGTAGGACGAAATAAAGAACTTTTGCATTTTTCGAATTGGATCGGTGCAAAAGTATTGCTTTAAAAAAAGCTGTGAGCATACCTTTGTCACGGAAAAATTAAATAATCCATTATGAAAACGATCCAATTATCCGCAGCTGCTCTGATCGCAGCATTTACCCTGGCAACGGCCACAACCGCCTCTGCTTTTGATGGTGCTATTATGGGTAAAGTTACAGTTGTGAAATCTGAATCAAAGAAGTTTCAGTTGCACATTCCTAAGACAATGACGCAAGGCAGCGGTGCTGTTCAGGTTTCATTGATCGACACAGACGGTACAATGTTGTTCTCAGGCACGGTAATCGACCGTACGCAAAAAGGTGTTCCTTTCGACGTAGCGTCTCTGCCGGACGGTAAATACTTCCTGACAACAAGCACGAACACATGGTGGTCATCACAAGAGCTGAATATCCGTGACAACGCCCTGTCAATCGACGATACAAAGCTGACGCAGATTGCCCGTCCTACTATTTCTACATACGCTAAAAACAAACTGCAGGTAACAATCCCGACCGTTAACGTTGAATCAACAAACGTAGCGATCTACAACCAGAACGATGAACTGGTATTCGTGGAAGAAGTTGCCGGTAATGTTAGCCGTCTTGATCTGAATGGTCTGCCACAAGGTGCTTATACCCTGACAGTAGGTTCAGATGTAAAACGTTTCGCCGAACAAATCAAGGTAGAAAAATAAGAGATGGGGTCAGCGCTCGTATGTCGGCCCCCTTTCTTCTCCCTTTTCCTTTGGTTGAGAAGATAAAACGCCCGGATTCGTGATCGATCCCGGGCGTTTTTTTATTGAGTGATTGAGTGGCCGCTTTGCGGCAATTGGTGATTGAGTGAGGCTTATACCGGTGCTTCGGCGGGGATGACGCCGAGTGCTTTGCCGACTTTTGTGAAGGCGGCGACGGCTTTCTGCAGGTGCTCCGGCTCGTGACCGGCCGAAACCTGTACCCGGATGCGGGCCTTGCCTTTCGGCACAACCGGGTAGAAAAACCCGATGACGTAAATACCTTCTTCCAGTAAGCGCGCGGCAAACTGCTGGGCTAGCGGCGCATCGTACAACATGATCGGCACAATCGGGTGCTCACCCGGAATAATATCGAACCCGGCTGCCGTCATAGCCTCCCGGAAATACCGTGTGTTGGTTTCCAGTTTATCGCGCAGGGCCGTTGACTCCTCCAGAATATCCAGCACTGCCAGCGAGGCGCCGACAATCGACGGAGCCAGGGTGTTCGAGAACAGATACGGGCGTGACCGCTGCCGCAGCATCTCCACAATTTCCTTACGGGCTGCCGTAAACCCGCCCGAGGCACCACCCAGCGCTTTCCCGTAGGTGCCGGTAATGATGTCGATCCGGCCGAACACGTTTTTCAGTTCCGGTGTACCACGACCGGTTTTGCCCATAAATCCGCTGGCATGGCATTCGTCAACCATCACCAGGGCTTCGTATTTATCGGCGAGATCGCAGATTTTGTCGAGCTGAGCAATCGTACCGTCCATTGAAAACACCCCGTCGGTCACGATCAGTTTACGGCGGCAACCCGATGCGGCCTGCAGCTGTGCTTCCAGATCGGCCATGTCGTTGTTTTTATACCGGAATCGTTTGGCTTTACACAACCGGATACCGTCGATGATTGACGCGTGGTTGAGTTCATCCGAAATAATGGCATCTTCCTCGCCCAGCAGCGGTTCAAATACGCCACCGTTGGCATCAAACGCCGCCGCATACAGAATGCAGTCTTCGGCACCGACAAAGGCGGCAGTACGGCGTTCGAGTTCCTTGTGAATATCCTGCGTACCGCAGATAAACCGGACCGACGACATACCGAAACCGTGGGTATCCAGCGTTTTGTGCGCGGCTTCGATTACGGCCGGATGCGACGACAGGCCAAGGTAGTTGTTGGCGCAGAAGTTAATCACTTCACGGCCATCCTGAATGGCAATCGCGGCCGACTGTGGTGTAACAATGATGCGCTCGGCTTTATAGAGGCCGGCCTCCTGTAAGGCGTCAAGCTCCTGACGCAATTCGTTTTTCAGATTTCCGTACATGGCGGTTGATTTATGCGGTTTGTTGATAAAATGCGGTCAGTTGATGGATCATTTCGCGGGTCATGCGCGGCAGATCGAACGCCGGTTGCCAGCCCCAGTCACGCCGGGCAATCGAATCATCGATTGACTTTGGCCACGAATCGGCAATCTGCTGCCGGAAATCCGGTTTGTAGTCGGTCTTGAAATCCGGGAAATGCCGCTGAATTTCAGCAGTCAGCTGTGCCGGTGTGAAGCTCATACCTGCCAGGTTGTATGATGTCCGGACCTGGATCCGGTCGGCAGGGGCATCCATCAGTTCAAGCGTTGCCCGGATGGCGTCATCCATATAAATCATCGGCAGGAGCGTGTCCTGATCCAGGAAGCAGGTAAAGTTTTCACCTTTTACGGCCTCGTGGAAGATGGCTACTGCATAGTCGGTGGTGCCGCCGCCTGGCATGGACTGGTAGCTGATCACGCCCGGATACCGCAGCGACCGGATGTCCAGCCCGTAACGTTTGTGGTAGTACAACTGCCAGTTTTCGGCGGCAACCTTGCTGATGCCATACACCGTTGCCGGATCGAGCGAGGCTGTCTGCGGTGTTTCGTATTTCGGTGCCTGATCGCCGAACGCAGCAATGGAGCTGGGTACAAACACCTTGTCGAGGCTGAAGGTGCGGGCCACTTCCAGGACGTTCAGCAGTGTCTGCATGTTCAGGTTCCAGGTCGCAATCGGATCAGTTTCGCCCTTTGCCGACAGCACGGCGGCGAGGTGGTAGATCTGGGTAACGCCGTGCGTCTGCACGATTGCGGCCAGATCGTCGGCACGGGTAGCGTCCAGCTGTACGAAGCGATGCCCGCCGGAGGCGGGTTTGCGGAGATCAGCACCAATGACCTGATCCGCACCGAAACGGTGTTGAAGTTCGGGAAGGAGGGCTGTTCCGATTTGCCCGTTTGCACCAATGATTAAAACGGTTTCCTGTTTCATAACGGCCTTTTGTTAAGGACTTCCGGAAGCATTAATCGCCGGAAGAGTTGTTTAGCGAAGCAATTATTGATGAAGTAATTTTATTGGCAAATCTATAAATGAAAGATAAAAAGATGGAATGTTGTTAAAGAATCAGTTAATATTGTGGTTTAGTGATTTATTTGTAGATAAAATATCTTATTCACTATTTCAGAAGTGAACGGTTAAAGAAAAAATTTCTTCATGGAGCCGATTGACGAAATTGACAAGACGATTCTGCGGCTGCTGCAGCAGGATGCCAAGCTGACGACCAAAGAAGTGGCGGCCCAGCTAAGCCTGACATTATCGCCGGTTTACGAACGGATAAAGCGGCTGGAAAACCTTGGCTACATCCGGCAATATGTGGCAATTCTGGACAAAACCAGGCTCGGCCGGTCGATCACTACGTTTTGCCAGGTGTCGATGCGGTACCACGATAAGGCATTTATCGAAAAGTTTGAAGAAGAGGTGCAGAAACTGGAGGAGGTGCAGGAGTGCTACCACATGGCGGGTCAGGTTGACTTTCTGCTGAAAATAAACATCAGCAGTCTGGACGAATACCACGATTTTGTGAAAAATAAACTGTCTCAGATTGAAAATATCGGTATCCTGAACAGCACCTTTGTGTTAAAGGAAATTAAGCACGAACTTGGTTACCGGGTGTAACGCATGGATAAACGATGAAAGAAGCCGTAACGATCAAGGAAATTGCCCGCCGGTTAGCGATCTCACCGTCGACGGTTTCGCGTGCGTTGCAGGATCACCCGCGGATCAGCATCGCCACCCGGCAGGCTGTCAGGGCGCTGGCAGAAGAACTGAAATACCTGCCCAGTACGACAGCCCGTAACCTGCGGCAGGGAAAAACGGGGATAATCGGGGTAGTGGTACCCGAAATCCGCGAAAACTTCTTTTCGGAGGTACTCAACGGGGTCGAAGAAATTGCTTTCGACCGGAATTATACGGTTGCACTCTACCAGTCGCATGATCGCTATGACCGCGAAAAGCAGATTCTGGACGTACTGGCCGCGCAGCGGGTCGACGGCGTGCTGCTGTCGGTAGCCAAGGAGTCGCGGCGGTTTGAGCACATTCAGCGCCTGATTGATTTACAGATTCCGGTGGTTCTGTTCGACCGGATACCGCCCGATATTGAGACGCATCAGGTGAGCTGCGATATGGAAAAGGGTGCGTATGATGCTATCAAATGGCTGGCCGGCCGGGGCCACCGCCGGATTGCCTTGCTCAACGGCCCGCATCCGCTGGTGGCCAGTGAGGAGCGCTACAGGGGGTATATCAAGGCTTTGCTCGAAGAAGGCTTGCCGGTTGAAAATGCGCTGATCAAGCGGGTGGATCTGACCCGTGCGGACATTCATCAGAAAATGAGCCAATTGCTGGCCCTGCCGGAACCGCCCGATGCGGTGCTGGCCTTCAACGATTACGTGGCGCTCGATGCCATGCAGGTCTGCCGGATGCAGGGCCTGCGGATGAATCAGGATATTGTGTTTGTGAGTTTTGCCAACCTCCCCCTGAATGCCTACCTCGAACAGCCGCCGATGGCGTCGGTAGAACAGCATCCGTTCCAGATCGGGCAGACGGCCGCTGCCATCCTGATGTCGGTGTTACAGGAGAAGGAGCCGGTGTCTGACTGGAAGCAGGTTATGCTTGAACCCCGGCTTGTTTTACACAACGGGCATGTATAGCGGAATGATATTCCGCTGAACTGTGGACCGGCCTGGCGGAATGTCATTCCGCTATACATGTAGTAAATCCTGCCAAAAATGATCAATTTTGCGCCCTGATAACTTAATTGGAACGATGGCAAAAGTTGTGCTCATTACCGGCGCGTCGACCGGCCTGGGTGAAAGCATTGGCAATCACCTGGTGCAGAAAGGGTATATCGTGTACGGCACTTCGCGGAATATTGAAGGCCAGAAAAAGGCGTTTAAAACGCTGAACATGGATGTCAGCAATGAAGAAAGCGTTGGGCGCGGCATTGAGCGGGTACTGGCCGAACAGGGTCAGATCGACGTACTGATCAACAATGCCGGTCTGGGTATTGCCGGTCCGGTGGAGTCGTTGTTGACCGATGACATAGCCCGTGTGCTGGATACCAACGTGATCGGGGCGGTACGCACCATTCAGGCCGTTCTGCCGCACATGCGTGACCGCCGGGCGGGCCTCATCATAAACATCAGTTCAATTGCGGCCGAGGCCGGGCTGCCGTATCGCGGGGCCTACAGCGCCAGCAAAGCGGCACTCGACCGGATTACCGAAGCGCTGCGGCTGGAACTGGCTCCGTTCGGTGTACAGGCCTGTACCGTCCAGCCCGGCGGTGTCCGTACTGACATTAACAAAAACCGACTGAAGGTGCAGTTACCCGGCACGAGTGTCTACAAAAAAACATTCGAGCGGACCTACGAGCTGATAGACGAAAGTGTGAGTCAGGGCCTGGCCCCGGAGCTGTTTGGTGAATTAATTGAAAAAATCATAAACACCCCGCAGGTAGATCGTCTGTACCGCCTTGGCAAACCGCTGGAAAAGTTTTCGGTCATCCTGAAACGGATTTTACCCGTCGCCACATACGAAAAAATGATCCGCAAGCATTACGACATGTAACACAACCGTAGGGGTCACCCCACGTGGTGACCCAAAGCCAGGAGGTGCAGTGACCCAACTGAACATAGAACCCCACGTGGTGACCCAAAGCCACGAGGAGCAGTGACCCAACTGAACATAGAACCCCACGTGGTGACCCGAACCCATGTAGAACGGTGACCCAACCGAGCGAGTGCAATCACCCAACCCACCTGGAACGGAGCCCCAACCCCAAACACATACAGTATGAAAGTCAGTGGATTCACCATTATCCGGAATGCCCTGAAATACGATTATCCGATTGTCGAAGCCATCCGGTCAATTCTGCCGGTTTGCGATGAAGTGGTGGTCGCCGTCGGAAATTCGGAGGATGGTACCCGCGAGCTGGTAGCCGGCCTGAGCCCTAAAATCCGCATTATTGACACCATCTGGGACGATAGTCTGCGGGAAGGCGGACGGGTGCTGGCGGTGGAAACCGACAAGGCCCTGGCCGCCATTTCGCCCGATGCCGACTGGGCCTTTTACATTCAGGGCGATGAGGTAATCCACGAAAAGTACCTGCCCGTGGTCAGGCAGGCCATGGAGCAGTACCTGAACCAGCCCGAAGTAGAGGGGCTGCTGTTTAACTACCTGCATTTTTACGGGTCGTACCGCTACGTGGGCGATTCCCGCCGCTGGTACCGCCGCGAAATCCGTGTGATCCGGCCGACGGGCAATGTCGTAGCCTACCGCGATGCGCAGGGCTTCCGGACAGTTGAGAACAAAAAGCTGCATGTCAAACTCATCGATGCCTGGGTTTACCATTATGGCTGGGTGAAACCGCCGGATAAACAGAAAGCCAAGCTCCGTGATTTCGGCCGGTTGTGGAATGACGACACGAAAATGGACGGTGTGCTTGAACGGGCCGAGACATTCGACTATTCCGGTATTGATGCCCTGGCGCTGTTCAAAGACACGCATCCCGCCGTCATGCAGGAACGCGTCGACCGCATGAACTGGCTGTTCGACTTCGACATTAAGCAGAAAAAATATTCGCCTAAAAACCGGCTTCTGATGGCTATCCAGCGCTGGACGGGCTGGCGCGTCGGCGAATACCGGAACTACAAACTGCTGCGCTAAACATAGACGACCTGGTATTTTTTGCCGGGCAGCGCCCTGATGATACCCTGAAATTCGAGATTGAGCAGGAGAGAAGCCAGGCGACCCATCGGAATCTGACTTTTCCAGCTGAGGTCGTCAATGTGCAGGTCGTTTTGCTGCCGGAGCAGGGCAACAACCTGGCTTTCTTCCTCCGTAAACTGATGCGACAGCAGGCTGGCGGTTGATTTACCCGTCCGGCCGGCCTGTTCCGGCTGATCCCAGTTCATGGCCGTAATCAGGTCGTCGGGACTGGTATAAATCCGGGCTTTGTTCTCGCGGATCAGTTTGTTGCAGCCCAGGGAGAATGTCTGATTCAGCTGCCCCGGCACCGCAAAAACCTCTCTGTGGTAGTTATTCGCGTATTCGGCCGTAATCAGGCTCCCGCTTTTGGCCGCCGACTCAACCACAACAACCATGTCGCTGAGACCGGCAATAATCCGGTTACGGGCCGGAAATAACCGCGCGTCGGGCTTGATGCCAGGCCGGTTTTCAGTCAGCAAACCACCTTGAATAAGCATTTCCTGGGCCGTTTTCTGGTGCACAGACGGGTAAATCACATCCAGCCCGCTGGCCATGACACCAATGGTTGGCAGCTGACCGGCGAGGCTGGCGCGGTGGGCAATGATGTCGATACCGTAGGCCAGCCCGCTGATGATGCTGACCCCGTACGGTTTCATACCCTGCACAATGTCTTCCGTAACCCGGCGGCCGTAGTCTGTTGCCTGCCGTGTACCGACCAGGGCGAGTGTCCGGCGCGCGTTGAGGTCGGCCGTGCCCTGCGCATAGAGCATTACCGGTGCGTCGTACAGGTCTTTGAGGCGTTTGGGATAGGCTTCGTCGGTATAAAATAAGGCCCTTGCCTCCATCCGGTCTAGTTTCTGCACTGTTTTTTCGGCCTCCTGGCGGACGGGTGTATGCAGGACGGCATGCGCCGTAGCGGGCCCGATGCCCGGTATTTTCTGTAATCTGGCCGGAGTGCTCCGGAATACATCCTGCGCCGAGCCGCAGTAGCTGATTAACTGACGGATCAGGATGTCGCCGATGCCCGGCACAAGCGTTAACGCAATCTGGTGGAGTTTTTCGTCGGTCACAGGCTTATTATTAAGAATTCGTGTAATGAACACGTACCAATGTTACATTGGCTTCACTTGTGACGGTAAAACCCGTTAAATGGACACGGTATCTTTATGTTTCATTCATATTGAAGTAATCTCCGGAGTAGAATTTTGCAGGTGATTCAGGTAATCATCTATCTACTCTACATGTACAATACCAACCTTCTTAAAGTATCAGCCGTTGTCTTAAGCGTAACGGCTTTCTTCGCCTGTTCAACGGATGAGCCGTCGAACGGGGTAAATTCAAACATTGTTTTCAAGGCGCATTCCGTCAATCCGTCGCTGGTTAAAACAATGACGGGCTTTGAGAGCCTTGAGGTACTGCCGCTGATCAGCTCAGACGACAAACTGGAACAGTCGCCGAACTTTGTGTACGGTGGCCAGCCCGACGGTGCCGGTCTGATGAAAGACCCGGCTAGTGACGGCTACATTTTCGTGACCAACCACGAATACCTGCGGTCAGCATCACGCGTTTACCTCGACAAAACGCTGAAACCGGTAAAAGGGGAGTACATCGTCAACTACGAAGGCGGAGTTTGGCGGCTTTGTTCGGCTACCCTCGCAACGCCTGACGTGCACGGCTTTGGCCCTGTTTTTCTGACTGCCGGAGAGAGTGGTGCCGAGTCGATGGTGCATGCGATCAGTCCGGTGGGTGCTGCCGAGGTGAAAAACAAAGACCGTGTATTGCCTGCGCTCGGCAAGGCGTCGATGGAAAATGCCGTACCGCTGCCGAAAGATGCCTTTGCCGGTAAAACGGTGATTATCATCGGTGAAGATGATTCAAACGGTCAGCTGCTGGCGTATGTTTCGAACACCGTGGGTGATCTGCAGAATGGTAAACTTTACTTCCTGCGTCAGAAAAGCCAGGACCCTGTTGAGACAAACATGAAAGTCGGCCAGTCGTACGACGTTGAGTTCGTGGAAGTCGATAATGCGAAAACCCTGACGGGTGCGCAGATCGCTTCGTTGTCGGTGGAGAAAAAAGCCATTCAGTTTGCCCGTGTCGAAGATGTGGATTACCGCAAGGGCGGCGGGGCTAACAGCCGCGAGGTTTACTTTACCGCAACCGGTGTTGCGGCTGCTCAGAAAGACCCGATTGCCGGTAAAACCATGTGGGGGCGTGTGTACAAGCTGGTGCTGGACGCCGCCAATCCGCTGGCGGGTAAGCTGACACCGGTCATCGACGGTGAGGTTGATCCGGGCAACAGCATTGTGAACCCGGATAACCTGTGCGTAACCGAAAATTACGTTTACATTCAGGAAGACGGCGACTCGTTCTATCTGGACAACAAACACGATGGCCGCATCTGGCAGTTCAATATCGCAACCGGTCAGAACAAAGCGATGATCGAAATGAATCACCGCCGGACAGATGCTACGTTTAACGCGAAGTATAACTCCGTAAATACGAACCTGCTGAGCTCATGGGAGTATGGTGCGATGCTCGATATTTCAGACATCGTCGGCGTGCCGAATACGTTCATGATCAACCTGCACCCGCACACCTGGCGTGACATGAAATACAGCAATGCCGATGGCAGCTCCGTGAGCAAGGCAACCAGTCTGTCTGATGCCGCAACAGGCGCTTATGCCGAAGGTGGTCAGACTATTATCGTTCGAGGCATTCCCCGCTAATCCAATTTAACTGAAAACCGGCCCCTCATGCCTGTGTGTGAGGGGCTTCTTTTGTTAATCCTATGAAGCAGAACGGATTGGTGTTAGCGGGTATAAGTCTGGTCGCCCTGCTGACGGTCGGTTTTCTGAGCATCCGGCAAGCCGGACAACTGCTGTTCAGGCCAACAGAACAGTTGAAAGGGCAGGTTACCCGGCAGCTCGACAGCCTCGATGCGCGGATCGAAAAGACCTTATTACTGCCCGCCGCACAGGGAGCCGCGCCCGAAGAGTTGCGCCGGGCATTTCTGGCCTGCCGTAAACTGTACAAAGGCATTGAGCCCTTCTCGGAATACTTTTTTCCGGCAACGTCGCGCTTAATCAACGGACCGCCTTTGCCTGAGATCGAAGCGGAAGAAAACAAGGCATTTGAGCCGGAAGGGTTTCAGGTCATTGAAGAACTACTTTACCCTGAAGTTGATACGACGCAGCGGGAGATGCTGACCGCAGAAATCCGGAAACTGCGCCGTGAAGTAGCCCGTTGCCGGCAGTTGTGGGCGGTGACCACAGTGACCGATGCCCACGTGTTTGATGCCCTGCGGTTGCAGGTATTCCGTATCATGACACTGGGGATCAGTGGATTTGATACGCCGCTGTGTCAGACCGCTATTCCGGAAGCGGCTGTGAGTATGCAGCATATCCGGCAATACCTGCATGGCTATGCAAAAACGCTGCCCGCAGGCGATACCTTGATTCGTCAGCTTGAGGCGGCAGTGGCGTACCTGAACCAGCATCCGGATTTTAATTCGTTTGACCGTGCCAGGTTCATCCGGCAATATGCCAATCCGGTATCGGAGCAGTTGCTGGCCTTGCAGCAAAAACTGTCGGTGCCGGTGCTGACCGATCGGCGGCCGTTACGGTCCTCGGCTGCTACCTTATTTGCGGTCGGGGCTTTTGATGCCGACGCTTATGCCACCACCGCCGATGCGCGTATGAATCCGGCCAAAGTCGAGCTGGGGCGTAAACTGTTTTTCGACCCCGTTCTGTCGGCCAATAAACAGCGGTCGTGTGCCGGTTGCCATCAGCCCGACCGCGCCTTTACCGATGGGTTAGCCAAAAATACAACCCTGACGGGCAACGGGCTTGTGGCCCGAAACACGCCGACATTGCTGAATGCGGCGTTGCAGGCGGGGCAGTTTTACGACATGCGGACGCCGACGCTCGAAAGCCAGTCGTTCGATGTGGTGCACAATACCGGCGAAATGAACGGCTCGCTGCGACAGGTAGCCGCTGACTTACAGCGTTCACCGGAATACGTAGCGTTGTTCAAAAAAGCCTTTCCGGCCCATCGGGGGGCCATTGAGCCGGCGCAGATTCAGAATGCACTTGCCGGTTATGAGCGGACGCTGTTGTCGTTCAACAGCCGGTTTGATCACTACATGCGGGGGAATGACCGGGCGCTGTCGGCCGAAGAAATTTACGGGTTCAACCTGTTTATGGGCAAAGCTAAATGCGGAATCTGCCATTTTATGCCGCTGTTTAACGGAACTGTGCCGCCGGGCTTTACAAAAACCGAGTCGGAAGTGATCGGCGTACCGGCCGGTGCGGATAACAAAACGCTGGATACCGACATCGGGCGGTATGCATACGTAAAGGTCGGACCCTTAAAACATGCGTTTAAAACGCCGACGCTCCGGCATATCGGACAAACCGCTCCCTACATGCACAACGGCATTTACCGGACGCTGGAGCAGGTCGTTGATTTCTACGACAAAGGGGGCGGGACCGGACTGGGGTTTGAACTGGACAATCAGACATTACCCGCAGAACCGCTGAAGCTGAGCCTGGGCGAGAAAAAGGCATTAATCGCTTTCCTGAAAGCGCTTTAAGGCTTCGGCCGGGAATTGTCCGGAGGAGGCCCGGCGGCAGTAACCTCTTTGGGTTGAGAGCCATCCGGCAATGAATTACGCAGCTCTTCCAGAAACTTCTTGATGTTGACCAGCTTGTTAATCATCTGTTTGTTCTCGTCATGGCGGGTGTTTTTGGTCCGGAGATGGGCTTTAACGGCCGCCAGCTTCATGCCTTTTTCGGTGGTCAGATGGATGATTTCGGCGATGTGGTCAATGTCGCTCTGGGAGTACATCCGCTCGCCGGAGCGGTTTTTCTGTGGTTTTAAACTCGGAAATTCTTTTTCATAGTAGCGCAGTTTCGAGGCATTAACTCCAAACTGTTCGGCTACTTCCTGAATGCCAAAAAAACGTTTCCCGGACGAATCCATACTAAATCAAGGGGGAATTATGCAATTGCTTGCCGGTGAGCAAGGATTGTTTCGTATCAAACGATGAAAATAACGTAAATTTGCGACAAAGATGCCGGACCGACAGACATTATGCGACAGACTCGTTATTGATACGGCCGGCGTTACCAATTCACGTTTCTGAGTCTGCCGTCCGATTTTTATGACATCTTCCGAGATTCGCCAGCATTTTCTGGACTTTTTCCGTAGCAAAGATCACCTCATTGTACCGTCGGCGCCACTGGTAGCCAAGAATGACCCAACGCTGATGTTTAATAACTCAGGGATGGCGCAGTTTAAAGACTTTTTCCTGGGCAACGGCACACCACCGTCGAAGCGCGTCGCGGATACGCAGAAGTGTCTTCGGGTGTCCGGCAAACACAATGACCTTGAAGATGTAGGCTTTGATACCTACCACCATACCATGTTCGAAATGCTGGGCAACTGGTCGTTTGGTGATTATTTCAAGAAGGAAGCCATCGAATGGGCGTGGGAGCTGCTGACCGAAGTCTACAAACTGCCGAAAGACCGGTTGTATGTGTCGGTGTTTAAGGGCGACGAAAAAGACAATGTGCCGTTCGATCAGGAAGCGTGGGATCTGTGGAGCCCGATTGTTGGTGAAGAGCGGATTATCCTCGGCAATAAAAAAGATAACTTCTGGGAAATGGGCGATACCGGCCCGTGTGGTCCGTGCTCGGAAATCCACGTCGATCTGCGCCCGCAGGCCGATGTAGACGCACAGCCGGGTAAAGAGCTGGTTAACGCCGATCACCCGCAGGTGGTTGAAATCTGGAACCTGGTCTTTATGCAGTTTGAGCGCATTTGGAATCCGGAAAAAGGCGGTGCTGCTGAATTAACAGCATGGTCTCAAAGCTATAAAGGAGATCCTGAAGCCTTCAAAGTAGCTCGTGCAGAGAAACATCTGGAACTGACACAACTTGTGCCATTGCCTGCCAAACACGTCGATACAGGTATGGGCTTTGAACGCCTGTGTATGGCGATTCAGGCGAAAATGTCGAACTACGACACGGACGTATTTACCAACACCATCAAGGTCATTGAAGAGCTGAGCGGAAAAGTCTACGGCGGCACACCGCGCGAATACGCTGATGTGGCTATGCGCGTGATTGCCGACCACATCCGTGCGGTTTCGTTTGCGATTGCCGACGGGCTGGTGCCGTCGAACGCGAAGGCCGGTTATGTAATCCGCCGGATTCTGCGCCGTGCCGTTCGCTATGGCTACTCGTATCTGGGCTTTACCGAGCCGTTTATGACGAAGCTCGTGCCGACGCTGGCGAAGCAGTTCGACGGGGTGTTCCCGGAGCTGATTGCCCAGCAGGATTTTGTAGCCACGGTGATTCGTGAGGAAGAGGCGGTTTTCCTTCGTACTTTATCACTAGGTATTGAGGAATTGATGAAATATCTTAATGATATAGAATATCGCCGAAGATATATATATGAGGTTGCTAAAATGGCCCAAACACCTGATCCCGAAGGTTTATTTAAAGCCTTTGAAGATGAGAGGACAGTTTTTGGTGGAGTGGCGTTTAGAATGAATGACACATTTGGTTTTCCACTGGATCTAACTGAACTGATTGCAAAAGAGAATGGATGGAAGGTAGATACTTTCCACTATGAAAAACACCTACAGGCGCAGAAGCAGCGTTCCCGCAAAGATGCCGCTTCGTCGGCCGGTGACTGGGTTGAACTCGTTGACGACAACGACGGCGTAAGCTTTGTCGGTTACGATCAGACCGAAGCTGATGCCCAGATCATTAAGTACCGGAAAGTGCAGAATAAACAAGGTACGCAGTACCAGATTGTGATTGACCCGACGCCGTTCTACGCCGAATCGGGCGGGCAGATCGGTGATACCGGTACACTGACGCTGACCGTCGGCGGCGAAACGAAGGTCATTAACATCTCGGATACGAAAAAGGAAAACGACCTGTCGATTCTGATTTCAAGTGATAAAAACATCGACGAGGCGTTGCAGCAGGCCACGGCAGTATCGGCGCAGGTCGATGCCCACCGCCGGACACTGACCAGCAGCAACCACTCGGCCACGCACCTGCTGCACGCCGCCCTGCGGGATGTATTGGGTACGCACGTGGCGCAGAAAGGCTCATACGTTGGGCCGGACGCCCTGCGGTTTGACTTCAGCCACTTTACCAAGGTGACCGACGAAGAACTGGCGAAAGTAGAGGAGATCGTAAACGCTAAAATCCGCGAAAACATCCTGCTCGACGAGCGCCGGAATGTGCCGATTGATCAGGCGAAGGCACTGGGCGCCATGGCTTTGTTCGGGGAGAAGTACGGCGATTTTGTCCGCGTTATCGTGTTTGATCCGGCTTATTCGGTTGAACTCTGCGGGGGCACGCACGTGTCGGCAACGGGCCAGATCGGTCTGTTTAAGTTCACGTCAGAAGGATCCGTATCGACCGGTGTACGCCGTATTGAAGCGGTTACGTCGGAGCGGGCACTGGCCATGCTGAACGAGCAGCAGGCCATTCTGGACCAGCTGAAAGAACTGCTGAAAGCCCCGAAAGACATTGTCAAAGCGGTGGAAAGCCTGTTGCAGGAACGCAGTCAGCTGCAAAAGAAAATCGAAGGCTTCGAAAACGAAAAAGTACAGCAGCTGAAAGAGCAGTTGCTGACAAAAGTAAGCCAGACCGCTACGGGTCATTCCCTGATCGTGGAGCGTGTTGACGTTCCGTCGGCTGATGCATTGAAGCAGCTGGCCTACGATCTGAAAGCGAAAATTGATGATCTGGCCCTGGTGCTCGGTGCCGACGTGAACGGTAAGCCGCAACTTGCCGTAATGCTGCCGGATAGCCTGATTCAGGGCAAGAAGTTACAGGCCGGTCAGATCGTGAAAGAACTCGCCCGCGAGATTAAAGGCGGTGGCGGCGGTCAGCCGTTTTTTGCCACAGCCGGTGGTTCTGACGCAAGCGGCCTCGATGCCGCCCTTGCCAAAGGCCGCGAGGTGCTGGCGTAAGGGGACTAACTTTCGTATTATTTATAATGTCAAAAGGCGCCATCGGCGCCTTTTGACATTTAACGGATAATGCTACTTTTTGTGAACGTCTTCGCCAAAAAGGACCCCCATGAATGAATGGTGCCAATCCTCTACCTGCTCCGGACTTTTCAGTTCATCCAGCTTAGCAACACGGTGCGTCAGGTGAGGGTAGTCCGCATTTAGCTTATTTTCAATATCGGCCTGAATTGGCTCATAGATTGCTTTTATCGGAACAGTTGTCTGCGTTTCGTTGCCATATTGATCTACAGCTACTACTTCTGCAATATAAGTTTTTGGCGTCTTTTCCATGGCTTCCAGTAGTTAGTGTTTATTCAGTCAACAACCAGATTCAGGAAAGGTTTACGGCACAAACTAGTTTAACTAAAGGTTAATCCGGGTTTTAATCCGAATGATGGGCGACCACGTGGGGTCGCCCGTACGGGATGGGATGTGGGAAATTAATATCCCTGCGCCTGTCCGTCTTTGCGGGATTCGGTGGCGCCGTGGTACACCTTGTTTTTCACATCATACATAATGGCCTGATAACCGCCGTAGCCGCCGAGGCCGAAACCGATTTTGTGGCCTTTGCGCATCAGGTCGCGGATGGTCTCGTAGGAGTAGCCCGATTCGAGGGTGATTTCACCGACACCTTCCATTTTCTCACCGGTCGGCTCGGATGACCCCTGATGGTCAATACGGGGGGCGTCGCCGGCCTCCTGCGGGTTCATGCCGTAGTCGATCATGTTCATGATGATCTGCACATGGCCCAACGGCTGGAAACTGCCGCCCATCACGCCAAAGCTCATAAATGGCTGCCCATCTTTCGTCACGAAGGCCGGAATGATGGTATGAAACGGCCGTTTGTGGGGCGCGTAGGTATTATTCTGGCCTTCCTGAAGCGAATACAGCTCGCCGCGATCCTGAAACATGAAGCCAAGACCGTCCGGCACCATGCCCGACCCAAAGCCTCGGAAATTGCTCTGAATCAGCGATACCATGTTGCCCTCGCCGTCGGCAACGGTCAGGTAAATGGTGTCGCCGTCTTTCAGCGCCACGTTAAACGAACCGGCATCAATCTTCGTCAGGGCACGGTTCATGTCAATCAGTTTCCGGCGCTCGTTTGCATAGGGTTTTGAAATCAGCTCTTTTACGGGGATCTGCGCGAAGGCCGGATCGGCGTAGTATTTGGCTCTGTCTTCATACACCAGTTTTTTGGCTTCCACAAACAGGTGCACATGCTCCGGACTACCCCACGGAATTTTCGAGAAATCGTAGCCTTCCAGAATATTCAGCATCTGGAGAGCTGCTATCCCCTGACCGTTTGGCGGTAACTCCCACACATCGTAGCCCCGGTAGCTGGTCGAAACCGGCTCAATCCAGTCGGACGTATGTTCGGCCAGGTCGCGGTAGCTGAGAAAACCCCCGACCCGCTTCATGAACGCATCAATTGTGCGGGCAATATCGCCTTTATAAAACGCATCACGGCCCCCTTTCGCAATCTTTTCGAGGGTGTTGGCAAGGGCCGGATTTTTGAAAATTTCGCCGCGTTTCGGGGCTGCCCCGTTGGGTGCATAGGTCTCTTTTACGTTCGGCAGATTCCCGAGGCGGCTAACCATACTGGCCCACGAAATGGATGCTTCGTCATGCACCGGATAGCCTTCACGGGCATAGTGAATGGCGTTGGACAGCAGCTTTTCCATAGGTAATTTCCCGAAGCGCTTGTGGAGCTCAAACCAGCCATCTACGCAGCCTGGTACCGAAACCGGCAGCGGACCCGTCGCCGGAATGTGTGTCAATCCCCGCTTTTTGAATTCGTCGAGTGTCAGCGAATACGGCGACCGGCCCGAGGCGTTCAGGCCGTATAGTTTTTTGGCTTTAGCGTCCCACACGATCGCATACAGGTCGCCGCCGATGCCGTTGACATGGGGTTCAACCACGCCTTCCATCGCGTTGGCGGCTATGGCAGCGTCAATCGCGGTGCCACCGGCTTTGAGAACCTCAATCGCCGCCTGAGTTGACAGTGGATGGGAGGTACAGGCCATGCCGCGTTGGGCCATTACGACCGAGCGGGTAGCCCATGCCTTGCCCATCAGGCGGTCCTGAGCAAATACCGTTGCCGGTAAGCAAAGTGTCAGGGTAAGTAGTAGTTTGTTCACGGAGGTAAAGAGTGAAAGAGATAAAGAGTGAAAGAGCGGCCTGCCCTTTCGGTAGTGCCGCTTAATGTACGGGTTTCAGGGGTTGACGATGTGCATGCCGCGGACATTCCAGCAGGTTTGTTCGGCGGTGTCGGCACATTCGTACATGTTAATTTCTTCGATTCCCTTATCGAGCCGTGGGAAATAAAGCCGGAACTGTACCTCTTTGTTAGCGTGTACTTCGGTATAGTCCGGCGACAGGGTAATGCCTTCGGCTTTAATCAGTTCGTAGCTTTTCAGCTTGTTAACGGCAATTAGTTTGGTTTTAGGCTGTATCGAAATCTGGCTGCTGGTGACGCTCCAGTCGCGGTTCGGATCAATTTTAAATACCATGTGCAGAATAGTATACTGATCGGTCAGCTGAATGTCTGTTACACGGATATTCGGGTCGCTGGTGCTGCCCAGACCATTGGTGGGGTCGGGAAGAAGTTTACGCGAGTAGGAGGCCGGACCACTCCGTTGGGCAACGTAGTATTCATCATGCTGGCCGGCAGGGCGTGACATGCCGGTGTCTGTCACGCCCGTTACAGGAGACTGAGGGCGGGGAGCACAACCCGACATGCCCAGCAGGGCGGCATACAGGTAGAAAATAGGGCGCATAGGTCTGAGAATTTTAGGGATAGAAAAGTTACAAACCTGGTTTTGGTTTTCAAAGACCTGCGATAGTTTTTATAAACCTGCGGTGTGCTTATTTTTGTTTTATGACAACAAATACGGTTCGCAAAATTATCCACATTGACATGGATGCCTTTTACGCGTCCGTGGAGCAACGGGACAATCCGGCGTTGCGGGGCAAACCTGTAGCTGTTGGTGGTTCGCGGGCGCGTGGGGTAGTGGCAGCAGCCAGTTACGAAGCAAGGACATTCGGGGTGCGGTCGGCAATGGCCTCGGTGACGGCTAAAAAGCGATGTCCACACCTGATTTTTGTGCCGCCGCGCTTTGATGTATACAAAGGTGTTTCGGCCCAGATCCGCCGGATTTTTGAGGAATATACCCCGCTGGTTGAGCCTTTGTCGCTGGATGAAGCCTATCTGGATGTGACGGCTTATCAGGATGGCGGTGTATCGGCAACAGAAATAGCAACAGAAATAAAAGCAAAAATTAAGGCTGAAACCGGCCTGACCGCTTCGGCAGGGGTTTCGTATAACAAGTTTCTGGCCAAGCTGGCCTCTGATTACCGCAAACCGGATGGTATTTACGTGATCAAACCTGCTCAGGGAGAGGCCTTTGTTGAGCGTTTGTCGGTAGGTCAGTTTCACGGCATCGGTCGCGTGACGGCTGAAAAAATGAACCAGCTCGGAATTCATACCGGTGCCGATCTGCGGCAGCAAACCGAGGCGTTTCTGCGCCGTCATTTCGGGAAGTCCGGTGGCTATTACTACCAGATTGCCCGTGCAGTCGACGACCGGCCTGTAAATCCGGAGCGCATCCGAAAGTCGTCGGGATCCGAAAATACGTTTGAACATGATTTGTTTACCCCCGCCGAACTGGAAGACGGACTACGGCCGCTGATCGACGATGTATGGGACTATTGCACCAACCGTGGTATTGCCGGCCGAACGGTAACGGTCAAGGTGAAGTTTGACGATTTTCAGCAGATTACGCGCAGTAAGTTGGCGCTGTCAGCCATTCTGGACAAACCGTTTTTTGAGCGGCTGGCCTACAGCCTGCTCGAATCGCTGCATCCGGTCCCGAAAGGTGTGCGGCTCCTCGGCGTCACCCTCTCCAACCTCGAATCCCTCGATGAACTGGAGGGTCGTCAGCTGACGCTGGATTTTTAGGTTATTTGTTGCTGATGTTTTTATTGGTGGTGGTTCTGGTTGTTGCTGTGTGGTTCTGATTGTTGCTGGTGGTTTTGATTGTTGCTGTGTGGTTCTGATTGTTGCTGGTGGTTCTGATTGTTGCTGTGTGGTTCTGGTGGTTGCTGGATGGTTCTGGTGGTTGCTGGATGGTTCTGGCGGTTGCTGGATGGTGATTGAGTGATGCTGCCGTCAGGATCACTCAATCACTCAATCATTCAATCACTTTCCTGGTGGCGGCAGTTCTTTCTGGAATACACCGGCGCTGTTAAACAGTAAGCCTTTGGGTTGATTATTCTGACTGATCAGAACTACATAATTACCCGCTTCGTCTTTCCCAGCCTTTTTAATGTCAGCACCTGCGTACTTACTTTTGATGTAATCGGTTACCGCTACCGGTAGGGCAGTGAGTTGAATCTCGGTCAGTTTTGGCGGTGCCGGGGCAGTTGTTGACCCCGGAGGGCCTGGCCGGGGACCGGGACCCATGCCGGTACCGGAGCCTGGAGGTGTAGCCGTACCTGACTGCGGGCCACCCTGTTGCGGGCCACCCGGAGGCGGAGGGGGCAGGACTTGCAGGAATTTGCCGGACGCGTCGAAGAGCAGGCCTTTAGGCTGATCATTCTGGATAATCAGAACCACATAGTTACCGGCCTTGTCCTTGCCGGCCCGTTCGATGGTGGCGCCTGCATAACTGGCGCTGATGGCGCTGGTGATGGTGGCGGGCAGGGCACTGATCTCAATCGGGGTTGGCGGTGCCGGACGGCCTTTGGTCGTATCGGGTGCGGCACTGGTTGCACCGGCCCTGGCGGCGCCGTCAACTAAAGGGGCAACGGAATCCTTGTTGCAGGCCATCAGGCTGATCATCAGCCCGAGCGCTGCAAGACAAATTGTCTTCTGCATTGTCGTGATTGTTAAAACGTGAAATAAAAAATAGTGAAGTGGCTGAAGGACCCGTACAGTTATTTCATGCGTTTTTTCGTGTTGTTGTTGGTTTAGATGCAGGTGTTTACCAAAACTTGCGGGGTAGACGATTTTTTTAGTGCCCTGGTGGTCCGTCAGGCGGCCCAGGACGATCATCCGGCGGACGATTTCCATTGCCATGTCCGGGCCCTGGCGGCGGCCCCTGCCGTTGCGCCAGTTCATCCAGAATATTGTCGAAGCGGCTTTGCTGATCAGAATTCAGCACATCGCGGATTTCTTTAAAGTGCTGGAAACGATTGCGTTCAAGTTGCGATATGATGTTACCTAACTGACGGGTAATCTGATCCGCTTCGGCAACCGGCAGCGGCGATTGCCTGGTCAGGGCAAAGAGCTGTTTCCGTAAAGCGCGGGCGCTGTCTTCCAGAGGACGTGACCGCTCCGATAAGGCTTCGCGGGAAGCAATAACCAGTTGCTCCTGCTGATCCGTTAAGGCCAGTTCCCGCTCTAAAAAGCGGAAAGCTGCCGGTCCGCCTGCTCCGGGCGGCATGCCGCTGTGTCCGAAAAACATCCAGCCAATCAGACCAAGGTTTAATAAAACCAGGATAGCAATGACGCCTGACAGCCAGCGGATAAGCGTTTTAGTTTCCATAGCCGTAGTTATTGAATGTCAAATGAGAGCCCGTAATCGGAGGCCACGGCATCAATCGACGGCTTAGCCGTACCGGATTGCCGCTGCGACCGGCTGTAGACCAGCATCGCCGCCACATTCAGGACGATCAGCAGCGCAACAGAGGCAATGACATAGGCCGGTTTGAGCTGCCAGATCCGGGAATAGGTATCAGCCCGGCGTCGTTCCAGCCTGCCCTGAATGCGGGTGTAGAGAAAAGGCTTCGGCTCTGCCCGTTCCATACCATCCAGTGCATGCAGTGTTTTTTCTAGTTCGTCTTCCATATGCGTTTTGGTTTTATGCCGGCGGGCCGGCTTCTCTTACGCGTTGTAGTAATAGCTGTGTAACTGTTTTTTCAGGTTCTGTTTAGCCCGGAACAACAAGGATTCCACCGATGAAAGCGACGTCTGCATGACTTCGGTAATTTCCTGGTAACTCAACCCCTCTACATGGTAGAGGGTAAACGCTACCTTTTGCTGATCAGAAAGCCGGTTGATGGCGGCAAATAACACCCGTGCCCGTTCCTGCTGTTCCAGCTGAATGCCCGGATGGTCGAACTCGACGGGATGCAACCGTTCGCCGGAATCCTCCCCGTCGTCTCCGCCAAACAGGCTGGTCAGAAAAGCAAATCGCTTCCGGGCGTGTTTTTTCCGGTACGCTTCCAGCGCGCGGGTCGTGGCAATCCGGTACAGCCAGGTCGATAACTGTGCATCGCCCCGAAACTGTTTGATAGCCTCAAAAACCGTCACAAACACCTCCTGCGTCACATCATCGGCATCGTCGGGGTGCTGCACAATGGCCAGCACCGTGTTGTAGACCCGGCGCTGGTAGGTATCTACCAAATGCCGGAACGCTATCTCGCTTCCGCGCTGTAATCCGACGATGAGTTCCTGTGTTTCCAAACGGTTATCCGGGCGGTTTCAAAAGTTTAGATGCGGTTGTGACGGGAAACTTGCGGGGGAAATCAAAAAAAGTTGTAGAATTTTTTGTTGCTGGCTTGTTGCTGGTGGTTTCTGAGTTGTTGCTGGTGGTTTCTGAGTTGTTGCTGGTGGTTTCTGAGTTGTTGCTGGTGGTTGGTTGATTGTTGCTGGTGGTTGTTGTTGGTTGCGGACTGGGTAGGGCTGGCGGCTGTCGAGCGGTAGCCACTCTTTCACTCTTTCGCCCTTTCACTCTTTACCATCCATATACCCGTCCAGATGCCCCAAAGGGTAATAAAAGCACCAAGATAGTTTATAATGTGCTGATCGGCAGAATCGGCCAGAAAGGCGATGTCGATGGTGGAATGGAAGATGGCACAAATAAGTATGCTGCCTTTTGACCTGTTATAAAGCCATGTCAGCAGGATGCTGCCGGTCAATAAGCTCATAAACCAGCCGACGATTCCGGCACCATCCATTGCCATCATACCAGGACGGTAGAAAAAAAGCGGCCAATGCCAGATCGCCCAGAAAACGGCCATCACCAGAGCCGCAACGAAAGGACTTAAATGCTGCTGGATCCGGGGCAGTGCAAAGCCCCGCCAACCCGTTTCTTCGCCGAATCCATAAAACACTAAGTTGAAGATGAAGAATTGAACAAACGTAAAGCCTGGAAACTCGGGTGTATGAAACAGTTCACTGATTTGCGGACAGGTGCCGGTTACCAGCATATTGATCAGCATGCTGAAAGCAACCAATAGAAACGGGCTGAAGAAAGCGACCAGAAGATACAAAACAGGGCGGAGGCTAAGGCATCGGGCTGCTAATCGCCTTACCCCGTTTAATCCTTCAAATATGTACGTGGTGATGAATGCCGCCAGAAGGGGGCCAAGGGAGCCAATGCCGTGATGAAACGGCAGTACGGGCAGAACCGGCAAGCCGAAAACCTGCCCGTACAACGGTAGCCAGATCACCCACGAAAGTAAATAGGCAAGCGAAAAAAACAGGATAAGCTGTTTCATCTGTAGGTGTATATAAAATAAACTACTTCATTTTTCGGCGATCGCTCTTTCGCTCAATCTGTCTTTCACTCTTTAAAAACCACTTCATTCGCCAGTGGCCCGCCACGCAGAAAGGCATGAATGTTGGAAAGGGTAGTTTCGGCAATGTTTTGGAGGGCGTTGCGGGTGAAAAAAGCCTGATGACCGGTGATGAGCACGTTCGGGAAGCTCAGCAGTCGTGAAAACACATCGTCCTGAATGACTTTGCCCGAGAAATCCTCAAAAAACAGATCCGCCTCTTCTTCATACACATCCAGCCCCAGATAGCCGATTTTACCGGATTTCAGGCTCTGAATAACGGCCATGGTATCAATTAAAGCCCCGCGGCTGGTGTTGATCAGCATCACCCCGTTTTTCATGTTCGCGAGCGTTTGGGCGTTGATCAGGTGGTGGGTTTGGGGCGTCAGCGGGCAGTGTAGCGAGACAATGTCCGACTGCGACAACAAAGTATCCAGCGGTACATAGGAGACACCAATCTGTTTTGCTTCCTCGTCTTCGTATACATCGTAACCGAGCACGGTGCAGCCAAAACCGCGCAGAATCTGCGCCGTCACCCGGCCGATTTTTCCTAAGCCAATGAGCCCGACGGTCTGTCCGTGCAGGTCGAAGCCCATCAGGCCGTCGAGGGCAAAATTACCTTCCCTGACGCGGTTAAAGGCTTTGTGCGTTTTGCGGTTCAACGTCAGGATCAGGGCCAGTGCATGCTCGGCGACTGAATAGGGCGAATAGGCCGGCACCCGTACAACCGCAATGCCCGCCTGCTTACAGGCCGCCAGATCGACGTTGTTGTAGCCCGCACACCGGAGGGCAATCAGCTTAACGCCGGCCTTCGCGAAGGTGTTGATAATGCCCGCATCGGCTTTGTCGTTCACGAACAGGCAAACGACCTCACTGCCCTGAACCAGCTGAGCCGTGGCCGGATTCAGGTGTGTGTCGAGGTAGCAGAGCTCAAGCGAATCGTCGTGGTTGGCCTTGTCAAAAAAGGCGATATCGTAGGGTTTGGTGCTGAAAAAAGTGATTTTGGTTTTCATACGCGAGCGCAGGGTTGATTCAAAAGACAAAGCTAAATACGGATTTCCGGGCAGAAGATGATAACAAGCAGGCTGGCATTGTCGCGCAGATCGTTTAATTTTCCGCAAATTTTTAGTAAGCCTCACATAATCACCTAGCTTCGACTTCGTATGATCTACCTGATCCTGAGTATTTTACTGTCGGTAATTCTGCTCCTCAATTTCAGATTATTCCCCCGGTTCAGCATCAATACGTTTCAGGCAATCGTTTTTAATTACCTTGTTTGCTTCACAACCGGCTATTTTCTGATGCCTGCCGGTCAGCATTTTTCGGTCGATTTCGGGCAGACCTGGACATGGCTGTCGCTGGGCCTGGGCGTTGGTTTTATTGTCACCTTTCTGCTCTCAGGTGCCTCAACCCAGCAAATGGGTATCACCGCCACCTCGCTGGCCAATAACCTGTCGCTGGTGATTCCGGTTTGTTTCAGCCTTTTTGTATTCAACACCGGCGGGAAAACCTTCGACCTGATCAACTATGCGGGGCTGGTGCTGGCACTGGTGGCCGTTGCGCTCAGTACGCTGAAGAAAAGCCCTGCCAATGCAGAACCTAGCGCCGCTAAACCACGGACCGGCCCGGGCGTATTGCTGCCGGTTGCCGTATTTATCATGTACGGCACGACCAACACACTGATTAATTACATCAATCTCAACTACATTCCCTCGACCGATCAGACGGCCGTTGTCACCCTGACAATGGTGCTGGGGGCGATCATTGCCGGTATGATCATGATGGTTGTGCGCGTGATTCAGGGGAAGGAAAAAATTGAGCTGCGGAGCCTGATCGGTGCCGTTACCCTGGGCGTGCCCAATTACCTGAGCTTTTATACCCTGCTGCTCGCCTTGTCGTATTTCGGTAGTAACGGCGCATTTGTGTACCCGCTCTACAACATCGGCGTCATTGTCGTGGCTGCGCTGGTGGCCCTGCTGTTTTTTCAGGAACGGCTGTCAACGGCTAATAAAATCGGGTTAGGGGTAGCGGTGCTGGCCATCGGTATGATTTCCTGGCAGGAGCTGGCGGCTTTTTTAGACAACTAAGCGAAACGGAGGGCAGTGTTAACCGTGTCTCCGTTTATAAATCGTATAAACTGAATGCTTGTATTACAGAATGTTTCGGTTCGGCGGCCGACGGGGCCGGTGCTCCATCAGGTTGACTGGACGCTGGAACCCGGCCAGCACTGGGCAGTGATCGGGCCGACGGGCTCCGGTAAAACGTCCTTTCTGGAAACGCTGTCGGGTCAATTACCTGTCATTTCCGGTCAATATCAACACACCGGCCCCCTCCGCGACACCGTTGAACGGGTCGCCAACGACTATCGCTTCGACCGGAATGTGTCGGCCGCCGCGCAGTTTTACCAGCAACGCTTCAATGCCGACGCGGCTGCTGAGGCTCCGACGGTGTGGGAGGTTCTCCAGGAACAGGTCCGGCCGGTGGGTACGGTTGATCCGGAATCCGTGCCGCTGCCCCCGCCACGGTATAAGGAAGAATGGTTGCAGGAAGTGGCCTCATGGACCCACATCAGTCATTTGCTTCAGCGCCGGTTAACGTCACTCTCGAATGGCGAAACCCGCCGGACGCTGCTGACCCGGTCGTTGCTCAGGCGGCCAAAGGTGCTGTTGCTCGACAATCCGTTTACGGGACTTGATACCGTAAGCCGCGAGCGGTTGCACAGTACGCTGGACCGGATTGCCGCCGAAGGTACAAGCCTGATTCTGGTAACGACGGTGCGCGATCTGCCCGCCTCTATCACCCATGTGCTGGTGCTGGAAGATGGCCGGGTCACGTACAGCGGTCCGAAAGC
This sequence comes from Arsenicibacter sp. R0_47, assembly GCF_057652235.1. Taxonomy (NCBI): domain Bacteria; kingdom Pseudomonadati; phylum Bacteroidota; class Cytophagia; order Cytophagales; family Spirosomataceae; genus Arsenicibacter; species Arsenicibacter sp. R0_47. The sequence continues at coordinate 28,406 of NZ_JBYFCJ010000020.1, read as the reverse complement.
CGGTGCCCCGCTGGCGGGTGAAGAAAGCCATGAACCGCTGACCAATCCGGAACGGCTGCGCGAGTGGCTGGAACGTCCGCCGGTAGCAACCTTTGCCAATGCCATTGCGATGCGGCAGGTGACAGTCTCGTATGGTGAAAAAGTGGTTTTGAATCAGCTGGACTGGCAGGTGAAACGCGGCGAAAAATGGGCCGTGCTGGGGCCGAACGGCTCGGGAAAATCAACCTTGCTCAGCCTTATTACGGCCGACAACCCGCAGGCGTACCGCAATGATTATGACCTTTTTGACCGGAAGCGGGGCAAAGGCGAAAGCATCTGGGACATTAAACGAAACATCGGGTTTGTATCGCCCGAGCTACACTTATACTTTCCGCGCGAACAGCCGGTCTGGAAGGTAATTGCGTCAGGCTTGTTCGATACCGCCGGTCTGTTCCGGAAACTAACCGATGAGCAGGCTGACCGCGTTGATTTTGCGCTTGATCTGCTCCAGATTCAGACACTGCGCCTGAAGCGGCTCGCCGATTTATCGACGGGTCAGCAGCGGTGGGTGTTGCTGGCGCGGGCGCTGGTGAAAAATCCGCCGCTGCTGGTGTTAGACGAGCCTTGTCAGGGTCTTGACCTGATGCACACCGCCCGTTTCCGCGATCTGGTCGATGAGCTTTGCGAGTCGCCGGAGCGCACGCTGCTGTACGTATCCCATTATGCCGACGAAATTCCGCGCTGCGTAAGTCAGATGCTGCGGATGCACGAGGGTGTTGGTACAATAGAATGATAAACCACGAAGGCGGGAAGGCACGAAGCGGCACAATGTAAAATCTTTGTGCCGCTCCGGTTCTTCCCGCCTTCGTGGATAAACCAGCGGTGTATAACAAAAAAATCTTCGTGCCACTCCGGTTCTTCCCGCCTTCGTGGTTAAACCTGCGGTGTGTAACCAAAAAATCTTTGTGCCGCTCCGGTTCTTCCCGCCTTCGTGGTTCAAAACTTATTTCAGAAATTCCCCCAGTGCCTTCACAAACCGGTCCGGTGTCTGAATATGCGGAATATGGCCGACGCCGTCGAGTTCGACCAGTTTGGCGTTCCGGATACGTTTTGCTGTCTCCTGGCCTAACGTTGGATACTGCCCGTATTTAGTCTGTTCGTTTTTCGGCAGAATGTTCTTGCCAACCACAGTCCGGTCTTCCTGCCCGATAATCAGCAGCGTCGGCGCGGTAACCGCTTCAAATTCGTAATAAACCGGCTGCTCATAAATCATCTGATAGGTCACCGCGTTGGTCCACGCAATGTTTTTGAAATCAGGTGACTGCAGGTCGGCTGCCTGCGCTTTTACCAGATCTTCGTATTCCGGTTTCCAGACCGGATAATACGTCTGCTGGTATTGTTTGTACGACTCATAAGTAGCCGACCGCTCTTTTTTGTACAGTGTTTCAAGAGGCTGGTAGGGGATAAAAGTCTTGTAATCTTCCAGCCCGATCGGGTTTTCGAGTACCAGCCGTTCAACGCTTTCCGGATACATCAGGCTGAACCGCGTCGCCAGCATACCACCCATCGAATGACCGATAATCGTGGCTTTTGTGATTTTCAGCGTATTGAGCAGGTGTTTGGTGTTGGCCGCGAGCCGGTGAAAACTGTAGTGAATATTCGGGTGGCTGGACTTGCCCCAACCCACCTGATCAGGCACGATGACGCGGTAGCCTCGCCCCGTGAGGTACTGAATAACGCCTTTCCAGTAAAAACCATTAAAGTTTTTACCGTGCAGCAACACCGCAACTTTTCCGGTTGACCGGGCCGGTTTGACATCCATGTAGGCCATCTTAACGGGCTGTGATTCCAGCTGAAAACTCAGCGTCTGTACCGGATAAGGATACGTAATGCCTTCTGTTTGCTGGGCCAGAGCCGTAAACGTGGCGGTGTTAAGAGTAAAAAGAATGATGAAAAGAAATTGATAATACCGCATTCGACAAACGTGTTTACAGAGAAAGAAAAGTTTACCGGGCGTGCCTTGCCGGAGGGTCAGGCAGGGCATACCCCGGACAAAGGTCCGCATCTTTCCCGATGAACCCAAACTAAACTACTAAATGACAAGAGTAGTGTAAAAACAAAAGAGCGCCCGAAGGCGCTCCTGAACGGTGGGTGAACGACGGGTCTGCTATCCCCGACGTTGTCGGTACGCCCGATCCCGCTGTAGCATATCACGCAGCTGGTTCTGCTGTGACGGTGTCAGTACAGCCATTAAATCACGGCGTTTTTGTTGTTGTAGCCGCTGATAGGCGGACGGATTATTACGTTCATCCGCTGTCAGCCCGCGACGGTTATACCGGTCCTGGATTTGCTCCAGATCACGCATCTGACGGCGGCTCAGGTTCAGTTCATTAGCATATTGCTGGATACGTTCTTCAAAACGGTCATTGTCGGATCGCCGGTCATTGCGGCCTTCATAGCGGCCACCGTAAGGGCCGTCATAGCGGCCGCTGGTGGTTGGGCGTTGACTGGTACAGGCGCCAACAAAAAGGCTGGCTGCCAGGGCGAAGATTATTCCGGTTTTCATCTCGTTGTTCGTTGTTGTTTACGTGGGTTGGACAGGCATGGCCGGTAAAGGTTTAAAACAGGGCAAAAGATTTTTCAGATTTGCTGGTAAATTGCCGGTTCAGCACGCTTTGCAAAAGAGAAAATCAACGTTTCGCATATGAAAAAAAGAGGATGGCTTAGCCTGTTTGCCGGTCTTGGGATGAGCCTGTCGGTCGCCGGGCAGCAGGCACCGGCTTATGATGGCTGGAAACTGGTCTGGGCCGATGAATTTTCCGGCAACGGTAAACCTGATCCGAAAAACTGGAAATTCGAGCAGGGGTTTGTCCGTAACCACGAGCTGCAATGGTACCAGCCGGATAATGCCTATTGCCGGGATGGGTTCCTGATCATTGAAGCACGTAAGGAACAAAAAGCCAATCCGGACTACGAAGCGGGGAGTAAGAACTGGAAAAACAACCGTCAGTTTATTGACTACACGGCATCCAGCCTGAAAACGCAGGGGCTTCACAGCTGGCAGTATGGCCGGTTTGAACTGCGCGGCCGGATCAATGTGCAACCGGGGATGTGGCCCGCATTCTGGACCTTAGGCGTGTCGGGCGAATGGCCAAGCAACGGCGAAATTGACATTATGGAATATTACCGGGGCATGTTGCTGGCCAATGTAGCCTGGGGGACCGAAAAACGCTATACCGCCGAATGGCGCAGTACTAAAAAGCCGCTGACGGAATTTAACGACCCCGGATGGGCGAATAAATTTCATGTCTGGCGCATGGATTGGGATGAGAAAGCCATAAACTTGTATGTCGATGACCAGTTGCTGCGATCGGTGCCGCTGACCGAAACCATCAACCGCGACGGAACGCAGACCAACCCGTTTATGCAGCCGCATTACCTGCTGGTCAACCTGGCTATTGGCGGCGACAACGGCGGTGATCCGGCGACTACCACCTTTCCGGCAAAGTACGAAATCGACTATGTCCGGGTGTATCAGAAACAGAACTAACGTATGACCACTGAACAAAAATTAGTTGTCCGTGACGAGGATGTGGCCTGGGAACAGGTCGGCGACGGTGTGCGGCGCAAGATACTGGCCTTTGATGCCAACCTGATGCTCGTTAAAGTGGCCTTCGAAGCGGGTGGAGTAGGGGCGATTCATCACCACTACCACACCCAGATGAGTTATGTCGAAAGCGGCCGCTTTGAAATCACCATCGACGGCGAGAAACATATCCTTAAACAGGGCGACGTGTACCACATGCCGCCCAACCTTCCCCACGGCGCGCTGGCCCTCGAAGCCGGTGTTCTGGTCGATGTATTTACACCCATGCGCGAAGACTTTATTTCTTAAAGCCGCGCCGGAAAAAGAGCAGATGGTATTCGACGTTCTCGCGCCAGTATGCCCAGGTATGGGCGCCCGGCCGTTCAATGTAATCGTGCTCGATACCGCGCTCCAGCAGCTTCTTATGCAGGTTGCGGTTTACCTCAAAAAAGAAATCAGCGGTGCCGCAGTCGATGAATAAGCGTAAATCCTTATTTTTCAGGCTGTCGGCAACGTTGATGACCGTATTGCGCTCCCAGTTCTCCGGATTTGTACCGATTTCGCCCAGTGATTTTTTGATTTCCCAGTTATTCGGGAACGGCCGGATATCCACCCCGCCGCTCAGACTACCCGCCTGCCCGAACGTATCGCGGTGACGGATTGCGAGGTAAAGGGCTCCGTGCCCGCCCATCGACAGACCGGTAATGGCCCGGTGGTCGCGGTCGGCCAGCGTACGGTAAGTGTTGTCGATATAGCCCGGTAACTCCTTACCGACAAACGTTTCATAGCGCAGGGAAGGCTCCAGCGGGCTGTCGATATACCAGCTGTTAGCCCCGCTCGGGCAAACGATCATGACGCCGTAGCGGTCGGCCATCAGCGCCAGCTCCGGCACCTGCTTAATCCAGTCGCTGTATTTGCCGCCATAGCCGTGCAGGAGGTAGACAACCGGAAACCGCTCATTGCCAAGCGTATATTGGTCGGGTGAGATAATGACGCAGGGAATAGTCTTGTTCATCGCTGCGCTCTGCACCTGAACGGTGTCTACCCGGCCGGCCAGTGCCGTAAGGACGAAAAAAAGTGAAAAGGAGAGGATTAGAAAAATGCGGTTCATGGGGATGTATAATGAGGAATGTTAGTTTTCAACGGAGTCCCAGTTAAAGAGCTGGTTTTCGGCGGGAGATTTGGCGGCGGTCAGTAGGGCGCGCATCTCCTTTACTTTCTGCGGATTTGCGGCGGCCAGATCACGGGTTTCGCCGGTATCCTTGCTCAGGTCGTATAACTCCACGGTTTCGGCTTTGCCTTTGTTTTTGACGCGCACCAGCTTCCAGTTGCCCTGTACAATGGCTTCCTTAAAAGCGCCTTCGTTGAATTGCCAGAACAGATACGGATGGGTCTGTGTCTGCTTTTTACCCAGCAAGGTTGGGGCAAACGACAGTCCGTCAGTGGCTTTCGGTGACGGTGTGCCGGTCAGTTGGCCAACGGTTGGCAAGATATCCCAGAAGGCCCAGATCGCATCGCTTTGGCGGTTGGCCGGTACGCGGCCCGGCGCCCGTACGATCATCGGTACGCGGATACCGCCTTCGTACAAATCCCGTTTAATGCCCCGCAGAGGGCCGCTGCTGTTGAAAAACTCAGGGTCTCCGCCGCCTTCTTTATGCGGGCCGTTGTCGCTGGTAAAGAACACATAAGTATTGTCATCGAGGCCGAGCTCTTTCAACAGACTCAGCAACCGGCCCACATCACCGTCGAGCTTGTGAACCATGGCCGCAAAGGCAGCGTGTGGCTGTAACTGCGTACTGTATGACCGGCCGTTCTGGTAAAACGGGGTTTCGGGCGGGAGTTTGCTGTTGCCATCGGCGTTGAGGAACGGCTGCATGTAGCTGGCCGGCGTTTTCAGTTCGGCGTGCGGAATCGTAACGGGCAGGTACAGGAAAAAAGGCTGGTCTTTATTGGCTTTCACGAACGACAAGGCCCGGTCGAAAATAAGGTCGTGGGTATAGACTGTAGTATCGAGCGAAAGCCGGTTTATTTTCCGGTCTTTAACCTCAAACAGAAAGTTTGTGAAGTAATTGTGCGCGTGGCGCTGGTTGAGGTAGCCAAGGAACTCGTCAAAGCCTTTGCGTTCGGGCGAGCCGGCATCGTCTTCCCGGCCGAGGCCCCATTTGCCGAACATCCCCGTAGCGTAGCCATTGGTCTGTAGACGTTGGGCCAGCGTGGTATCCTGCGCCCGCAGCGATACATCGCCGTTGCCGCGCACATAGGCATGGCCCATGTGCTTGCCCGTCATCAGGGCACAGCGGGAAGGCGCACACACGGTACTGCCCGCATAAAAACGGGTAAACCGCGTACCTTCCTTTGCCATCCTGTCAAGATTGGGGGTTGGTATGCGGTTTTTCGCGTTGTAGCTGCCCAGATTCCCGTACCCGAGATCATCAGCCAGAATAAAGATAATATTCGGCCGTTTTTGCTGGGCGCTGGCCGGTAATAAACCGGAACCACTAAGCAGGGCTACGGCAAGACAGAATACGGAGAAAAATCGTCGCATGGTGCAAGTATAAAGTACCTGCACCAAGACAACAAAAAGTATATACTAATTCATAGGAAATGTCTCCGGTAGTATCAGACAGTAAGCCATTTTTCCTTTATATGCCCTGCCAGCTTAACCAGTGAGGTAAAATTGCCTGGTTTGGTGAAGTATTCGTTCGCGCCCAGACCCATCGACGAATTAATGTCATTCGGGCTTGATGAACTCGACAGAATAATGACCGGAAGCTGCCGGAATTTTGGCATCAGCCGGACTTGTTCGAGCGTTTCGAGTCCCGTCATCGGACTCATATTTAAGTCCATGACAATTACACGGGGCGGTTCGTTTGTGGCATGAAGTCTGGCAAGCAGTTCGTTCCCGTCGTCAAGCGTACAAACCTGCAGGTTTGGATTTGCCTCCCGGAACGCTTTTTTAAATAGATACTGATCGTCAGCATCATCGTCTACCAGCCATATAGATTGGTCAACTTTCATAAGAATAAGCAACGTACAAGTTTGACACCAAAAACATGATCAACACATTTTGGCCGGTTTTGCCGGCCACTACAGTCAGCCTGAAAGCGACTGTTATCGTTAAGCATTTACGTTATTGGTAGCGTTCTAATGGGGGGAACTAGTCAAAGGTAACATAAAAATGGCAAAAACGTACATTTTTATGTATTTTAATACGATTCCCACCATTGATTTTGAGGCATATAGACATCCAGCACCGTGACTTCGCCGATACGTGGTGTGATCAGGGTAGTGCCGAGCTCAGCCGATTTTTTCGTAATCCGCCGGATGGGTTCACGCCACGGATGCGGAGCCAGGTTAAACTTCGCCCAGTGAATCGGGATCAGTTTTTTCGCCTTCACATCAACCTGAGCCTGCGCCGTTTCTTCCGGCATCATGTGAATATTGGCCCAGGCTTCGTTGTAGGCACCACATTCCAGCAAAGCCAGATCAAACGGGCCGTATTTCTCACCAATCATTTTAAAGCCGGGGTAATAGCCCGAATCGGCTCCGAAATAGACGCGGCGTTCACGGCCCAGCAGCACCCATGAGCTCCAGAGCGTACCGTTCCGTTTAAAACTGCGGCCCGAAAAATGGCGTGATGGGGCACATACCAGTTCAAGGTCTCCTAATTTTGCCGATTGCCACCAGTCGAGTTCGGTAATGAAGGCGGGGTCAATACCCCATTTTTCCAGATGGGCACCCACACCCAGCGGTACAAAAAAGCGTTTTACCTTACCTTTCAGCTGGAGAATAGTCGGGTAATCCAGGTGGTCGTAGTGGTCGTGCGAGAGAATGACGGCATCCAGCGGCGGCAGATCATCGACCGTAACATGGTGGTCGTAATTAAAGCGCTTCGGGCCCATAAACGAGAACGTTGACGCGCGTTCGCCGAAAACCGGATCGGTAAGAATCGTTTTGCCTTCCATCCGGATCAGCACCGACGAATGACCGAACCACGAAACGGCCACTTCAGTAGCCGAACCGGGACCGGTAAATTTCGAGTGATCCAGCGGCACTGTTTTAATGGGCGTTGCCGGTTCTGCCTCCGGAAACCCAACCAGCATTTTGTAGGCCGACGATGCCATCAGCGAAACCGGAATCTCCAGCGGCGTAGGGACAAGGTTCTGAAAAACACCGTCTTTGTAGTTCGGGGACGCCTCCATGCGTTTCAGGCGTTCACCGGTCGGGACAGCACCCAGCTGCGGAGCAGTATTCATAAAAATAACAACGCCAAGGGCGGCAACTACGAGAATACCAAGGGTTATATACAGTATCATTTTCAGTTTTCGTTTCATCAGGAAAGAGGCAGGTTATGCGCTGAGGGTGAAACAGACCGGGCAGCCACCCGGTTCCCGGAAATATGAAAGAAAACTAATGAGGATTCGGGCTTTTTGTCAGAATTGAGGGGCATTAAACCTATTAAATGGCCGCTGATTGTGCGATAAGAGTTACATATTGCTGACTTATTATTTCCCGTTTACGGGCTGACCTGGCGATGGCAAACTTCGATCACCCTGCTCAAACGGTGCAGACAAAATTATTAGATAACCTTCCGGACGCAATTGCCTGGCTTTTACCCGTATACAATGAACAAGGTGAGATTCTGGACTTTGTTTTCCGGTATGCAAACCGGAGGGCGCATGAAGTCACAGGCGAAGGTTTCATGTGTGAGGACGGTTCTCTGCTGATTGCCGATAACCAGTCTGCTTCTGAGTTTGTCGTAACCTTGTTTGAACAGTACAGAGAGGTTTTTCAGACTGGTATCACCAAGGAGTATAATTACTATAATCCCCTCGTCAAAAAATATTTCTACGTTAACCGTAAACGCTGGGAAGACGGTGTCCTCAGTATCACCCGTGACCGCACGGCCGAAATAAATGCGGAGACCATGGCCCGTGAGCAACGCCGCAAGCATGTTGAACAGCTTCAGTTTGTAACGGATAGTTCGCTGACTGCCATTGGCCTTTACAGTATTGTACGGGATGAGGAAACCCGGGAAGTGGTTGACCTGCGCTACGAACTGATTAACCAGATGGCGGAGCGGATGACCGGCCGCAAGTCGCAGGAGCTGCTTGGCCGCACCATGCGGGAAACGTTTCCGGGTATTGAAAAAAGCGGTATCTGGCAGCTGTATAAAAAACTGGCGGATACCGGAGAGCCGGTGCAATACCATAATCATTACACCTTTGACGGTTACGACCTGTGGTATCAGGTGCAGGGTGTCCGGAAAGACGAACATATTGTGTTGTCATTTCTGGATATTACCGAGCTGAAACGGTCGCAGCAGGAAAAGCAGCGCCAGGCCGATCTGCTGAACAGTATGCTGACGAATGCACCGATCGGCTTTGCGCAGTATGAATCAGTGCGGGATGGGTCGGGCGCCATTATTGACTTCAAGGTGTTGCTGATGAACCAGATGGTGGCAGACATCATCGGCAGTACGGTGGAAGAAGCCCTGAAAACAACCCTGCTGACCATTTCGCCGGTCCTGAAAACAACAGGGGCATTCGATGCCTATATCCGGGTCGTGGAACAGGACGAGCGTATGGAAGTGGACCGGCTTTTTGGTAACCACTGGTACCGGCTGTCGGCGGTGAAGTTTGGCGACGGCTTTATTCTGGCCGGGATCGACATTTCGCAGAGCTATCAGGATCAGTCGCGCCTGGAAACGATCAATAAAGAGCTAAGGCGGTCAAATGAGAGTTTACAGCAGTTTGCCTACGTTGCCAGCCACGACCTGCAGGAGCCGCTGCGCAAAATCCAGTCATTCGGTGATTTACTGCTGAACCAGTTTGAGCCGCAGCTGGGTTTGACTGGCCGCGACCTGATTATCCGGATGCAGTCGGCATCGGGTCGTATGTCGCTGCTGATCCGTGACTTACTGGCCTATTCGCGGGTAAGCACAAATCGTGACGTATTCCGCCCGGTCAACCTGAATGAGGTAATTACCGACGTTCTGGAGGATCTTGATGTGGCAATGCGCGAAACCAATGCACTTATTCTGTACGACCGGTTACCAGTCTTAGCAGGCGATGCCGTGCAGCTGCGGCAATTGTTTCAGAACCTGATCGCCAACTCCATTAAGTTCCGGCGGGAGAAAACCCCGCCGGTTATCGGTATTACCTGCCGGTTGCTGGCGGCAGCAAATGTGCCTGCGCTGTTGAGTATAACAGGCGATTCCTACTATGAGATTACGCTGGCTGATAACGGTATTGGTTTTGAGCCCCGGTACGCAGAACGGATTTTCGAAGTGTTCCAACGCCTGCACACCCGGCAGCATTATTCGGGTACAGGCGTTGGGTTGTCTATCTGCAAGAAGGTTGCCGAGAACCACGGCGGTACAATCATCGCCGAAGGCCAGCCGGATCAGGGGGCTACCTTCCGGATTTATCTACCGAATCTGACTATTCAAGCCGGTAAACCGGATAGCGGGTATGCGTTCGCTCGTAATACGGTGAATACCGGTAAATAAACTCAAGCTGCGCGGCCGCACTTTCGGCAAATGCTTTGTCGGCCGCTTTTTTCTCCGCCAGCAACTGCTGTAGTTTCGGGTCTTTTTTCAGCAGATCAGCCGCTACCTCTTCAAATACATACGCTGAAAAATGCTCTTTCTGGTCCAGAATGCTGTCAAAGAAATTCCAGGCGAAGAATGAGTCACTCCCCTGAGGCTCCAGTGTTTCAACGATATACCGGTTACTGGCCTGATTCACCGGGACAATAACATCACCGGCATAGGCCTGTATCGTTACGGATTCTGTCCGTAATTGTACGCCCGTGTGCAGAAAATGACCTTCGTAGGGACGGGCCGGATTTTTTACATCCGTCACAAAATAGGCGTTTACGGTCATCAGGCTGTCTTTTGTCAGTCGCCGGAGCCGGACGCCGTTACGCTCCAGCCGCTCAGTAATGGCCGTCCACCCCTGCGGAATCAGGTAGGCGTTCGGGCGTTTGACCTGCACCTCGGGTACAAAGTGGTTCCAGTACGGAATCTGCTTCCGGAACGGGGCTGACCGGTCGTAATACAGCCGGTTCAGGCCCGACACGTCGCTGGGTTTGTTTCCGGCGCGGAAGCCGGCAAACGGAATCGAATCGGTTTTTGAGCGGTCAAGCTTCCAGCTTACGGCGAAGGTTGCCTGGGTGGTCAGCGCCTGATCGGCCTGCTGTTTGTTGGTAATGATTTTCCGGGCGTCCCGCTCAACCAGCTTCAGTGATTCTTCCATAAACGCACGGGTACCGTCTACCCGCGACGGGTAATCTTTTAGCATGTGAAGTTCGACCACGAAGCTAAAGCAGTTGAACAGCGCCGCGTATCCCGACGAATAGCGGGGCATGTCGTTAAACCCGGCAATGCCGCTTTCGGGCGTATTGGAAAAGTTATTGACGTAGGGCACCGGCTCAAACCGGCGGGCAGTCAGGGCCTTGTCCAGTTCCGGCTGAAACGACTGACTCATGTAGCCCGCCACCAGCGGGTGTAGTTTGTCCTTCTGCGTAGCAAAATAAGTCAGAATGTGTTGGTAGTCAGCGCCGTTGCTGGTGTGATTGTCGATCATGACGTGTGGTTTCAGCTGCTGAAACATCCGTTGCCACGACCGGGCGTTTTCGGTATCGTTTTTGATAAAATCGCGGTTGAGGTCGAAGTTGCGGGAATTGCCGCGAAATCCGTATTCGATGGGTCCGTTCTGGTTAATGCGCGACACCCCGCGGTTCAGGCAGCCATCGACATTGTAAACCGGCACGATGGCGAGCAGGACATTTTTGGGCAGCTGACCCAATGCCAGCATGTCGCGGGCCCACATCATGGTGGCGTCAATGCCTTCGGGTTCGCCGGGGTGAATGCCGTTGTTGATCAGGAGCGTAACCCGCTGCGGGGCCGGCTGAAAGTTTTTGTCGGCCGCAATCAGGAAAAGGTGAAGCGGTTTGCCGATGTCCGTCTTTCCGATCTCAATCAGTTTTGCCTGTTCATACTGCCGGTCGAGCTGTTTGTACCAGTCAATGATTTCGGCGTAGGTGGCCGTTTCCTGTCCTTTGGTTTTTTCGTAGCGGGAAATGAGCGTTGGTTTCGGTTGCGCAACGGCAAAAAGCGGCAGGAGGCAAGCCAGCCAGAGGAGTTGTTTAGTCATGTTGATCGGAAGTAGCACGCGGCCGGTTTAAGGCCCGAAAATAAGCGCAAAAAGGCGCGGATGAAAGTCCGCGCCCTGTAGATACAGCAGAAAACCGGTTACTTTTTCGTCGCCGCTGCCGCCACCGGTTTTTTAGCAACGGGCTTCGCCGTGCCGGGGCCGGTTTTCTGGGTCATTGTCAACGGGTCCCAGTACACCACTTTTTTCTCGAAATAACTTTCGTTGCAGGCCAGTACGGGCGCGGCCGCGCGGAAGCCGAAAACCGGATCTTCAATCGTTCCCTGGCTGCCTTTCCGGATGTTGTCGAAGAAATCACCGAAGTGGCGGGCGTGGGCATCGTCGTTTTTCGGGGATTCAAATTTAACCTCTTTGACCGGTTCGGTGGCGCGGGTTTCGGGCGGGTATTTGGCGTCGTACTGTTTGGTGAATTCTTTCTGAACGTCTTCGGTAAAGGTGAAATAGCTGTCGTAGCCTCCGTAGCCTGGCGCAAGCGGCAGCTTTTTCTTCGTCATGATGAGGCCGTTTTCCGAGAACTCGATTTGTCCCTCGTTGCCGATAATCCTGGTCATGTTATTGATCTTGCCGGCGTTGGCAAAGTTGACCCGTAGCACCATCTGGAATGCTTCGTGCTGATCGCTTTTGGGGTAATCCATGACGGAGGTCATCACATCCGGCACATCGCGGCCGTCTTTCCAGTAGGCCAGGTTGCCCGACGAATAAATCCGGTTCGGGCCCATGGAGTTGGTAACGAAGTGAACACCCGTAATGAGGTGTACAAACAGGTCACCGGCCACACCGGTGCCGTAATCGCGGTAATTCCGCCAGCGGAAGAAGCGGGTTGCATCAAACGGGCGTTTAGGCGCATCGCCCAGAAACCGGTCCCAGTCGAGGGTTTGGGTCGATGCATCGGTTGGAATGGAATAGTTCCAGGCACCGATGGCGTTAAACCGGTCGCTGTTCGACTCAATGTAGTTGATCGCTCCGATGTCGCCGGCCTGTACGAGTCGTTTCGCTTCCTGAAAGGCAGCACTGCTGATCCGCTGACTGCCAACCTGCATGGTTTTGCCCGATTTTTTCCAGGCATCAATTACGGCTTTGCCTTCGTTGATGTGGTGAACCATCGGTTTCTCGCAGTATACGTGCTTGCCTGCTTTCAGGGCGGCAATGGTAATGTGGTCGTGCCAGTGATCCGGGGTTACGACCAGTACGGCATCAATGTCTTTGCGGGCCAGAATTTCCCGATAGTCGCGGGTCGTAAAAAGGTCTTTGCTGAACGCCGTCTTCGCATGTTCGAGCCGCCCGTCGTAGAGGTCAGCCACGGCCACGAGTTCAACATCCGGATTGCGGAGGGCGGCCTGTGTGTCATAATTTCCCTGAATACCCATGCCAATGGTGGCAATCCGGATTTTGTCGTTGGGGCTTACTTTTTTCAGGTTCCGGATAATGGAAAACGGACCGGCCATGCTCTGTGTGGCAGCCAGCGCAGAGGCTGCTGTAACACCTTTGATGAAGTTGCGACGCGTCGATTGCATGCTTGTCAGATCGGGTTTAAACGTATAGTGTTAAAAGCAGACCGGCCCCCGGATATACCGGCATTAATTAAGCGGCTGGCTGATCGAAACAGGATCCCCTGAAGGGGTAATGCCCTGAATCGTAATGCGGGTCCGTGCCGGAAGTTTCGGTACCGGCAACAGGGCTTCAAACCGGCCCTGTCTGTCGGTAACTGCCGCCGGAAACCAGCCGATAACATCCAGCAGGGCAGGTGGTACGGGTGTGCGCCCCGCCGGAAAGCGGGTCGTTAAAAAATCACGGTGTACGGTATAGCCTGGTAGTTTATAAAATGCCGTGCTGCCCGCATTACCCGTTGTTCCGGCGCCCTGCCGTGTGTAAAAGGCAATGATGCCGTTATTGCCCCGGACACCATAAATGCTGGCGGTAGCGCTTTTCAGAATCTCAATCCGTTCAATGTCAGTCGCCTGGAACAGGAGGAGCTGCCGCCCGTCGTCGTCCTGAACCGGATACCCGTCAACGAGGAATAACGGGTTGGAAAACGTATTACTGACGACTTGCCGGGCCGTGTACGGATTCGCTTCCAGCGAGCGCGGGGTGACATTGAGGCTGGTAATCCCTGCGGTAGGGCCGGTACCGTAGATGCGGACGTTATAGGCAAGGCTGCCTTTGTTATCGACCTCGGTAACGCTGATGCCCGACAGGTTACGGAGCAGCGTATACAAGCTCGTCTGACCGGCGCGTTTCTGGTCGGTAACGATAATGGTCTGATCAACACGGTCGTGCATACTCCGCCGCCGGATGCTTTCGGGACGTTCATCGGTGACCGGTGCTTTTACCACGACCTCTTTCAGGAGTTTGGCCCCTGCCTGCCGGTATTGCGCAGGATCCGCTGCCTGCCGCTCACGGCCCCCGGTGAGCACGGTCGCCAGCGCGGCCGGTGCTGAATCAACCGGAGAAAGCATAGGCTGCGTCACAAATGTACCTGCACTGTTATCAAAAACAACCTTTGCCTTAATCTCCCGTTTGGTTGCATCCGAAAGCTGAACCCGCAGCTGCGTCGAATCGGTGAGTACTAATCCGTCTATGGCAAACCGGCCATCGGCGCCGGTAGTGGTTTGCTTAACCTGCCATCGCTGGCCGCCCATTACGGTCAGTACCATGTTCAGCCCGTTCAGGGGTTCATTCTGTAGATTAACGACCTGACCCCGCAAGGTTATGTCGGCAGTTTCCGGGGCCTTTGTCGCTATGCGGTCAACCGGCTGCGTGCGGATCGACCGCCAGCCCTGCGTCAGCAACACCTGATCAAGGGCCTGCCAGGTTTGGCGGGAACGATTCCGGAAATATACCCGTGGCTGTTCGACCACACCCGCTAATTCGCCGGTCAGCAGCAGGTGAACGGGTATGTCAGCGGCAACCGTATCGGCTGGTACCTGCGCATCGCTCGTAACGGCAACCGACAGCAGGGCCTGTACCGGTACGGGTGTGCCATCGCTCAGCCGGAGGGTAATGGTAGTCTGGTTGGCCGCGGGGGCCGATGACAGGTCGAAATCCGCCCGAATCGCCGGCCGCCGCTCGGGGATAAAGACGAGTCGCTCGGCTTGCGGCCGGCCCAGTGAATCGTATAGTGTCAGTTGGGCTACACCCGCCGGAAAGTTAGCGGTATTGAGGGTCACGTCTGCCGGTTTGCCGGATAAACCCAGTACCAATGCGTCGATCACCCGTCCGCGGCTCTGGGCAATCAGATAGGCAGTCCGGTGCTGATACGCTGCCGAAGCCATTATCCGCACCAGCACCTGACCGGAGTCTGCTGCCAGACTGGTCCGTAGCGTCAGGCCTTCGGGTAAGGATGGAGGTAAGGTAACCTGCTTGTTTTGAGGCGCTACCATGTGGGCCGTAAGCCGTTGGGCAGGAGCCGGAGCAGCGGGTAGTTCGACCTGGCCGAACCCCAGTGCATTGGTCTGAAAACGGGTAAGCTCCTGACCGGCCGCATCCAGGATGCGTCCCTGCACCGGTTGCCCCTTACCGGCGGCATTGAGGGCACGGATGCCAAACCGGACGGGTAATCCGGCTACCATATTGCCGCCTTCGGGCAGCAGCTGCATGTCGGAATCACCGTTAAGCACCGGAGCGGCCGGCGTCGGCGTAGTTGGTTGCGCAGCTGATTGCAGGACCGGGATCGTGCGCTCGAAGGGCGGGCGGTTCGCCAACCGGTCTGCGTCGGTGTACGCACGGAGCTGATACATCCCGTCCGCGAGGGAGTCCGGTAAATAGACCGATGTTTCTCCCCGGCCAACATGGATGGCAACCCATTGCTGACTGACCAGCCGCCGATCTGACGACCAGAGTTCAAGCCGTACTGCCGGACCGGTGTCGCTGGTATCGGGCTGGTGCGTCCGGCGTTGCAGGGCATAGATGCTGCACCAGATCCGGTCGCCGGTCAGGTATACCGGTTTGTCGATGTGTACAAACAGTGCTTTACTGTTGGGCTGGCTACGCCACACCTGCCGGAGCGAGTCAAGCCGCTTATCGGCGGGTCGGATCAGCGGCGCTGCCGGGCCGGGCTGCCCGGCCTGCGCCGTAACCGGTTTGGGTTGCGGGTCGCCCTTAATGGGCGTTTCCGGTGTCCAGTCATCGGGTAAGGCACTGGCCAGCCGGTCGTTACTCAGGTAGCCCCGGGCCTCAAAGCCATTAGGTTTCACAATCAGTCCGCTCGTACTGATGTCGATGGAACGTTGCGGAAAAACCAGCTGAGAGTACGCGTACTGGGCATCACGGTAGGGAGAAAAACGGGACGAGACCGGCGTATAGAATACAACCAGCGGCAGGTAGCTTGTCAGCACCCGTTCATTGGGTACCTGCCCGGCGGTCAGAGCGGCCTGTGCGTCAAACGGTTTCAGGTGATTGCCCAGTTCGCTGCTCAGCATTGGCACGGAGTTTTTGGCGATGGGGGTTGTAACGTCTTCGCGGTAGACCAGAAATTTTTCGTCTTCCAGCCGGTTTTGCAGCAGGGCGGTCATAAAATGCCGTAGTGATCCGCGGTAGGCCTGCAACCGGTTGCGCTGCCACTGGCGGTTTTGTTTCTCAGATGTCGGCGTAAGTTCGGCAAAGAGCGTATGTCCGGCGTAGAATGTCCCCTTGCCCGGCTCGAACCGGAAGCCAACGAGCTGGTAAGTAATCTGATACCCCAGTGACAGGTTTTCGAATCGCAGCGGTTCGGCCGCCCGCGCCGTTAATACGCCTGCTGTTTCGGTAAAGCTCAGGACTTCGGCGTTCAGCAGGCGGCAGTCGCCGGCAAAGGGGGATTGGCCCAGCAGCTCTTTCTCGACGGTGCGGGCGTTCTGTAGCCATGCCTTATCTCGTTTGGCAACCACCACCAGTTCCTGCAGCACGGTAATCCGGAGTGCGACATCGACGGGTTTGCCGGTTGGGCGCAGGCGTTGCCGGAAGGGCTCGTAACCCGTAAAAGAGACGACCAGTTCAATGGTGTTCTGCGGCACGTTTGTCAGTACGTAATTGCCTTTTTCGTCGGTGGTGGTTCCCCTTGTCGTGCCGCTGATGTACACGTTGGCGGCCGGAATCGGCTGATGGGTTTCGGCATCGGTCACGGTTCCGCGGAGGATTGTTGCCGTTTCCTGCGCACAGGCAGCCTGACTGATCACGAGCCAGCCGGTCAGATACAGGACACAACACAGGAATGGGGCAGTTAGTCGGGTCAGCATAGCCAGGTTAAGGAAGAAAAACTGCATAAAAGGCACCGGACAGCAACCGGATTAGGTGTTATTATACAATTTTTTGTAGGTTCGTTACAAATATAATAGTCTGTCGGACTGTATATGTGTAACACTCAATGGAAAAACACTTATGAAGTGGTCATTCGTCATACAACAAAAACTGAAAGCGGCTTTGCTGTTAAGCGGCATCATGGCCATCATTACGCTGAATACCTTTATCTCCCGGAAGAACATACGCAGCATCAACCAATCGTTTTCGTCCATTTACGCTGACCGGCTGATGCCGGCTATTGATATGGTATACCTAACGGAGAGCCTGTTTACTAAACGCATTGCGCTGCAAAAGCAGATGATTCTGGGCCGGTCGCCGGATGAAGCCTTTTTTGTGAGCCAGCAACGGATGCATCAGGGCCGTATTGATTCCCTGCTGACAGCCTACGAAAAGACGTTTCTGGTTGACGGCGAAACCAGAGGCCTGCAACTCTTTAAGCAGCAGCTGGCCCGCTACAACGGACAGGAGCGCGACCTGCTGACGCTGTACCGGAAAGACAAAGCGCAGGCACTCGATGAACTGGTGAAAGGCAGGAGCGCGCAGACATTTCAGGCCTTAATGGGGGAAGTCCATGAACTGACCGCCATTCAATCGGCAGAAGGCCGGGCGCTGATGATGGAATCGAAAAGTGAGTCGTCGGTATTTAATCTGGTATCCATGATTCAGATAGTCAGTGCGATTGTGGTCGGCCTGCTGATTCTGGGACTGATCCATCAGTCAAAGCTGATCAACAAGGATTCGCAGCCTTTTCACCTGAACTGACATTCGCTCAATAATCCTAACAATGATCAGATAAAGTGGTTTGCAGGTTAGCAAGAAATCAGGTTTCCTCCTTACTTTGGGGACTATTTTAACCAAAACAACAGAAATCATGCGTTGGATAGGAAGACGTGAAAGTGATAATGTAGAAGATCGCCGGGGCGGCGGGGGCGGCACCGGCATGGTGGTTGGCGGGGGCATAGGTACCCTGGTCATTGCCCTGATCGTAATGTTGCTGGGCGGTGACCCGTCCGAAGTATTCAATCAGTCGGGGTCCGACCAGGTGGCTACCGAAGCACCGGCGGGGCCGCAGGCAGACGATGAAGCCGCTAAGTTTGTCAAGGTTGTTCTGGCCGATACCGAAGACGTCTGGACGAAACTGCTGGCGGAGCAGAACCAGCAATATCCTAAACCGACGATGGTGCTTTTCCGTGGAAGAACCCAGTCGGGCTGCGGAACAGCTACGGCCGCTTCGGGACCGTTCTACTGCCCTGCCGATGAAAAATTATACATCGACCTTTCGTTTTACGATGAACTGTCGTCGCGCTTCAATGCACCCGGCGATTTTGCCATGGCCTATGTCGTTGCCCATGAAGTCGGCCACCACCTGCAGCACCAGTGGGGGATACTCGACAAAGTGAATAATGCCCGCGGACGGGTGAGTGAGGCAGAATACAATAAGCTCTCGGTACGCCTGGAGTTACAGGCTGATTTTCTGGCCGGTGTCTGGGCGCACTATGCGCAGAAAACGCTGAAAGTAGTGGAAGACGGAGACATTGAAGAAGCCATGCGGGCGGCCAATGCCATCGGTGACGACCGGCTGCAGAAAGAGTCGCAGGGCTATGTAGTGCCCGATGCGTTTACCCACGGTACGTCAGCTCAGCGGGTTTACTGGTTTAAAAAGGGTTTCCAGACCGGTGACCTGAATCAGGGCGATACCTTCAACAGCCGCGAAGACCGGAATTTGCAATAAACCGGAAAACCAATATTTTTTATTTTACTACATAGGCACATAGAAAATTTAAGAATATAATCTTTATTTCTCTATGTGCCTATGTGGTAAATTTTTGTTTGCTACGTATTTATAGTGTAGTCTATTCAGTTACATACTTAATTCTGCTGCTGGCGATAGTGTTCGGCGCGCTGTTGGGCCGGATCATCCATTTTTGTCTCACCGGCCTGTGGCCCCGTCTGAATCTTCGACCAGTCAAAGGGTTTGCCGTATGGATTCATTGCCTTTTGCGGGTCAAAAATACGCTTGTCGGGCAGCACAACCGTATACGGCGTAACGTCCGGCTTGTCGGTAAAAAAGTCCTGTAGCAGCGACGCCGTCTGGTCATACTGGTTGACGTACGGAACGCCAAGCGTGTTATAAATCACCTTCAGAATAGACCCGAAATTGCCATGCGTGTGGGAGACATATCCCCGCTTCACGTAAGGCCCCGCCATCATCAGCACCGACCGGTGCCCGTCGATATGGTCAACACCCCCCTGCGGATCGTCTTCGGTAATAATCACCAGCATATCTTTCCAATATGGTGTCCGCGACAGGAAATGCAGAATGCGGCCTACTGCCAGATCATTATCGGCCATGTACGAATGCGTAAACGGATAACCAGCATCGGGTCTCGGGCGTGAGCCGTGGTCGTTCGGCACCTGCATGGTGATGAGCTGCGGCATTTTCTCCTTGCCTTTCAGCCACTTTTCCGTAAACTCCTGCTCAAACTGCTCCATGCGGTACTGGTCCGGAATGCTGGTATTATAGCCGGCATAGTTCCGCGACGTATGCCGGAATGCGGCACCCGGCATCGGAAACACAACGGGCTGGGCCGTACCGAACGGCAGGGTGTTGGCGTCTTCGTGTGCTCCGTTGTATTCATTGGCCTCGCCGAAGT
Source organism: Arsenicibacter sp. R0_47 (assembly GCF_057652235.1). Lineage (NCBI taxonomy): Bacteria > Pseudomonadati > Bacteroidota > Cytophagia > Cytophagales > Spirosomataceae > Arsenicibacter > Arsenicibacter sp. R0_47. The sequence continues at coordinate 8,733 of NZ_JBYFCJ010000020.1, read as the reverse complement.
TATAAAAGGAAATCTTTGCCCGTTCGAGGGCTTCCCACAGTCCGCCGGTTTCGTTATAGTCCTCAGGATCAATGGCCCCTGTGGTGCGCGGAAACCGTCGGCCCGGCGCTTTGGAGAAGGCATCGAATGTCGCAGACGTTGACGAATTTGCCTCCACCCACTCATTCGGAATGGTGCCCATCATCCAGTGGTGGCCATGAATGCTGGCGTCTGAGTCGCAGTAGAAGTTGTCGGAAAACGCAAACTGCGTCGCCACCCGCTGGTGATTCGGCATGACCGCCACGCCAAACAGCGAGTCGGCCTGGTTTTTGCCTTTAATCGTCACATTCACACCATACCGCGCCAGTGTTGAGTCCCCGCGTCCTGTTTTAAGCTGCCCGAGCACTTCGTCATACGTGCGGTTTTCTTTGGTGATGTACACAATGTGTTTAATCGGCGACTGCCGGATTTCAGGCAACGGCGGTAACGGATTTGTTTTGTCGTCGATAACCGGAACTACGTCAAATGTATTTGCCAGAACCTGCTTTGTATAAGCCGCAAGCGCGTCCGGACCCGGTACCGGGATGGCCTGAAACGTACCCAGCTGAATGTCGCCGACATAAGTGCCCTGCGGTGGCCGGACAAAGGATTTACCTCCGTTTGGGCCTGCCCCGTAACCACGGGCCGAGACTACATATACCATTCCGTTATCGGCCGACAGGGCGAGTTTGGTTGGGCCCCAGCCGGTCGGAATCAGCCCCTTTACTTTCTTAGACGGCACATCCACGACCGCTACGGCGTTGAAGGCCAGCAGGGCGACATACAGTGTTTTTTCGTCGTTGCTCAGGGCCAGCCCAAACGGCATCAGGCCTCTGAAGCGGTCGATACGCCGGTCCGCTTTCAGCGGAATTGTCCCGACGATTTTATGTTTTACGTAGTCAATAACCGAAATGTTATCGTTGGTCGCATTCGACACATAGGCGTAGCGCTGCCCGACGGCGATGGAATTGGGACTGCTGCCGCCCACTACCTCGGCTTCTTCAATCATCTCGCCGATCTGAACGCCTGTTTTATGTCTGGCCACTACCTTGTTGGTTTGCAGGTCGATGGTCCAGACGCTCATGGCCTCATCGTCGAGCGGGTCGCCGAGTCCGGGGATTTTCCGGCCTTCGATTTCGACCCCTTCCCGCGATTCTTTGGTATGTGCCCCGTAGGCCGGAAAGCGGAGCATCATGCTGTCCTTGTTCGCTGGTGTCACACCCGGCACAAGCGGGTACTCATACAGGCCCACGTTGGCTACAAAGGCCAGTTTTTTGTCCGGGCTCAGCGAGAGGCCGAAGGGTTGCCGGCCTACCGGGATAGACGCTGTAACGGTTTTAGTGGCCAGGTCGATGCGGACCATCCGGAAGTTGGCGCGGTCGAGGGCCAGTAATTCGCGGCCGTTCAGGAGCAGGTCAGACGTAAAGCTTTCGCCGAAGCCCTGCCCGTCGAGACTGATGCTGTCGATCGCCGTTTTTCGGTTAACGTCAAACACGATAATCCGGCCTTTATCGCCGTTGCTGAGGTAGGCAAGCCGGCTGTCGGCCGAAAAGGCAACACCCAGAAACGAACCGCCGCGAACCGGAGAACTGTTGGCCGGCTGGCCATAGTCAGGCACCCGCGCCGGTTTGAGTGATGGCAGGTCAACCACGGTAACAACACCGTCATGCAGGGTCAGGGCGGTGCGGCCGTCGGGGGCGATGGCCAGACCGAAGGGGTCGTTGGTGATGCGTATAACGTTTCCGGCAGGGGTGACCAGGCGGCCGCTCGGTAAAACGGCGCTGCGCCCGTTGGTGTCGATCTGACAGAACTGCGTGCGCCCCGGCACCTGTAGGGTCTGGTAGGTTTTCTGGGCTATGGCCGGTGTTACGCCGCAAAGTGCCATTGCCCACAGAAATCGTTTCATGCCTGAGTGAGATAGCGTTCGCAGATCTGCAGATAATGCGTAAGTGACGGGGTTTGTGCATCGGTATCCTTCGCCAGTTCGTCCCAGCGGCGCATTTGCAGAATGCCGTGAAAGTGAGGATTCTGCTCAAAATCAGTAGCTTCTTCCGGACTCATCGGGCCGCCCTGAAACGTCAGCGTTTGCAGGCTGGCATCCGAGAGGTCGGCCAGGTAATCAGGATTACGCGCCACCAGATACCGTTTGGCATTCACATGATGCTCAATCAGCTGCGCGGTTTTTTCGGAAAACCCGCGCTCGCGCAGGTAGTCGGCCGCCAGTTTTTCATGGTCTACGCGGCCGTACCCGTCCATGTGCTCTTCGGCAACATCCGACGGCAGCAAATGACCGATGTCGTGCAGCAGGGCGGCAATGATACATTCGTCGTCGAGTTTTGCACGTTCGGCAAGGTGGGCACATTGCAGGGCATGCTGCAATTGGGTAACGTCCTCACCATAGTAGGCTTCCTGCCCGCTACGGTCAAAAAGAGCGCTGATATCGGCTATAGTTTGCTGGGTGTTCATGCAGAATAAGATAAAATACAGGCCACTAACTTACGCGAAAATCGGCGGCTAAGGCCATTGGCGGTGTGAAATTTCTGTTAATCCGGTCTTTAACAAAAAAAAGAGGCAACCCCGAAGGAGATGCCTCTTTTTTACTACGGTGCAGCGCCGTTAACCCTGCCAGACCGCCGGATTTTCGCGCCACGCGTTGAGCGAAGCCATGTCTGATTCAGAAATATAATCGAGGGCCGCCGCTTCGGTCAGCAGCGCCGTGTAATCACTCAGGCAAACGAGCTTAACGTCTTTGTTGCTGAAGTTCTGATCGGCAACGGGAAAGCCGTAGGTGAAGATAGCGACCATGCCCAGCACCTCTGCACCGGCCTGACGCAGCACGTCAACCACTTTCAGCGAACTACCGCCGGTCGAAATCAGGTCTTCAACCACAACCACTTTCTGACCAGGTTCAAGCCGGCCTTCGATCTGGTTACCCATGCCGTGTTTTTTCGGCTCCGGCCGGACATAACAATAAGGGAGTGCCAGGGCATCGGCAACCAGTACCCCCTGCGGGATACCGGCGGTGGCAACCCCGGCAATGATATCAGCCTCCGGGAACTGCTCCTGAACAGCCTGTGCCAGTGCGTGCTTGATCAGCGTGCGGGCAGGCGGGTAAGACAGGGTAATACGGTTATCGCAGTAAATCGGCGACTTCCAGCCCGAACTCCAGGTAAACGGTTCCTGCGGCCGTAACCGGACCGCCTTCACGTCGAGGAGCGCGCGGGCAACTTCACTTTTTATTGAATCCATACTCATCACTACTAGCTTATTCGTCAGAGAGTTTCTTGACCAGCATTTTGTCGATCCGGCTCTTGTCCATGTCCACAATTTCGAACTGGTAATTATGCCAGGTAAAGGTTTCGCCGGTCTGCGGAATATCCTTCAGGATATGCAGCGCAAAGCCGCCGAGGGTATCAAAGCCGGTCAGTTCGCGGCGGCTCTGGGCCGACAGCGTGATGTCGAAGTGCTCCACAAATTCGTCGAACGGCAACTGGGCATCAATCAGGAAACTACCGTCTTCGCGCTCCCGGATTTCATAGTTGAATTCGCTGGTTTCCGAAATATCGCCCACCAGCGCGTCCAGAATATCATTCAGGGTCACAATACCCAGAACGCCGCCGTATTCATCGACAATAATGCCCACGTATTGCCGGCGTTCGCGGAACCGTTCCAGTACCTGATAGGCACGGTTATTTTCCGGGATATACAGCACTTCGCGTTTGATCGAGTCTAGCCGCAGAATTTCCGTGGAAAGATCTTTACCAAGTAAATCCTTCGAATACACCAGTCCGACCACTTCATCCACACCGCCGTTACAGAGCGGATAGGTCGAATGTTTATACTGAATAACCTTCTCAATGTTTTCTTCGGCCGATTCTTCCAGATCCAGGTATACAATCTCCTGCCGGTTAGTCATCAGCGACGTAATGCGCCGGTCGCCCAGCTGGAAAACATTCTGTACAATTTCCTGTTCAATTTCCTCGATGGCACCACCGGTGGTTCCTTCCTGAATCAGGCTTTTGATTTCTTCTTCCGTTACGGCGCTTTCGTTCGGCTTAATCTGGAGCAGCTTGATGAGCAAGTCGCTCGACACACTGAGAAGGCTGATAAACGGCGACGTAATTTTTGATAACAGAATCATCGGGGCCGCCATGGTTTTGGCAATGCCTTCCGGATTCGACAGACCGATTCGTTTCGGTACGAGCTCGCCGAGCACCAGTGAGGTATACGTCAGCATAAGCAGCACCAGAACAACGGCAACGGAGCGGGAGTATGGCTGGAGAATATCAATCTGCGCGATGAAGTTCTGGACATCGGTGGTGAGCTGGTCACCACTGAAAATACCTAACAGGATACCGATCAGGGTAATACCAATCTGAACGGTAGATAGAAAGCGGTTTGGTGCGTTAGCCAGATCAAGCGCCACCTGTGCGCGCCGATCGCCGTTTTTGGCAGCGGATTCAAGTTTTGACCGACGGGAGGATACAAGGGCGATTTCGGACATGGAGAAGACGCCGTTGAGTATCGTAAGTAAGAGTATTATGAGTATTTCCACAAAGGGAGAGAATTGACCTGACGCAAAAATAGCATAAGTTCTAACTATGCAACAATGTTGGTTTTGCTAAATTTGCCCAAAAACTAGTTTTCAGCCGCCTGTTTAGCCTTTTGTAAAGATAAGTTTGTTGTTTAGCAGGCTATCCTTGCATTTGAAAACAAACCAGGCTGTAATCATCCCCTACATGATTGTCTTTATTGACGACCGGCCCATCCGAATTATTGGGCGTAATGCAACTGACCGGCTCGAAAGCCACGATTATTTTGATAAGGTAATCGACGCCCGGCTCGGTGTTCTGAAAGAGAGCGCCTTACATGGTCACTTGCTTCTGCTGAATGCTACGCCGGCCACGGCCGAGAAGCTGAATAGTTTACTCCAGAGCAGTGATGCCTCACACCTGTTGTCGGTAACGCTTGTCTGTCTTGATAAAGAGGCGGTTGAAGACCGCTTCAAGACGCTGTACAAGGTGGTAAAGGCCGCAGGAGGCGTGGTGTTTAAAGGCAATAAAATGCTCCTCATGTTCCGCCGCGGCGTGTGGGACCTGCCAAAGGGTAAACTCGACGACGGTGAATCGTCGCAGGAGGGAGCCATGCGGGAAGTCGAGGAAGAAACCGGCGTCCGGGTCGATATTGAGGAAAAAATCTGTACCACGTGGCATACCTATACGCTGAATGGCAACCGGATTCTGAAACGGACCAAGTGGTACCGGATGGTCTGCATCGACGACCGGAAGATGGCCCCGCAGGAAGATGAAGATATTGAAAAACTGGCCTGGATGGATACCAAACAAACGCAGATGGCGCTGACCAACTCGTTCAGCTCCATCCGCTACGTGATTGAGTCATTGGTAAAATAAGCGGTGGAAACACCGCTTATTTTTTTGGATCAATATTGTACGGCAGAAAATTGTCGATGTTTTTGTGGTACCGGTGCAGATCACGGATGATGCTCGAACTGATCGGTGCCAGATGAGGGGAGGTAATCAGAAAAACCGTCTCCACGTCTTCATAGACATACCGGTTTACCTGCGAAATGCCGTTTTCGTATTCGAAATCCGTGGTATTGCGTAAACCACGCAATAAAAAACGGGCGCCCAGCTCGCGGGCAACATTGGCCGTCAGGTCATCATACGATACCACCCTGACCGCCGGGTACTCCCTGAACGTTTCTTCAATCAGTTGCTGCATGAGCTCCAGCCCGAAATAGCGTTGCTTATTCGCATTACGGCCAATACCGATAACGACTTCGTCGAACAGATTCAGGCCGCGCAGAACGATGTCTTCGTGCCCTTTGGTGAACGGGTCGAAAGAGCCCGGGAAAAGTGCGATTCGCTTCATTGACTCACATGAATGTGTCGGCGAATTAGCGAAGAAAATAACTACAAACCTACAAGAGGGAGTAAAGAGTGAAAGAGTGATTGAGTGAAAGAGCGATAGTGATTGTGTGAAAAAAGAATAATTCAATTTGCTTTTGTGGGTACTCAGGTGCTTAGTCGCTGAGGAGGCAGAGGCCGTAGAGGCTCAGGTAGCGGTGGTCGGGCAGCTCATCAAAATCGGGGGCGAGCCGGAGCGGGGCAGGCGACTGCCCGAAGCGAAGGTTCGGAAAAAACGCGGCTAACCGTGAATACGTCTCCGAAAAGGGGGTTATTTCCCCGAATAGAACGGCAGTCAGCACATCGGGCGTAAGCTGAAGCTCGGCAATCAGGTAAAGCAGGTAGTACACAAGGTCGTCCGGATTTTTGTACCCGAAACGGTTGCTGTATTTCAGCGAACCACTCTGACGGACAACGGCCGTAACAAACTCGTTCTCAAAATAAAGCGTCAGCACAGGCCGTAAACCCGTTTTGCCGCCATCTGAATACCGGGAGGACTCAAGGATGGTACTGGTCTGGTGCACAAATGACAGCTGCTGTAGCGGATACTGCGCCGAAAAAAAGTCGCTCAGCTGGTGGTCCATGTTGAAGACCACATAACATTGGTCATGAGCGTGGAGGTAGGCGGCCGGAAACTCGTGCGGCATCAGTTCACTGCCACGCATGAACGCCAGATAACTGCCCGCGTATTCTTTCCGGAAAAGCGGTTTGGGAATCAGCGTAAACGAAGGCGAATTGACCGATACCAGCACCTGCCGCCATGAACCGTGCGACAATACCTGATGCTGCTCAAAGATGGTTGGTAGTATGTCGTGGGGCGGGCGCTCATTCAGGAGCGACGGAAACATAAATTCTTCCAGCCAGACACACAGGCCTTCATGATCCAGCATCGCAAACCGGAACCGGTCTTTGGCTACTTCGAGGCATAGGGTCGCCTGTTCGGCCTGAATCGGATCAAAAGATTCCTGACGAATGGCAACGGTTGGTGAAGTAGACACAGTAGCGATCAAAATAATTCAGGCAAACATAATACCGGCAGTCCGGCTAAGACCGGACTGCCGGCAGTGGATCAGTGTAAATATCCCCTCAGGCGGAAGACATCATCCAGCGATTCACACCGCTGAAAAAGCGTATGTACTTCTTCGGGCGGGTAGGCTTTGATCTCTTCAAAGTGCATCATCTGCACATCTTCGATAATCTGCTCATCGGCACCCATTTCCGGATCAAATCCCTGATGAATGCTGCCGCCCAGGTTTTTAACGTCAAAAAATAACTCAAGCGCATGCAGCGGCGGTTGCATAAACTCGTTGACAAACAACAAGTCGCCAACGGCAATATTGAGGCCGGTTTCTTCCACAAATTCACGGACCAGAGCCTCATGCGCTGCCTCACCGAACTGCGGGCCTCCCCCGGGAGGGCACCAGAACGTATCGGTCGGGCCAATGCCACGATGGCGAACCATTAACAGACGATCTCCTTCGCGATAGAGGCCGCATACGCGAAGACGGAGCCGGTTGCCATATAATTTCAAAACCTCTTGCCGGGGTTTATCGAGTATTTCAGTCAAAATGATTCCGGTGGTTAAAAAAGAGAAAAACAAATATAGTTACGAATTATGAATTCCGTAGAGTTCACGGCTGCATAATCCGTAACCTGCTTTCCTTCTTTTAATACATACTACCGGTTATATAACTCTCAAGGGAATTAATTCGTGCCTTCTGGTCATTAATAATCGTCGAAACCACGTCATTGATGGAGATGATGCCGATCAGCGTGCCTTCGTCAACGACCGGCAGGTGGCGGATGTGCTTGTCGGCCATGATCCGCATCGCGTCTTCGAGTTTGTCGGTCGACGTGACGGTAATCAGTTTGCTGGTCATCACCTCATGAATGTGCGTTTCTTTGGAGGCCCGGCCCATCAGAATCCCTTTGCGGGCATAATCCCGTTCGGAGAAAATCCCCGTCAGATTACCATCGGCCATGACCAGTACGGCACCAATGTTTTTCTCGGCCATAAGCTCCAGGGCATGATAAACCGATTCGTCAGGACTAACCGAGTAAATTGTGTTGATTGGCTTGCGCTGTAAGATTTGTTTTATATTCATGGCTCAGAGGGGTTTAGATAGGTTTTCAATTTACTCATATGAGAAAACATATCCAAGCATATCGGGTCCGAAATTGGATCAATTCGATAGAATTCTGCACTAAGTTGATGATTCTTCCGGATTGATATAGTTCATACCCGTCAGTCCGGGCCGACTACCGGCTACATCATCACGGCTTGCCCCGTTGGTCGTGGTGCAACCCACGGCCGCACGTTAGCCGGTCGCAGACCGGCGTACTGTTCTAAGAAAATCAGTAGCAATTAATAGCTTCTGCATAGTCGGGATTACCGTTTAGCCGTAGTGATTTAGCTCTGAATGCTGTTGCGTGAGATGAAAACTTGTAAATTAGTTGATTAGATGCCGGTCAGAGATTGGCTGACGCAAAAGCGTTGATCTGAAACCATTTGTTAAATTATGAAAAGATATGGAAACAGCTATTTACGCTACAATTTATTGTGACGATTTAAATGAAGTTGAGAGAAGTCTGAAGCGTATATTATTTGAGGGAAATTTCAAAAGAATCGAACAAGATTCGGTTTTATTATATGAAGACAACTTGGCTTCATTATCAATAGAATACTACAACAATGAATCATTTTACTTATCCAGGGCTTTCTCATAAAACCCTATGCATGGTCATAAATTCGATTAGTGAGTTAAAATCATCCGCAAACTGATCGATT
>NZ_JBYFCJ010000019.1:0-133057 GCF_057652235.1 Arsenicibacter sp. R0_47 | reverse complement strand
GTCATCGTTTTGTAGTTTCGTCACCACAAAAATAGGACATACTGGTTCTTGCCTTTTTTTATGAGAAAGCCCTGTTTGTCCTATACAGAAGCAGTTGAAAAGCAGCTGGAGGAAATAATCAAGCTCGGCGCTACTCCTATTAATAGTACTAGTAAAGTTATGCTTTGGGGCATTGTAAAGTTTTTTTGTAGAAAACATGCAGGTACATCTCAAGAACAAAAAGAAGTAGTACACTTTATCCAAAAAAGATTTACTGATGATATTCGTTCTTTTTTATTATATAAAGCATATCAAGAATATCAATTTAAAAAAACTGCTACTTTAGATGAAATCCTCAAGCTATTACAAGACAACAGCGTAGATAAAAGCTATATAAATAAAATAAAAAATAATATTCCTGAAGAAATAAAAAATAATATAACCAGTAATACGGAGCTTTTAAGTAATTTGGATGGCAACACGCAAAGTTGGCGTGATTTCCTGAAAAGCCACAAAGGAAGTACACTTCTTATTGATACATGGGCAAGCTGGTGTGGGCCATGTCGGTCAGAAATCCCATTAAGTAAAAGCTTGCAGGAAAAATATAGAGCAAAAGGCTTACGTGTAGTTTTTTTAAGTATTGATGAAGATGAGAACGCGTGGAAAAAAATGACAAAAATGTTAAAAATAGACTCTCCTACTTTAGAAAACTATCGTGTAGGTATAAATTCATTAATAACTAAAGAACTTAACATTTCGTCCATTCCCAGATATATAATTATTGACAAAAACGGGGAGATTAAAAGCTTGCATGCGCCACGGCCCAGTAATCCTCAATTAGTAGAGTTGTTAGAAAGTTTATTTTAAGATATAGAAGATAACAGCCCTTCCCCCCACCAGGCTACACACTCCCCGTCATCCGAATACAGACAAGCCCCTTTACCCTGCTCCAGCCAGCTGCCCTACCGCCAGCCACTAATCCCACTCTCCCCTTCTTCCACCCCTTTTTTCTACCCTTTCATCACTTTTGTTACAAAATGGTGTAACCTATATGCAACATTTGTGGAAATGACTCGTCTTTAGCATCAAAGAAACGGGTGAATACACAATATTTCACTATAATTCTAGTTGAATACTTAAACCCTTAGTTAAAGTTTGTTAATATTGTACACATAAACCAAATAAGACGTTACTTTACTCCACAATAACTACCGCAATCCATCTATGAAAAACCTTTTCCTGCTCGTTTTCAGCCTCTTGCTGACAACGTCTCTTTTTGCCCAGACACCAGCCAGCCGAATTTCGATTCAGGGGAAGGTGACCGATACCACCGGTGCGGTACTTCCAGGCTCCAACGTTATGCTCCTGATGACGACCGATTCGTCGCTCGTTACCTTTGGCCGGACCAACGAAGCCGGCATGTTCAGCCTTAAGAATGTGAAGCGGGGCTCCTATATTCTGAAAATTTCGTACGTTGGCTTTATTCCGTATGACAAACTGCTCGATACCGGTGATCAGCCTAATAAAGACCTTGGCCCGCTCAAACTGAAGCCGATTGCCAAAGAACTGTTTGAGGTAGTTGTTAAAACGGCCCGCGCTCCGCTGACCATCAAAGGCGATACCATTGAGTACAATGCGGCTTCGTTTAAAGTACCGCCGGGATCGACGGTCGAGGACTTGCTCCGGCGTCTGCCCGGCATGCAGATCGATCAGGATGGCAACATCAAGGCCCAGGGCGAAGATGTAAAACGCGTAACGGTTGACGGCAAAACGTTCTTCGGCAGCGATCCGAAAGCGGCGACCAAAAACCTTTCTGCCGAAGCCATTTCGAAAGTGCAGGTCTTCAGCGATAAGACTGAACAGGCGAAACTGACCGGTATGGAAGACGGTAAAAAAGAAAAGACGCTGAATCTTCAGCTGAAAGACGGCTTCAAAAAAGGCTCGTTTGGTAAACTTACCGCCGGCGTTGGTTCCGATCTCCGGCCAAACAGTAATGGTACTGCCCGTACCGAACTCAAAGGCAATTACAACCGCTTCGACGATAAACGCCAGTTCTCGGTAATCGGTATGGGAAACAATACCAACCAGACCGGTCTTTCATTCGATGATTATCAGGATTTCAGAGGTAGTAACTCGTTCAACTGGAACGATGATGCCGATTTTGGTTTCAGCAGCGGCAGCCGGTTTATCTCGTTCGGCGGTGATGATGACGACAACCTCGGTATTCCGATTGGTGGCGGTTCAGGCCGTGGCTATTCAAACAACGCGGCGGCCGGCCTCAACTATAACTACGATACCAAGAAGACCAAATTCAGCAGCAGCTACTACTACAGCCAGACGCGCCAGACAATCGACGCCGTACGGAAGAGCCAGACATTCCTCGAAAATAGCTCATTCAACCGTACTGACTCAAGCAGCCAGATCAACTTTAACAACAGCCACCGCGTAAGCCTTCGTTTCCAGCAGGAACTTGACTCGATGCAGACACTGGTAATCCTGAGTAACAGCCGGTTCAGCAAGGGTAATACAAACCTGAACAGCTGGCAGCAGTTGTACCGGTTAAGCGCCCTGTCGACCCGGACAACGATCAACAACTTTGGCAATACAGATGCATTCGGCACGGCAAACTCTGTCGTATATCGGTCTAAGTTCAAGAAAAAAGGCCGGAACCTCGCCCTCAGCGCTACCTATCAGGTGAACCTGAACGACGCCGAAATGAACCTGAATTCGATTAACGAATTCTTCCAGGCGACCAACGTAAACGACCAGCTCCGGATTATTCGTCAGTTGCAGACCACCGATACCAAGCGTAGTCAGTACAAAATGAGCGCCTTGTATCTGGAACCACTGTCGAAAAAGTTCTTCTGGGAAAGCTTCTATAACTTCAGCCTGCGGAACGACGTGGTTGACCGTGACGTAATGGATCGCGGGGAGGCAGGCCAGGAAACACGGAACAACGTGCTGAGCCGCTACTACGAAAACAATTACCTGTTCAACCGTCTGGGAACCGGCTTCCGGTATTCAAACAAAGGGGTTAACCTGTTAGTGGGTGCTGCCGGTCAGCAATTCACACTTGCCGGTGAATATGCGCCGGATCAGACGTCGACGACGTTTAACAAAATCAACCGGACGTTTACCAACGTGATCCCGAACGTGTCGTTCAACTACAGCATGAAGGGGAACAAGTACCTGCGGTTCAGCTATGATGTGGGCATTCAGCTGCCTTCGACCCGCGACCTGCAACCGGTTATCGACAACACCAACCCGCTGTATATCACCGAAGGTAACCCGGATCTGTTACCTACCCTGCGGCACCAGCTGGGCGGCGGCTATAACATGTTCAACCCGGGTACGTTTACCAACCTGTACGTCAGCCTGAACTATACCTACAACGTAAATCAGATTGTGTATAACCAGACGGTAGACCCGACTACGTTGATTACGCGCACTAAGCCTGCTAACATCTCCGGCGGTCAGAATGTGGGCAGCTACATCGGCTTTGGTTTCCCACTGAAGAAAACGAAAGCGAACTTCAACATTTACAGCAACATCAATTACGGTAAGAACCTGACTAACATTAACGGTCAGCTGAACGAAACCAATACCAGCAGCATCGGTATCGGTCCGCGCCTTGATCTGACGCCAAACGACAAGATCACGATTTACGCTAACGCCAACTGGAACATCAGTAACACAAAGTACTCGATCAGCAGCGCTCAGAACCAGAAGATCTACAACTTCTTCTACGGTGGTGAAGCTAACGTAAAACTACCGCTCGGGCTCTACCTGAATACGACGCTGAACTACCGCGTGTATAAAAACGACCGTTTCGGCTTTAACCAGCACATCCCGATCTGGAACTCGTCGCTGTACACCATCCTGGGCAAAGCGAAAAAGGCCGAAATCCGGCTTACCGCCTATGATATGCTGAACCGTAACCTGGCGGTGTCGCAGTCGGCGTTCACAAACTCGGTGTCACAGGAGCGTGTACAGACGCTCTCGCGTTACTTCCTGGTGTCGTTTACGTACAACATGCGGGGTGTTCAGGCCAAAATGAAACGTCAGAATTTCTTCTAATAGCTATAAAACTGAGCCGCAAAATATTGTGCATAGAACTGAGCCGCAAAATATTGCGGCTCTACAATCGTCTTAATTATGAAAAAATACCTTCTTATTCCGCTTCTTTTTCTGGCTATACAGGTTTCTGCCCAACAGCAGCAGACGGAGGGCATTGTTTATTTCAACTACACGCAGTACTGGACCAAAATCATCAAGCGGCTTACATTCCTGAGCAAGGAAGAAAAGGAGCGTTCGGCCATGACCTGGAAAAATGAAGAAGGCTACACACAAAAGATGAAGTTGTTCTTTTCGCCGTCCCAGAGCTTGTACAGTTACAACAACGATGAAATCGAGGGCGCCGGCTATTCGTGGCGCAAGGAAGAATATTCCATCTACCGTAATTTCGATCAGGACAAAAAGTTTGATGTGATTGAGATGCTGGGCAAGGTGTACATAGTGGACGACTCACTGAACACCCCAAAATGGAAAATCTCCAACCAGATTAAAGACATTGCCGGTTTTATCTGCATGAAGGCAACGATGGACGATCCTGTCCGGGGCCAGAAAGTAACGGCGTGGTTTGCGCAGGATATTCCGGTTGGTGCCGGTCCGGAGCGTTATTTTGGCCTTCCGGGTATGATTCTGGGTATCGACCTTAACGAAGGTGACGTAATCATCGAGGCCTCAAAAGTAGAGTTTAAGCCGGTTACTGCTGAGCTGAAACAGCCGAAGGCGAAGGGCAAGAAAATAAAGGATAGTGATTACGATACGATTATCAGTAATCATATCAAGGACAGCATGAAAGCCAGCCGGAACCCGTTCTGGGCCATCCGTTATTAAAACTAATAGCCGGAGGATCCCCCCCGGCTATTATCTTATTCTTTCCTACCGGGGGCGGTGCCCCCGGCGACTGATTGGGCCCTTTCAGGGCATTTTCAGGATCGCCCTGAAAGGGCTCAATCAATCGCATAGGGTAAAACCCTATGCGATTTTTTTAGATATACTGGTTGATAATACTTTCCAGCCACTCCTGCTTGCCGCTCCGCATCGCAGGTTCGCCATTTTCAACAGCAAACGAGCGCAGGTCTTCCAGCGTCAGTTTACCATCTTCAAACGCTTTGCCTGAACCCGAATCAAACGACGAGTAACGCTCTTTACGGAACTTCAGGTAATCAGAGTCTTTCAGGATATTGTCGGCTACGATCACCGCACGGGCAAAGGCATCCATACCGCTGATGTGCGCGATGAACAGATCGTCCATATCCGTTGAGTTACGGCGTACTTTAGCGTCGAAGTTGATACCGCCCGGCTGAATACCACCCGCCTGCTGAATCACCAGCATAGCTTCTGTCAGTTCGTAGATGTTGATCGGGAACTGATCCGTATCCCAGCCATTCTGGTAATCGCCACGGTTGGCGTCGATGCTGCCCAGCATACCGGCATCAGCCGCTACCTGCAGTTCGTGCTCAAACGTATGGCCGGCCAGCGTGGCGTGGTTTACTTCGATATTCAGTTTGAAATCCTTATCCAGACCATACTGACGCAGGAAGCCGATTACTGTAGCGGCATCGTAGTCATACTGGTGCTTGGTTGGCTCCATCGGCTTCGGCTCGATAAAGAACGTACCGGTAAAGCCTTGCTTACGGGCGTAATCCCGGGCGATGGTCAGGAACTGGGCCAGGTGCTCAACTTCCCGCTTCATGTCGGTGTTCAGCAGCGTCATGTAGCCTTCGCGGCCACCCCAGAACACGTAGTTTTCGCCGTTCAGGGCGATGGTAGCGTCCAGTGCGTTTTTCACCTGCGTACCGGCATAGGCCACGACAGAGAAATCCGGGTTGGTCGACGCACCGTTCATGTACCGTGGATTCGAGAACACGTTTGCCGTTCCCCAAAGCAGCTTCACACCGCTGGCCGCCTGCTTTTGCTTGGCATAGTCAACGATGGCCTGCATACGGCTTTCGTACTCGGCAACGGTCGGCCCTTCATCGACAAGGTCAACGTCGTGGAAGCAGTAATACGGCGCGCCGATTTTGGTGAAGAATTCAAACGCGGCATCCATTTTCAGTTTTGCACGCGTAACGGCATCATTGCTCTGATCCCACGCAAACACACGGGTACCCGGACCAAACGGATCGCCACCGGTACCGCAGAATGTATGCCAGTAGCTGATCGCGTAGCGCAGCTGATCGCGCAGGGTTTTACCATTGATAACCAGCTCAGGGTTATACCACTTAAACGCTAACGGGTTTTTAGATTTAGGACCTTCGTAGGCGATAGCACCGATACCTTTAAAGTATTCCTGATCGCCCAGCGTGATGTTTGCCATGTTTATTGGGGAATGATTGGTTATGACTGATTTTGTGATGTAAAGTTGATATTTCTTTTTTAAATGTCATAATGACACCTAAACTATTTTTCATAAAATTTTATCAACCAATCTTTGATGGGTCTAATTCTGGCCTTAAATACCACTTATGTATATTTAACCACGAAGACAGGAAGAACCAAAGCAGCACGAAGTTTACTTATTTATACCCTTTGTGTACCTTAATCACTTAGCGCCTTCGTGGCAACTTCAGTTACCAATCAGAGACTGGCTTCGGGATTGGGGATGAAGTTCAGGAACGAATCCGTCTGCTGCTGGTACTTCGCCTTATCGACCTGATAATAATAGGCCCCTTTCTTGGAAAACCCCTTTTGTTTCTCGTCTAACTTGATCAACAAGTCTGTCGACAGGATTTTGCGGCTGAAATTCCGCTTATCGAATTCCGTGTTGTAGATCGCATCGTACAACTTCTTCAGCTGCGGAATGGTAAATTTTTCCGGTAACAACTCGAATCCGATCGGATGCTGGGCCGCTTTGTAACGCAGCCGCTTTATTGCCAGGTCAACCATCTGGCCGTGGTCGAACAGCAGCGCGGGCAGATCATAGAGCGAGAACCACCGCGCCTGATATGTCTCCGAAATTTTCGACGCATAATCGGCCACGTTTACCAGCGCGAAGTAAGCAACTGAAATAGTACGGGAAATGGGGTCGCGGTCCGGATCACCGAACGTATACAACTGTTCCAGATAAACGTCGGTCAGGTTAGTCAGTTCAAACAAAATACGGGCGGCTGCCTCCTCAAGGCTTTCGCGGGGTTGCAGCCACCCTCCCATCAATGACCAGGTCTGTTCTTCAACACCCCGTTTTACCAGCAAAATCTTCAGGCTTTCGCCGTCGAAACCGAAAATGATCGAATCGAGGGCCAGTAAATACGCGTGTTGTTGTTTATAAAGGTCTAGCATGCAAAGGCGTAAAGCAATGAATCACAAATATTAAAAAAATTTCAGTCCGGGCTGTAAGGTTTTACCCTGCGCTGCGACTAATATGGTACATTCAAGCAAACATCAAACAACATGCTTAAGAAAACCATCGGTTCGTTTTTACTCATTTGCCTGGCGCTTTCAGGCTTTGCCCAAGATAAATCATTACTCTGGAAAATATCGGGTAACGGGCTGACGAAACCGTCTTACCTGTTTGGCACCATCCACCTGATCTGTCCGACCGATTTCTCCCTCTCCGACTCGACCAAAAACGCGCTCGCCAACGCCGGTCAGGTATTTCTGGAAATCGATATGGACGACCCTGCCCTGATGACAAACATGCAGAAAAGCATGATGAATACGTCGGGTAAGCCGTTGAAAGAAATGCTGAGTGCCGACGATTACAAACTGCTCGACGACTATTACACCACTAACCTGCACATGGGTCTGAGTCAGCTGGGCATGATGAAACCGTTTGCCCTCATGTCGCTGCAGTACATGGCCTTGCTGAACTGCCAGCCTCAGAGCTACGAAATGACGTTTACGCAGATGGCCGGTACGCAGAAAAAAGAAGTACTGGGTCTGGAAACCATCGACGACCAGATGGCCATTTTCGACAAAATGCCGCCGGAAAAAATGGCGCAGCAGCTCGTTGATATGGTAAAAAAGAAAGATGAAGCGACCAGGGAATTTCAGCAGCTTGTCACGCTTTACAAGGCGCAGGACCTTGAGGGGTTACGGAAGTTAATGGATGCCAGCCAGTTTTCAGAGTTCGAAGGCTTTGAAGAGGTACTGCTTGATCAGCGGAACATTAAATGGATTCCGGTCATTGACAAAGCAGTCCGGCAGCAGCCCACCTTTATAGCCGTCGGTGCCGGCCATCTGGGCGGTGAAAAGGGAGTCATCCGCCTGCTCCGTCAGAAAGGGTATACCGTACAGCCGGTTAAGTAAATCCAGCCGGTCGTTTGATCAACCTCCCACCGCTATGGCGACAGCCCCCGATTTTGTCGAGCAGGTCAGGCAGCATCAGAAGATTATCCACAAAGTTTGTCACCTCTACGGCGATTCGCCGGAAGACCGTGAAGATCTTTTTCAGGAGATCCTGCTGAATGCGTGGAAAGCCTGGCCTGCTTTCCGGCAAGAGGCTGCGTTTACGACCTGGCTTTATCAGGTTTCACTGAACACAGCCATCTCTTATTTCCGGAAAGGGAAAAAGCAGCCCCTCCGGCAGCCTATTGATGCCTCCTTAACGCTTCTTTCCCAGCCTGCTGACGAGGATACCGAACAGCAGTTCAAGGCCATGTACCTGGCCATCGGCGAGCTGAATAAGATCGACAAAGCTATTGTGACCCTATACATCGAGCAATACGACTACCGGACTATTGGCCAGATGCTTGGCCTGACCGACAACAATGTGGCCGTGCGGATGAACCGCATCAAAACGTTTCTGAAAGAAGCCGTTAAAAAGCACCTTTAACCATGGAACTCGACGAATTCAGCGCCCTTTTTAATGCCCGGTTTGACGAGTCGCCCGTGCAGAAAAGTATTGATGACATTACGCAACAGATCAAAAGCCGGTCAGGCACGGCCCTTGACCGCATCCTGCGGAACCTGCTGATCGAGATCGGCGTCGCTTTTGCCTGTATTATCGGCATGTCGGTCGTGGCGTACCGCATTCCGTCCATTACCCTGCACTGGCTGGCCGGCGCGGTCTGGGTACTGAGTATCATTCAGATTGCAGCCTTTAGCTGGCAATACAAACAGCTGAAAGCGACGGCACTGCCGATGGCTGTTGATCTGCGTTCGCACCTGCAACAGCAGATCCGGGTTATTGAGCGCTTCGTTACTATTTACCTAGCCTTCTGCCTTGTATCCATTCCGGTTGGCTTTGTTCTCGGCGGGATACTGGGGTATACGATAGCGTCCCAAAAGCGCACCGACCCGTTTCTCAATCCGATTGACAAACTGCACCCGGGCCCGCTGGGACTCCTGATTATAGCGGCAGGGACAGCCGCCTTCCTGATCGGTGTTGTCTATTTCTTTAAAGCCTACATCCGCTGGCTGTATGGCCGGCACCTCGATCAGCTCAAATCCTGTTTAGCCGAACTTGACCAATAAACAACAATGAATAAACGTACGAAGGTGCTGATTCAGCTTCTGTCCGGACTGGCCGCCGGTGCCGGCTTTGGCTTTCTGGCCGGTAAAGCCGGTAAGGTATTCCTCAGCGGCCACCTTGACGCCCTGACCGGCTCCGTCAGCGGCGGCGAAGCCGTGGCCCGCATTGTGGCGGTGCCGGTGGCCATGTGGGCAGCCCTGGCAGCCCATGAACTGGGTCATTTACTTACCGGCCTGGCGCAGGGATTCCGGTTTAATCTGTATGTCGCCGGCTTCCTGGGCATTCGCCGGAACGCTGATACCGATGCCATTGAGGTGTATCTGAATAAAGACATACAGCTTTTCGGAGGCGTTGCGGCTACTATTCCCGTAAAGCGTTCCGACAACCTGCGCCGGCAGTTTGCCCGCGTCATCATTGCCGGCCCCATCGTCAGTCTCGCTGGCGGCTTCCTGGTACTGGGACTCGCCTGGTATGGTTTGGTCTCCCTGTCGCCGGCCTCCCCGGCGTTAATGCGTACGCTCGTCCTTTTCGGATTAACCTTCGGCCTCGTATCCCTTATGTTGTTTCTGGCCACCACGCTGCCATCCCGGACCGGTGCGTTCTATACCGACCGTGCCCGCTTTTTCCGGCTGATCCGTGGTGGCCGCACGGCAGACATTGAGCAGGCGATACTCGAAACGATGGCGCAGATTACGTCCGGCCAACCCTATGCCGATTTGACCATCGGGCAGCTTCATCTGCTGCTCGAAGAACCCGAGCCGTTTTTCAAAAGCTATGCCCATACGCTGCTCTATTACTATCACCTTGACCGGCATGAACTGGAGGAGGCCTATACGCACATCAGACAGGCGGCCGAATTACTGGACGGGCAGCCGGGACTCTTTAAAAATGAGGTACTGAAGGAGGTTGCTTTTGCCCATGCCTACATCAAAGGCGATGCTTCGCTGGCGCAGCAGATCTGGGAACACATTACGCCGTCGCCCGACAAGCAGAAAACGCCGCAAACCTACCTGATCAAAGCCGCCATTGCGCAGGCCTCAGACCTGGTCACTGACGCTCGGCAGCTCGCCGGTGACGGGCTGGCGCTCCTGCCTTCGCCCATTGTCAAGGCCGAACATAAACTCGTCGGCAGACTGCTGCATCAACTGGCATAAAAAACGCCCGGATCCATGTCCGGGCGTTTCGTTTACTGGTATCCTCTGGCCTGTAGCTGGAAGAGTTCAGCATAGCGCCCGTTGGCAGCCAGTAGTTCGGCATGCGAACCGATCTCGAGCAGCTGCCCGCCCTCCAGCACCAGAATCCGGTCGGCCATACGGACCGTCGAGAAGCGGTGCGAAATAATCACCGAAGACTTGCCTTCGGTCAGCCCGGCAAACCGCTGGAACACTTCATATTCGGCACGGGCATCAAGGGCAGCCGTTGGCTCGTCGAGAATCAATACCTGCGCGTTGCGCATGTAGGCACGGCCCAGGGCTATTTTCTGCCATTCGCCCCCCGACAGCTCAACGCCTTTGCCAAAGCTCCGGCCCAGCTGCTGGTCGTAGCCGTTTTCCAGTTTGGCAATGACCGAATCGGCCAGACTGCGCTGAGCCGACTGCTCAATTTGGGGCTGATTGGTCCGTTCATCAATATCGCCGACGGCAATGTTCACCCCTGCCGACATTTTCAGGCGCACATAATCCTGAAAAATTACCCCCACATTCCGGCGCAGGTCGGCCAGATCGTACTCGCGCAGGTCGCGGCCATCGAGCAGAATCCGGCCCTCGGCCGGATCGTACAAACGGGCCAGCAGCTTTACCAGTGTCGTTTTACCGGCACCGTTCTCACCCACAAGCGCCAGCTTTTCGCCGGGATGCAGGGTAAACGACAGATTCCGTAACGCCCAGCGCTCCCGCCCGTTTGATGAGGCATTGGCATATTTGAACCCTACATTATCGAACACAAACCCTTCACGGATCGGGTTCGGAAATGGCAGCGGATTGCGGGTCGAATGGATAGCCGGCTGAATGGCAAAGTAGTCGAACAGGTCCTGTAAGTACATAGACTCCTGCGTCAGGCTGCTGAACTGCAAGAGAATACCTTCCAGCGACCCACGCATCTGCCGGAACGAAGCGGCCAGAAACGTCAGGTCACCGAGCGAAATCTGCCCGCTGACGGCACGGAGTACAATCCAGACATACGCCCCGTAATAGCCTGCCGTTCCGAGCGCAGTCAGCACCGTTCCCCAACCGGCACGGCTTACGGCCAGACTCCGGTTTTTGACGTAATACTGCCATGACAGCTCCTTAAACCGGCCGATCAGGAAATCTGACAGCCCGAAGATTTTGACCTCCTTGGCCGTTTCGTCGCTTGCCCCTACGTAGCGCAGGTAATCGAGTTCACGCCGTTCGGGTGTCCAGCTGCGCGACAGCGAATAACTGCGCTGATTAAAGTAATTATCGGCAATAAACGCCGGCGTAACGGCCAGCAGCAGCAGCAACAGCAGCCACGGATTGTAGACGACTAAACCAGCCGCCAGAAAACCCACGGAGATCAGTTCCTGCACCTGCCCGAAGACCTGCGACAGCAGCACCGTCCGGCCGGTGGTTTGCCGGCGGGCCCGTTCAAGTTTATCGTAAAAGGTGGCATCTTCAAACTGTTCAAGGTCGAGTGTTGCAGCATGTTCCATCAGGCGGGCGGAGGTCTGGTTCGCAAACAAATCACCCAGCAGGCTGTCGAGCAGCGATACCAGCCGGCCGAATGCGGTCGACAACACCGCAAAGCCGAATTCAATACCAACCAGCAGCCAGAGGTGCGACGTGTCGGCCGCGCCATGCAGGCTGCTCAGCCGGACGACTTCGTCGATAATCAGTTTACCCACAAACAAGGTCGCCGCCGGGAGGGCCGCGCGAAACAAGCGGGTCACGGCATTGCCCAGAAACAGCGCCGGTGATACCGCCCACACTAAGCGGAAAAAGGCAGGTAAGTTACGTAAAGCCAGAAAACGGTCGCGCCACGAGAGCTCTTCTGCCGTGGTATTGGCATTCGCCCGCCGTTCTGATTTCGGAGGTTTTATCATACTTAAATGACAACGGAATCGGGGATTTAGTTCTTTTTTATAACTTGCTGACTAACACGTTACTCGTTACCATTTAATCACATGAAATCCCGCATCTTACTTTCACTACTGGCCTGTTTCCTCGGGGTCAGCGTTTATGCACAGCAACCGCATCAACCGGCCAAAGAGCCTGATTATCAGAAAACCGGCGGACTAGCGTTTGATACCAGCCCGATTGACCGCGTTTTTGACAAAGCACGGGCGGTTAACAAGCCGGTTTTTGTAGAAATTTATTCACCCGATTGTCCGCATTGTCAGGAGCTTATGCCGGTTTTCGCCAGTAAAAAAGCGGGCGATTTCTACAATGAGCGGTTTGTCTGTACCAAGCTTGTGTTTCCGCACAAAGAGACGCTGGACTTTCTGGAGCAGAAGAAACTGACGATTCCTGAAATTCCTTTCCTGTTATTCTTTACTCCGGACGGAACGCTGATTCATGCCAGCCAGACCGATAAAAACGAAGATGCGGTGATTAACGTGGCCAATACAGCCCTGAATCCCGAAATCCGGTCGGCGTCTTATCCGCAGCATTTCGCCAATGGCGTACGGACAACCAACTTTCTGCTTGAATACGGCCTGATCACGATTGTCACCCGCGATCTGGCGGCCAACAAAGCTGTTCTGGAGGCCTATGCACAGGTAACACCCGTCAGTGACTATGCCAGTGACCTGAACTGGGCTGTATTACAGAAACGCATTCAGCACGTCGATAACCCCATTGCTCAGCACCTTATCAACCATCAGGAGCAGTATGCCCGTTTCGGCAAGAACGATGCACAAGGACTTGCTGACCGGCTTATTTCACAGAAACTCTACGGCCCGGATGCCGGTACGATGCCGATTGAGCAGGTACTGCAACTGCGGGGCATGCTTGAAAAAATCGGTATTGCCCCTGCGCTGGCCGCTACCCGCACGCTGCTGCCCGAAATCAACGCTTATTTCCGGAGCCAACAAACCGAGAAGGCCGTTGAGCGCATAAATACCTATCAGACAAAATCACCGCTGACGCTGCCGGAGTGCATTTTTGTGGTGCGCTACTTCAATCAGAACAGTCCTACCATTGCGGATGTGTCTGACGTTTCGCGGTGGGCACAGAAAGGACTTAAGGAAACCAGCATTACCCTGCAGCAGAAAGCAGACCTTTACTATGAACTGGCCGAGGCATGCCGTCGGGGTAATCAGTTACAGGAAGCCCGCAAGGCCGCGCAGGAATCTATGAAGGCCGCGCAGGCCGGCAAACTGGATACCAAACGCAATACCGAGCAGTTAAAAGCGCTGGAATAACCGGACAGATACTAACTTTCAGGCGACCGGACAGGACACGGCACACCACGACTGTGTTCTCTGTCCGGTCATTTGAGCAAATCAAAAACCGTCCGTCATCTGAGGCGCAATCAAAAAACCGTCATCTGAGACGCAAGATGTTGCGTCTCTACTGTGTTTCATGGATCAGTGAGTATATTTCAGCCCTGATTTCTGTTTTACACTAACCGGCACCACTTCCGGTAATGCCTGACCAAAACAAACACGTTCCATGAACACCTATCTTACGGCTTTCGCAGCCGCCTGCTTCAGTGTGACCTCACTCTGTGCCCAGCCAACCGCCGACGAGTATAAGGCCCGTACGCAACTCATTTATCAGAACATTCACCAGACGTTTTACCAGCCAAAAGACGGGCTGTTTATCGAGACCAGCGACCCCGCCAAAAACGAGCGGCCGCATTCGTTTCTGTGGCCGCTCTGTGCGCTGTTTGAAGCCACCAATGAGGTCGAACGGATCGATAAATCGAAGCCGTATAATGCCTGGGTCATGAACGCCATTGACCAGTATTACAACGAAAATCCGCCGGCGCCGGGCTATCAGGCCTACGTGCGGAAAGAGCGGCAGGATACCCGTTTTTACGACGACAACCAGTGGATCGGTATTACAAGCCTGGATGCCTATGACCGTACCCACGATGCCCGCTATCTGGAGCTTGGCAAACGCATTTATCGCTTCATGATGACGGGTTTCGACACGAAAACCGGCGGCGGTATTTACTGGAAAGAAGACGAAAAGAACACCAAAAACACCTGTTCGAACGGGCCGGGGATTCTGATTGCCCTGCACCTGTACAAAATCACGAAGCAAAAAAGCTACCTCGACACGGCCATCCTGCTGTATGACTGGACCAACAAATACCTCCTGTCGCCGAAAGGGGTCTATTATGATGCCATCAAAGTGCCGTCCATGAAAATCGACTCGGCAACCTATACCTACAATACCGGCACCATGCTGCAAGCCAACGCGCTGCTGTATACGCTCACGAAAGACAAAAAATACCTGACCGAAGCACAGCGTATTGCTCAGGCGGCTGAAAAACATTTCTTCCGCAATGGCAAACTACCAAACCATTACTGGTTCAATGCGGTACTATTGCGGGGGTATCTGTCACTGTACGAGATCGATAAAAACCGGCAGCAGCTACAGTTTTTCATCAACGATGCCGAACGCATCTGGCAGGCAGAACGGGATGACAAAAACTACCTTGGCCGCCAGAAAGCCAAAACACTGATCGATCAGGCGGCCATGATGGAGATTTATGCGCGGCTGGCCCAACTGGCGGCAAAGCCATAAATCACTATTTACCCATAAACACCTTAAAGTCGGCAACTTTCTCACGGCTTACCAGCGCTTCCTTCTCAAACGTCGGACGCAGGGTCAACGCGAGCCGGTTGCCGAAATAAGGCTGAATCTGCTCAATGGCATTATGCGTAATGATCAGGCCGCGGTTTACCCGGAAAAACTGAACCGGATCCAGCGCATCAGCAAGTTCGTCGAGCGTATAATCAACCAGAAACTTCTGATTCTGCCACGTCTTGAAAAAGCTGAACCGCTCTTCGGTGTAAAAAAAGGCAATCTCATTTACTTCAATCGACAGCAGGCGCTGTCCCTGCCGCACCAGAAACCGGCGGCGGTGCTCTTTCGGCTGCTGAATCTGTAGCTCCCGCAGCAGTTTATTGAGGTTGATCGTCGTAGCGCTACCCGGTTCGGCGGGTGTCCGGCGGGCGGCCAGGTCACGGAATTTCTTCAGGCTCCGTTCCAGATCTTCCTTCTGGATAGGTTTCAGCAGGTAGTCGATGCTGTTGACCTTAAAGGCCTGAAGGGCATATTCGTCGTAGGAAGTCGTAAAAATGACCGTGCTTTTTACCTCTACCTGATCAAATATCTCGAAGCTTTGCCCGTCGGCCAGCTCAATATCCATAAAAATCAGGTCGGGTACTTCGTTGGTTTCCGTATCACTCAGGTACGCAACCGTTTCTTCAATGCTGGCCGTAACACCGGCAATGTTCAGCGAAGGATCAATGTCCAACAGCAGCTTGCGGATTTTACGGACGGCTAAATCCTCATCTTCAACTATTAATACGTTCATGGTATGCAGGTATTGACGCGTGTAATTAATCGGTTTCGGGTTAAAATTCTGTTAGCAGACCGGCTCCCTTTTCAATCAGCGGCAGAATGACCGTAAACTGGTCCTCTGTTTCCTGAATGACCACATCGGCCTGGGCCAGCAGCCGGTACTTGGCCGAAATATTGGCCAGGCCTACCTTGTTGGAGGCCGTTCGCGAGACCTTACGCTGTAGGGTATTCTGAACGATCAGGCGCCGGTCGGGTGTTGTCCGGATCGAAATATGCAGCGGTTTGTTTGCCATAATGACGTTATGTTTTACGGCATTTTCGACCAGCATCTGCAAGGTCAGCGGCGGCAGGCGTTCATTCATAAACGCGTCGTCAATCGTTACCTCCAGCTCAATTCCCTGCCCGTACCGCGTTTTCAGCAAATGGAAGTACGAGGTAATAAAGTTGATTTCCGTAGACAGCAGCGTCAGCTCCCGGTCGTTGGTCTGGAGCAGGTAGCGGTACACATTAGCCATTTCGTCCACAAACAGCTCGGCCCGTTCGGGTTCATCGTTGATCAGCGACGAGAGCGAATTCAGCGTATTAAACAGGAAATGCGGGTTTACCTGGTTTTTCAGGCTTTCGACCTGTCCTTGTAGGGTGGCTTTCCGGAGCTGTTCTTTTTCCAGCATGGTTTCCCGCCATTTCGCCAGCGAGTGCGTGCTCTCCGAAACAGCTACCGACACCACATTCGCCAGTACATTAAAAATCAGGATGTACTTGACCGTCGTCCAGTCGAACGAATAGCCGAACCAGTGAAAATGGTCGTATGTCCAGATGCTGCCGAGAATAAAGGAGGGCGTTACGGTCGAAAACATCAGAAAGAGCAGTGTCACCCGTGTTAGCGCCTGACTTAAATCCGGCAGCCACCCGATGATCCGCTTCGTCAGCCAGTCAATCGTCAGCAGACAGGTCAGGGCAATTGCGAGGTTGATCCCCGACACAGACAGAAACGTCGGGATGTCCTGCAAATAAATCCTGCCCAGTAACAGATAAGAAATTAACGGTATAAACCACGGAAACAGCAGCATGAAGTGTAGCTTCAGCTGATGGGTCGGTTTAAACCACCGGGGCATTGGTTGATGAATAAGGGCAGTCATAGTTACGGTACTTGAATCGGTTGGGTCAATAAAGGCAATGTAACCGTAAACTGCTGTCCATTATCATAAACGTTTACTTTTTCCATGCTGATCATCTCATATTTTGCCGTCAGGTTCGACAAACCGTTCTGACCGGTCTGCACCCTGACGATGCGTTTTTGCACATTATTACGGATTACCAGTAGCCCATCAGCGGTAAAAATGTCAATCAGTAATGGTTTTTCAACCGAAACCGAGTTGTGTTTCAGCGCATTCTCAATGAGCGTCTGTAGCGTAAGTGGCGGCAAATAACAGTGTAAATATGAAGGATTCACCTCCATATTGATTGAAATGCTTTTTCCGTAGCGTGTCCGGAGTAAAAAGGCGTATGAACCGACAAAGCGGGTTTCAGATTCGAGGGTCGTTGTTTCGCGGTCATTGGCCTGTAACATATACCGGTACACCTTCGCCATTTCATCGACAAACTGCTCGGCCAGTACTTTGTCTTCCCCAATCAGCGACGAGAGCGAATTCAGGCAGTTAAATAAAAAGTGCGGATTTACCTGACTTTTAAGGGTATCGAGCTGCGTCTGTAAGGCCATCCGCTTCAGGTATTCGCTTTCGGCCTGGTTTTCCTGCCAGCGGCTGTATGTATAAAACAAACTCAGAACCGAGCAAAGGCATACGTCGAATACCAGTCCGAGCAGGACAATCGTCCGTACTGTCGGCCAGTTAAAGGGAGTATTAAATACCGGAAACAGGTGGTAGGCTGCTACATCGATACTGGCCAGTACGATTGTTAACAGGCCCACGCATACGAACATTACTCCCGTCCGCATTACCGTCTGATGGACCTCCGGAAACCGGTTAATGATTTCACGAATGGTGATTGTCAGGGTAATGATCGACAGCCAGTACAGAAAAAAGAGGAGCACCGTTCCGTAAAACAGAACATCCAGTGACTGAAAATAGCGCGGCCCGACCAGAAAATAATTCCCGATCGGAAACAGGATCGGCATCATCAGGATATGATACCAAAGTTCCTGTTTTGTAAAATAGTGATGTATGATACGGGGGGTCACCATTGCCGGCTCTTTTGTAAGAATATTCCAAATTAAGTTACAATCTACTCAATTTGCAGATGAGTCTGTATGGATTGATATTTCCGGCCGCTCAAACCGTAAAATGCAGGGATGAATTGTCAGGCCACTTAGCGACCGGTCAGCTCCGGATACGGGTACCTGCCCGGCAGCTCATACCGGTCTTTTCACAGTTCAGACTGTGAAGAACTCACTTCAATGGACCTCGCCTTGTTACACACGCGGGGGGACGGCATTTTTGCTCCGTAAACAACACTTCCTGCTTATGAATACGCAACGTTCCGGTTCACGTACCATACACCACCCTGTTATTAATGACCATGTTACTTTTGTCCGGACAGCGCGGGAAAGCGGCTTCAACCACACCTGGGTTGAGGTGATACTGGCTCCCGGACGTGGCGTCCATTTACATTATCATCAGGGGCATGATGAAACATTTATGTGTCTGGAAGGGCAACTGAGCCTGCAGGTCGGTGTAAAGGAGCTGACCCTGAAGCCAGGTCAATATGCGTCGGTAATCGCCGGAAGGCCGCACCGTTTTTTTAACAATACCAGTCAGCCTTGCCGGTTTAAATGCGTTATTTCGCCGGGTAGCCCCGCCTTTGAGCAAACCTTGCAGATCGTTTACGGACTGGCCAATGACGGGAAATGCAGCCCCGAAACCGGTGCACCGGGCAACTGGCTGATACGGGCCTATACCTATGCACTGGCTGGCAGCAAGCTCGCCGGACCAATGGCGGTTTTAAATCCGGTTATTCAATGGCTTTATCACCGCGCTGTTTCGACCGGTATTGCCGCCCGGCTCCAGCAGCAATATGTGAAGATTCAGTAGCGTTTCAGAAACCGACGCGTGTGGAGTCGGGCCGGTCTCCGGATACCGTCTGGTCGTCGCGGTTAAAGATTTCGGCGAGTGTCATAGGCACCTTCGTGCGGAAATCAGAGGCCAGATGCTCCAGCAGCCGGTTCGACTTATCAACCGTCAGTTTCCCGAATGCATAATCCACCATCAGCCGGCCTTTTCGTAAAAGGGCTTTATCCAGCAGGCTTTTATTTGCATTAAAGGTCGCAATGACCTGAATGTGCATACAATCAGCCAGTAAGCCATCGGTCAGGTTAAGGATATTCGAGACACTGTTGGTATCACCTCCGGCCTCGCGGGACTGCAGAATCCGTTCGGCATCTTCAATGATCAGGACTGAATCCTTGTTTTCAAGCAGAAACGGAATGATTTCCGGCGATGTCAGGTAATTGGTCATGTAAGGCGGCAGAATCAGCATATCCTTTTTGACCATGGCACTCAGGTGCTTGATATAGGTTGTTTTTCCGGTTCCCGGCTCTCCGTGCAGCAGCATTAAGCCCTTACTCTTCGGCTCTTCAAGCAGCGATACCAGGCGCTCATGAACCGGGATGAAGTCGTCGTTATAGTGCAGATCAAGGTTAATTTCAGGCGGTTTTATTTCAACCCGTTCGGTATGCATACCGCCCATACCACTCTGAATCAGGTAAATATGAGTCTGATTCTCTTCGTGTTTATACTTATGCTCAAACACATCGCTCAGCAGCTTTCTGGTTAGCTCTTCCTGCCCATAATACCCGTGCATCCGGCAAAACCGGTCGCCAAGTAATTCCAGTTTCAGCAGTATTCCTTCAGGGTGCTGAATGATTTGTTCGACTGTCTGCCAGCCTTTTTCGGTCAGCCGCAGCGACGAGTTAATGATTTCGAAGCCCCGGTTCAGCAGCATATCACGCACGCCGGGCCGGAAATCATCACTGAAATAGACATAGTTCGGGTATTGCCCGAATTTCTGAACAAAATACGGAGCAATCGGAAACTCCCGCTCCAGATCGTTCGGAATGTGTAAATTATGGATCCGCTCCCCTACCTCATCATCACGCTTCTTCCAACCGCCGAACATGGTACGCAATTCTGAATTATCTGACTCGTTTTTCAAGGGAGAAATTGCCGTTAGTAATAGCTGAATATACGAAAAAACCGTCAGAACGTGAATTTCTGCGGATTTGGCACATACCGGAACAGCAGCTCAAATACGCTCTTCTGGAACGTATTGACCGGCGCTTCCGGGGCGGTCGAGTTGTAGGTCAACCCAACGCGGATTGCATCCGAGAGCTGATACTCTGCCGATACCTGTACATAGCTGACGGGCTGATAACCGAGGCTGTTATGCCGGTACGACAATCCGAGGCCGGCTTTTTCCATAAACCACGCCTTGGCATTCACGTCAAAACCAATTGGGCGGCCGGTTGCCTGCGTAACCAGCACAGACGGTATCAGCGACAGGTTTTCACCGGACTCCAGCTTATACCCCGCCTGAATAAACAGCGGCCGGACGCTCTGGTAAGAGCCTAACCCTGTACCCAGTCCGTACACGCCTTTACTAACTTCCGGCATGGAAACCCCGCCAAAAAAGGTATCTGAATAATAATAAACCCCGGCGCCGTAGCTCATGTTGGCTTTGTTGGTACTCGTCAGGCTCACCTGATCATACACGGGTAAAAAGCTTACACCGGCCAACCCGCCAATGGAAACGCTGGCTCCGTCGGGCAGGTTAATCCAATAAGACAGGGTGCCATACACACCGGTCGTACCCAGTGTACCCAGCCGGTCATTAACCGCCTGAAGGCCAATGCCAACCTTACCGTCGGCCACCGCACCATCCATCGCCAGTGTCTGTGAAGACTGTCCGCCACCGCTCATTTGCTGCTGCTGTTTACTCTGCACAAAAAAGCCCCGCTTACGGAACATGGCTGTCATATGCAGTTGTTCGCGTAGCCCGGTTGCGGCCGGGTTAATGGTCATCGGGCTAAATTGGTATTGATAGTAAAGCGTTTCTTTTTGAGCATGAGCACGCTTTCCGCAGAGTAAGCTAATCAGAACAAGCGCACAGATTCGCTTAGACAAGTGGATCATAGACATAAGCATCAGAAATTGTTCTGGAAAATTGATGGATTTCGGTCAAAAATCCTAATTCTGCTCGAGGTTGAGGGGTATAAAAAAACTGCTGAGCAACCCGTGTTAACCGGATATAATCAGCAGTTTTCCATTGCCTTTTTTGTTTTTATTGCAGTGACAGAATCTTGATTTCTGTCCGGCGGTTAAGCTGATGCTCTTCTTCCGTACAGTTTGTCCCGTCTTTGCACTGATTCAGCAACTCGCTTTCCCCATAGCCTTTTGCCACCATACGCGTAGCTTTAATCCCCTTGGCCTTCAGGTAGGCTACGGCTGATTTAGCGCGGTTTGTCGACAGCGTTTTGTTGTATTGCGTTGTTGCACGGCTATCCGTATGCGACCGCATCTCGATTTTCATCGTCGGGTACTTTTTCATCAGGCTCACCAGTTTATCCAGTTCGGCTGCTGCGTCGGCCCGAATCGTGGCCTTATTCAGGTTGTAATAAATGTTATCGATCCGGATTACGTCCCCCTTCTTAAACATAGTCAGGTCAGCAACTCCTGCACCGTCCTTAGAGATGCGCGTACCGGTCGTACCCATGCTATCCTTGATGGCTTCGAGCGAATAATCACAGCCCGCCTTTATCGAAAACTCATAGGCTCCATCAGTATCCGTAACTGTTTCCTGTTTTGACTTATCGCACTCATTGGTCAGGATTACCTTTACGCCTACCATCGGTGCCTTGCCCTGCTGGGTCGTTACGCGGCCACGCAGTTTTGAGTTCGCCAGATCCAGACCACTCACCGGCGGTTCGATTACTTTGGGTTTTGCCAGCGGAATTTCAAGACGCGATGGCATATCGTCGGTCAGACCTACGGTTGAGAAACCTACCTGATTATCGAGGTAACCTTCGGTGCTGGCGGCAAGCTGGAAGTCATTTTCTGCATCCAGACACAGGTGGATATTGCCTTCGCTATCAGTTTTCAGGTCTTTACTGTCGCTTTCGTTTGTTTTGTTATCCACTTTCAGCGCAGCATTAGCCAGCGGCGTTTTTGTCTCGGTATCAAACACAACGACGGTCAGCTCACGGCAAGGATACAGTGGCCCTTCCCGTTTGAAGCGGTAAATATCATCGTCGGTGCCGCCGTTTTTCCGGTTACTGCTGAAATAACCGCCACGACGTTCGCCGTCCGTTACAATCCCGAAATCATCTTTATTGGAGTTCAGCGGTTCGCCGAGGTTCTGCACCCATTTTGCATGCACGCCATCGCTCTCCAGTTGGGCGAAAAACATATCCAGATCCCCTAAACCAGGCTGTCCGTCAGACGAGAAATAGAGATTTCCTTTTTCATCAATAAACGGAAACATCTCGTTGCCCTTGGTATTTACCTCTTTACCGAGATTGACGGGCGTTGACCATTTACCGTTTTCGAGTTTTGTTACATAAATATCCGTTCCGCCGAAACCGCCCGGCATATCCGACGAGAAATAAAGCAACTTATCATCCGGACTGAATGAGGGGTGTCCTGTCGAATACTCGTTGCTGTTGAACGGTAGTTCTTCAACCGCCTGCCAGTCGCCGTTTGTCTGAACGGTTGTATAGAGTTTCAGTTTATTAACCCCATCCGACGATTCACGATACTTACCGTTATTGTAGTTGTTGCGTGTAAAAACCACACGGGAGCCATCTTTCGTAAATGTAGCCGGCCCTTCGTGGTATTTGGTGTTCAGGGTCTGGCTGAAGCGCGCTGATTCGGTCAGCGGCTCATCTTCATAGCCCAGACCGGCATTTACGTTTGTGCCGCCGTAGAAGCCGACAGTACGTGTGTCGTTGGATGTCGGCGCGGTGTAATCATCAATGCCAAGTATCCGCCCGATCTTATGGGTCTGCACTTGTTTTTTACTGACAGAGCCACCCAGGCTAGCGGTTTTATCGCCTTTAATTTCTTTTCGTTCCGGCAGGTAATAAAGGTCCAGAAACGGTGTATTATCCCAATTGAACACACGTTTTATGCCATTGCCACCACCCTGCGCCGACACAAATACCAGACCATCCTTATAATAGACAGGGCTAAATTCAGCAGCCTTTGTGTTGAGGTTAAGATAATCGACTTTGTAACTTGCAGCGTTTTTCGACAAAGAGCTAACGTCTCGGTATAGCTTCGAAAACAGCGGACCGCGCTTGTCATCTTTCTGAACGGCATTATACTTTTCGTACGCCTCCTGCGCTTCCCGATACTTGCCGTTACTGGCCAACGCCTGTGCATAGTACAAATAACACTGCACATACTCGCCAGGCAGATCGCCCATGGTTATCAGATCGCGGTATGCCTGTTCCGCCTTCTGACTATCCCGGATCTGCCGGTAACTGTAGGCCAGTTTGGCTTTGGCCGCCCGAACATCCGTATCGGGCATTGATTTTGTATTCTGAAGTGCCTGCTCATAGTATTCAGCTGCTTTTGAATAAGCCATCAGATTAAACTGATTATCGGCCTGTTTCGTCAGAGACTGCCCGAACACCGGCGCAGCCAGCGCTACCAGTACATAGCAGAGTATACAGTGTCGTTTCATACGCTGTAATTGTTGTGAGAAGATGCAATACCAACAAAAAAGGGTACTTTCTGAACAGACGTAATAATCTGTTAGAAGGTACCCTTTTTATAGCAAATACTGTTCCGAAGTCTACAAATTATTCCAGAAACCGGAGAAAAGTATTTTAGAAATCTGAATATAGGTTTACACCATTACTACTTATCGGTTGTCCTGACTATCGCTTAGAAATAACGAGGCGTAAGGATTTTGTTTTTACCGAATCCGAATTCGTAACGCAGCATTAACTCATGCGAGCTCGGCGCCACCTGACCTAAACGGCTTACCGTACGGTCATACGCATATCCCAGACGGAACTGATCGCTCAACTGTAGCTCCAGCATACCCACAACGGCATCGTTGGTATAGCTGGTAAATGAGTAGAACTGATTTTTCCGGAGAGATACACCCAGTGCCACGCGGTCGTTAATCCAGAGGTTAACGTTACCGTCAAAGCCTAGGGGAGAGCCTTCAGCATATTTAACCAGCATTGACGGCTTCAGTTTCAGCGCAGGGCTCAAACCTACCACAAAACCCGCTGCCGCATAGGCATGACGCCGGACAACGGCGCGATTAACACCTGAATCATAATCAGACAGCTTGTTTTTCAACAGGCGCGGTACTGAAATACTCAGATACGAACGGTCATTGCTGATATAAATCCCGGTACCAAAGTTTGGCAGCATTTTGTTGATGTTCTGGGCAAACGCAGGGTCGGCGGATACACCGGCCGGTACCAGTTTTACTTCAGTCAACATAGCCGACAGGTTGGTGACACCACCCTGGAGACCCAGAGCCAGTGTTGAGCGCGAACCCAATTTGATGCGGAACGCATACGACGCAAACGCGCCGGTTTCGTTATACACCCCTATCCGATCGTTATACAATTGCAAACCCACCCCTACACGCTCACGGTTAAGCGGCATATCGGCGGTGAATGTCGCCGTTTGTGGTGCGCCTTCAAGGCCCGTCCACTGGTTCCGGTACATAGCCGTCATGCTGAGTACGTCACGGCTACCGGCATAAGCAGGGTTCAGCGCCATCATGTTGAACATGTATTGCGAGAACATCTTGTCCTGCTGAGCGTGCACCCGGCCGCTGCCGGCCACAAGGGCCAGCAGCAGGACGATTGCACTCTTTTTCAGAGAGAATTTGATAAACATCAGTATTAGCGGTTAATCGTCATGTAACGCACGAACTGACGGCCATCGCTCAGTTTGACGCGGTAGAAGTACGTACCATCCGGTACACCGTTACCGCCTACATTCACGCCTGTGTTGGATGTACCATCCCAGTCGTTCAGGTAGTTGTCGCTCTTATAAACTACGTGCCCCCAGCGGTTGAAGACTTCTAACTGCACCGTACCTGTAGCTCCCCGGATCACGAAGCGGTCGTTGATACCGTCACCGTTTGGCGAGAAACCTTCAGGAATAAACACAGCTACATCGCTTACACGCAGGTTGAGCGGCGTTGCTTCACCTTCATTCGAGTCTGTCGGGTTGCGGTTGCCATTTACGTCTGGCACCAAACCGTTCGTCGAGATATCAGTGATTTCACTACCCGCCGCCGTTGCTTTGGCTTTCGCTGAGTTCAGGAACGTACCTGTTGTACCGTCGGTCTTCACATTGACCACAAAGCGGATAGTATCGCTTTGACCAGCCAGCAATGTGCTGCTTCCCGGAACTAACAGATCAGCGCTCGTTGAGCCGTTATAGCCAGTATTGATCTTCAATCCTGTCTTACCCGTAGCAATTGCTGTGCCAACTACCTTGAAGCTTGCGCCATTCTGTGCGTTGAATACTTTCGATAACGAATCCGTCAGCGAAACATTAGTCATCGGCACAGTTGCGTAGTTTTTCACAATAGCCATGTACGTTACGTTATAGCTGCCATCAGCCTGACGTACGGTATCTCTCACCGAAAGTGCTACCCCAATATACGGACGGAGCGGTACGCTGTTCAACACAACCGGTGTCGGTGTATTGCTTGTCCGTGGATCGAGTGTATTGTTCGGATCCGGATTTGTACCGGCTGTCGACGTATCGGCCACCATTGCGCTGCCGCTGAAGGCAGTTGCGATAGCTGAGTTGTAGAACGTCTGTGTATTGGCATTGGCAACGTTCACCCGGACAACGAAGTTCAGGACACGGCTTGCTCCTGCCGGCAGCGTGTTGGCAGTCGTATCTTTCAACAGTTTAGTCTGTGAACCCTGACCTGTGTACAGCGGGTTAACAATCAGACCTGATGTTGATGATACCGAGATACCACTGCTCAGGATTACCGCCGTACTGAAGGTCTTCGCCAAATCATCAACCACCTGCACTTTCGTCAGGTCATTCCGGCCCAGGTTCGTCAGCTTGATCGAGTAAGCTACGTCGAACACACCATCTTCAACCTGAGTAGGTGTACCTACTGACTTAGCAATACCAATCAGGGCATCCGGCAGATCGAAACGGACAGCTGTCGGCACCTCACCTGTCGGGTTCGGATCAACACCTGTGTTCGATACATCCTGTACGATAACCGTAGTGCTTTCAACCGTACCTTTTGCGATAACACTGTTGTAGAACGGACCGTTGTTGCCGTTTGGCTGTACATTCACGGTAACCGAAACAACACCTGTTTCCTTAGCCGCCAGTGTACCACCTAACAGAATCTCCTGGTTACTGCCACCGGTAAAGGCCGTATTGGCTGTCAGGCTACCCTGTGCAACGGAAGACCCGAGTACCGAGAAGGCTGCCGGTGCACCGAATGCCTGCGTCAGATTATCAGTGACCTGAATACCATTCAGGGCTTTATCGCTAAAGTTTTTCACTGTAATCGTGTACACGACATCGTAGCTACCATCATCTTTCTTAGTGGTTGCAGCTGCCATGGCTACACCGATCAGGTTAGTAGCTGTTTCAGGAGCCAGACGGAAGGTTGTCGTACCCGCGTTGTTTGTCGGGTTCTTATCACCATCCGGATCCGGATCTGCACCGCTTACTGACGCATCTTCGAGGCGACCTGAACCACCCAGTGCTGAAGCCAGCGCTGAGTTGTTGAATGTACGGGTCGTATCGTTTGCGTTCAGTTTCACCTTCACTCGCAGTGTAAACGAAGCTGTAGCGTTCGGATTCAGTGTACTTGCAGAATCAAGCAACTGAATATTACTGCCAAAGCCTGTGTAGTTATTGTTCAGTTTCAACGTAGGGCTGTAGTTCGATGATGACGCCAACGTTACTTCTTCTACGCTATGAGACGCGAAGACATTCGTTAAGTCATCCTGTACACGAACTTTTGTCAGCGTTTCGTCGCCATAGTTCACCACGTAGAAGCCGTAAGTGATTTCAGCCGTATTGGCATCGATCATACGAGCCTGGCTAACCCCCTTGGCAATACCCAGCGTACTGGCTTTGAACGAAGTCGATGTATCGGAAACCGTTACTGTCGACTTGTTATTAGCCGTATTCGGATCTACCTGATCGGCATACGTTACTTCAGCCGTATTTACGATATCACCTTTCTTCGTCACCCGCGCCTGGAAGCTGATCGAGTCAGCAGCACCGGCGGCCAGTGAGCCATACCACTTCGTGATTACGCCACTCGACAGGTTGAAGTTATACGCACCTTGTACCAGCTCCAGACCCTGCGGCAACACGTCACGGATGTTCACGTTAGTGGCTGCCTGAGGACCGTTGTTGCGTACTTTAATCGTGTACGTTACAAGCTCACCACGATTCAGTTTTGTTTTGTTTACCAGTTTGGTAATCGCTACATCTGCACGTGCTGTATCGTTTTTGCAGTCGAAGATTTTCACATCGACCTTGCCTGGCAGACTCACACAACCTGTCTGCGTGCGCTCGAAGATGTAGTAAGTACCTACACCTACCGACGCCGGCGTCAGAACAGTTGGCGAACTAGCCGACTCACCGGTACGGAATTCATATGTTTTACCCGCGGTATTCAGGCTGCTGATTGCCGTATTCAGGTCAACCGTTACTGCTGAACATGTATTGCGCAGGTTCGACACGATCGGCGCAGGAACTTTGTCCGCTACCGTCACGATTACCGCTTCCGATGGCAGCGAGCTACAACCGCTGGCATCCATCAGCTGAACACTGTAAGAAGCAGTTTTCTTCACTGTAATCCGCTGCGTGGTTGCCTTGTTGCTCCACAGGTAACCACTGCCGGCAGAAGCCTCAAGCG
Source organism: Arsenicibacter sp. R0_47 (assembly GCF_057652235.1). Taxonomy (NCBI): domain Bacteria; kingdom Pseudomonadati; phylum Bacteroidota; class Cytophagia; order Cytophagales; family Spirosomataceae; genus Arsenicibacter; species Arsenicibacter sp. R0_47. Next base: position 105,199 of record NZ_JBYFCJ010000019.1, on the reverse strand, counting down.
TTACCGAATCGCCGTAGCAGAGGTTCAGGGCACCCTGAACCACGCTTACGGTTGGTACGGTCTTAATGCCCTGGATTGTTAATACCATGGCATCCTGTGCTGTCGGACAAGCCGTGTTGTTTGAGCGGCCGGCAAGCGTCAGTGTGACGCTGCCTGCCTGCACATCGGCAAGTGACGGAGTATAGGTTGCGTTCAGGGCAAACGGATTGTCAAACTTACCGCTGCCTGATGTTGTCCACTGTGATGTGGCAACCGGCCCACCTGCCTTACCCGTCAGCTTATATGTTTTCGCTGCACAAATCGAAGCATCCGCTCCGGCATCCGCTGTTACAGGATTAGCCTGATCACATGGTGTCTGAGAACCTTCGCAGGCAACGATGCCTACGTTGATAACACCTGGTAAGCTATAGCAACCTGATGCAGAACGTTCTACTACATAGTACTTACCTGATGTTGCTACGGCACCAGGGTTAGCAACGCGTGTTGCCTCGCCTAACGTCTCTGATGTGTAGAACTCAAATGTACCACCGGTTGTCGTTGCTGTGCTGGTTACACCCTGAACCAGATTAACTGTGTTGAACGGACAGGCATTCGACAGATCCTTCGTTGTCGGTACACCAACTTTTGGCAGTACCGTGACAGCGATTGTTCTTGAAGGCGCGCTCTTACAGTTTGTAGACGAGCAGCACTGAGCTGTGTACGTCATGTTGAAACCTGGTGTTACCGTGATCGTGCTACCGACGTTACCGTTCGACCAGATCGCGTAGCTACCCGCAGGGCATCCTTGTGCTACCATTGTAATCGGAGCACCGAAGCAGCTTGTGTAGCTTGTTACCACGTTCGTGCCTGACAGTACGCCTGCTGTTGGTGCATTCGGACCACCTACGGCAATCGATACGCTTTCTGACCACTGGCTAACGCAACCACCACCAGCAATGATACACTTAGCACGATAGGTATTGTTACCAACCGTCGGTGTTACCGTGATGCTTGATGTTGTTGCACCGTTCGACCATTCCGGATAACCGCCCTGGCAACCTACGGCTGTCAGTACAACGGCATCACCGGCACATACGCTTGCCTTATCAGCGGCGATGGTTGGCGGACGCTGGATTACCACATCAATATCTATGCTTGCCGAAGGCTTGCTTTCGCAACCGTCTTTATAGCATGTTGCCATCTCCCAAATCGTTGTTACGACCGGCGAAATAACCAGTGTATTGCCAGTATGACCATCCATCCAGCGAACAACTCCACCTTCACAACCTGATGCCGTAATGGTTACAGAAGCACCCGCACACACGGTGAGGTTATCAGTATGCAGTACAGGAGCAGGGATCGATTTAACCTTGATCGGAGCACCCGTTACATCCAGGTCAGCACATACTTTCGAAGAGCTGATCAGGCTGATTACATCCGCCGCTTTCGTTACACCCGGAATTACACCTGACAGGTTCAGATAGTTAGGATCTGACGAGTTAGCGTTGTAAACCAGTGTATGGATCGTGAACGTCGTGTTTTCAGCGACAACTGAGAAGCTTGGTGTGCTGCTTGTCTGCTGAATTACCTTATCTGTACCTTTTGTCAGAACATACAGTACAGAGTAGCCATCCGGTTTAACCATACCACCGTTAGCAACCGCTGTTAACGTCAATCTATCCGATGTAGCACATACTTCAGGTGTTTCTGTCCGTAAAGTACCCGCTTTGGCCAGACAGCCAACCGGTCTAACGGTTACAGTTACTGACCCTTCGCTACGGCATGTACGATATTGACAGTAAGCAATGTACGTACGGGTCGCATCCGGTTGCAGCAGTAGCGTGGTTGACGCCGGTGCACCTGTTACGTTCCACGTTACTGTACCCTGACAGCCTGAAGCGGTCAATAGTACGCTTTCACCTGGCTGCAGTTCTGTTTTCGAAGCCGTTACCGTCAGCGATGCAGGCTGGATGATCTGAATTGTATAGATATCCGACGAAGGACTTACACAAGCACCTGAGCGGCAAGTTACACTGTAACCGGTTGTCACAGTAGGACTTACGTTGATGCTAACCTGACCAACCTGACCTGTGCTCCAGTATGGTGTACCTTCGCAGTTCTGAACAGTCAGAGCCAGCGACTCACCAGGGCAAAGTGCAGAATCACTGCATACTACCGTTGGTTTCGCAATTGTTCTGATGTTGAACGAAATTGTGTTCGAGCGCGGGCTACCGCACTGATCACCTTGCTTACAGATAGCGTAGAACAGGTTGTTGGTAGCCGAAACCGTTACCGAAGCTACTGAGCCCGTCTGACCATCTGACCACATTACGGTACCACCTGTACAACCTGTTGCTGTCAGTGAAACCACTTCGCCGTTGCAGGCAACTGTTTGTGGTGCTCTGACAACCGGTGCAGTACCTGTTGAGTTCACTGTAATACGCAGCGAGTTTGATGCTTCGCTCAGACATGATCCGGCCTGGCATCGTGCCGTGTAATCAGTTGTTGCGCCAGGCATAACTTCGATTGAAGCCGATGTCTGTGTCAGACCGCTCCAAACAACCGCACCTGTACAACCTTCAGCAGTCAGGATTACCCGCTCACCTGAACAGATCAGACGCTTATCGGCGCGAATCAGTGGAGCAGTTGGGTTAACAACCGTTATTGCTGCTGATTCTGAACGCTCTGAGCAGCTACGGAACTGGCATGTTGCAAAATAGCTGATGCTGTTAGCCGGACGAACAATCAGGGTATTACCTGTTGTTTGTGCCGCATCACTCCATACTACTTTACCATTGCAGCCACTTGCAGTTAACGTTACACTTGAGCTTGCACAAATTGTGGCGCTCGACAGAGTAACGGTTGGTTTAACCGGTCTTACAACACTAATTACATAATCATCCGACTGCGGACTACTACATGTACCGTTTCTACAGATCACAGAGTAACGGTTGTTGCTTTCCGTTGGACGAACAGTAATACGCGTCGTTGTTTCCGTTGTTGTATTCCAGATTGGCGTACCCAGACAATTCTCAACTGTCAGTTCTACGGCTTCACCAGGACAAACAACCGTTGTGCTGCAAACAATCGTTGGTTTGGTAAGCGTATTACCCAAATCGATTGTTTTCTCAGCCGGTGCACCTGGACAGTTTTTCACAAAACATGTTGCCGTGTACGTTGTCTTCGTCTGGATGTTATCTACGGTAATAACAGAACCAGATACTCCTGTAGACCAGCTTATTGTACCATTATCGCAACCCGTCGCCGTCAGGCTTACAGAACCACCCGGACAAACTCTGTCTGTACTAGCCAGAATTGTTGGCCGTGGTGCACTGATTACCGTTACTGTAATCGGGTTAGATGCCTGGCTTGTGCATGAACCAACCACACAGCTTGCTGTATACGTTGTAGTTACAGCCGGATTCACCTGGATAGATGTACCGTTGCCACCATTTGACCAGATCACATTACCGCTACAGTTATTCGCGTAAATGGTTGTACCGCTACCATCCTTACAGATCTCTGTGATTGCACAATGGATATAAGGAGGCTGTACCGAGCATTCTTCAATTTCGATCGTAACAGTCGACGTATTGTTTTCAGGCTTAGTCGGATCGTCGTTTGTACCTGTAATAACAGCTACGTTCCGGACCGAACCACCAGCCTTCACAACGGCTTCAACAAACAGGTTGCGGCTAGCGCCGGCAGCCAGTTCACCGATCGTCCAGATACCTGTTGCTGCATTATAAGAGCCAACCGAAGCGGTTGCGGCTACAAATGACAGCGATGCAGGCAGTTGGTCTGTTACGGTTACACCCGATGCGGATACCGGACCGTTGTTTGTTGCAGTAACGATGTAAGTAATCCGCTGACCAATACGGTAAGGGCCGCTCGGCGTAACATTCTTAGTTACCGCCAGATCAGCGTTACAGAACCCTACAGTCACAGTTACTGCAGTCCGTGTTCCGCTCACGCAACCTTCAGGGCTTACTGATTCTGCATAGTATACTGATGTAACATTCGGTGAAATTGTCAGTTTTCCGCCACTTTCCGTTGTTCCGATCAGCGTACCATTTGCTGAGTACCAGTTGATCCGGTTACCCGGTGCAAAGCCGATCAGTTTCGTTTTGCTGCCCTGACAAACCAGTGTATCGTCACACGCTACACCAATTGGTGCATCCGGACGCTCATTGATCTGAACAACACGTGACAAGGTAGCAGGCAAGCAAATACCGGTACCGTCAGGGTCATTTGTTGTGGCAGTAAATTCAACAAAACCTTGTGTAATATCCGCTAACGACGGTACATACGTTGTGCTTGTACCTGTTGTTGTGACAAACGTACCCGAGCCGGAAGCTGTCCAGCTCAAGCTTGTAGCCGAACCACCCAATGTCGCTACCAGAACCACTGACTGACCTTCGCAGATTGCAGGTGTCTGACCGATTGTGAGGCTTGCAACATTTGTACAACGGCAGTCAAGGCCTTCAACTGTTAATACAGTTGGGTTACTGTAACAGCCGTTTGGCGATACTTCGAACAGATAGTACTTACCAGCACCAACAGCCGTTGTGTTTGTGACAAGCGGTGATGTTGGCAATGCACCAGTGTGCCACTCAAAACGGTTACCCGGACGTGGCTGGTTGATTGGTACAGTTGTCAGATTGATTGTCTGTTGCAGGTTTGAACAAACTGTCAGACGCTCAGGGCAGGTTGGTGTTGGCGGGATAGCCGTTACCGTTACGATAACCGGTTTACGGTCGCTCTTACAACCGCCGGCCGTTATTGCCTCTGCGTAGTAGATCGTTGTAGTTGTCGGATCAACCGTTAACGATTGACCGCTCGTTGTTGTATACAGTGCATCACCACCAACCGGTGTTAGATACCAGTTGATCGTTGCACTTGTTACACCTGATGCAGTTGCTACCAGCGCAGCAGCCTGATCGGCGCAAACCGTTACGTTATTAATTGCCAGCGTGATGGTCGGACAAGTAGGAATAACACCCGCATCCACATCCATATTCACCTGACCAGCCGTCAGACATACCTGTTCCGTAATACCACCCACACCGGCGTCACTGTCAGTTGCTTCAGTCGCACTGGCAGAATTAGCCATTGTGAAGGTATACCCTGATGGCAGCGTAAACGTTACCTTGTAGCAGCCTGCGTTCAACTGAGTAAACTGGTAGCTACCATTATTAGCTGTAATCTGTGTAGCGACTACTGTACCGCTGTTTGCATCCGTCAATACAACCGTTACACCGTTCAGACCAACCATTTCAGTCGGATCCTGAACACCATTGCTGTTTGTATCAATCCAGACAAAGTTACCCAAGGTAGCTTTAAGCGGAACAACACCCGCGTCGATATCGCGGTTAACCTGACCGGCTGTCAGACAGAATGTATCCGTTGTACCTCCAACACCAGCATCGCTGTTGTTTGCACTGGTTGAGCCAGGCGCGTTAGCCGGTGAGAATGTAAAGCCGGCAGGCGTCGTAAAGGTAATTTTATAACAACCTGCGTTCAGGTTCGTGAACAGATATTTACCGTTACTGTCTGTTATTTGAGTTCCGACAACGGTGCCGTTGTTAGCATCCGTCAGCACAACTGTAACACCACTGACACCAGTTGTTTCACCACTATCCTGAATACCGTTTCCGTTTGTATCAACCCAGACAAAGTCTCCCACAGATGCACGGAGCGGAATAACCCCCGCATCTACATCTACGTTAACCTGGCCAGCGGTCAGACATACCTGCTCAGTGATACCACCAACTCCAGCGTCGCTGTCCGTTGCTTCAGTTGCGCTGGCAGAATTAGCCATTGTAAAAGTATAACCAGCAGGCGTTGTGAAGGTAACTTTATAGCAACCTGCATTCAGGTTCGTAAACAGATAACTACCATTACCGCTGGTAACTTGTGTAGCGACTACTGTACCGCTGTTGGCATCCGTTAATACAACTGTTACGCCATTAACACCGGTTGTTTCACCGCTATCCTGAATACCATTGCTGTTGGTATCTACCCACACATAGTCACCCAATGTAGCTTTTAGTGGAATAACTCCCGCATCTACGTCGAGATTAACCTGACCGGCCGTCAGACATATTGGGTCTGTAATACCACCTGCCCCGGCATCGCTATCATTCGCAGTAGTACTACCAGGCGCTTTCGGCGTTGTATAAGTAAAGCCGGAAGGCAGTGTAAATACAACTTTATAACATCCGGCGTCTAAACCTGTAAAGGAATAAATACCTGTACTACCGGTTACCTGCGTTGAAATCGCCTGATTATTATTTGCGTTCAACAGTGTAACAGTTACACTGCTTACACCCGTAGTCTCAGTCGGATCCTGGATACCGTTTCCATTTGTATCTACCCAGACATAATTGCCCAAAGTTGACTTAAGCGGAATCAAACCGGCATCAACCGTTAAGTTACTGTCACCACCAGCCAATGTATAGGTTTGCGTACGTCCCGTAATCGGGTTCGCATCGCTGTCAATGGTCTGTGCAATTGTTCCGCTTAACGGATTTGTTGAGTTCTGGCCCGTCAATGTAAAGCCACCCGGTGTCGTAAACACAACGTAGTATTCACCCGGTAATAAATTCGGGAATAAATACTTACCTCCGCTATCAGTTGTGGTCGATGCCAGCGGTGTTGTGCTGGTCGGACTATAGAGCGTAACAATTACGCCTGCCACACCCGGCTCACCGGCTGTTTGCTGACCGTCACCGTTATTATCGCTCCACACAAAATCGCCAAGCGACGCAAGCGGTCCTTGCTGCACAATAATGTCACAGCAGTTTCCGGTCGCACATCCACTCAAGGATGTTACAAACGAATAAACACCCGGGCTTTTGATGACCAGATCTCCGTTTGCATCAACTGAAGCAAGGGCTGCCGGAACACTTGACGTTCCGACTTCATTTCCGTTTAAATACCAGCGCGTGCCTGTAAATCCCTGAATAGGAATCGAAACTGTATATTCTTCTCCGGTATACCATAATAATGGTACCGTAAAACACGCATTGGCATAGTCATCTTCTACGATGCTATGCACAGCCGGCGAAGAATTAATATCCGTACCACTTGCAGCAATAATTTCTGCCGTGTTGAACGAAACCCCACGTTCAATGACTCTGGCAGTCAGGATAAGTGTTGCTGACTGACCAGAAGCAAGCGTTCCTACATTCCATTGGGTTACGTTAGAGGCAATAGCTGTTGTGGAACCGGCACCGTTCAGTACAGATACACTCAACAATTGCGCTCCGACAGTAGAAAGACTGTCTTTTACCACGACCCCTGTCGAACTCTCCGGCCCCGCGTTAGAAACGGTTACGGTGTAAGAAACAACGTCGTTCAGGTTTGGCGTTTTGTTACTTACCTTTTTAGATAAAGATAAGTTAACATTGGCTACTTGGGCTGAGCTACTCAACGGAGCAATCAGCAACATGCACAGCATCATCAGGCTACCAATAGCCCAACCTTGCTTGCCAGCGAATGCCATCCGATGAGTCAACCCGCCAAACGTTTGATACTCTGGACTGCTCGCTCTCCGAAGTAATGCTCTTCGGACCGCAGACATCCAACCCCGCTCCGTTCGGCGCGGAGGGGCTTCGGGAGGGCAGGAAGAGCCTTTCAGTAAAGGTTGCTCATTCATTTTGTAAATTGGAATTAATTGCAAAAACGTTTTTTGTTTCAATGGTGGTGGTTCAAGACCGTCAGGGGGTTCAACGCGCATTCCGGCTGATAAAGCGGCTCTGGCGTGTTCTAAGGGCCCTGGTTTCAATGATTTCACCTGCCCAGGCACGCTCCTGCCCGGCGGAGAGGAGATAGCCGAAACGGGCCTCCGACAAATCGTTTGCAGTAAATACTGAACAATTTGCCCCATCACCATCATCACCCTACTTCTTCGATCTGCCGCTACGCCTGACCGAATGGGCCGAGACTGATCCGGCCGTTGGGGCCATTTATCAGGTCTCAATGTAAAAGTTACTTTCATCTGCAACTTGTTTTGGGCGGTGTACTACTTATTTTCAGTTACCGGACAACAACAGCATACGAAAAATAAATGTCATTTTCCGGAAACTGTGTACCAGCACTTTTATCTCCTTTAGAATTAACTAAAATTATGCCAAAACCTGCTATACAGCTTTTTAATATAAAAAAATGACTAATCAAAAGGTGACTATCAGGCATTTGACACAAACAATACATTTTCTAAAGCAATTAAGGACCACATATTCATGCTTATATGGTTACCTGGTAGCCAGCAAGTGGAAAGTTTCCCAAATTAGCCAAAACTATGCCAAAAATCAGGCATTAGTTTGTAAATGACATGTGCAATGAATAGTCTTATCCAATGCCTATACGGTAAATACAGGTAATCGGACTGTTCAGGAAGAGAGAATATATCGGAAGTCAGAAAGAACACCAGCGGCGTGTAACCGGTAATGTACCGGCAAAGATAGTTAATTCCCTATGACCTCGGGTGTCATTCAAAAAAAAATACCCTTCCGTCCGGAAGGGTATGAAGCTGATAGCTTACTATTTATCTGTCAGAAGTCGTATCCTAACGTCAAATAAGCAATAGGCCGGCTAACGACATTATTTTCAATGCCCCAGGCATAGTCAAACTTCACATAGTAGCCAAACAGCATGGTACGCGCTCCTGCCCCGTAACCGATCAGGAAGGGGTTTTTAAAGTTTGTTACCGTGGCCAGGAACGGCAGGTTGCCGCCACCGACAATTTCCGTATTCAGGCTGTTCTGACGATTAAACGGTCCGCGTCCTACCCAGGCTGTTCCTACATCGGTGAAAGCAACCAGCTGCAGATTCCGCAGGAAGTTTGATGTGATGTTACCACGGTACAGGTATTTGATCAGCGGCACACGCAGTTCAACGTTCATCAGTAAGTGGCTGTTGCCGGTTAGCTTGCCTAAACGGAAACCGCGCAGGTTTGACGCAAAATCCAGGAAGAACACATCACGGAAATCTTCCCGCTCCGGAGCCAGTGCGTTCGGTACCCGCAACGGATTGGTAGCCACATTTTCGTTCTGAATCTGCGAAGAACCAATCCAGTTTTCCATACCACCCAGTGTGCTCTGTTTCGGCGCTGCACCACCCGACTGGCTGAACGACAGGCGGCCGGCCAGAATCAGGTCACGGTGAATTTTCTGATAGTGGCGTAAATCGAGCGACAACCGGTTAAAACTCTCGGATGCAGACCGGATACCGGCATAATTCTCGAAACGCACTTTGGCCCGCGTACCCGAAATCATGTTCATGCCCGTGTTCTTGGTATTGTCGAAAACCGCTTCGGCCCGGATACCGGCATAGTCTGAGGTCAGATCCGGCTGTACCAGATTTGATAAATCTACCCGCCGGGTCAGGGCATAGAACGGTGACAGGGTCAGGCGCGTTGTAGCGGATACCGGGTAGGACGCCATCAGGGCAAAGCGGTTATACCGGTAGCGCTGACTCAGCAGCTGATTATCCAGGAATAACGTCTGCCGGTCAAAACGGGCGCCATAATCAATCCGGTGTTTCAGATTTTTATATTCAGCAAATAAATCGCTGTTCCGCAGGTTTGTCGTGATAAAGAAACCGGCATTGATGACGTGATTTTCCAATAAGTCGTTCATCGTCACATTCTGCTGGAACCCAAATCCCCGGATCGGATCAACCCGCCAGTTCGACTGTCCGTCATTGACGGTAAACAGTCCCTGGTAGTTGAATGGCCCGCGAATCGTTACGTTTTCGCGGCGGCGGTTACGCGGTGGCAACGCCGAACCAATGGATAATGACGTAGCAGAACGCCGCTGACGGTATTCCGCAGCTTTAAGCACTTCAGGATCAAACTTGTAGTTCGTAACGTCAACCTCACCTGGCTCCAGTGCCATGCGTTTAACGGTATCTGCCGGAATAGCTTTCGCGGTGGAATCGACCGACGCAGGCGCCTTTACCTCTTCTTTGACTACCGGTTTGGCAACAAGCCCAAGTAACTGATTACGCTGTGTCGGGGCCGGATCAACCGATGCCGTGAGCGGTAACTGAGCGCGGTAGCCGATATACATTTCACCGTTCCGGAGGCTGCTGTAAACAAACCCTCCGCCTGTCGGCACAAGATCATACTGGTAAATACTGTTGGCAAAAGCCGTTGTTTGCCGGATCGTACTATCCTGAAGACTTAAGCGGTACAGATTCTGAATTCCGCCGGATGCCCCCAGAAAATAAATTGTGTTCTCTCCGCCGGCAATTGGCCGGTAGGCACTCGACAGCGAATCCGTCAGCCGGCTGACAGATGTTGCCCGTGCGCCGCCTTCATGCATGAACAGCGAAAACCGGTCCTGAATAGTTCTGTACGAGCCTTTATCAACACCAAGTGTATCCAGCTTACGGTTTGAGGCGAAGACAATTTTTCCGGATGTGCGGCCGACAAACGTCGGGTTCATGTCATCATACAGGTCATTGGTCAGCTGCGCATAATTGCCCCGGTTAATGCTGTAGAGAAACAGGTCGTTCTGCCCGCGCCGGTCGGCACTGAAAACCAGGCTTCCGCCGTCGTCTGACGCATCAACGCTGACAATCTGCGTCAGTCCGTTAATGGTGCGTTTGATTTTCTGTTTGGGCCGTTTCTCAATGTCGCTATATATATATAGGTATGATTTACCGCGCTCTTCCGTAATAATGACCAGGTTGTTTCCTTTTTGCCAGGTAACAAGCGGTGTACGGGTGTAGGTTGCGTGACCATCCAGACGATACCCGCCCTGAACGATACTCATTTTTTTCTGATTACTAGTGTTAACGACTTCTACGTTGTAGCGGCCATCATGCACCGTTGTATAGGCAATAAACTGTTTATCAGGGCTTAATTTGACATCATTCAACGTCATGGTGCCATCGGCTGCCTTTAGTTTGATCCTGAAGTCATCTTTGCTTTCCTGATACGATTTACTGACGATACCGGCCATACCGGCATAGTAATCACGCCATTCACGAAGGAAACGGCTGTAAGGAACTCCCAGTGTACTTTGAATACTGCTTTGCTCATTCCGGATAATACGGGTGAGGTTGAGGATATTCGAAATATTATCCCGGCCGTATTTCTGCACAATGTAATTCCAGATTGAATGACCGACCCGCTCAGCCTCACGGCCTGACAGCAGTGACGGTTTCCGGATAGGGTGTGTCAGGGCCACATCACGCATATAATCGTCCAGTTCGACACTCCATCCTTCGGCTATATACGACGCAATACCGGGCATAAACCAATCGGGCAGGGTCAGCAACAGGGAGCTTTGAAGGGCATCTTTCAGGCTACCGCCATAGAGCATGTCATAGACAAAAAGCATCGAAACATCACGGATCAGCTGTTTGCGGAAACTCATCTGATCGCCGGTAAAGGCAATTTCGAGCCGCGATTTAGCCATATCCAGTTCACGGCCGTTCAGATCGCCGAGGGCGTGCAGGCCAATATTACTCTGCGCCAGGTCAGCCGGCGAGTTGAAGAGGAAAATCTTGATCCGGTTGTAGGGCGTATAGCCAAGCAGCTCCGTAATCCGGTCAAACTCAGACTCAGCGTATTGTGCGGTCAGCGTAGCAAGCTGGTTTCCATCCTGATAAAAGTAGATCTCAAAGTTGGCCGTTTTAACAATCTTCCAGGTGAACTCCCGGTACTGAATACGGTTTTTACCAAATTGCTCCTGGGATGGATAGTTCTGTGCTACAGCCGCCGACACAAGCCCTAGCAGTAGACTTGCCAGCAAAAGGTATTGTTTTCGCATAAAAAACGCTAAGCCCTTAATATTAACTCCGGTAATATAACGAAAGACACCGGTTAATATTCGTTTCCGGATCTAATTCTTCGTTATTAAGTAAAAACCCTGCATACTGCTGCGCAAGATAAGGAGCCAGTGAGACTCCTTTGGTACCAAGCCCGCCGAAGATGCCGACAGACGGATACTCAGGATGCAGCCCCAGAAAAGGCCGGCGGTCTTTGGTAGACGGCCGCAGCCCCGCCTGTTGGGCAACTACCTGATAAGGCACTTTTATCAACTCCTGCACTTTCTTCTCCAGAAACGCCCGGCCGTCCTCAGTTGTTTGCCAATCCAGGTCATGCCATGAATAAGTTGCGCCGATTTTTATTAACCCGTCCCGGAGTGGTAAGATGAATACCCCTTGATTAACTATATTCTTGATAGGATAATGGTTAACCGTCGCGGTGAGAACCTGTCCTTTTACAGGATTATACGGCAGCCAGTCGAATAACGGATTCTCGCGGCCTTGCGACCCGTCACAGAATATGACTTTTTTAACGCTCAGGTTATCAATAACTACTGAATCACCGGTCATTTCCAGCCAATCGGCCTCAACTTTCACTTCGGCATATTGATTTTTTTCAAGAAAATAGCCTTTGATAATTTTGAGGAACTCAGGTAAATCAACCCAGCCGCTTTGGGTAACGGTAAGACCACCGAACGGGTTATTGATTACATCACTATACATCTCATCCTCAGTGCCTTCCAGTATATATTTCGCTACTGAAGGGTCTCTGGTAATATTCAGATAAGCCTCTTTTTCGGTTAAATTCCGGAAAGGCCGGTAAATATTGCGCGGATGGAAAAAACGTACACCCAGCTTGAGCTCGATCTCACGGTAGAACTGATGCAGAAACGGGAAGAGCTTATCCGCCTGCCAGGTCTGCACCAGCTTGCGGCCGGTCAGCGGATTTACAATACCGGCCGCTACACGGGCGGCCGACGGAAGTTCGGGCGCATTAGTAACAATGACCTTGCACCCGAGTTGATCTAATGTCCAGGCGAGAACAGATCCGGCCACTCCCTGTCCAACAATCAGATAGTCGGCAGTTCTCATGGCCTCTTCTGTTCTGTCGCTTCTTTTTGTTTGATGACCTCCACCTGTTCTTCTACACGGTCAACTACCCACTGAATCTGATCAGCAAGATTCATGGCTGACGTATCCAGCAACAACGCATCATCCGCACGCCGCAACGGGCTTTCGGCGCGGGTTGAGTCGATCCGGTCACGTTTTTCCAGATTTTCAATAATTTCGGTCAGATTCACGAGCTCGCCTTTTGCCAGCAGTTCCTGCTGACGGCGCTGCGCCCGGATCAACGTGTCGGCTGTCATGAAGATTTTCACTTCCGCATCCGGAAATACCTTTGTGCCAATATCGCGGCCATCCATCACTACGCCCCGCTTACGTCCCATTTTCTGCTGCTGGGACACCATCGCCCGCCGCACCTCAGGAATGACACTTACTTCGCTGACCATATTGGAAATATACATCTTCCGGATTTCGTCTTCCACGTTTAATCCGTTCAGATATGTTTCGTTACGGCACGTTTTCGGATTGTAATGGAATGTAATATGAATATGATCCAGCGCGGCAAGTACCTCTTTAGTGTTTGTCAGGGAAACATGGTTCTGGCTGAAGAATAAACTAACCGAGCGATACATGGCGCCGGTATCAATGTAGGCATATCCCAGACGGGCGGCGACGGCTTTTGCCGTTGTGCTTTTACCACAACTCGAATAGCCGTCAATAGCAATTACGATTTTCGACATAAATTCATCGGACTGCCGCAGCAGCGAATTATCCCGCAAAGAAACGAAGAAATTAGCAGGGGGCATAGAATATACGTCATACCTCCGCCAAGAAGTCGGTCAGCTGTATGCTCAGACAATATGCTTATGCACCTGGCTTTGCGGTTCGTTAGCGTTCATTGCCTGCTTTGCCGCTTCCAGATAGTCCTGTTTCAGTAACGCAAATACGTGCTCGTCGAGGTATTTGTTATTTTTAATGGCAGCCTTGCGGTGAATAGCTTCCGGACGGAATCCGGCTTTTTCAAGCACACGCATCGAGCCTTGATTGCCCTCAAGCACACAGGCAAAAATCCGGTTGAGCTGGAACGATTTGAAAATGTAGGTTACCATGACCGGCAGCGCTTCGGTAAGGATACCCTTTCCCCAATAGGCTTCTCCCAGCCAGTAGCCGATTTCGGCGTTGTACCGGTAAATATCATCTTTTATAGTAAACCCAATATTCCCCACTGCCTGACCATTTATTTCGATCGCCAGGTTCATAGGTTGCTGGTACGACTTATTCGAGCGTATCCACGAATAGGCGTCCCGCTGCGTGTACGGATACGGAAAGAAATCCCGCACGTTGTTCCAGATATTGCGGTTACTGGCATGGTAAACCAACGACTCTTCGTCCCCATCCCGCCAGGGGCGAAGCCGGCACGTGTTGAGTTGAAATGTAATCAAAGGATCAGGTAATTTTTCGCAAACTACGCGTTTGCTAGCCGAATAACAATCCGCTATGGCAGAATGTTGGCAAAAAGTAATTGCCTTACAGCAACACCACTACCAGACTACGGGCACCGTGTGCACCAATCACCAGCGACTGCTCAATATCAGCGGTCTTCGACGGTCCCGCAATAAAAACGCCGTAGCTTAGCGACTCTGTATCAATGCGTTCATACGCTTCATGCATATTCAGCACCAGCGTTTTTTTCTCAATCAGCAGCACCAGATGCTGGGAAATAAACGGTAAGGCACGGTTCAGCATATTCGCTTCGGGCACCCAGATCGCCGCATTTTCCGCTACCCCGAACTCACCTTTCAGAACAGCTACATCCATGGCTTCCAGAGTAGCCTTATCCGTTTCATCGGTAATCTCTGTCAGCGGAATACCTGCCAGCGGTACTAATGAAGCGATGCGCTCTGCATCCGGATATACCTCACGGATCAGGTCTTCGAGCGTTTCAGATGCTGCCAGTTCGCGGGGCGTACCGCCGATTGATGTCAGAACACTCTTGTAACGGGCAACCAGATCGTCATTGCCGTCATTGAAAAACGGAATTTCCGGAAGCGGCAGTTCTGTCAGGTTATTATCACGGATTTTGGCCAGAATCGTATCGCGGACGCTCATTGTTTACACGGATTTTGTACGTAATTTATGTTTCTGCGCAAACCCTGCCTGCCGTTCGGCAGTTGATATAATGCCGTGTCGGGGTTGGGATGTGTTTCTAAAAGGCAAGTTATACAACTTTCTCATCCGAAGCTGCCTGTAGTGTCAGGTTTTGCCCCTCCCCTACCCGGTTATCTTTTTATTACGTACATTCACCCATTCGTTTAACTGAATGATTATGAACTGGGATTGGGTTATCAGTGCCTGTCTGGGCGTCGGTTTGGCAGCCTGTTGCGGGTTCCGGATTTTTGTTCCTATGCTCATTGCCAGCCTTGCGGCAAAGCTGCATATTATTGCGCCCATGCAAGGATTTGAGTGGATCAGTACCACCCCCGGCCTTTTGCTGCTGGGTATTGCTACGCTGGTTGAAATCGGGGCCTATTATATTCCGTGGCTCGATAATGTGCTGGATACCCTGGCTGCTCCGGCCGCTATCGTTGCCGGCACCCTGCTCAGCACATCGTTTCTGAAGATCGACAACCCAATCCTGGACTGGGGTCTCGGACTTATGCTGGGCGGTGGTTCGGCCGGACTTATTCAGGCCGGAACCAGTCTGCTGCGGCTCGGTTCAACGGCGACCACAGGCGGTCTGGCCAATCCGGTCGTAGCCACAACCGAGAATGCTGCATCGTTCGGTTTCTCCATCCTCGCAGTTTTGCTGCCGCTTTTTGCGTTCGTAGTGCTGTTTATCGTTGTTCTGTTTTTTGCTGCCCAGCTGGCGCGGAAAGGGCGTGTCTGGTTTACCCGCGCGGCCCAACGCAGGCCTCTACCCCCTAAAGTATAAAAGCCGGGGGAGACCCCGGCTTCCATTCAGATTTATCTACTCTGCCTGTTACAGTGTTCCGACCGTGCGTTTTACAAACGCCGTCAGGTCAGCACCGGTCAGCATGTTTTGCGACAACAGCGCCAGGTCATACAGCTGCTTCACCAGTTGTTTCTGGCTTACTTCGTCGCCCTGCTTCAATACGCGGTCAGCCAGCGGGTGATTGGCGTTTACAACCAGATTGTATGTAACCGGCATAACCCCGTAGAATGACTGCTCACCGCTCAGCTGCGACATATCCTTCATCCGGCGCATAAATTCCGGCAGCGTAATTGTCACCGGCATTTCGTCAGCCGGCATAGCTTCCACACTAACGTTCAGGCTCTTATTATCCAGTACGGTCTCGAACAGTTCTTTCAGTTTTGTCTGATCTGCTTCCGACAATACGCTCTGATTCGACAGACCTTTGTCAATCAGTTTATCCAGTGTATCGGCATCAACGCGCTTCAGCGACGTTTTTTCCAGCTTATACTCAAGGTGGTTGATAAAGTGCGGATCAATGACCGTGTCCAGCACCAAAACATCATAACCGCGACGGGTAGCTGACTCAATATAGCCGTGCTGCGCCTTCTGATCCGTTGAATACAGCCAGATTACCGCGTCATTTTTGTCAGTCTGGTTAGCCTGTACATGCTCACGGTATTCGTCGAATGTGTAGAATTTGCCTTCGGTATTTTTAAGCAGCGCAAACTCTTTTGCCTTGTCGTTGAATTTTTCGTCGCTGATAATACCGTATTTGATGAATAATCCGATATCGTCAAACTTCTCCTCAAACGCCTTCCGGTCAGCCTTAAACAACTCTGTCAGTTTGTCGGCTACTTTACGGGTAATATAACCGTTGATTTTCTTCACGTTTGAATCCGCCTGCAGGAAGCTGCGTGATACGTTCAGCGGAATGTCCGGCGAGTCAATTACCCCGTGCAGCAACATCAGGAAGTCCGGCACAATGTCCTTCACTTCGTCGGTAATGAACACCTGACGGCTGTAAAGCTGGATTTTCTCCCGCTTGACCTGGAAGTCGTTTTTCAGTTTCGGGAAATACAGTACACCGGTCAGGTTAAACGGATAATCCACGTTCAGGTGAATCCAGAACAGCGGTTCTTCCGACATCGGGTACAGCTCGCGGTAGAATTTCTTGTAATCCTCGTCGGTCAGTTCAGACGGTGCTTTGGTCCAGATCGGTGTGGCATCATTAATGATTTCGCCGTCAAACTCAATCGGCACTGGCAGGAAGCGGCCGTATTTCTCCAGAATTGAGCGGATACGGGCTTTGTTCAGGAACTCTTCCGCATCAAGGGCAATGTGCAGCACCACATCGGTACCACGCTCAGCCCGTTCGGCCGCCGAAATTTCAAACTCGGTCGAACCATCACAGACCCAGCGGGCTGCTTCAGCTCCCTCTTTGTACGAACGGGTAACGATTTCGACCTGCTCAGCCACCATAAAGGCTGAGTAGAAGCCCAGACCGAAATGGCCGATGATGGCTCCCTTGTCGTCGACTTTATCTTTATATTTTTCTAAGAACTCAGATGCGCCCGAAAAGGCAATCTGGTTAATGTATTTCTTAATCTCATCGGCTGTCATACCGATGCCCGAGTCGCTGATGGTAATGCTTTTACCTTCCTCATCGACCGTTACCGTTACCTTCAGATCGTCACCGATCTCACTGTTCACCTCGCCGAACGAAGCCAGTTTCTTTAGTTTCTGCGTTGCATCAACGGCATTGGAAACAAGCTCGCGCAGGAAAATCTCATGGTCAGAGTACAGGAACTTCTTGATGATCGGAAAAATATTTTCCGTGTGGATGGAAATTTGCCCCTTTTCTGTCTGTACGGCTTCCATAAAATGATTAATTGATTGGTTTAAAAATATGCTTACCCACGGGGCGGCAATTTTTGTTCCAGATCATTTCCGGCTGACAGATTGGCAGAAACTTCCTGTTTCAGATCGTCGTTTTACCTGTATGCAAGACAAACCTGCGTATACCGATATTTCGCTTTCTGAGCTGATGCAGCTACAGCGTAACCCTGACACAGTGGTCATTGATGTCCGCGACGAATGGGAATTTGACGAGTTTAATATCGGCGGCCTTAACATTCCCTTACCGTCAATCCGCGAGCAAAAAGACAGACTGATCCCGTATAACACACTGATTTTTGTCTGTACTAACGGCGTTCGCAGCCGCATTGCTGCCAAAGATATTTTACGCCAATCTGAGTTAATAAATAAAACCATTTTGCACCTGAGTGGCGGAATCCTCGAAGCCGAATAACAGCTCTTCATGATTCCTGCCGGGCAAAACACACCGTTACCGACCTAGCCGTTTCAAGCCAGAGACCTGACTCTCTGCTGGTAATCTGACTATGTACTTATATAGATGCCAATCTTGCGTAAAAATTGACTACGGAATTAACCATAATGTATATTTCATATAATTATTATCACCAAGTATTTGTATAAATGAATCTATGGCGTATTTTTGGTTTATAGTGATATCTATAGTTTAACGTTAAACAGTCTGTCTATCGAACACAAACAACTTCACCTGAGAGATTGATGACTAATGGGGGTTAGTGATCAAATCGAGTTATTAGGGTTGGTAACTCACTCACATCTATCTTTTTCTGCTCTTGCAAGCTGCTGCAGTATATGCCTGCGGTTGGTGTATTGTTGTACACGAAGGCAAACTATGTACTGACAGTTGCAAACTTGTAGGTAGTCATCCGACTGCTTTTACAGTGCTGTTGCATGGAATACGGCAATCTCTGATCTAAACAATGTATGTTTTTCTTCCAAAGGCGTCCTTTTATCAGGATGCTTCCTGTTGCCTTGTCTATGATTATTCCTTTGTCAGGCCCGTTTGCTCAAAAGGAACCAAATAAGCCAAAAATTACGCATGCCCGACATCTGTCAAACGCTGATAGCTTGTGGCAGCTCAAACGCGAACGATTACAGATTGCAAAGGCTAAGCGTTTATATCGTACCGGAAAAATAGCACAAGCCTATCGGCTGCTTTATCGTGTCCGGCAATCAACCACATTTGACGCCGAAGCCCGGCTTTTTCTAGGGAAATGTTTTTTACAGGTTCAGGGCCGAAATAAGCCCAATGTCCGGCAGGCAATCCGTTACCTGAGCAGTGCACTCCGGAACCGGAAAACAGAGGCCGAAGCGGCTTATACCCTTGGCAAGCTCTACGTATACGGCTTTGCTGACCTTACTCCTGATTTCCGGAAAGGGCTTGACCTGCTAAGCCGGGCGAATGCCGGCAAAGAAATACGGGCGACCTGCCTGCTCGGAGAGCTTTATTTTCAGGGTACGGCAAGTATAGAAAAGAACGAAACAACCGGACTAAGCTACCTGGAAAAAGCAGCCACTTCGGGCTCTTCTGACGCACAATGGCTGCTGGCCACTATTTACACGCAGGGCACACCAACTGTGCCAAAAGATTTAAAAAAAGCAAAGTTCTGGTATTCCCTTGTCGCGCAGTCACGCCGGACACAGCTTAACAGTACCCTTTAAACCGCATTAAACCACTTATTCAGACTGATCACTACAACATGAAAACATTTGTATTTTTTGCCCTGCTGCTAAGTACACTTACTGGTATTGCCCAGGATATACTTACACCAGGCAGCGCTGTCAATATCTCTGGTAAGCAACGTATGCTTTCTCAGCGCATGGGAAAAGATTTTATGTGCCTGTATGCCGGCCTCCAGCCTGAAGCAGCTCAAAAAGAACTATTGAGTTCACAGATTATTTTTGAGGAAAATCTTAAGGCACTAAAAGCGTTCGCACCCAATGATGCTATACGCGCCAAGCTGGTCAGAGAAGAAGAATTATGGAAAAAGTATAAAGAGTTGCTGACGCAAAATCCGGCAGACAAGGCAAATGCCCAGAACGTACTGGATTTCAATACGCAGATCCTGACTGCCGCAGACGATGTTGTACAGGAAATTGTAAAACATGTGGCCACCCTACCCGGCCGCAGCGAAACCATTACCGGAGCAGCAGTAGGCCGCAATACAAATATCTCAGGGCGTGTCCGTATGCTTTCGCAACGGCTTACGATGTACTACATTGCCTATAGCAACGGCATTGGAGAACCCAGCAGCGAACTAGTGATCATGAAAGAATCTGCCGAAAAAATACAGAGCATTATGAGTGCACTGATGACCTCTGATATCAATACAACGGATATTGATGAATCCATCAGCGAAATCATCATTGACTGGCGGCAGATTGAAGAACGATGTACTATCAACGATTGCATCAATTTCGAAAAGAAGAATGTGGATGCCAGAAACATGTTCCTGATCACGAACCGCATTGTTGCCAAAACAGATAAAGTAGTGGGTATGTACGCACGGTTATTAGACTAAGCGGGATAGGCAGCAGTCCTGTTATTGGGCTGCTGCTCCGTTTTTCAGGTCACAATCATAAAGTCAGGAATGGCAGCCTGTTTCTCGACCTGCGGCAGGTAAATGCCAAAAATTTCATGCACATTTACCCGTATCATTTGTGACAGCTGATTAAGCGGCAGGTTATTACGCTCCAGACCGAACGGCTCCTCAATCTCCTCACCGATCATCTCCAGCCCCACCAGGACGTAGGATACCAGTAACACAATCGGAACCGTGAGGTAGCCAAACTCTTCAATGATCGTAAACGGCAGCACGATCAGGTAAGCCGTGATGAAAAACTTAATGAAGTAGTTATAGGAAAACGGAATCGGCGTGCTCTTAATCCGTTCACAGATACCGTTGATGTCGAGCAGTAGAATCAGCAGTGTATTCAGGTTAATGGATTGGGCATCCGAAATTGTTCCTTTACGATACAATTCCTCTGTCCGGTTCCGTAACTGACTGACAACACCGCCGGGTACATGGCTGCGCTGTTCCAGTTCAGCAATGCCACCGATTACGGCCTCATCCAGTTCACTGAAATCACGGGTAGCACGCAGGTGATTTTTCAGGGCAAAGGGAAAGTTGGAGATCGTTTTGGCAAAATACAACCGCTCTTCAATAGCTTCTTTGGGCAGAATTGCGTGGTAGAGCACTGCCAGGTTGCGGGTTGTATTGACCAGAGCACCCCATGTCCGGCGGCCTTCATAAAAGCGGTCATAGGCCGTATTGGTCCGGAAAAGAAGTAATAAACTAAGCAGAATGCCCATTGCGCCGAAGAATTCGGCCGGGGTATAGGAGAGTTTTATGTCATAGAATGTCAGCTCGGTAATCGTTACCGCCGTGACATACAATCCGACAAAAAATAATCGCTTCAGCAGGGAAATGGCGGTCTTTCCTGTGTGGAAATGCCAGATTGCCCGCAGCCAGTGATGCCGGTTATAGAGAATCATGTGCTACCGTTGCGTGAATGAGTTTGTGGTCAGAGTACTAACCACAAACTCATCAAACTGTTGCACTTCCCGTAAAAACCTGTTTGGCCGGTCCGGTCAGGTAAACAGAGTCAAAGGTTGCTTCGCCTGTTTCTTCGAAAGAAACACTCAGCTGACCACCTAATACCTTAATCGATACCGGACTTGGCAGACCAAACTTCCGGAAGGCAGTTAAGGCCGCAGCCGTTACGCCCGTACCACATGAATACGTTTCATCTTCTACGCCACGCTCATACGTCCGGACAAATAACGTCTTATCAGGCATTATCTGCACGAAATTAACATTGGTGCCGCCCGGCTTAAAGGTGTCACTGTAGCGGATTTCCTTTCCAACGCCTACAACATCATACGATGCCAGATCGTCGACAAACCGGACAACATGCGGCGAACCGGTATTCAGAAAGGTATAATCTTCCTGCATATCCATGCCGGTCACATTACTCATCTTCAACGACACGACATCGTCTGACACACTGGCAATGTGTTCACCATCGACGGCAATAAAGCGGGTTGTCTCCTCAAACATGCCCAGATCGTAAGCAAACTGCACAATACAACGTCCGCCGTTACCACACATACTTCCTTCCGCACCATCGGCGTTGAAATAGACCATCCGGAAATCATAATCGGGGTCTACACGCAGCAAAATCAGGCCATCGGCACCAATACCGAACCGGCGGTCGCATATACGGGCAATCAGCGCCTGATCGCCGGCCGGGAAATTATCAGCCCGGTCATCGATCATCACAAAGTCATTGCCTGTACCCTGGTATTTGTAGAAGTTCATAGAAAAAATAAAAGCCGTCCTTTCAGACAGCTTTTTATAAGTTGGTAGTGCTGGCTGGTACTATGCTTTAACTTTACGCTCTTTAACGCGTGCAGCTTTACCTTGACGGCCACGGAGATAGAACAACCGTGCGCGGCGTACTTTACCAAGACGAACTACTTCGATTTTCTCGATGTTTGGCGACAGCAGCGGGAATGTACGCTCTACACCAATACCGTTAGAAACCTTGCGAACGCTGAACGTTTCGCCATTTGAATTTGGGTTACGGCGCTGGATAACCGTACCTGTAAAGACCTGAATCCGCTCTTTGTTACCTTCGCGGATTTTCACGTGCACATTAACTGTATCACCGGCACGAAACTCTGGCAGTTCGCTGCGACGTGATGCGTTTTCAGCCTCTACCAATTTAATCAGTTCATTCATGACTGTATATATCGTCAGATAGGAATTTACGTCGGACCACTCCGGCTACCCGGTGCCGAAGCGAAATGAGCCGCAAATATAGCCTTTTTTTCGGTAGCGTAAAACCCAACCCTATTAATTTCTTGAATAACTGATGGATAAGTTGGTGAAATAAGCGTAGTACTTGTAGAGTTGGCTTGTTTTTAACTAATTGCTGTTCTAAATAAACCCTTTGTTTCCGGATCATCACGCATGAAAATACTTAATATCGATCAGATCCACGCGCTTGATCAATATACGATTCAACATGAGCCGATTGCTCCGATTAACCTCATGGAACGCGCTGCCCAGGCCTTTGTCAACTGGTATGGCGTCCGTTTTTCGGCCACTCAGCCCGTTAAGGTTTTCTGCGGTTTAGGGAATAACGGCGGCGACGGTATGGCCATTGCCCGTCTGCTGATCCAGCTCGATTATCAGGTTGAGGTCTATGTGGCCCGCTATGCCCCGCGCGAATCCGACGATTTCGCTCATAACCACCGGCGGCTCAAGCTCCTGACAGCACCCGTTTATATTGAGCAGCCGCATGATATTCCGGCGCTCCGGCACAACGAGGTTGTGATCGATGCCATTCTTGGTTCAGGCCTCTCGCGCCCGACAGAAGGTATTATTAAGGAGGTAATTCAGGGCATTAACCGGTCTCCAGCCACGGTGATTTCGGTAGATATTGCCAGCGGTTTATATGCCGACCAGCCCAATCAGGCAGAGGATATTATCATCGAACCGGATTATACCGTTACCTTTCAGCTCCCGAAATTAGGCTTGCTGCTGCCTAAAAATGAACGGTTTGTGGGTGAATGGCATGTCGTTAATATCCAGCTGCATCAGCGGTTTATTGATCAGGCACCTACCTCCTATTATTATACCATGCCGGAAGAAGCCCGCCTGCTGATCCGGAAGCGAAACCGTCATGCGAACAAGGGTACATTCGGTCATGCTCTGCTGCTGGCCGGCAGTTATGGTAAGGTTGGGGCGGCTATTCTGGCGGCGAAGGCCTGTCTACGTTCCGGTGTGGGGTTGTTAACCATTCAGACACCCTTGTGTGGCTACAGCGTCATGCAGACGGCTGTACCCGAAGCCATGTGCCTGCCCGATACGCATCCGTATGTGCTGACCGGCCACACGGAGGTCGATAACCTGCCCCCTAACGATTATGCTGCCATCGGTATAGGTCCCGGTATCGGTAAGGCTCCCGAGACGCTTGCCATGCTTCGGGATGTGTTAACCACGGTCCGGAAACCGATGGTACTCGACGCCGATGCGCTGAATCTGCTGGCCGTAAACCGTGATTTACTGGGTTTATTGCCAGAGCGTAGTATTCTGACCCCGCACCCGAAAGAATTTGAACGGCTGACCCAGCGCTGGCAGAACGACTACGATAAGCTGGAAATCCTGCAGGACTTTGCCCGTCGCTTCAAAATCGTTGTCGTGCTGAAAGGCGCTCATACGGCCATCGCAACT
Organism: Arsenicibacter sp. R0_47; assembly: GCF_057652235.1. Classification (NCBI taxonomy): domain Bacteria; kingdom Pseudomonadati; phylum Bacteroidota; class Cytophagia; order Cytophagales; family Spirosomataceae; genus Arsenicibacter; species Arsenicibacter sp. R0_47. The sequence continues at coordinate 81,301 of NZ_JBYFCJ010000019.1, read as the reverse complement.
CCGGAGGGTGATATTCACTTTAATTCAACCGGTAATCCTGGTCTCAGCACCGGTGGGACAGGTGATGTACTGACCGGCATTCTGACCGCATTGCTGGCGCAGGGCTACGACCCTGTTGAAGCTGCCGTACTGGGCGTATTCAGCCACGGACTGGCCGGTGACCATGCAGCAGACACCCGTGGTCAGATCGGTATGGTCGCATCTGATGTTATTGAGTCGCTTCGCTGGGACAAATAGCACACCAACCTAAGCAACAGTTACTTACCCTATAAATATAATCGGGAGTGTAGAAAACAATGCCATAGTTGTAGGCATTATTCTACACTCCCGATTTCTTTTGAATAAACAAGACGCGATGCTAAATTCAGAGAATACCCGCTCCTGAGGTCCGCAACCGTATTTCTACCTGCTTACTAAGTTCCGTAGTTGTACGCTAAAATCTTTGCTTTAATGGCACAAAATTTGTCTCGTAGCAAATACTAAATCTTTACGTAATTATGAAAAATTTGGCGCAACGAGACTGGAGGAATCACCGCTCATCGAAAAAAGCGGCACAAGGTCTGGATCAGACTGTGGCATTAGGGGGAGTTACGCTGGCGTTATTCACCTATATCCTCTACCATTTCATCTACCCACTACTATCCAAAGGTTTACTATGGTAGCATAATACTACCGGAATAGCTGATATACAGCAAAAGCTGACATATACGCAAGGCCCGTCATGTACAATAACTGTATGGCGGGCCATTTCCATTCTTTGGTCTCCCGGTACGTTGTCGCGATGGTACTCATACACATCATGGCAAAGACATAAAACACCAATAATGAGTACGCCAGCGCCGGTGTATACATCACCCCGCCTGTTTCCGGATTACGTTCAGCCTGCAGGCGTTGCCGGATCGTCGCTTCGTCTTCGGCATCACTGCCCCCGATACTGTATATCGTTGCCATGGTACCCACAAATACCTCACGGGCAGCAAACGAACTCAACAAGGCAATGCCGATTTTCCAGTCGTAGCCAAGCGGCTTAATAGCAGGCTCAATCATGTGTCCGAACCGGCCGGCATACGATGCTTCCAACCGCTCTGAAGCCACATGGCTTTCAATCGCAGCGTCCGGCTGACCGGCATACTGCTGACGGGCTTTTGCTTCAGCCTGGTCCAGCGAATCGCCGGGACCATAACTGGCCAGTACCCAAAGTATGATCGAAATGGCGATAATCACACGACCGGCTTCCCACACAAACGCCCGTACGCTCTCCCAGACTGTCAGGCCAACGTGGTTCCAGCGGGGCATTTTAAAGGTAGGCAGTTCCATGATAAAGAAGCTGCGCTCGTTAACATGGAGCAGTTTCTTGAAAACCCAGGCCGCCAGTAATGCCGCAACGAGACCAAGCAGGTATAAGCCCATTAAGGCCAGTCCCTGTACATTCAGAAAGCCTAATACCCGCTGTTCAGGCACAACCAGCGCAATCAGGATCGTATAGATCGGCAGGCGCGCCGAACAGCTCATCAGCGGGGTTACCATAATGGTAATCAGACGCTCGCGTCGGGTACCGATGCTGCGGGTAGCCATAATCGCCGGCACAGCACAGGCAACTCCTGAAATCAGCGGTACCACACTCCGGCCATTCAGCCCGAAGCGGCGCATGATGCGGTCCATCAGGATCATTACCCGCGACATATAGCCGGATTCTTCAAGGATGGAAATCAGGAGAAATAAGGCGGCAATCTGCGGAATAAATACCAGCACCCCGCCAATCCCGGCCAGAATACCGTCGGTAAGCAGATTGGTAAACGCCCCTGCCGGTAAACTGTCTTTCAGCGCCCCGCTCAGATAGGCAACGCCCTCGTCGATGGCATCCATAAACGGCTGCGCCCAGGCGAAAATAGCCTGAAAGATCAGCAGCAGAATCAATGTAAAGAAGATATAGCCTCCTACCGGATGCATCAATATCCTGTCCATTTTCTGGCTCCAGGTTGGCTGATTCAGCGGCCGGCTATCGGTCACGGCTTCTGTCACAACAGCTGCAATGCGCTGATAGCGCTGGATGGTTTCTTTGGCCTGAAACTCTGTTTCAACAAACTGATGCTTCTCAATGAGTTCATCAAGCCCGACCCGTTGCCCGCGATCCAGAAACGAGAAGCCGTCATGCTGAATAATGTATTGCAGGGCGAGGTAATTATTGGTGAGGCCATACCGGGCCTTTGTATCATCAATCAGACCGGCAATATCCTGCGCCGGATCAAAAAAGAGCCGCTCCGGCAGCGTCGGCTGACGCAGTTGCCCGGTTACCGCTTTCTTAAGCAGCCCCAGCCCTTCGCCCGTGCGGGCATTTACGCGGACCACCGGTACACCTAAGCGCATAGCCAGTTTTACGGCATTTATTTCCTGATGCTGCTGATGGGCTACATCCAGCATATTCAGGGCCAGTACCACCGGTACGCCCAAATCAGTAATCTGGGTAAAGAGCAGCAGATTCCGGCGAATGTTGGAGGAATCAACTACCACCACGGCAACATCCGGATAATCCGGGTGAGCGGGGTTCGCCAGAATATCAGTAACAATCTGTTCGTCAGGAGACTTGGGATAGATGGAGTAAACGCCGGGAAGGTCAATGACCGTGGCCTCAGTCTGGGCATCGAGCAAACACGTACCCGACTTCTTATCAACCGTTACGCCCGGGAAGTTTCCGGTCTTTTGCCGTAAACCGGTTAACTGATTAAATAGAGAGGACTTACCAGCGTTAGGATTACCAATTAAAGCGATTATAGGTGCTGCTTTCAATGAATCTTTCCGGGAAGACCTGGCCGGTTCGGTGCCGGCCGGTTCACGACTCAACATAACTACACTCCTTTACTCTACCAGAATCGTGGCAGCTTCAGACTTCCGCATGGATAAGCAGTAGCCCGATACATTTAAACAAATCGGATCACCAAGCGGCGCTTTGCAGTGTAAGCAAACCTCAGCACCAGGTAGACAACCCATCTCCAGCAATTTCAAAGACATCCACTGATCGTTAAATGACTTGATGGTGGCTCTTTCTCCAATTTTCAGATCTGCTACACTTCTTTTGCTCATGTTGGTAGTCGGTTGGCGTCCGTCAGTTACGTAAAATAAGCCCAGAAACTATTTAGACTCATTCAAATTAACGCAATTTTACGGCGGAAAGTTTGCAATACCAAACTTTCCCGGAATTATTCCTGCATGATCTTAATCAGTATTCCGGATGCTTACAGCGCTGATGACAATCACCTGCGAAATCTCCCCCTACCGATTGCTTTTTGTCGTATTTTTGTAGTCAGTATTACCTGAAGCTACTCACAGGTTTCGGGACAATGACTTTTGACTGAGGATCTATGCGACAGATCAGCGCGCTAATGCGTAAAGAGTTTTTACTGGAATGGCGGCAGCGATATGCCCTTAACGGCATGCTCCTCTACATTGTAGGGGCCGTTTTTGTCTGTTACCTGAGCTTTAACGCCCGCCGGAATCTGTTAACTCCGATTGTCTGGAATACGTTATTCTGGATCATTCTGCTGTTCTCCGCTATTAATGCAATTGCCAAGAGTTTTGTTCAGGAACGGGCCGGCCGCATGCTCTATTATTATACACTGGCCAGTCCGCAGCAGATTATTATTGCCAAGATCCTGTATAATACGGTGTTAATGCTGGTTCTGGCCGGTCTTGGTTTTGGTGTCTATGCCTTTATCTTAGGGAATCCGGTCAACGATGTTCCGCTCTATATAGGTGCTTTAGTACTGGGAGCGGTGGGTTTTGCCGGCTCACTGACGCTCATTGCCGGTATTGCCTCGAAAGCAGAAAACTCGGCGACGCTGATGGCTATCCTCAGCTTCCCGGTAGTGCTGCCGTTGCTGCTTATGCTGCTTCGTCTGTCAAAAAACGCACTTGACGGACTTGATCGTAGCGTTAGTTTAGATGAGGTCAGTATTTTGCTGGCGATTGATGCCATTGTACTGGCACTTTCCTGGATGTTGTTTCCGTTTTTATGGCGGAGTTAATTTTTTTCTTAGTTCTGATTTTGTACGAATGCATATGCGTATTGCCTGGTGGAAAATTGTCAGCGTTGTTATTTTAACATACGTCATTTTTTGGGGATTGATCGGAGGTGTTCCGCGGCTACCTATTCTAAACGAGAGTATCCGCAACGTGTATTTCCACGTACCGCTCTGGTTCGGGATGGTGATTTTGCTGCTCACCTCCATGATTTTCTCGGTTAAATATTTACGGAATAACCGGCCCGACGATGATCTGGTGGCCGTTGAATTTGCCAATACGGCTATATTGTTCGGCCTGCTGGGCTGCGCAACGGGATCGACCTGGGCCAATTTTACCTGGGGTGAACCATGGCCTAACGATCCCAAACTAAACGGTGTGGCCGTGGGTATGCTGCTGTACTTTGCCTACCTGATTCTGCGTGGCTCCTTTGACGATGAACAGCGCCGGGCACGGATCTCAGCCGTATACAACATATTTGCCTTTGCGGTATTCATCCCGCTTATTTTCATCTTACCCCGCCTGACAGATACCCTGCACCCAGGCAACGGCGGTAACCCTGCATTTGGCCAATACGATATGGATAACCAGATGCGGATGGTCTTTTATCCGGCCGTTATCGGATTCACACTGCTGGGTGTCTGGATTACGGACGTGCGGGTGCGGCTACGCCGTGTCCGTGCAGCGCTGGAAGCATAAACCGGCGGAATGTTTTATTTTCTTTTTCTGTTTCACAAAATGTAACGATATGTATCCAATGGTATCATTCGTTATCCAAAAGCATACGATATGACGTTGTTAACAACAGTATCTTTCCTTCAGGAGCAGGTCGAAATGGCCGATCAGCTTCGGTCCGACGGCAAAATATGGGTCGTTGTGGCGGTTATTGCCCTTGTATTCGCCGGCATTATTACTTATCTGATCCGGCTCGACCGTCAGGTAGGCAAGCTGGAAAAAGAGATTAAAGACACCCAATCACACAAATCAGCCGCGCGGATTTCCTGACGGCCGTATTCCGGTTTTACTCCCTTTTTCAATTAAAACCATGAAAATCTCTCACATATTCGGTATCATCGTTATTGCGATTGCCATCGGTATTATTGTATCAACCGCAGGCGATGCCAGCTCATACGTAACGTTTACGAAAGCGCAGGAAATGGCCAGCAACGGGGATAATGACATGATCCACGTGGTAGGTAAACTACAGAAAAATACCAGTGGTCAGATTACAGATCTGATTTACGACCCGCGGATTGACCCGAACCATTTTGAATTTACACTGGTCGATAATGAGAATAAACCCTGCAAGGTTATTTACAACGCCCCGAAACCGCAGGATTTTGACCGTTCGGAGCAAGTCGTTGTTATCGGCGCGATGCAGGGTAATCACTTCCAGGCAGACAAAATTCTGCTGAAGTGCCCGTCGAAGTACCAGGAAAACAAACTGGAGACTAAAGAGTACACCGCAAAAAAAGTTTAATGAGTGCGTGACCGGACGGTCAGGGTAGCCCTGCTGCCGGCTCTTCCGGTCACACGCTGATTCACTCCTTGTAAGCCTTATGCATGCAACCATTGGTAATGTAGGTCACTTCTTTGTCATCCTGTCGTTTGTGACAGCCCTGGTGTCAACAATTGCCTACTTCATTTCAGCACTCAACCGACAGGAAACTGCTGCGGTCTCAATCGACGAAGAACCGGAACTGGCCTATGCCTCGGCCGATGGCACGGTGGTTAAATCTGCCAGACGGACAGGTGCACGGTCTGCCGCTGCCGCCGCCCCGTCAACCGGAACAAACAGTGACGACTGGCGGAAACTGGCCCGCTGGTCGTTTTATGTGCACGGAGCAGCGGTTATCGGCGTTATTTACTGTCTGTTCTCTATTGTCTACAACCATTATTTCGAGTACCACTACGCATGGAGTCACTCATCGCGGGCGTTACCGCTGAAATACATGATTTCGTGTTTCTGGGAAGGACAGGAAGGGAGCTTCCTGCTCTGGCTTTTCTGGAATGCTCTGCTGGGAATCTGGCTCATTAACAGTAACGGCAAACAGTGGGAAGGCCCGATGATGACGGTGTTTGCCCTGGTACAGGCGTTCCTGGCATCGATGATCCTGGGCGTGGTGTTCGGCGGGACGTTCAAGCTGGGCAGCTCGCCGTTTCTGCTGCTGAAAGAAGCCATTCCGGATGACCCTATCTTCAAGATGGATCCGAACTTTATTCCGGAAGACGGTAACGGTCTGAATGCCCTTTTGCAGAACTACTGGATGGTCATTCACCCGCCAACCCTGTTTCTCGGCTTTGCGCTCACGCTGGTACCGTTTGCCTACTGCGTAGCGGGTCTCTGGCAAAACAAGCCTCTTGACTGGATTCGCCCTGCCCTGCCGTGGTCATCGCTGGGTGCGCTTATTCTGGGCGTCGGGATCATGATGGGTGGTTACTGGGCCTACGAAACCCTGAACTTCGGCGGCTACTGGAACTGGGACCCTGTCGAAAATGCGGTTTACGTGCCGTGGCTGGTACTGGTTGGTGCCATCCATACCATGCTGATTGCCCGCAAGAGTTCAACCGGCCTTAAAACCGCCATTATTCTGACCATTGCACAGTTCCTGCTCATTATTTATTCGACTTTCCTGGCACGGAGCGGTATACTCGGTAATGCCTCGGTGCACTCCTTTACAGACCTCGGTCTGTCGGGGCAGCTGCTGATCTACCTGCTGGCGTTCATCGCCCTTTCGGTGGCCCTGATCGTGAGCAAATGGAAGCTGATTCCGGGCGACGAGCAGGAAGTGGCGGTCTACAACAAGGAATTCTGGATTTTTATCGGCGCAACGATTCTGTCGCTGGCCGCCTTCCAGGTGATTGCAACGACCTCTATTCCGGTATATAACAAAGTGGCTGAGCTGTTCGGCGTTGTGTCGAACCTTGCGCTCCCTGCCGATCAATCGGCCCACTACAATAAATTCCAGATCTGGTTCTTCGTTGCTATTGCCATTCTGACCGGCATCGGGCAGTTTCTGTGGTGGCGCAAGATTGAGAAAAGTAACCTGAACGCACTGGTTACGCCTGGCATCGTTACCCTTCTGATCAGTGCGGCAATTATTGCACTGGCCAAAGTCGGCGACCCGATCTACATGGTGTTGCTGGTGTCGTCCGTATTTGCACTGGTGGCCAACTCGACCATCATGATCGGGGTGCTGAAAGGCAACTACAAGCTGTCGGGTGGTGCAGTCGCCCACATCGGCCTTGCCCTGATGCTGATCGGGGTGCTGTTCTCGTCCGGCTATTCGCACGTTGTCTCCGTAAATAACAGCGGTCTGCTGATTTCCCGGCAGGAAGAATTCACGAAAAACAACAACCGCGAGAATAAGGAAAACGTGCTGCTCTGGATGAATCAGCCGGAGAAGATGGATAATTACCAGCTGACCTACCGCGGCGAGCGGATTGAAATCCGGGATGTACCGGGTTATGTACCGCGTTCATGGGTATCGGTCATTGAAGGCGATTTCCACGGCGTGGCACAGCGGGACATCATCCAGAACGGACAGCTGTATCACAAAAAAGGAGATACCATGGCGGTCTATCCGGAAAATACCTATTACGAGGTAGAATACCGCGAAGCCAACGGCAAGATCTTCTCGCTGTATCCGCGGGCGCAGGTTAACGAAAAAATGGGGCTGCTGGCTTCTCCGGATATTAAGCGCAAGGTGGGCCGCGATCTGTATACCTACGTTTCGTCGATTCCGGATCCGGAGCAGGGCTCTGAGTGGGAAAAGACCGAGACATATAAGGTGGCCATCAAAGACACATTCTTCCTCAATGATTACGTAGCGATTCTCGACAACGTGGTCCGGACGAATGACATCGACGGCATGACACTCGGGCCTCAGGATGCCGCCGTGAAGGCCGTTGTCCGGGTACTCGACAAAAATAAGGAGCATATCATTTCGCCGGCCTTTATCATCAAAGACCGCGTTGTGGGCCGGAAAGCTGAGATTAACGAAGACCTTGGCTTACGGATTCAACTGAACGAAATTGATCCGGCATCGGGTCAGTTTACCTTCGCCGTTAACCGCACACAGCGGAAATGGATTGTGATGAAAGCGCTGGAAAAACCATACATCAACCTCCTCTGGATTGGTACGCTGGTGGTGGTACTGGGCTTTGCCTTATCCACTGTCCGCCGCTACCGCGATTTCTCCAGAATGAGACTGCGGGATTAAGAAACAGGCAATGTAAAATGAATAATGGTTAATGAATGCTTCGGGGCTTAGCTAGTACACTCCTTCCACTATCCATTTTACATTGCTCATTATTCATTCAGATAAGCATTGGGTACGACAGAACATTCGGGCGTCGTACCCGTTTTTTATGTATTGCTGATTACAGATTATGAAACTGAAAGACACCGTTCTGCTCTCGCTGGCTATCGGCAGCTTTTTACTGTGGGTGCTTGAGATCCGCAGAACGAACAACTTTGCCGACAGCTATCCGTTTTTAATGCTTGCCCTGGCTTTTCTGCTGGCCTTTCAATTCGTACGGGTCAAACGGCGTCAGGAGAATAAAGAAGTTTCGCCAACGATTAAAGACATGGCGGAGCGCAAAAAGAAAAAGAAAAAATAACCCTCACTTATGGAATACGGCTTATTGCTGGGTGCATTTCTGGCGTTAATTCTGGCAGGCTTTTTCTCCGCAGTCGAGACGGCCTATGCCTCGGTAAACCGCCTGTATTTCGAATTACAACGCAAAAACAGCCCGCTCGGCGAAAAACTGGTCTACGGCTTCCTTAAAAACCCGATTCTGTTTGTTGGTACGACACTGACCGGCAATACGCTTTTTCTGGTGTTGTATGCAGTGCTGGGCGTACTGGCGCTAGATCCGATTCTGGTTGCGGCTCTGCCCGACGCCTACGATAATTCCGCCATCGTTATCCTGCTGGAGACTATTCTGCTAACCATTGTCTTTCTGCCTTTTGCCGATTATGTGCCCAAAAGCCTTGCCTTAATCCATCCTGACGCTTTCATGGAACGGCTGGCGATTCCGATCTGGGTAATTTACCAGGCCATCGCTCCGATTGTACGGCTGCTGGTGGGTACGGCCCGCTTGTTTATCCGCTATATTCTGCGGCAGAAATCACCGGAAATAAAGCCGGTTTTCGGGCTTACCGATCTTAATCACTATCTACAGCAGGTTAACCAGAAAGTATCACCCGAAGAAGAAATAGAGGTAGACACCCGCATTCTGAACAACGCCATTGAGTTCAAGGATGTACGGGTACGGGACTGTCTGGTGCCCCGGCGGGAAATCTGTGCCGTTGAGGTAGAGGATAGTCTGGACGACCTCCGGAAAGCATTTCAGGAAAGCGGCCATTCAAAAATTATCGTGTACCGCGATAATATTGACGATGTGATCGGCTATTGCCACGCTCTGGCTTTGTTTAAAAAGCCCTCATCTATTGCCAGCATTCTGACACCGGTCCTAACGATTCCGGAAACGATGCCGGCCAACGACCTGCTCGTGCGGTTTCTCTCTGAGCGGAAGAGTATTGCGCTTGTCGTCGATGAGTTCGGCGGTACGGCCGGTATCATTACCGTCGAAGATATTGTGGAGCAGATATTCGGGGAAATTCAAGATGAGTTCGACAGCAATGAAGACTGGGTAGAGCGGCAGCTGGACGAACACACATGGCTCTTAAGTGCCCGCCACGAAATCGATTACCTGAATGAGACATACGGCTGGGCGATCCCGGAAGGCGATTACGATACGCTGGGTGGCCTGATTCTTGCCGTCAACGAAGACCTGCCCGCCACCGGCGAAATCATTGAGTTTGCCCCTTTTGTGTTCACTATCGACGCAATGGACGGTACACGCATCAATACCGTTAAAGTCTACATCAATCAAAATCTGCTGTAGAGACGCAATATTTTGCGTCTCCTTACGCGGCAGCCTTATGCATAAAATGAGGCTTCTTATGCATAAAATGAGACGCAAATTTTATGCATAAAATAAGACGCAAAATATTGCGTCTCTACTGGCGCCAGCCTTCAATACACAAAAATGAGACGCAAATTTTATGCATAAAATGAGACGCAAAATATTGCGTCTCTACACGACTTTTTCCAGCATCTGAATATACATGCCGATCCCCTCTTCAATCTCGTGGAGGTAAATAAATTCATCGGCTGTATGCGACCGCTCAGAATGCCCCGGCCCACATTTCAGTGACGGACAATCGAGCAGGGCCTGATCAGAAGTTGTCGGCGAACCATAAGGCTTACGGCCCATCTCAATACCTGCCTGAATGATCGGGTGCTCCACAGGAATACTCGACGGCTTCAGCCGGATCGACCGCGGATTGACCTCCGACGCAATGTTTTCGCGGATTATGGCAATGATTTCTTCGAGAGTGTACTGCTCTGTCACCCGTACATCGACGGTAAACGTGCAGGCATCCGGCACCACATTATGCTGTGTTCCGGCGTTGATAATCGTTACCGACATTTTTACCGGCCCCAGCGTCGGCGATACTTTCGAGAACTGGTATGTGGTCAGCCAGTTAATATCCTGAATGGCTTTGTAAATCGCGTTTTCGCCCTCGTTACGGGCAGCATGACCTGACCGGCCGCGGGCAGTGCAATCCAGTACCAGCAGTCCTTTTTCGGCCACAGCCAGATGCATCTCGGTCGGCTCTCCTACAATCGCGAAACTAATCGGCGGCAAATCGTCAACAATCAGCTCCAGTCCGTCGCGGCCTGAGATTTCTTCCTCAGCCGAAATAGCCAGCATAACGTTGTAGGTCAGATCGGTGCGGTCATAGAAATAACAAAACGTAGCAATCAGCGATACCAGGCACCCGCCCGCATCATTACTGCCCAGACCAAACAGTTTACCATCACGGACAACCGGCTCAAAAGGGTCAAGCGTCCATGACTTGTTAGGCTTCACCGTATCATGATGTGAGTTCAGCAGCACAGTCGGTTTTGCCGGGTCAAAGTGCTGATTGTAGGCCCAGATGTTATTTTTTTTACGCTCAAAAGGAATATTTTGTTCAGTCAGAAACGCTTCGAGCAGCAGGGCCGTCCGGTCCTCTTCACGGCTGAACGAAGGCGTGGCAATCAGGCGCTTAAGCAGCTCAATAGCAGCTTCTGTTAATACGGCCTGACGGGAAGATGTATCAGTTAACAGAGACATAATTTGTGGGCATTGTTACTCAAAGATACCTATTCTTCATGGAATTTCACCCCCCGCTCTCTTAGAAAGTTCTTAATTACGTCGACATGGACACATTGCCCGACGTTCAGAAACGGGTAATTCGAGACCTTTGCCTTCCGCCCGTTGACCAGTACTTCGCGGTCCTCAATATCAAAGCCCAGGTGCAGGTGACGCGTCGAGCTCTGCAGGCCGTAAATAACGCCGTTCGTATCAAACAACGGCCCGCCGCTCTGTCCGCGCAAGCCCGGCGTACTGATTTCCACGCCCGAAATACCCGTCATATTCGGCTCGGTGATCAGCCGCGTCACAATACCGTCGATCGGAAACGGCGGCGAACTCGAGCGACCTTCGGCGGTCCATTCAATATCGTCAATCAGCGGATTAAACCGGAAATTAGTGAAGTCAGGAAACGGATAACCGTACCGGCATAAACTGCGGCCCGGCTTTATTTTGCTGCTGTCTTTCAGGAAATAGGCGTGTGACTGATACAGGGTTTTGTTATAGCCCACAAACCGAATCAGTGCCAGATCGACGTACGGGTGCATGTCTACCTTCATCTCGGAGAACGTATCCACACAGTTATGGAAATTGTTCCGGATCCGGATCATGCTCTCCGGCCGGAGCTTATACTTTTCCTCAAGCTTTGATAAATGCTTACCGTAGTGCGTGTCTTTCAGCAAATGGCGGCGTTCGCCCTGAAAATCCAGAAAATTCCGGTAAATGCTGTCGGCCGTCAGGATCAGATCGGCCACGTGTTTACAGGTGATGGCACACGCTTCGTCGTTGACAAAAAAGAGGGTGGCACTGCCGGGAATAATTTCACTGTGACCATACAGCCGGATAATCGAATGAAGGGGTCGCGTGAACTGATTTATGCGCTCAATAGCGTCTACAAACATACAGTAATGGTAGTCGAGGTCTGTTATACCACAAACATACAACCAACCGCCTCATCCACCAATACTGTATGCTATTCTTTATATGGCCGTTGGTTCAATTATCGGTCGGATGAGTCGCGCGTACCCAGCGGCCCTGATCCGGTTGAGTCATAAACCTGTCCGTTCGCGTCTTCCACACGGCGTTTCGTAGCCGCTGATGTATCTTCAACGGCATCCGGTTCAGCCCGTCGCGTAGTATCCGTATAGACCCCGCTTGTGCTATCCTGCGGCTCCCGGCATTTCTGAATGGCCAGCCCGAGCACCAATACGCCTACAAGAAGCAGTATCCAGCGAAACCAGCGGTTGTTTTCCCGTACCCGCTCTCCTTCCGTACTCTTCGGAATATTGGGATTAACCGGTGTGTTTTCAAAATGATCAACGCCCTGAACGGCCTCAACAGACCGGTCATCGGTTTTTATGCGGTCAATACCCAGCAGTGACTCTATGGAAGCCAGACCCGCCGGCAAGCCTTCACGAATATAAGGCACCTGCCCCGCCATCAGCGACGACAGATTAAATGCCGACAGCCCCTGTTCCTGCGCCTGCCGGCCCAGAATACCCGTCAGCGACGCCCCGATCAAATCCATGATCACCAGCGCCGACGAAGGCTGTATGCCACTGTAGGCAGCAATCCGGTCAGCCGCCGCCTGTGTATTGTCTCCCAGTACCTGCGTAATAAAATTACTGCCGGCACCAGCTGCTGTCTGTGTGTCCAGCGTACTGCCCGACACCTGACTAATATCCGGCGGGGTACTTTGCAGGCTGTAGTTACCGTTTTTCAACAAATCCAGAACTCCCGACACACCTCCCTGCCCGACGCGTTGCGCCAGCGCACCTAATACGGTCGGCACGGCCCCATCAACGGCCCTACCGGTCTGTTCAGGAAATTCATTCAGTTGACGGCTGATTTGATCAATAACCGTCGGCGGAAACTGTTCGCGTAAATAGGTCAAAAGATTTAAAGCCATGATTCATAACGTTTTTATAAATGGCTTTACAACCTCTCGTACAGGTGAATGTTCGGAAAAGAGAGCTTTAGGGGCGAATAGCAAAGGGCCGGGAGCCTAGGGCAAGGAGCACGACCTCCTACGCTCTAAGCTCCCGGCCCTACGCTGCCGGCCCTACGCCCTTTACGCCAGTTCCAGGCTTTTTGGCACGGCAACCGGTACAATCCGCTGCGTCCGCGCCCGCATTACGGCAATGGCCTCTTCGTCATCGCGGAACGCTCCGTTAATATTTACCATGTGCCGGACCAGTACATCATAGCGCTTGTTCATGAGGTAGTAGAATACCTTCAGAAAGTCCAGACCATCGAACACAATAGCCTGATTCTGTGCATATTTATCTATTGTCTTCAGGAAAAATGTCGGGTGCTCCGTCCAGTGCATTGCCGGCCGGTAATGATGGCTGATGTGGTAACCATCGTTCCAGCATTTATGGTTGTACTTGACATTGATGCAAGTGATGCTGTTGCGGTACGGGTTATCCGGATCGCTGGCATCCACAAAGGCATGCTGAGTGAAATTCCCCAACATAGCCACAAACCGGTAAATCAGGAATGGAACGATAAACACGACAACGGTTGCTGCCAGGTTAACAAAGCAAAGCGCCGCGACCATAGCCAGAAAGCTGAATTCACCCAATAACGCCCTGTAAACTAACCGTATGCGGTTTTTCTTTTTCAGATAGGTAACCAGCTCCGGAATACCAAAAAAGAAGAAATCGGTAAAATAAGCCATGAAACTCCGGAAACTATCACGCTGATAAGCCATCGTGCTGCTCTCGTCCGGATCAATGTTGTTTTCGGGATGGTGCATACCGATATGGTGACTGAAATACGTTTCGGGAGTCTGCCCGAAAAACGGGCTGATAATCCAGGTCAGGTGGTAGGTCATCCACTTGTACTCCGGTTTAAACAACGGACGGTGGCTGCTACAATGTAACATTAACCCATAAGGACCTTTGAAAACCAGATTATTCAGCACCAGATAACCCGTTGCCAGCAGTGCCCACACCCAGCCGGTAATGAACGGCATAAACAGCAGAACGGCCAGCGGAATGATCGTGAACGTGAGTTTCACCATCAGGTAGGCAAAGGGCAGGTCACGTTCGTCTTTAATAAAGCGGAGAAAAAAGCGGTCAGTGGTAGTATGCGGTTTCGGGGAGAAGGTTGGGTCGTGAATCGTTCCAAGTTGCTTCATGCAGGCTCATTTAGAGGATTGAACAATCGTGTATATAAAGTAAACGGCAATAAGCACCCGCTCATTGCCGTCTATCAAACATATCGATTTAATCACCCGAATCAAATCCTGCGGTCAGAATCCTATTTACTACTTTGCACTGATTTCGCCGCCGCACTCCTGATCCAGCAGAAACACATGCTCATTGAAATCACGCCATGCAAAGTTTTTGCCGTATTTCGACATAACCGCCGGACAGGAGCCAAACAAAGCCGGGAAATAGTCGTCGTAGTTTTTCTTCTTCAATCGGAACACTTTTCCGTTTGCCTTGACATAGAACGACTTATCCATTCCGCCCGTAACTTGTATGCCATATACTCCTACTCCGGTTGTTTGGGTAGCAAAAGGGTCATCAAAGACTTTTATGCGTGAATCAAAGCCGGGGTTCAGCAGTTGGACCAGTACATCGCGGTCCTGATCATCCAGATGCTCCTGCGAGAAAATAACCAGATTCCGCGTTGACTCATTAACTTTCGTTTTCTGGGCTTTCACAACCGAACTTGTGCTGTTCATCACCGAACTGAATTTTGCATAATCAGACGGGTTCAATCCCAGCTCCTGAATCTCAGCGGCTTCGTATTTAAACTTTTTGCCATCGGTCGTTTTGCCCTCAACCCGGATAATCAGCCCCTTTTTACGGTCCAGATCATCCAGTGTAAAATCAATCCGCTCACCCGCTTTGGTGATCAGATACCCCGGCTTACTGCCCGAAAAACGATCAATTGATGGCAAAAAGGATTGCGCCTGTGCAGTCAGACCCAACACATATACCAAAAGAGGTAGTAGTAATTTCCGCATAAAGTGGTTTAGTAAACTGATAAAATAATAAGGGTAGCTTTACCACAAAACAACAGATTATCCGCTACTTTCCCGGTATTGTTTTGAGCAAGAGGTACAGGATACTACTTTTATTCTGATAACCGGATCGTACAACAACCTATGGATCTTCTAAGCAATGCCTACTCCGCAGAGACCTTCCGCCGGCAAGCCCACACGCTTGTTGATCAGCTGGCGGATTACCTGCAATCCACTCAGGACCAGAGCACTCAGACAGTCATCCCGTATCAGTCGCCTGACGACAGTTACCAATACTGGCAAGCCGATTTTGCAGCCGGAACCGGCGACCTGAACGCTTTTTTTGAAGACGTCATCAAGCGGTCAACCCACCTGCATCACCCGCAGTACATGGGGCATCAGGTCTCGCCGCCGCTGCCGGTTGCCGCCCTGGCCGGCCTGTTGTCGGGTTTGCTTAATAACGGTATGGCCGTCTACGAAATGGGCCTCGTCTCCAATCCGCTGGAACGCATCGTTTCTGAATTACTGGCCCAACGCATCGGCTTCGATCCTCAGACGTCATCCGGCCTGCTGACATCAGGCGGTACGCTGGCAACCCTCACGGCCCTGCTGGCCGCCCGCGCCGTTCAGGCCCCCGACGTATGGCAGGATGGGACGCAGGAAAAACTGGCGGTTATGGTGTCTGAAGAAGCACACTACTGCGTCGATCGTGCTGCCCGTATCATGGGGCTCGGCGCTGACGGTATCATTAAAATTCCGGTCAATAACCGGTTTCAGCTGCGTGCAGAACTTCTGGAGGCGTATCTGGAGCAGGCACGGGCGCGCGGTTTCAGGGTGTTTGCAGTTGTCGCGAGCGTTTGCTCTACCTCTACCGGTGCCTATGACTCCCTTCCGGCCATTGCTGATTTCTGCGAACAACACCGGTTATGGCTTCACGCCGACGGGGCCCACGGCGGGGCCGTTGTGTTCTCGGATACCTACCGGCATCTGGTCAGCGGGATCGAACGCGCTGACTCGGTCGTGGTCGACTGGCACAAGATGCTGATGGTACCTGCCCTGGCCACATCGGTGATCTTCCGCCGGAACGACGACGCGTTTAAAACTTTCCATCAGCAGGCACAATACCTGTGGGCCGATCAGCAATCGACAGACTGGTTTAATTCCGGCAAGCGTACGTTTGAATGTACGAAGCTGATGATGAGCGTCAAGATTTATGCCGTTCTGAAAACGTACGGCGAACAGATACTGGCCGAAAACATAGAGCGTCTGCATGCGCTGGCAGCCTACTTTGCTGACGCAGTAACGAAAGCGCCTGACTTTACGCTCGCACTCCGGCCCGAAAGCAACATCGTCTGTTTCCGCTATCAGCCGCAAAACGGTGAGGTTGAAGGAAATGAACTGAACAGCCGTATCCGGCAACGCCTGTTGGAAGAAGGTCGTTTTTACATCGTCCAGACAACTCTGAACGGCAATCTTTATCTGCGGATTTCGATCATGAACCCGCTTACCACGACCGGCGATCTGGATGCCCTGCTAGATGAAATACGGGGCGTGGTGTAAACAAATTAAGGCCCCTGGCAAACAGAGCAGCGTTGTCAGCTTCTTTGTTCGCCAGGGGCCTTAACAGCTAATCTGTAGTTTTATTTCTTCTCTACCGCGTGTCCGCCGAACTCATTGCGCAGGGCAGCAACCACTTTGCCGGTGAAGGTATCATCCTGTAATGACCGGTAGCGCATCAGGAGTGAAAGCGCAATTACCGGTGTCGGTACGCCCAGGTCAAGGGCCGTTTCAAGGGTCCATTTTCCTTCACCCGACGAATGCATGCGGCCTTTGATTTCATCCAGTTTTGCATCCTTCCGGAACGCATTTTCAGTCAGTTCCATCAGCCAGCTGCGGATTACCGAGCCATTGTTCCACAAACGGGCAACGGCTTCGTAATCAAACGGGAACTGACTTTTTTCCAGAACTTCAAAGCCTTCTGCAATCGACTGCATCATGCCATACTCGATCCCGTTGTGCACCATCTTGGTAAAGTGGCCGCTCCCGGCCGGACCGGTATACAGGGAGCCGTTTTCTACCGAAATATCCTTAAATACCTGGTGCAGCGGCTCAACAACTTCCGGATCTCCGCCGTACATTGTACAGGCACCGTTCAGTGCGCCCGACATACCGCCCGAAGTACCACAATCTACATAGCCAATACCGCGCTCCTTCAGAAACTGATGGCGGCGAACTGAATCCTGGTAATGCGAATTTCCGCCGTCGATCAGCGTATCGCCCGGATGCAGAAAGGCAAGCAGTTGATTGATAACCGTATCAACCAGCGGCCCTGCCGGAATCATCAGCCACAATACACGCGGCTCTGGCAATGCCTCATAAAGTGCTTCGAGAGTAGTAACGCCTCCGGCGCCTTCAGCTTTGATGCCATTAACCAGTTCTTCGTTAATGTCGTAGCCGACAACTGTGTGTTTGTGCCGTAACAGGTTCACAACGAGGTTATACCCCATTTTGCCCAGGCCAATAAATCCGATATGCATCTGGTAGCAATAGTTTATCAACAATAACAACCGCAGACAGCAGTGGCTGTCTATATGTGCTACAAAGTAAGATGTAAAATTGTTCAAATCCTCACGGCATTCTAACCTGATGCGGTTACATCTGGCAGCAAGGCGGCGGAAAAGCCACGTTTCACGCTGAACAATTCAGGATGGGCATAGTTTTTTCAGAAACCAGTTATCGTTATGGAGAACAAACCAAATGAAGACGAAATCAGGGCGAAACAAGCCATTTCGCCCAAGGGCATGAGTGATCGGTCGGCAGAGGGGATAAATGGCCCGGCGGCTCAGATGGATGACGTTCCGGAACCGGAGCCCGACGAATTTGAAGAGAAATACATGGATGGGGATAATCCGGCAGCTGATTTACCAATGAAGCACCCCAACCGCAATCTGAATAAACCGGATATTGACAAACCGTCTTACAGTTAATAACTTACCCCCTCTGCTAGCCCGTCTGTAGGGCTACCGCAGAGGGGTTTTGTTAAGTGTTCGCTAAACAAAACGGGTGTTTTTTCCGGTATTTCAACGTATATAGCTAACTAAAAATCTGAGTCATAAAGGTTAAACAGTACATATTTCACATCTTTAGGGACCAGAATCAGTATCAACTATCTTCATTAACCAACATACCCCATGCGCCGAACCCTGTACATTGTCCGCCACGCTAAAGCCGAAGACCGTGCCATTTTTCAACAGGACCATGATCGTGATTTAGTACCCGAAGGAATTATGGCTGCGGCAAGGATGGGTGCTCACCTGAAACGTAACGGCGTTGCCCCTGATGTCATCATCAGCAGCACTGCTAACCGCGCACGCGACACGGCAAAGGTGATTGCCGAACAGCTGGGCTATGAGACAGACCGCATTGTTTACAATGAACGACTGTTTGACGGAGGCCCGAGAGCCTATCTGGCTGAAGTCAACGAACAGCCGGAAACCTGTAGTTCGGTCATGATTGTAGGCCATAATCCCGACGTTTCTTACTTTTCTGAATTTTTAACCCATCAGGATGTGGGTTCAATGAGTAAAGGTTCGGTTGCAGCTATTACTTTTGATGACCTGAACTGGGCCGAAGTATCGGGCCGGACCGGACACCTGAGTTATTACATTGCTCCCAAACAGTTACCGCAATGAACCGTAACAAACGCATTTTTATAATTGTCTTTCTTGCTTTTTTACTGGTTGTTATCCTGATTACCATCGATATGGCGCGCCGGACGACCGCTCCCTGGAATAAGCGCAAGCAACTTGAACGGGCCTTGCCAGGCGGGGCCATCAGGGACACCAATGCCGTTATTGACGGTACTGCAATTGACACAACCGGTCTTGATACCGTTAAAACGAACTAATTTTTGACGCATGGCCCTGCTAAACGCCGTACACCACATTGCCATCATCAGCTCAGACTACCAGCGGGCAAAACAGTTTTACACCGAAATCCTCGGCCTGACCATCATTCAGGAGGTATACCGCGCCGAACGTCAGTCCTACAAACTTGATCTGGCGGTGAACGGGCTGTATCAGATTGAGCTTTTTTCGTTTCCTGATCCGCCCAAACGTCCGTCTCGGCCGGAAGCTGCCGGTCTGCGCCACTTAGCCTTTTCGGTTAACGATCTTGACGAAGCCGTAGCCGACCTGCAAGCCAAAGGCGTTGAGCTTGAGCCGATCCGTATCGATGAGCTCACCGGTAAACGCTTCACCTTTTTCGCTGACCCCGACGGCCTGCCGCTCGAACTGTATTCGATCTAACTTTTTTAGTTACTGATAGTTCCGGGTTATTGTGTTAATCAACGTTTTAATCGTTGCTGGTTGTTGCTGATGGTTCTGAGTTATTGCGTTAACCAACGTTTTAATCGTTACTGATAGTTCTGGTAGTTCTGAGTTGTCATGCCACCACTACACTTCAGAACCCAGCAACAACCAGCAACCACCAGAACCACCAGCAACAACCAGTAAACACCAGAACAACCAGCAACCATCAGAACAACCAGAAACAACCATCAACTAAAAAAGGCATCCGGAAAGCGCTTCGGTCAGGGCCGCCATGTCCGCAGGTTCATTATATACATTCGGAGCAACCCGCAGCGCACGGCCACGCGCCGAGACAGACACCCGGTTTTGCTGTAAAACCTGCTGTACCGCCATCGGATCAGCTGTTTCAGGGAGCCAGACGCCAACTAGGTGATTCCCCCGGCCGGATGCCGGTTCGATACGACAGCCCAGCGCTGTGAGTTCAGGCAGGTAATTGTCCAGTAAGCCGGCACAGTACGTCTGAATGCGTTCCGGCTGCCAGTGTATCAGTTGGGTGAGCGCAATTTCCAGCATCGGCATGTGCGTAAAATGCGAGTGTTCACCCATGTTGTAGCGGTATGCCTTCTCCCGGTAAGCCGGCTGGTAGTCGGTCAGGCGGTGAAACTGATTACTGTCAAGCCGGTTCATCCATGACTCTTCCACCGGCACCCCTCCGTCAAAGGCTTCACCAAAATAAGCCAGACCGGTTGAATACGGGCCCATCATCCATTTATAGGCCGCACACACCAGGGCATCCGGCTGAATCGCAGCCACATCAAACGGCAAGGCCCCGACCGATTGTGTACCATCAACGACCAGCCACGCCCCGACCGACCGCGCCCGTTCGCCAATCGCTTCCAGATCAAACCGATTGCCGTACATCCAGTGTACATGCGGCACAACAACCATGGCGGTATCGGGCCCGATGGCTGCCAGCATCGCTTCATTCCAGCGGGCGCTGACCGACTCACCCTCAGGTACATGCGGCATCGTAACTGTTTTGATAGTCAGACCCAGTTCGGTCGTCACCCGGTCCCAGGCATAGACATCGCTCGGAAATTCGGCATCAATCTGCAGAATGTGCTGCCCTGCCCTGATACCCGGCTTCCGGTGAAGATTGCGGGCGACAATAGCCATCCCATACGACACTGACGATATGACCGCGATCCGGTCCGGATCGCCTGCATTGATGAGCTGCGAGAACAGTTCCCGTACCTTGACGGCTCCCGAAAAAAACGCATCCGGCGGCAGGCCAAACGGGTTCATTTGCCTGTCAATGGCTTCATGACCGGCCATGGCGACGGTCTGGCTGAAAGGTCCGCGGGTAGCGCAGTTGATATAATGAACGTCGGCGGGAAGTGCAAACAAATGCTTCTGACTGGTCAATTGATTTGACATACGGGTTGTTTGTTGAAATAGGCAAGTTAAGGAAAAACACGTTTCTTTGGCACATAAACGAAGGCGTCATGAGTTCTCTCCTTTCCCTTATCAAACGAAAAGTGCTCCGGATTAACCGCGACCGCTGGAACTACCAATACGACAAAGGCCTGTGGCATGGGCTGAAAGCGCTCGATGAACTGGGACGTTTCAGCGTGGTAGTCGGGTATATCAAATTTCTAAAACCGGACCAACCTGCTATTCTTGAAATCGGGTGCGGAGAAGGCCTGTTGCAACAACGCCTCCAGCAACAGAACTATGGTCGCTTTGTCGGACTTGATATTTCAGACCGCGCTATTGAGGCTGCCCGTGCCGCCGCCGACCCGAAATGCACTTATCTGGTCGCGGATATGGACCGCTATACACCTGAAGGAACATTTGATCTGATCGTTTTCAGTGAGTCAATTTATTACAGCAGCCACATCCTGAAAACCCTGCAGCGGTATACGCAGTATCTCAAACCGGATGGTTTATTGCTGATTACCATTAATCAACATAAGCACAGCGATACGTATTGGGCAGAAATCATGGCTGGTTTTCAGCTGGTTGATGAAACTACGGTTACCACACCCAAGGGTGCATTCGTTTGCCGGCTGGTGAAGGCCTGATATTTACCGGCCAATTCAGGTATCTTGGCACATGGTTTGCCTGTTAAGGCCTTAAAAACAGATTTCCGTACTATGCAGCTATTATTGGGTATTGGCTCCCGCATCCGGCACAGCGAATTTGGTGTAGGCGTTATTATCAATCTTAAATCAACCGGCTATATCATCACCTTTGTAGACCACGGCGTCAAAGTCATTAAGTTCGATACGCCGCTCGACATTATTGAGCAGCTTGAACCGGAAAGCGATCTGGTCAGCCTCTTCGATGTGGAGCAGTCTTTGTCACGGATTCTACAGAAATGGGTTGACCAGACGGAAATCATCCCGCTCGGCGACAAGTGGAAAGGCGGTAAACTGATCCTGAAACCGGGACGTAATGATCTGGCTGCCAAAGAAATTCCGATTGATACCTTCTTCCACAAAATTGTTATGATCCGCGACCGGCTGCGTGTACTCGAACAGCGCGTCAATGCCAGTGAACTGGACGATGAAGCCAAAATAAATATTCAGCAATACATCACTCGTATATACGGAAGTTTGACTTCTTTTAACTTATTATTTAAAAATAGTACTCAGGGTTTTATTGGTGATAAAACTTCAGCGGATAACTAGGATATTGGCATGATTATCGCTAGATTTACTTTCAGGTACAGACAGATAAAATAGTGTATTTGACTAGGGTTAAAACAGAGCCAACAGAATCCCCGTTTTCATCATAACGGGGATTTTTTTGTGCCCTTACCGCCGGCTTCTCGGGTGGTAATCAATCAGTGTCTGTTTCAGGTAATCACGGTCAAGGTGGGTATAAATCTCGGTCGTTGTGATGGACTCATGGCCCAGCATCTGCTGCACGGCCCGTAAATCGGCCCCACCCTCAATCAGATGCGTTGCAAACGAATGCCGGAACGTATGCGGGCTGATCGCTTTCTGAATACCGGCCTCCAGTGCCAGCCGCTGTATGGTTTTGAAGACAGACACCCGCGACAAACTACTACCACGCAGATTCAGAAACACCAGATCTTCAGCCCCTTTCTGTATATCCAGTCCGCGCCGGACGTGCTCAATGTACAGACTCGTATAATGAATGGCGTCTTTCCCGATCGGCACCAGCCGCACCTTACTCCCCTTCCCGAATACCCGGATAAACCCCACATCAAAGTGGCAGTTGGTCAGCCGGAGATCCAGCAACTCTGACACCCGCAGGCCCGAACTGTACAGTGTTTCAAGTATTGCCCGGTCGCGTGTGCCGCCCGGCGTCGACAGGTCAATGGCCGCCAGCATCGCTTCAATTTCCGGAAAACTGAGCGTATCCGGCAGTTTACGGCCCAGTTTCGGGGCTTCGACCAGCTGCGTCGGATCGTGCTGAATCAGGTTTTCCAGCAATAAATATTTGTAAAATGCCTTTAGCCCCGACAGAATCCGCGCCTGACTATGGGCCGACAACCCCATTTCGGCCAGGTATTTCAGGAAATTCATCAGGTGTTTTTCCGTCACCTGAAACGGCGACGGTACGTCATGGCCCAACTCCTGCCCCATCAGTTCCAGATACTGCCACAACTTCGCCACATCGTGCAGGTAGGCCTCCACGGAGTTTTCTGACAACGAACGCTCGAGGGTCAGGTAGTTCTTGAATGCGTTTATATAACTTTGCCACATACTCCTTTATTACGCATGAAAAAGATTCTGGTACTAAACGGCCCCAACCTCAACCTGTTAGGCAAACGGGAGCCCCATATTTACGGCAGCCGCACGTTTGTCGACTATCTTGAAACGCTGGAACAACAGTTTCCCGACGTGCAAATTCACTATTTTCAGTCAAATCACGAAGGCGAGCTGATCGATAAAATTCACGAACTGGGCTTTTCTATCGACGGTATCGTGATCAATGCCGGCGCCTATACCCATACGTCTGTTGCCATTGCGGATGCATTATCGGCCGTGACGGCTCCTGCCGTTGAGGTGCATATTTCCAATGTACATGCCCGTGAGGCATTCCGTCACCACAGCTACCTGTCGGCTAAATGCAAAGGCGTTGTGGTGGGTCTGGGGCTGATGGGTTACGAGATGGCCGTCCGTTATTTGCTCAGCCTATGATTACGTTTTATCCCGGCCCGTCGAAAATCTATCCGCAGGTCGCTGATTATGCCGCCGAAGCCCTGCGCAACGGTATTGTCAGCCAGAACCACCGCAGTCCGGAGTTTATGGAGGTCGTAGCCGAAACGATGCGGCTCCTGCGGGAAAAGCTGGGCATACCGGCAGATTACCACATTGCCTTTACTTCTTCGGCAACCGAGTGCTGGGAAATAGTCGCCCAATCGCTGACAGCCGAAACCAGCCTGCATGCCACCAACGGGGCGTTCGGCGAGAAGTGGCGCCAGTATGCGCATCGCCTTAAACCACCCTACAACATCAGCGAAGCCGATGTGTTGTGCCTGGTGCAGAATGAAACCTCCAACGGCACGCAGGTTCCCATGCCGATGATGAGGAGATTCCGGCAGGAGTTCAGCGGCCTGATTGCCGTTGATGCCGTTTCATCGATGGCGGGGCTTCAGTTCGACTGGACGCTGGCCGACGTCTGGTTTGCCTCGGTACAAAAGTGCTTCGGCTTGCCGGCGGGGTTGGCGGTACTGGTCTATTCTCCGCAGGCGCTCGAACAGGCCGAACGTATTGGTGAGCAGGCGCATTACAACAGCCTGCTGTTCATACACGACAATTTCCGCAGGTTTCAGACACCTTACACGCCCAACGGGCTGGGTATTTACCTGCTCATGCGGGTGTTGCAGCAAATCCCGGACATTGCCGTAACCGATCAGCTGATCCGGCAACGGGCCGCCGGTTGGTACACCTTCTTTGAGCAGGAAATGGCCGGCTCACCGTTCCGGCCGCTGATTGGTGCCGACGACTCCAACGGCTCTGTACGGTCGGACACGGTCATTGCCATAACAGGTGACAGCGCCGACATTAAAGCCGTGAAAACGAAGGCTAAACAAGCCGGCCTGATACTCGGCAGCGGCTACGGCGACTGGAAGGAGAATACATTCCGGATTGCCAATTTTCCGGCCATTACCGATGAGGAAACGGGGAAATTAAAAGACTTTTTACGTCAGGAATACGGTTTCCGCGCGTAATGTGACGATCTTTGCCGCTTCTTATCATGTCATCAACCTATGGAACTCAACTTTAAAGAAATCATCTCGGTAACGCTCATTCTGTTTTCGGTAATTGATATTGTCGGCTCGCTGCCGGTCATTATTGACCTGCGCCAGAAGGTCGGACGCATTCAGTCGGAGAAAGCCACATTGGCATCGGGTCTGCTGATGCTGCTGTTTCTGTTTCTGGGCGAAAGCATCCTGAAACTCTTCGGCGTCGATGTATCGTCCTTTGCCGTGGCGGGTGCACTGATCATTTTCCTGATCGGGCTGGAGATGATTCTGGGGAGGACTATTTTTAAGGCTGAAGTCTCAACAGGCGGCGCGACCCATATTGTACCGATTGCCTTTCCGCTCATTGCCGGTGCCGGTACGCTGACAACCCTGCTCTCGCTCAAAGCTGAATATCAGACCATCAATATCATTGGCGGCATTCTGATCAATCTGGCCCTGATCTATTTAGTGCTGCGGGCCTCGGAGTGGCTCGAAACACGCATTGGCCCCGGCGGACTGGATGTGCTCCGGAAAATTTTCGGCATCATCCTCCTCGCTATTGCCATTAAACTCTTCAAGAGTAACTTCTGACCTATGATTTTTATGAGTGAATGAGTGGCAGGATTTCTGACTATGTGAGTTGTTTGATTGAAGGAGCGACAGGATCGTATTTTAATCAGTAAGCTCATTTAATTATAAAATACACAGCTACCTGACCAGGGTTGTATCGTCTAAATATGGTTCTGCGCTGATGAACAGACGTCAGCGTATTAACTCACCCAACTTATTTGAGACGATGATTGACCACCAGTATAAACACTCTGAATTGACTGGCCGGATTATCGGATGCGCCATGGAGGTACACAAACAGATCGGAAATGGCTTTCAGGAAGTAATTTACCAAAGAGCCTTATCTATCGAGCTCAGTCTGGCTGGTATTGCCCATAAACGCGAGTTTATCATGCCCGTTTACTACCGGCAACAGTTGATCGGCAGACGGCGCGTTGATTTTTTAATTGAAGACATACTGGCTGTTGAGCTCAAGGCCGTTATCCAGCTGGAAGACGTTCATCTCGCTCAGGCCATAAATTACCTCGAAGCCTACAACTTGGAAATCGGCCTGCTCATTAATTTTGGCAGCCGAAGTCTCCAGTTTAAGCGGGTAAGCAACAATAAATTTAAACCATTACCCTGATTCAGCGTAATCATTGAGCCAAAATCAGCGTAATCATTAAATCATACCAATCACAGTCCGAATCAGCAGCATCTTTTAATCACTTAATCATTGAATCATACTAATCACAGTCCGAATCAGCAGCATCTTTTAATCACTTAATCATTAAATCATACCAATCATAGTCCGAATCAGCAGCATCTTTTAATCACTTAATCATTGAATCATACTAATCACAGTCCGAATCATAGTCCCGTTATGCAGTCACCAGACGCCTTAAACGACGTTGCGGAATTTCACCGTACCTTTCATCATCCGATTCTGGAAACCCCTCAAATTCCGGCCGAAAACCGTTGCCAGTTGCGGGTCGCGTTGTTAGCCGAAGAATTAAAAGAACTCGAAACAGCCATTGCCCAAAACGATATTGTTGAAGTAGCCGACGCACTCTGCGATCTGCAATACGTACTGGCCGGTGCCATCCTTGAGTTTGGTCTGGGCGAAAAATTCAAAACGCTGTTCGACGAAGTACAGCGGTCGAACCTCAGCAAAGCCTGTCATACAGTGGAAGAAGCAGAGGCCACCGTGGCACATTATCAGGCTAAAGGCGTCGAATGCCACTACATTGAGTCCGACGGCAAATACCTTGTCTACCGGACAGCCGATCAGAAAACGTTGAAAAACGTCAACTATTCACCGGCCGATCTGGTTTCGCTTGTAAGCTAACCGGTAACCTTCCCCGCTTATGAAAGCCTATTCGTTCACCGTCGTTGACCGTTTTTTACGCTACGTACAGATCGACACCCAGTCGGACCCGCAGTCGGCAACCAATCCGTCGACCGAAAAACAGAAAGACCTGAGCCGCTTGCTGGTACAGGAACTGCTGGGCATGGGCATTACCGATGCAGAATCAGACGAGTTCGGGTATGTGTATGCTACCATTCCGGCGAATACCGCTAAGCCCGGCGTGCCGGTTATCTGCTTCTGCTCACACGTAGATACCTCACCGGACGTAACCGGAGCCGGGGTGAAGCCGGTTATTCATTATAACTACGACGGCAGTGATATTGTACTGCCCGACCGCGAAACACCGGCCGATCCGCCTCAGGTAATCCGGCTGGCCGATCACCCCGACCTGAGCAATCAGATTGGCAATGACATCATTACCGCCAGCGGCACAACCCTCCTCGGAGCCGACAACAAGGCGGGCGTGGCTGAAATTATGGATGCTGCCCATTACCTGCTGACGCATCCGGAGGTAAAACACGGTCAGATTCGGATCCTGTTTACCCCCGACGAAGAAGTGGGCCGTGGCACCGAAAAAGTGGATTTGCAGCGGCTGGGCGCCGATTTCGGTTATACCATCGACGGGGAGTCGCTGGGGGCGCTGGAGGATGAAACCTTCTCGGCCGACGCCGTAAAAATCGCCATTCAGGGTGTCAGTACGCACCCGGGATTTGCGAAAGGGAAGCTCGAAAACGCGCTGAAGATTGCCGCTGATATTCTGGCGGCACTGCCCAAAGACAGCCTCTCACCGGAAACCACCGAAGGCAAGGAAGGGTTTGTGCACCCGACACGCATGGAGGGCAATCAGGATAAGGCGGTGCTGGAGTTTATCATCCGCGATTTTACCGTGGCAGGTTTACTCGAAAAAGAGCATTACCTCGAAGATCTGACCAACCGGATACTACAACAGTATTACCCGAATTCGACGGCAACCATTCAGGTGTTTGAGCAGTACCGCAACATGAAAGAGGTACTGGACCAACATCCGGCCGTAGTCGACAATGCCCTGGAAGGCATCCGGCGGGCGGGTTTACTGGCCGAACCGCGTAGTATCCGGGGCGGCACCGATGGTTCACGGCTTTCGTTCATGGGCCTTCCCTGCCCGAACATTTTTGCCGGTGAACACGCTTTTCACTCGCGCCAGGAGTGGGTTTCGGTACAGGACATGTACAAGGCCGTTGAAGTCATCGTGAATGTGGCGCAGGTCTGGGAAGAGCGCGCTTAACATCTAATACGCTGACTTTACTTTACCACATCAGCCATATAGAAAAATATAGAGTTCCGCCCTCTGTGTACCTATGTGACTGATGTGGTAAATAGTTTAATAAACCCTCTTGCCTAAAGTAGTACTTTCTAAACCTTTCGAATACAAGCCGGTTAAGCCTACATAATTACTCGATTTTTATGGAAGCTTTAACCACAACTCAACCGCTTACCGCCTACGACGTCACGGACGATGTACGCGGTATAAAAACGGCTTTCGTCAACGTATTTTTCATCGGCCATCCTGGTCAGGGAAATCCGTGGGTACTCGTCGATGCCGGGCTGCCCGGCTATGCCGATGACATCCGGCAGAAAGCCGAATCCTTGTTTGGCGACGATAATCCGCCCCGTGCCATCGTACTGACACACGGCCACGGCGACCACGTTGGTTCACTTGAAAACTTACTGGAGAACTGGCAGGTACCGGTGTATGCGCACCGGCTCGAACACCCGTACCTGACCGGTAAGGCAGGCTACCCGCCACCAGATCCGGGCATTGGCGGGGGCCTGATGGCCTATATGTCCTGGATTTTTCCGACGAAGCCAATTGATATCAATACGAACCTACGGCCGGTTCCGGATAGCGGTACAATCCGCGAACTGCCCGGCTGGCGCTTTCTCCATACACCTGGCCACGCACCAGGCCACGTTTCTCTGTTCCGCGACAGTGACCGGACCCTTATTGCGGGCGATGCGTTTGTCACGACAAACCAGAATTCAGCCTATGCCGTGGCAACGCAGAAAATAGAAGTACACGGCCCGCCGGCCTACTTTACCATCGACTGGGAGGCCGCCCGGCATTCCGTTCAAAAGCTGGCCGATCTGCATCCGGCAGCCGTTGGGACCGGACACGGCCAGGCTGTCCGCGGGCTTGACTTACAACTTGAACTGAGCCGGCTGGTGAATAACTTCGATAAGCGTTCGATTCCGTCGAAAAACGGGCGTTATGTGAAAGAACCGGTTGTGGCCGATGAAAACGGCATCGTATCAATGCCTGCCCCAACCTCGTTTTATGTTGCCCGCGCCATCGGTATTGGTGTGTTAACCGGTTTGGTACTGGCAGGGGTCGGTAAGCTGGTGTCCCATAAATAAATGAAGGGCAACTGCCAGGAAGTTCAGAACTTCCTGGCAGTTGCCCTTCATTTATTTACGCCATTTCAGCGTCTGCAGCATGTGCAGCATATCTTTTTTGATGTAATCAATTACCGGCTGAAGTGAATCGTTGTCAGTGGCGGTATTGAAATACAGCGCTCCGCGCAGAAAGTTTGTCGTGGTATCGGTCGTAATAAACTGCATCTGACTCGGCACTTCCCCCCGCAGTTCAATCACATTTGC
Organism: Arsenicibacter sp. R0_47; assembly: GCF_057652235.1. NCBI lineage: Bacteria > Pseudomonadati > Bacteroidota > Cytophagia > Cytophagales > Spirosomataceae > Arsenicibacter > Arsenicibacter sp. R0_47. The sequence continues at coordinate 52,010 of NZ_JBYFCJ010000019.1, read as the reverse complement.
CCAGATACCCGACGGCAGCCGTGTCACCTTCTCCTGAATTGAATACGCTTTGATTTTATGCTTCCCGGCCAGCTTATAAGAGTCTTCCAGCATCCCTTTCAGCCGGGCAGGATCGTTCAGTACGGGCTTATAGGTCAGCTGGATGCTGGCGTTAAACTTCGGATAATTTACGAAAATCCAGTGCGGCTCTGCTCTGGCAAACGTATCCGGCAGGATACGCGCATATTTTGAGTACTCAAACTGATACGGGTGAGTAGGCTCCAGAGGCTGATAGGCGTGGCCCGGCAGATCAATGCGGGGATACCCTTTAGGCTTGGGCACAAAGTCAACGCTTTTTTGGCCGCCACAGGCCGCCATGGCCAGCAGACTCACAAACAGAACGTATTTGATCACGGAAACAGAATAGGTGGTTAACACCGGTTGATGATCCGGTGATTAGAAACGAATTGCAGAGGCCGTTTCTTGTATAAAAAAACGTTGCTGACCGACAGCCACCCGTCCGGGCAGCAAACAATCAGCAACGCCATGTCTTCAGCGACTTATGAATTAGTCAGTTCGAGCTCTTCCTGCCGGACAGGCTCACCCATCAGCGTCGTAAACCGGTTGATGTTAAATGTCGGTTCAAACCAGACTTCGCCCAGCACCGGATGTTTCACCGGCACATCGGGATTCTGAATTTCGTTCAGCAGTACACCGGTTTCGCCGTTGGTGTGGCGTTTTACCAGCCGTACGCTGTACATTTTTTCTTTCTTAGGCGTCTGCACCCCGAACTCGGCATAAAAGGCCAGCACCGGGGCCGGAAAACTATCATTTACACAAATTACTTCCATATACTCCCTTACTAAACAAGGCGTTATTAGCAATAAGTCAGATTACCGGATGAAAGTTCACAAAGCGACCGGAAGTTTACCCTAGTCTTCAAACAGGCTGCCCAGGCCGCCCAGCACAGAGCCGCCTTCCTTGCGCGCCTGCCCGCCGCCCGGCGACAGCCGTTCAACCAGTTTCGAAATCGGCATGGACTGAATCCAGACGCGGCCCGTACCCCGCAACGTTGCCAGGAACATTCCTTCACCACCGAATACCATACTACGCAGACCACCGGCCCGCTGAATGTCAAAGCTGATCTGTGGTTCAAACCCAACGACACAACCGGTATCAACCCGTAAGGTTTCATTGTTCAGTTGCCGCTCAATGACCACGCCCCCTGCATGAATAAAGGCCAGACCATCGCCCTGGAGTTTTTGCAGGATAAATCCTTCGCCGCCAAACAGGCCCGTACCAATCCGCTGGTTGAAATGAACGTTCAGACGCGTACCCATAGCCGCGCACAAAAAGGCATCCTTCTGAACAATCAGCTGATTACCATAAATATTAGCCAGGTTGATCGGCATGACCGTACCCGGATATGGTGCCGAAAAGGCAACTTTCCGCTTCCCGACACCACGGTTGGTGAAGTGCGTCATGAACAGCGACTCACCGGTCAGCAGGCGCGACCCGGCCTGGAAGAGTTTGCCCATAAAGCCCTGATCAGGCTGTGAGCCGTCGCCCATTTTGGTTTCAAACGTGATGCCGTCTTCCATGTACAACATGGCGCCGGCCTCGGCGATAACGGTTTCATTCGGATCCAGTTCGATCTCGACAATTTGAATGTCTTCGCCTATAATGCGGTAATCGATTTCGTGAGAATACATGCAGATTAAACGTTTAGTATGAACTTACAGAAACAGGCTGCAAATGTAAAGCACTTTCGCGTTAGCGGAACAACTGATCGGGACAGACCGCCGTTTCCGGCAGAAGAGCGGCTGTTTTACGGCATCATCCGGTAAACTAACCGTTAGAAACGCTCGTCGTCTTCATCCAGATCAGCACTCAGATCAAGGCGGTCGTCATCCTCTTTTTCCTCTTCGTCATCGAACTCGTCGCCGCTGCGTTCGCCTTTCAGTTCGTCCAGATCTTTGCGGTGGCGTAGTTTTTTGTCGTCAACCGTTTTGTTGAGAAACTGATTGATCTTGTCGATTTCAAAGCTCGTCACGATTTCCCCGAAAGAATTGATCTGAATATCAAAACCTTCCAGGTCTTTATGAACCCGTGGTTTGTCACCCTGCGGATTGTCGGAATTAGGTTTCTTCTTAGCCATAACTTTTATTGTTTGAACGTTACCACAAAGTCGTGAAGGCGGCTAAACCAATATGTAAACTACCACAAAGACGTGAAGACAAAAAGGAGCACAAAGGTTTAGATAAGTGTACGTTAGTTAAATCTTTGTGCTCCTTTCGTTCTTAGTGCCTTTGTGGTGCCATCAATCATTTACAGTTTTTCCAGCGCCAGACTCAGGCGGTGGAGCACCTCATCGCGGCCGATGATTTCCATGGTCATCATCAGGTCAGGACCGGCACCAACGCCGGTCAGGGCCAGCCGCATGGCCTGCATTACTTTGCCCTGCTTAATACCTGCCTGTTGCAGCGTATCCGACAAGGTATGCTTAATGGCATCGGCCTCGAACGCGCCGTCGAACGACAGCAGTGCCTCACGGAAAACGGTCACTGCCTTACGGGCATCGTCGTTCCATTTGGCCGTTGCTACCGCCTGATCGTAGCTGTCGGGCGTGTAGAAAAGCGTTTGTCCTTCCGTGAACAGTTCATGAGCAAAGTTGACGCGCTCTTTCAGCAAACCGGCTATTTTTTCCGCTTTTTCGGTTGAGCACGTCAGACCGGCGGCCTCTGCCTGCCGGATCACAGCGGGTGCCAGCCCGGCATTTGGCTGCTGGCGCAGGTATTGGTGATTAAACCAGGTAGCTTTCACAATATCGAAGCGGGCACCTGCCTTATGAATCTGCTCAATATCAAATGCCTCGATCAGCTCATCCATCGTAAACAGCTCCTGCTCTGTGCCGGGGTTCCAGCCCAGAAACGCCAGGAAGTTCACCAGCGCTTCCGGCAGATACCCATCTTCGCGGAAACCACGGGCGACATTCCCCGTAAACGGATCCTGCCACTGAAGCGGGAATACCGGGAAACCACCCAGTTCGGCATCCCGCTTACTCAGCTTACCGTTACCTTCCGGCTTCAGCAATAGCGGCAGGTGCGCAAAACGCGGCATGGTATCTTCCCAGCCCAGATAACGGTACAGCAGGACGTGCAGCGGTGCCGACGGCAGCCACTCTTCGCCCCGGATCACGTGGGTAATGCCCATCAGGTGATCGTCTACTACGTTGGCCAGGTGATAGGTCGGTAACCCGTCTGACTTGAGGAGTACTTTATCGTCAATCGCCGACGAATGGACATTTACCCAGCCACGGATCAGGTCATTAAGCCGTACTTCTTCTTTGCGCGGCGTTTTCAGGCGGATCACATACGGTGCGCCGCTATCAATCCGGGTCTGTACCTCATCGGCAGACAGCGTCAGCGAGTTTTTCATCTGCATCCGCGTAATGGCGTTGTACTGGGCAGCCGGTGCATTGGCCGCTTCCAGCCGTTTCCGCATTTCGTCCAGCTCCTCCGCCGTGTCGAAGGCGTAATAGGCCTTGCCTTCCTCGACCAGCCGCAGCGCCTCCGCGCGGTAGATGGCCGCACGCTCTGACTGCCGGTACGGACCGTGCGGACCGCCGACACCTTGCCCTTCGTCGATCTGGATACCGATCCATGACAAGGCTTCGATGATGTAGTCTTCTGCTCCCGGCACAAACCGGTTCTGGTCGGTGTCCTCGATCCGGAGCAGCATTTTTCCCCCGTTTTTACGGGCAAACAGGTAATTATAAAGAGCGGTTCGTACGCCGCCAATGTGCAGCGGCCCCGTCGGGCTGGGCGCAAAACGAACCCGTACAGTATCTTGCATGATATTGAGTGATTGAGTAGTTGAGTGATTGTGCGATTGACTGGTTCACTCAATCGCACAATCACTCAATCACTTATTGAACGGCTATCACCGAAATTTCGACGTTGACATCTTTGGGCAGGCGGGCCACTTCGACGGTTTCGCGGGCTGGCGGATCGCTGGTGAAGAAACTGCCGTATACCTCATTGATCGCGACGAAATTGTTAAGATCTTTGACAAAGATGCTTGATTTAACAATGTTTGTGTAATCCAAACCGGCCGCTTTCAGAATGGCACCGATGTTTTCCATCACTTTCTGCGTTTCGGCTTTGATATCACCTGAGGCCGCCACGTCGAGCGCAATCTGACCGGAAACAAACAAAAAGCCGTTGGCCTTCACCGCCTGGCTGTAAGGACCGATCGCAGCCGGTGCCTCTTCTGTATGAACAATTTGCTTTGACATTGTTTTTTGCTTTTATAGCCACAAAGACCAGAGCAACCGCTCCGGCCCGCGTGAATGGCTTACTGATGAATTATTCTGCAAAGGTAGCAATCAAACCACCGATGACCGACGAACACGTCATTATCTTCGTAAAAAACCCGGTTCCCGGCACCGTAAAAACCCGGATTGCCCGAACCGTCGGCGATGAACAGGCTACGGCTGTCTACCGCCACCTGCTCCGGCACACACAGACCATCGCCGGTCAGCTGACGGCACAGCCCGTCGTGTATTACGGTGATTTCGTGAATCCCGACGATGGCTGGAACGGTTACCCTAAATACCTGCAAACCGGCGATGACCTCGGGCAGCGGATGCTGCATGCGTTCCGTGAACAGTTTGCGGCCGGCGCTACGCGGGTCGTTATTATCGGCAGCGATTGTCCTTACATTTCCCCCGCCCATATCGGCCAGGCATTTGACGCTCTCAGGGACCACGACGTGGTGATTGGCCCCGCTCTCGACGGCGGCTATTACCTCCTGGGCCTGCGCGAACCCCTTGCATTCGTATTTGAGAACAAGCCCTGGAGTCAGCCCGACCTACTGACGATTACGCTGGCCGAACTAACCCAAAAAAAGATAAGCTATACCCTGCTCGAACCCCTCAGCGACATCGACGAATGGGCTGACTATGAAGCATGGCAAGGTAACAAACAGTAAATCAACCTGTCTTACGTTATGAAAATAGTTGTGCGGTTGCAATACGTCACCCTGCTGATACTGCTCGGCAGTGTCTTCCTCTTTTCGGGTAAACCAGCCTTACCCGTGCCCCAGGACAGCGGCAATTCGCCGATCCTGCCGCCGCTGAGCAGCAACTGGGCGGCTACCGACGGCGCAGGCCGTAAACTGCCAATGGCCGGTGAGGTACCCCGTTACAAGGGCGGCAAGTACGTCGGCATATTCTACTTTTTGTGGCACGGGCATGATGTCACACCGGTTTACGACATTTCAAAACTCATCAGACAAAACCCGGCAAAACCGGCGTATGGACCGGCCGGCGCCTTTCACTGGTGGGGCGAGCCGGAGACCGGCTATTTCCGCGCTGATGATCCGTGGCTGATTCGCCGCAATCTGCAGCTACTGACCCTTGCCGGCGTCGACATCCTTTTTCTGGATGTAACGAATGCCATCACCTACCTGCCGACCGTGGAAAAACTCTGCCGGATTGCGGTCACGATGCGGCATCAGGGCATTCCGGTACCGTACATAGCATTCGTTACCAACGCGCGTGGCACTGAGACCATTACTGAGCTGTACCGCCAGTTCTACGCCCCCAACAAATTTTCCGAGCTGTGGTTTCGCTGGCAGGGCAAACCGCTGGTCCTCGGGCAGGAACGCGACATGACCGACCCGGCCATCCGCAATTTCTTTACGTGGCGCTACAGCTGGGCATGGACCAACTCCCGCAATGAACCCCATCACTGGCAATGGATAGACCGGACACCCCAGCATTATGGCTGGGACAAAGACCCTGCCGTACCCGAGGAAATCCCGGTAGCGGTGGCCAGCCATCCAACACTCAACGTGGGCAAAAGCCATCAGAAAGGCGTCCAGAAAGCAATGTCGGGGCAGGGCCGGACCGCCATTACCGAGCAGGGCGCTTATTTTGCCGAGCAATGGCAACGGGCGTTACAGGTCGATCCGCAGGTAGTGTTCGTGACGGGCTGGAACGAATGGATCGCGCAGCGATTTGTGGCGCAGGATGCCCCGAATGGCCGGCAACCCGACGGGTCGTTTATGGGTAAACCGCTGAAAAAAGGCGAGTCGTTTTTCGTCGATCTCTACAACGAAGAGTACAACCGCGATATTGAACCGATGAAAGGCGGCTATACCGATAACTATTACTACCAGCTCGCAGCCAATATCCGGCGGTTTAAAGGCATGGATGCGCCCGTACCGGCTACTCCCGCCAAAACCATTCAGATCGACGGTACATTCGACGAATGGAAAACCGTTGAACCGTTGTACGGCGACCCCACGGGCGATACCGAACACCGGAACTGGTTGGGATACGACAACAAACGGCGGTACATTAATGCAACAGGCCGCAATGACATTACACAGGCACGCATGACCTACGACGGGAAAAACCTGTATGCCTACGTACAGACAGCCGGAAAACTGACCGCACCAACCGGCAAAAACTGGATGCTGCTCTTCCTGGATACGGATCAGTCGGCTAAAACCGGCTGGGCAGGATATGACTACCTGATTCAGCCGGCTAAACAAGGTACCGCCTGTACCATCAGCCGCTGGACCGATAAAACCTGGCAGGTCGTGCAGCAGGGAGCGGCCCGCTTTTCGGGTACCGGTCTGGAACTGGCCATTCCGCGAACAGCCCTGAAACTCACCGGCAACCGCATCGCAGTTGATTTTCACTGGGCCGACAATATCCAGCGGCTCAATGCCATCACCGAATTTTTCCTGAACGGCGACAGCGCTCCCGACCGGCGGTTTAACTACCGGTTTGTCTCGCGTTGAGGCAATTATGCGGCCGTGCCCCTACCCGTCGACCCCCGCACGACCAGCCGGGTCGGCAGGGTAATGGTGGTTGGTTCGGTGGCCTGGCCGGCCGAAGCCGCCAGGTGAGCCAGTAATAAGCGCGCGGCCTCCTGCCCGATTTCACTGACCGGCTGTGCCACACTGGTTAGCCCGGGCTCAATGAGGGCCGAAATCGGGTCATCGCTGAACCCGACAATGGCCAGGTCGTCGGGCACGCGCAGCCCACGGCTTTTCACCACTTTTAATGCTTCGATAGCCGTCGGGTCATTGATGGCAAATAAGGCATCCGGCGGCTCGGGCAGGTTCAGCAGGTGATTCACGTAAATATTGGCCTTCTCCAGCGTCAGGTCGTAAGAAATTACCAGCGACGGATCAACGGGAACGTCGTAGTGCTTCAGCGCATCCAGGTAACCGTTCAGGCGGCTCCGGCTGTTGGGCAGTGTGTCGGGGCCGGACAAATGGGCAATCCGCCGGCGGCCGGTCTGAATCAGGTGTTCTACCGCCTGATAGGCCCCCGTATAATCATCTACCACCACCTTCGATACGTCTTCATTTTCCCAGACCCGGTTAAAAAACACCACCGGAATGCCCTTCCGCGTAAACGTCCGGAAGTGGTCGAAATTCCGGGTCTCTTTCGTATGTGATACAATTAACCCATCTACCCGGCTGGCAAACAGCGATTTGGCACTGGTCACTTCAATCTCATACGACTCATTGGAATGGCAGATGACCACGTTGTAGCCTGCTTTAGCCAGTTCCTCCTGTGCCCCGATAATTACCTTCGGGAAAAAGAAACTGATAAACTCCGGTACCATGATGCCGATGGTACGCGTCTGGTTGGTAAGCAGCGAAATCGCCAGCTGATTACGCTGGTAGTCCAGTTTCTCGGCAAGCTCAAGCACCTGTTGCCGGGTCTTCTCATTTACATTCGGGTGCGCCGTCAACGCCCGCGACACCGTTGACTTGGAAATACCAAGCTGACGGGCAATATCAATGATAGTAGGCTGATGCATTTTGTATTTTTCTAATAATTAACCGGTTTCTTCCTGTTATACCCGAATTGATCGCTTTTCATTTTGGGAACATTCCCAATCCATTTTGGGAATGTTCCCAAAAAAATAATGAAAATATTTCTTGTTATCAGTCAGAGGTGCTGGTAAATTAATAGAAAGGCTGCGGACAGTAAACAACAAGCAACTGAAAAACAGCCAGTTAGAGACAAATTTCCTAATAGCGCTAAAACAAGTATCAAACCAGGTAAAAATTGAACTATTCCTACCCGACTTTTATGGCAAAGATTGTACAATGTTTAGCAGTCAGTCTACTGCTGCTGCTAACTTCGCTTCAGGCAGTGCTGGCACAAAGCCGCTCTGTCAGCGGTCGCGTCATTGCGGAGGACGCCGGTATACCCTTACCGGGCGTCAATGTGGTTATCAAAGGCACCCAACAGGGAACTACTACCAATGCCGACGGCCGGTTTACGCTGTCGATCCCGAATGGTGCCGTTACGCTGACCTTCTCGTATATCGGCTACATCACGCAGGAAGTATCCGCCGGTAATCAAAGCAGCGTGGAAGTACGCCTCCAGGCCGATGACCGGTCGCTGAGTGAGGTCGTGGTTGTGGGCTACGGTACGCAGCGGAAAATCGAAACTACCGGAGCCATTGCGTCGGTGAAAGCTACCGACCTGGTACAGACACCGGTCGCTAACGTGGCTCAGGGCCTGCAATCGCGCGTAGCCGGGGTGCAGGTCAGCCAGAACACCGGTGCGCCGGGCGGTAACATCAGCGTCCGGATCCGCGGAACGAACTCAATCAACGGAAACTCGGAGCCGCTGTATGTCGTGGATGGTATCCAGATTTCAAACGGTGGCGGCATTAACGATGTCAGCCCGCTTTCGACGATCAACCCGAACGACATCGAATCGGTCGAAATCCTGAAAGATGCTTCGGCATCAGCTATTTATGGCTCACGGGCGGCTAACGGGGTAGTGCTCATTACCACGAAACGCGGTAAATCCGGAGCGACCCGCATTACGCTGGACAGCTATTATGGCGTGCAGAAGGTGAATAAAACACTGCCGGTGCTGAACGCGGCCGAATTCGGGCAGCTGGAAAACGAAGTCTTTAAAAACAACTACTACCAGAATCCGGCCTCGCTTGGCGAAGGCGTGAACTGGCAGAACGTTATTTTCCGCGAAGCACCGATTCAAAGCCATCAGTTGTCGATCAACGGTGGTACGGAGAAAACGCAGCTGGCGCTGTCGGCCAACTATTTCAATCAGGACGGGATTATTATCAACTCGAACTTCAAGCGGTACTCTTACCGCATGAACGTAGACCATAAGGTCAGCAACTGGCTGAAAGTCGGCACCAGTATTCTGGGCAGCTATAACGTAAACAACGGCATCACCACCGGTTCGACCACCATCGGTGACGCGGCTGTGATTACAGCCTCCATCCTCGGCGCAGCCGTTGGTGCACCGCCGACCCTGCAACCGTACCGCACCGACGGCAGCGTTTTCCCGTTCGGCGAGCAGGCCAATGGCCAGTACCGCGAAGTGGTGAACCCGCTGAACTTTGCGTCTACCCTGAACCGCACAGACCTGCGCCGGACACTGGCCAATCTGTATGGTGAAGCCACGCTGCTGAAGGGCCTGACCTACCGCGCATCGTTCAACGTCGACATGCAGAACAGCATCCGTGATACGTATTCGCCGCGGTCGATTGTGGCAAAAAATGACCTGAACGATAACTCGGGCTCCGGTTCGAAAACGAACTCCAACTACCTGGCGCTGCTGCACGAAAGCATCCTGACTTACAACCACAATTTTGGGGATGTACACTCACTGAAGGCTACCGCGGTATTTGCCACACAGTCGGAACTGGCTAACTCGAACAGTATCAATGCCACGGGTTTCCCGAATGACGCTACGCAGAATGAAGCCCTGCAACTGGCCCTGAACCGGACCATCAGCTCAAACCGGACGAGCCAGCGCCTTGATTCGTACCTGGCCCGCGTGAACTACGGCTATAAAGACAAATACTTTATTGATCTGACCGCCCGTGTCGACGGGTCGAGCCGGTTCGGAGCCAATCACAAATACGGTCTATTCCCGGCAGCATCGGCTGGCTGGCGGATCATCGAAGAGCCGTTTATGAAAAGCCTTACGTGGCTGACCGACCTGAAACTGCGCGCCAGCTACGGGATTACAGGCAATGCGGCCGGTATCAGCCCGTATCAGTCACTGGCCACCGTGTCGGCATCGGGAAGCGATTACAACATCAACCATGCGTATGTGACCGGTATCAACCCGTCGGGCATTGCCAACCCTGACCTGCGTTGGGAGCGCTCGGCACAGGCGGACATTGGCCTCGACATCAGCGTATTACGCAACCGCTTCAGCTTCATTGTCGATGTATATCAAAAAACGACAAGAGACTTGCTTTACGTGAAATCCCTGCCGTTGAGCTCGGGCTACAGCACCATCACCGGTAACTTTGCCGCCCTCGAAAACAAGGGTCTGGAACTGGCCGCCAACGCCCGCATTCTCGACGGTGCGGTGAAATGGAACGCTTCGGCCAACATGACCTTTAACCGCAACAAAGTGCTTGACCTCGACGGCGGCACTACGCAGGAGCGTTTCATTACGACCTATACCATCCTGCGGGTTGGCAGTCCGCTGGGCCTGTTCAAAACCTACATGTTTGACGGCATCAACCAGACCGGCGAAACCATTCTGCCAGGCTACGACGGCCGGTTGGGTGGCCACAAGGTGAAGGACATTAACGGCGATGGCACCATTACCGCCGCCGATCAGGTGGTCACCGGCAATCCGAACCCGAAATTTATTTACGGTTTCTCAACCAATGCTTCTTACAAAGGCTTTGACCTGAGCCTGTTCCTGTCGGGTTCGCAGGGCAACGACATTTACAACGCCAGCCGCCTGTCGTTTGAAATGCCGCTGGGTCAGCGCAATATGCTGAAAGGCGTGGTTGACCGCTGGTCGGCGACCAACCCGAGCAACCAGTACGTGAGTGCGGCTCAGGGTGGTCGTCTGCCGATTACGAATTATGTGGTGGAAGATGGTTCATACATGCGCCTGAAAAACGTCACGCTGGGCTATACCCTGCCCCGCATCAAGGGCATCCAGCAAATCCGGGTGTATGTCAGCGCCAACAACCTGCTGACGGTTACGAAATACAGCGGCTTCGATCCGGAGGTGAACACCTACGCCGGTTCCAACACCGCCATCGGCATCGACAACCTCGTGTACCCACAAGCCAAATCCTTCCTCGGAGGATTGCAGGTAACGTTTTAGCCATTTGTGGTTGAGCGAATGAGTGATTGAGTGCCTTTCGGCCCCCTTTCACTCATTCGCTCAACCACTCAATCACTCAATTCAATATGAAGCTCAATAAAAAACTCCTATACCTTATCCCGCTCATGGCGTTGACGGCTTGTGAGCTTGACGAAACGATTTATTCGTCGATTTATACGGAAGCGTTTTACAAAACGGCGGCCGACGCCGAAAAAGGGCTGATTGCAGCGTATGACCCGATCGGCGACCTGTACTCGGGACCGGCCATGACCCTCGTGGCTGATTTCAGCGACGACCAGACCTACCCGCGCGGGGTGGTGGGCCGGAATACGCTGACGCTGTTTTCGTACGACGTAAACTATACTGTCCAGAAAAGCAACGGACGCGTCAATGAGTCGCCGCAGCAAATCTGGGCATCGGGTTACGACGGCATCGAAAAAACGAACTGGATCATTGAGAAAGTACCGGCTGCGGTAATGGACGAAACCCGTAAGAAGCAAATTATCGGGGAAGCGTATTTCCTGCGTGCCTTCTACCTGTGGGGACTGACCAAAAACTTCGGCGATGTAGCCATTAAAACGCAGGCCAGTGTGTCGGAAGCGGCCGCGGTAGTGGGCAAAAGCACCAAAGCCGATGTCTACAAGCAAATCTACAGCGATCTGGATCAGGCATTTGCCGCCGGTCTGCCGTCATACCCGAACGTAGACAAGGGCCGGCCATCGAAAGAGGTGGTCAATGCGCTGTATGCCAAGGCTGCATTGTATAACGAAGACTGGGCCAAGGCGCTGGAGAAAGCCCAGGCGGTGATTACCTCGGGGAAATATTCGCTGATGCCGGATGTGCGCAACGTCTACAAATACGATCAGGAGGATGCTGCCCGTATCGAAAACATGTGGGCGTATGAAGTGGACCCGATTTCGCCGGGCCGCTCGCACCAGATGGTTGGTCTTTGCGGCCCTCCGGGCAGCGCCGGACCGGAATATGGCAGAACAACCTTCGGGTCAATGTTTGCCTACATGTCGTTTTACCGGTCATTTAATCCGGCTGATAAACGCCGGTTATTGCTCGATACCACTTACGTCGATAAAGCCGGCAAGCTTGTGGCCCAGAAAAACATTACGCCGATTACGGCCGACGGCGTGCTGATCAAGAAATATCAGGATCCGGTTTCGACGGTAAATACAATCTCAAACATCCCGATTCTGCGGCTGGCCGATGTGTACCTGATTGCGGCTGAAGCCGAAGCGCGTCTGAACGGAGCGTCTGCCACGGCCTATGGCTACATCAACACGGTTCGTCGCCGGGCCGGTTTACCCGACCTGCAGACGGGCCTCAGCAAAGATGCGTTCATCGACGCGGTGATTCAGGAACGGGCATGGGAATTTTTCGCCGAGGGCGACCGCTGGTATGACCTGACGCGGACCGGTAAATTCCTGACGGTGATTCCGAAAGCAGTCAACAGCGTCTATCCGTCGCGGCCCGTACTGCCTAAACACAAGTATTTCCCGATTCCGCAGGATGAGCTGAACGCCAACCCGAAAATGGAGCAAAACCCGGACTGGAAGTAAATCATTATGTTTCAACCACATAGACACATAGACAAAAAAGAAGGCTTGCTCATGTCCTTCTCAGGCCAACTGATGAGGCTGGCGGTGTTGTGTGCCTGTGTGGTTGGGCAACAGGTAGCGGCGCAGACGGTTCCGGTCAGGGAGTATCCAGTGGTCATTAATGATACGACTACCTATACCCTGAAACTGGCCGTTGACCCGCAGAACCGGCCGGATCATTTTTACTGCAACGTCTTTACACCGGTTTGCCTGACGGGCGAGTGCAAACCGGTGTACATCAACCTCTACTGGGACCTGCTGGGCAACTATACCCACTTTGACCTTCCGGCCGGCGAGGAACTGACCAGAATGGACCACAAGCCCTTCAAACAGGAAGATTACGACAAGCTTCAGGCCATTCTGGGCAACACCCAATCGCTCCTGAAAGACGTATCCATGAGCGATCTGGTCAGCAAAGGCACCGAAAACCTTGCCGACTCAGTCGATGCAAAGGCGGGGGCCACCCTGAAAACGGTGAAAAACGAAGTAATCGACGGCGCGGTCTATACCTGCTACACCCTCTGGCATATTGCGCACGATCAGGTGGTACCAACGATGCGCCGGGTGACCGAATCCATGTCGGACGATGCGCAGCTGCACCGGTTTCTGGGCAGCACCAACTACCATTACCAGTATTGGGCCATGGATAAGGTCATCGGCACCGACGGAAGCGTCAGACCGGCATTCAGTGAGGATGTGCTCCGGATACTGCGGGGTAAAAACATCTTCACCGCCCGCTATGCCCTGCAACACCTGAACGCTGCCTTCTGGGCGGCGGAAGAGCGGCAGCGCTGGCTATGGGAAACCTACCGGCAGGCCCCGTATACGTTACAGATTGCCGTCCTGAAACAATTACCCGCCCTGCCCCTGACACCGTGGCTGATCACGCAGGTAGCCAGGCAGCTGGGTCAGGTAAATCCTGAACAAACAGGCTTGCTCGTAACCCTGCTCGAACGCCAGCCAACGCTGACCGGGGAAACGCAACTGATTGTGGCCGACTTTCTGCCGAACGCGCCGGACGCGAAAACGGCCCTGCGGCTTTACGATGTACTCAACGCAAAAAAACCGGCAAACCGGCTCGTCAGACAGCGATTAGCGGACTATGCCCGAACACTCAACCAAACCCGATAAAGTCATGAAGTCTGTTCTAAAAACCATTTTCCTGCTCCTGCTGACGCTCCATGCGGTTGCGCAGGAGCACCTGTTTGTCGAAACCGAGTCCTTTGCCGATAAGGGCGGCTGGGTGATTGACCAGCAGTCGTTTGTTGTGATGGGCTCGTCGTATCTGATGGCACACGGCATGGGTCGCCCCGTTAAGGATGCCCGCACCACGGTAACTGTCCCGAAAAAAGGCACGTACCAGATCTGGGTCCGGACCAAAGACTGGGCACCGTTTCCGAAAGGCCCGGGCAAGTTTCAGGTTATCCTCGACGGGAAACCGCTGAAACCGGTTTTCGGTGAAAGCGGCTCCGATGAGTGGAAATGGTATTATGGCGGCGAAACCAGCATTCAACAGGATCAGGTTAGTCTGAGCCTTCATGACCTGACCGGCTTCAACGGCCGCTGCGACGCCATTCTGCTGACCAGCGTGCCTAAATTCACCCCGCCAAACGCGCCGGAGGCCCTGTCGGCCTTCCGCAAAAAAATGCTGAACCTGACCGACAAACCGGCTGATGCCGGACACTTTGACCTCGTTGTGGTAGGCGGGGGTATTGCCGGCACCTGCGCGGCGATTTCGGGTGCCCGCATGGGCCTGAAAGTGGCCCTGATTCAGGACCGGCCGATGCTGGGCGGCAACAATAGCTCCGAAGTGCGGGTGCATTTACGGGGTGATGTCGATAAAAACCACTATCCGAAACTGGGCCGTATCGTTCGTGAGATGGACAACGGCGATCCCGGCAACGGCCACCCCGACGCCCAGGAATACGGCGATGCCCGTAAAATTGCCATCGTCAAAGGCGAGCGGAATTTGTCGCTGTTCCTGAACACCCATGTGGATCAGGTCGAAAAACAAGGCGATAAAATTATAGCCGTAACCGGCCGCGACATTGCCACCAACAAGGAAACGCGCTTTACCGGCACTTACTTCTCCGACTGCACGGGCGACGGCACCATTGGCGCACTGGCGGGTGCGGAATTCCGGATGGGCCGCGAAAGCAAAACCGAAACCGGCGAATCGCTCGCCGCTGACAAATCCGACGACTTTACGCTGGGCACCTCAAACCTCTGGGCATCGCTGGACCGCGACACCGTGTCGGCCTTCCCCGAAACACCCTGGGCCCTCCCCTTTTCCGATGAATACCACATCGACGAAGCACGCTCTGACTGGCAGTGGGAAACCGGTTTCGGCAACTTCAACACCATTACCGACGCCGAAAAAATCCGCGACCATAACCTGCGCGCGATCTACGGCAACTGGTCGTACCTGAAACACCACAAACAGGCGAAGTACGCAAAGAAAGAACTGGCTTGGGTGGCCTACATCGGCGGTAAACGCGAATCACGCCGGATCATCGGCGACCACGTCCTGAACCAGATGGATATTCAGGAAGGCAAGCAATACCCCGACGGAACAGTAACCGCCACCTGGACCATCGACCTGCATTTCCCCGACGAAAAGAACAAACAATACTTTGACGGTCAGGAGTTTTTTGCGGGCACCAAACACATTAAAGTGGCTCCGTATACCATCCCGTACCGCTGCCTGTATTCAAAAAATATCAGTAACCTGTTTATGGCCGGCCGCAACATCAGCACCACGCACGTCGCATTCGGCAGCACCCGCGTAATGCGGACCTGCGGGATGATGGGCGAAGTGGTTGGCTTTGCGGCCTACGTCGCGAAGAAGCACAACACCTCACCGCGGGGCGTGTACCAGACCTATTTGCCCGAACTGATGGGCATTGTCCGGGACGATGTACCGGCAACCATAACACCCGAAGCACGGAAGTAACGATCTATGAAACTGACACTCCTGTTTTCACTCCTTTCCCTTCTGCCCGTTATTGGTCAGGGGCAGAAGGGTATGCAGGCAGGCGAAACCCTGGTCAGTTTTTCGGGAGAGGCGCAGGGCACGACCTATCACATCAGTTATCAGGACGCTGGCCGCCGGCAATTTAAGCGGCAGACCGATTCGCTGCTGGCCGACATCGACCGCGCCTTATCGACCTACCGGCCCGATTCGGAGATCATGCGGTTTAACCGTTCAGGGCAGCACCGGTTTGAGTCGGTCCATTTTCCGGCAGTGCTGACCAAAGCCGGCATCATCTACCGGCAAACCGACGGGGCTTTTGATCCGACCATTATGCCGCTGGTCGATGCCTACGGATTCAGTGCTGCACAGAAAACGGCCACCGGTGCCATCAATGTGGACTCGCTGCTGCAATTCGTCGGTTTTTCAAAGATTACGTTCGACGCCACCACACTGCGCCGGCAGTCGGCAGGTGTGCGGCTCGATCTGAATGCCATTGCGCAGGGATATAGTGTGGATGTGGTAGCCTCGTTTCTCGAACAGCAAGGCATCCGCGATTACCTCGTCGAAATCGGCGGGGAAATCCGCGCCAGGGGCGAAAAAGCACCGCAGCAGTGCTGGACAGTCGGGATTGAACACCCCTTAAAACGCAGTCTGATTTACACAACGTTATGCATTCGTGACCGGTCCATGGCCACGTCCGGCAATTACCGCAACCGCAAGGAAGTGAGCGGGCTGGTCATGGGCCACATCATTAACCCGAAAACCGGCTGGTCGCAGCCCGGCTTATCGCAGCCGGAGCAGCATGCATTGGTAAGTGCCACGGTATTTGCCGGTGATGCTGCTACGGCCGATGCCCTGGCCACGGCCTTTATCGTCATGGGTCTTGAGGCAACGCAGCAGTTTCTTAACCATCGGGCCGATCTGGATGCCTGTCTTCTCTACACTGATGAGAGCGGGCAACTAAAACGCTTTTCGACAAAAGGATTACTTGAGTTATGACATTGATGAATTATCGGCTACTCTGTTCGGTAGCGTTTCTTTATTTGGTAAATGGCTTTTCGCCCGCCAAGGGCCAGTCTTTGTCCCTCGCCAACGACCGGATCAGGGTAAACTGGTCGGCCAAAGGCGCTGGCTGGCAGATACAGCAGGTGGCTGTCAACAGAGGCGGCAAATGGGTCAATCTGGCGACACCTTCCGGCGAAAACACGCTGTTGTATGCGGCCGTAAAACCATCGGATAAACCATCGCAGACCTTCAAAACCATTACCGGCGAAGAGTTTCCGGGCGAAAAATACCATTACCAGCAGGTTCAGTGGGCCGAAAGCACCAATCCGGTGTCGCTCAATACGGCTGGTGAAGCCATCCACTTTTTCCCGAAGTCGGGGAAGCAGACGGGCACCTCACAGGTATCGTTTCAGCACGAAACCGACGCCGCTACGGTCAACACCGAGTGGTCGTTTGATCCGGCATTTCCGAACGACATCCTCGTCAAACAAACGCTGACCGCCCGCAAAGACGGCTATTTTTCACTGGCCACGCCCACGCTGTCGAGCGTATCGTCGCAGCAACTGGCCTGGTCAAGCGTGCCGGGTTATTTCCTGGGCAACCATCTGGAACCCAATTTCGCACTGGCGTATGCCTATGGCCACGGCATCCCGAGCCTGCCGGTCGTGTACCGGGAGCGGTGTGCCAGTACGCTCTCACCACTGGTCACTACCCGCGACGGCCTGACGCTGTCGGTTATTCCGGAGCCCGGCCTCGCCCGCGATCCGTGGGCAAAAGACAAAATCACCCAGATCGACTGGCACATCGGCCTGTCGCACATGAACCGCAAGGCCCAGCTTTCGCCAACGCTTTACTACCCGGTGCTCGGCGAACAGAAGTCGGGTATGAAAGCAGGGGAAACCATCACCTACACGTTCCGCTACAGCCTCACCGATGGCGACTGGTTTAAGGCCCTGAAACATGCCATTTACGATGTGTACCGGTTCAGGGAGTCGCTGGCTATCCGCCGGAGCTCCCAGTCACTGACCGACCGCATCCAGAAAATGCACCATTACCTGACCGATCCGCAAACGTCGATGTGGAACATTGAGCCGTTCGACGGGGTAAAAATCGGCGCGCAGTCGTACCTCGGCGGGGTAGTCGGGTCGAACAAGGATGCGATGAAAAACTCGGATTACGGTGCCATGTGGATGCTCGCCAACGCGACTAAAGACCCGCTGCTGACCGAAAACGTACTGCCTTATGCCGAAAACTTTAAGCTGAAGCAGCAACAGACCAGCGACGGCTTTTTCAAGGGTGCTGCCATCGGACAGTACTATCTGGCAAAATCGAAAAAGTTTGTCGAAGAATGGGGTGAGGTGGTTGAGCCTATCGGTCTGACTTACTACACCATGCTCGATGTCGGCAATATGCTCCTGTTCGAACCAACCGATCAGGAGCTCCGGAAACGGCTCCTGCTGGGAGCCGAGCGCCTGCTGACCTGGCAGAAACCTGACGGCAGCTGGGCCGTGGCCTATGACCGCCACACGGAAAGCGAAATTTTCAGGGATGTGAAAGACCTCCGGCCAACGTTCTACGGCATGATTGTCGCTTACCGGCTGCTCAACGATCCGAAATACCTCAAAGCCGCCCGGAAAGGTGCCGACTGGATTATTCAGAACGCCGTTAAAACCGGAAGCTACCTGGGCGTTTGCGGCGATGCCCGCTACGCGCCTGACTTTGCCACTGGCCAGACCGCCCAGGCCATGCTCGACCTGTATGACCTGACCAAAGACAACCGCTACAAGGACGCTGCCATTGCTGCCGCCAAAGCCTATACGCTGTCCATTTACACCCACCCTATTGCCAGCCACGCTCCCAAAACCGTCAACGGCATTGCCCGCGAAGACTGGGAAATCAGCCAGACGGGGCTGAGCTTTGAGCACGGCGGCATTTTCGGGTCGGCTACGCGGCACGGCCCTATCCAGCTGGCCAGCCACGCCGGCATGTTTATCCGCATGTACCAGCTGACGAAAGAACCGCTGTTTGCCGACATGGCACGGGCTGCCGCCATTGGCCGCGATGCGTTTGTGGACCCGAAAACAAGCGTTGCCTCCTACTACTGGCAGGCGATGAACAAGGGAGCCGGACCGTATCCGCACCATGCCTGGTGGCAGATCGGCTGGATCACCGACTACCTGCTGGCCGAAGCCGAATTACGGTCCAACGGACAGGTAGCTTTCCCGCGCGGGTTTGTGACACCGAAGGTCGGCCCGCACCAAACCTACGGATTTGCTCCGGGGATGGTCAACGGCGAAAAGGCGAAACTGGTCATTAACGAGAAGTTGGTGCAGGTCGATAACCCGTCGGTAGACTACCTGCTGGCGGAGAGTACAGACAGCAAAAAAACGTTTGTGATCCTGCTCAACAACAGCGCCGCTGCCAGCAGCTACGCCGTCACGGTCAACGGAAAGAAAGGGCCTGCGAAGCAGTTGCCGGCCTTCGGCATAGAGGTCATGACGGTAAACAGATAAGCGCTGTGAACGATCCGGTAGATTATCCTTCTTTGGGAAACTTAGGTATCCCCGCCTTAGCAAAGGCAGCATTGGCACGAGCAATTTTTTCGGCGAAAAGCGGCTTGCCGTCTTTTCCTTTCAAGGGTCGCTCTGGTACAATAACCGGCGAAAAACTCTCTTTTGACGTTTTCATGGACTATTATTTTGTATCTAAAAATAGACGTTATTTTTTATTAATCAAAAACAGTTCATAATCGTGAATAGGTTCAAACTTTTCCCAATTGTCTTGCCGGAAACCTAATAAAAAATATGATTCTGTGATAGTGTGGAGCTCTTTATTGATTGCCATTCTGTACAAGCGATTTCGAGATGGGGTATTGCCGGTAAAGATGATTTGGTGATCTGAGTGCTGCTGTAAATACAAATCTATGATTTTATAAACTGTTGCTAAAATTTCAGCAGTATCATCATTATCACTTACAGCAAGATCATCAACCTCGTTGGCAGTTTCGTCGTAATCGCCAAAGCCCAGGTTATAGATATTTTCTACCCCAGTTGGTGTAAAAACCACAACTTTTCGAATAAGACCATTTTTGCCGGAACTTGTGAAAAAGAATTGGTTCGCGTTCGGACTTTGGGAAAAAATATAGCTCGGATAATGCACAGTTACAGTTTAATTAAACGCAAATATAAACAATCTTGAATACATCCATTGATACCGCCGTCATCATCATTTTCTCTGCTTTTGTGCTGGGAATCGGGATGTTATTTGCCCGGACGGGACGCAATCTGAAGTCGTTTTTTGCCGGTGGCGAAGCTGTGCCCTGGTTTATCGGCGGGCTCTCGCTGTTCATGAGCTTTTTCTCGGCGGGTACGTTCGTTGCCTGGGGCAGCATTGCCTATAAACACGGCTGGGTGGCCATCACCATCCAGTGGACCATGTGCATCGGTGCCCTGGTGACCGGCCTTTTTCTGGCTCCCCGCTGGAACAAGACCGGTGCACTCACCGCCGCCGAATTCATCCGCGGGCGGCTGGGCACTACGGTTCAGAAAGTCTATATCTTCATCTTTACCCTCGTCAGCGTCTTTATCAAAGGGTCGGTGTTGTATCCGGTGGCCAAACTGGTCAGTTCATCGCTCAACCTGCCGCTGATTCCCTGTACCATCGGGCTGGGTATTTTTATGATTGCATACACCGCTGTCGGTGGCCTGTGGGCGGTGATGGTAACTGATATTCTGCAATTTGTGGTGCTGTCAGCGGCCGTGTTCATTCTGCTTCCCCTATCGTTTACGAAAGTCGGCGGGTTCGATGCATTTACGCAGAAAGTCCCTGACGACTTTTTCAACCTGCTCAACGGCGACTACACCTTCGGGTTTGTAATGGCGTTCATTTTCTACCACATTGCCTACATTGGCGGAAACTGGACGTTTGTGCAGCGGTATACCAGTGTCGACAGCCCGAAATCAGCGCGTAAAGTTGCCTTTCTGTTTGCTGCCCTTTACCTGATCAGTCCGGTAATCTGGATGCTGCCGCCGATGATCTACAAAGCCATTGATCCGTCGTTGACCGGCCTTGACACCGAAAATGCTTACCTGAAAATCTGCCAGCTGGTGTTGCCGCCGGGCTTACTCGGCCTGATGCTCACCGGGATGTATTTTTCCACCTCTGCCAGCGCCAATACAGCCCTCAACGTGGTATCAGCGGTCTTTACCAACGACATCTACAAAGGACTGATCAACCCCGGTGCTTCAGACAAGCAGTTGATCCGCGTCGCGCGCGGCTCGTCGTGGTTTTTCGGGCTGGGCATGATCGTGATTGCCTTGCTGGTTCCGGCGGCCGGTGGTATCGTGGAAGTCGTCCTCAGCATCTCTGCTATTTCGGGTGGTCCGTTGCTGGCACCTCCCCTGTGGGCCTTGTTCTCCAAACGGCTCAACAGCCGGGTTACGCTCTGGATTACGGGCATCGGCCTGACCGTCAACCTGTTTTTTAAAGTTCTGTCGCCCTGGCTGCTGGATTACAAGCTCAGCCGTGCGGCGGAAACTGTAATCGGTGTCGGATTGCCGCTGCTGCTGCTGCTGGCCTATGAACTGTGGGCGGCCCAACGCAAGGAAGTCGCCCGTGAGTACCTGCGCTACCGCATGGACCGTGAACAAAAACAAGCCGAAGCGCAGGCCCGTCAAACAGAAGATGTGGAGGAAGCACAGGCCATTAAAGCCCAAAACCGGTTCGGACTGCGTGTCATTGCCGGATCGCTGGTTTTTACGGCGCTGATGCTGTTCGGCCTCAGCTTTCTGACCACGCAGGGGGCGGGCATCACGGCCGGTATTGCCGTGGTCGTGCTCATTGCCGCCCTGATTCCGTGGCGGGCAGCGGGCAAGGCAGACCATCAGCCGGCCGTAATGCCGGATAGTGTATCTAATCCTTCAGACTCAACCTATTCCCGTTAAACCGTAGCGGGTATCCGATTAACATCTGTATGCTTTTATTCCGTAAATTAACTTTCGCCTTCCTGCTGTGCGTTCTGGTGTATCCCCTCTGCGCACAGTATGCCATCCGGCAACCGAATGCGGTGCCGCTGCATGGCGAATGGCTCTTTGCCCTCGACCCTGCCAACATGGGTGAGACGGGCAAGTGGTTCGCCGATAACCAGCCCACCAACCGCTGGGATAAGGTTACGGTACCCCATTGCTTCTCGGTAGACCGGCGGTATCAGTTCTACACCGGTAAAGTCTGGTACCGGCGTACATTCCCGTGGCAGCCGGCAGCCGGTAAACGGGTGTTGCTGCACTTCGACGCCTCGTTTCATACCACGACGATTTACCTGAATAACCAGAAAATCAGTACGCACGAGGGGGGCTATACGCCGTTCCATATCGATGTTACGGGTCAGCTGAAAGCGGGAGATAACCTGCTCGTCGTTTCGGTAGACAATAATACCTGGAAGCCTGGCTCCATTCCGGGATCGAAGGATAACAACCAGGTCAATGATCCGTTTATGGGCTGGATCAATTACGGTGGCCTTATCCGGCCCGTATACCTGACCACCGAAGCGGACACATACCTTGAGAACCTGAAAGTAGAGACTGTACCGGATCTGGCAAAAGGCACAGCTACGGTCCGCGTACGGGCCCGCATCCGCAATGCGTCGGGGCAGTCCGTTTCGCCGAAGCTGGTGCTGAATCTGGCGCAGCAGGGCCGTCCGGTAACAGCTACCTGGAAAATGCCTGCAATCTCCATCCCGGCCGGTCAGACGGTCCTGCTGGATGCGGAAACAGCCCTCAAAGCTGCTGATGTGAAGCTCTGGGGCCTCGATACCCCTAACCTCTACAACCTCACGGCGGCCATCACCGGCGATACGCTCCGGACACGGTTTGGTATCCGCAAGGTCGAGGTAAAAGGCATTCAGTTGCTGCTCAACGGCCAGCCGATCAAGGCGGCGGGCGGTAACCGCGTGGTCGATTATCCGGGCCTTGGCTCCCTCGAACCGGAATGGCTGGTCGAAAAGGATTTCCGGCTGATGAAAGAGGCCGGCATGGAATTGCACCGGCTGACGCATTACACGCCATCGGAAAGCATCTACGACTGGGCCGACGAAAACGGCATGCTGATCATTACCGAAGCCGGTAACTGGCAGCTGACACCCCGGCAGATGGACAATGACACCATCCGGGCCAATTTCCGGCAGCAGTTCCGCGAAATGGCCGAACGCGACTGGAACCACCCCTGCGTGATTGCCTACAGCGTTGGTAATGAGTACCTGTCGGAACAACCGGCGGGGCAGCGCTGGACCAAAGACATGATTGCCTTCGCCCGCGAACTCGACCCGACACGGCTCTATACCTTCGCGTCGATGCGGCTGAATATCCTGCCGAAAAAACCGGAGGACGAAGCCAGCCAGTACTGTGATTTTGTGTCGACCAACACCTACGGCAATCACCTGAACGTGCTGAAACACATTCATTCCCTGTATCCCGACAAACCCATTTTCATCAGCGAATACGGCACCCGCGCCGACGGACCGAACGGCGAAGCAGGACAGGTGACCCATCTCGACAAGTTTCTGTCGGATGTCCGCCAGCTGCCGTATGTGATCGGGGCTTCGTGGTGGTCTTTCAACGATTACCAGAGCCGCCACCACGGTACCAATCCGAACGGCTACCGGCCATGGGGGCTGGTGGGGCCGGAGCGTGAACTGCGGCCGCTGTACAAGGCGCACCAGACCGGTATGGCGCCGCTGACGATTGAAAAAGTGCGGTTTGAACAAGGCCCGGAAGGCGTTCATAAATTAACCGTGCGCATCACGGCCCGCAACGATTTTCCGGCGTATGCCCTCAAAGGCTACCGGCTCCGGACAGGCCAACCGGCCGATCTACAGGCGACGTCGCCAACCCGGAAAAGCACAGCCGGCGAGCTGATCATTCCCGACCTGCAACCCGGCCAGAGTACCGACCTCAGCATTCCGGTGCAGGGCTTTGATAAAACGCTGACCATTGACATTAGCAAACCGACAGGCTTCCACATCCTGTCACAACAAGTTGATTTAACGAATGATACGCGAACAAGCAACCGATAAGCGCAGCCTGAAGACAGTCCGTTACGAGGGCGATTTGATAGTAGTGGGCGGCGGGCTTTCCGGCGTGTGCTGTGCCATTACGGCCGCACGGGCAGGTACCCGCGTGGTGTTGGTCCAGGACCGGCCGGTACTGGGCGGCAACTCCTCAAGCGAGGTCCGCCTCTGGGTACTGGGAGCCACCTCCCACATGGGCAACAACAACCGCTGGGCGCGTGAAGGCGGGGTGGTCGATGAGATTCTGCTCGAAAACCTGTACCGCAATCCGGAAGGGAACCCGCTGATTTATGACACCATCCTGCTGGAAAAAACCGTGCAGGAGCCGAATATCACCCTGCTGCTCAATACGGCCGTTCACGACGTGGAGAAAGGAACGGGCGACGCAGCGGACAAAATCAAATCGGTACGGGCCTTCTGCTCACAAAACAGCACAGCCTACGAACTGACGGCTCCGTTATTCTGTGATGCGTCAGGCGATGGTATTGTGGCGTTCCAGTCCGGTGCTGCCTTCCGGATGGGAGCAGAATCCAAAGACGAGTTCGGCGAAAAATTCGCACCCTCGGCCGACTACGGTGAACTGCTCGGCCACTCGCTGTATTTCTACACCAAAGATACCGGCAAACCGGTCCGGTTTGTGCCGCCGGCCTATGCCCTGGACGACATTACCAAAATCCCGCGCTACCGGCGTTTCAATGCAAAAGAGCACGGTTGCCAGTTGTGGTGGATTGAATACGGCGGGCGGCTCGATACCGTTCATGACACCGAAACCATTAAATGGGAGCTCTGGAAGGTGATTTACGGAGTCTGGAACCACATCAAAAATTCAGGGCAGTTTCCGGAAGCGGAGACCATGACGCTCGAATGGGTCGGCCAGATTCCGGGCAAACGCGAAAGCCGCCGGTTTGAAGGCGATTACATCCTGACCCAACAAGACGTGGTCGAACAACGGCCGCACCCCGACGCGGTGGCATTCGGCGGCTGGTCAATTGACCTGCATCCGGCCGACGGCGTGTTCAGCGAAAAGCCGGGCTGCAACCAGTGGCACAGCAAAGGCGTATACCAGATTCCGTACCGCTGTTTTTATAGCCGTAACGTCAGCAACCTGCTGCTGGCAGGGAGGATTATCAGCACCACCCACGTCGCGTTCGCGTCGTCGCGGGTCATGGGCACGAGCGCACACGGCGCCCAGGCCGTTGGCATGGCCGCCGCACTCTGCACCAGACAGGGGGTGTTACCACGGGAACTGCCGGTTCAGGACCTGCAAACCGAATTATTAAAAACAGGGCAACACATTCCGGACCTGCATCTGGCCGATAACCAGGACCTGGCCCGCCAGGCCACGCTGTCGGCTTCCTCCGAATATATCTTAACCGAATTACCGGCCAACGGGCCGTTGCTACCGCTCGCCTCGTCGGCCGGGCAAATGCTGCCGCTACCGGCGGGCCCTGTCCCGGCGATGACAATCTACCTCACCGCCGATCAGGAGACAACGTTGACAGTAGACCTGCGGCGCAGTAGCAAAGCCGGGAATCATACTCCCGATGTAACGCTGCAAACGCTGACCCTACCCGTCCGGAAAGGACAACAGGAAGTAACGCTGCCTTTCACGGCAGAAGTGCCTGAGGCTTGTTACGCCTTTGTGTTGCTGATGAAAAACGAGCATATCCGGCTTCAGTACAGTGCGGTTCGGGTAACAGGGGTGCTGTCGGTGTTCAATAAAGTGAATGCAGCCGTCTCGAATTATGGCAAGCAGGAGCCGACCGAAGACATTGGCGTTGATGCCTTTGAATTCTGGACACCGGAGCGGCGGCCCAAAGGCCATAATCTGGCCTTCCGCCTCGACCGGGGCATACCGGTTTTCGGAGCAGCCAACCTGACCAACGGCCTCCAGCGGCCAACCAGCCAACCCAACGGGTTTGTGGCGCAGCTGACCGACAACGACCCGACGGTAACGCTGTCGTGGCCGTCACCGCAATCCATCAAACAGGTGGTACTGAGCTTTGACTCCGACTTTGACCACCCGCTGGAAACCGTGCTGATGACCCATCCGGAAACGGTTTCGCCGTTCTGTGTGGCCGAGTACATCCTGTGTAACGACCGGCGGGAGCGGATTCACCACGAGACCGCCAACCACCTGTCACAGAACACAATCACGTTTGCGGAACCGGTCATTACCCAACACCTGACCATTCACCTCAAGCACCCCGGCACTGCCGTCCCTGCCGCACTCATGGAAGTGCGCTGCTACGGGATTTAACGATTTATTTGTCTGTGACAGGCGTCTTTATCTCCCTGTCACAGACAAACCTTTGTAAACTTTGTTCAAATCTTTGAGTTCTTTGTGAAGTCAATCCATCCACGAAAACGCAAAGGCCAAAGGCTCACTATTCTTCTTCGTGTTGCTTCTTTTCTTCGCGTCTTCGTGGCTAACGATCACCCGTTTAGTCAACCATGACCCTGAAAGAACGATTACTGAGTGTGGCGGTTGTCGCCGAAGATAAATTTGACCGGCTCAAAGACCGGCTGTTCAGCCGCCTCGACGCTGATAAGCCCTACCAGATTGTGTATTACCGTGGCTTCGGCAGCCCGTCGGCGGTATGGCTAAAAGGACGGGTCCTGCGGCAGCGCGACCTCCCGACGCCCAGCGACCGGGACACCTTCTGGCACAACCTGCTGGCGACCTACCAGCGGTTCGAGAGCGATGAAGTCCCCCGCGTAACCGTCCGGATCGACGCGTTCGGGCAAAGCCATACGACTGTAGCCGACGAGGAAGGGTATTTTGAGTTTACGATCAACCCGCCCAACGACCTGCCACCGGGCCGTGTGTGGTTCCCGATCCGGTACAGCCTCGACGGCATCACTCAGCCCGGCACCGGCGAACCGGTCGAAAAGAACGGGCACCTGATGATTTCGCCGCCGTTCAGCCAGTTCGGCATTATCTCCGATATCGACGATACCGTATTACAAACCGATGCCACCAGCCTGCTGCAATCGGCACGGCTGACGTTTCTGGGCAATGCCTATACGCGGTTGCCGTTCGCGGGGGTAGCCGCATTTTACCGTGCCCTGCAAAGCGGGCCGGTCACTACCCTGTTTAACCCGATCTATTTTGTGTCGAGCAGTCCGTGGAACCTGTACGATCTGCTGGTCGATTTTTTCCGGATTCAGGGCGTTCCTAAAGGGCCGATCCTGCTGCGTGACATCGGGCTTACCCCAACGCAGTTTATCAAAAGCTCACATTTTGACCATAAACTGGGCATGATCCGGAAGGTGCTGGACGTCAATCCGCAGCTGCCGTTTGTGCTCATCGGCGACAGCGGGCAGCACGATCCGGAAATTTATTCGCAGGTTCTCCGCGAGAATCCGGGGCGTATTCTGGCCATTTATATCCGCGACGTATCGGAAGACCGGCGGGACGAAGCCGTCCGCGAACTGATTCAGACTGCCGCGACGTTCAATGTGCCGATGCTATTGGTACCCGATACGCTGGCCGCCGCCGAACACGCTGCCGCCCTCGGCCTGATCGACCCCGATACCATTCCCGAAATACGCGCCGACCGGCGGGCCGATAAGACGGGGGAAATGGTATAGAGACGCAATATCTTGCGTCTCTATACCATTTCATTACATTTGCCTGAATCAATGTAGGGGCGACCCCGCGTGGTCGCCCTGCACTGGCCGCGCAGGTGGAATATGCAACGCCCGTACACTGGCCGACCTGCGCATTCACATGGTGGGCGACCACGTGGGGTCGCCCCTACAGTTTTCCGGAAATCTATTTTTTTCTGTTTACATGCATCGTTTTTGTTATCTCTTCCTCTTCCTGTTTGTCACGACGGCTTCGCTGGCGCAGGAAAACACCTACAACCTTGTCCCGTTTCCGGCACGCTTTAATGGCACCGATGGCCGCTTCACGGTGTCGGCAGCGACACGCGTCGTCACCACCCCGAAAGATGCCGGTCAGCTGGCAGCGGCTCAGCTGTTGATTGGTCAGCTTAAAACCGCCAGTGGTCTGCCGGTTGCCGTAGTTCCTGCGTCGCCGGCGGTGGCTAAAGGGAAAAACATCTTTTTTCAGGCGCACAAAGCCGGCAAATGTGGTCCGGAAGGCTACGTGCTGAAGGTAACGCCTGACCGCGTAACGGTTGAGGCCGAGACGCCGAAAGGCTATTTCTACGCCGCCCAGACATTGTTACAGCTACTGCCGACACAGGTATTCAGCCCGAACAAGGTGGATAACGTGTCATGGTCAATGCCGGCCTGCGATATTCTGGACCGGCCGCGCTACGGTTACCGCGGGCTGATGCTCGACGTAGGCCGCTACTTTATGCCGGCGCCGTTTATCAAGCGCTTCATTGACCTGATGGCCCTGCATAAAATGAACACCTTCCACTGGCACCTGACCGAAGATCAGGGCTGGCGGATCGAAATCAAGAAATACCCGAAACTGACGCAGATTGGCTCGAAACGGAAAGAAACCGTTGCCGGTCACAACAACCAGAATTATCCGCAACAATTCGACGGCAAAGAAAACGGTGGGTTCTATACGCAGGCCGACATTAAGGATATTGTGAAATACGCAGCCGCCCGCCATGTCACGATTATTCCGGAGATTGAAATGCCGGGCCACGCAATGGCGGCTATCGCGGCCTATCCGGAACTCTCCTGTACGCCGGAAGCCCCACACGCCGTAGCCACGACCTGGGGTGTGAAGGAAGATGTGTTCTGCCCGTCAGAAAAAACATTTACGTTTTTGCAGGATGTGCTGACTGAAGTGATTGCCCTCTTCCCGGGTAAATACATTCATATCGGCGGTGATGAGTGCCCGAAAACGGCCTGGAAAAACAGCGCGTTCTGCCAGGACCTGATCAAGAAACTGAAGCTGAAAGATGAGCATGAGCTACAGAGCTACTTTATCCGCCGGATCGAAAAATTCCTGAACAGCAAAGGCCGCGCTATTATCGGCTGGGACGAAATTCTGGAAGGCGGCCTGGCCCCGAACGCTACCGTAATGAGCTGGCGCGGTACGCAGGGCGGCATCGAAGCAGCAAAGCAGAAGCATAACGTGATCATGACGCCGAACACCTATGTGTACCTCGACTACTACCAGGGCAATCCGGCGAAAGAACCGCTGGCCATTGGCGGGTATCTGCCGCTGGAAAAGGTCTACAGCTACGAACCAACGCCATCGGAATTGTCGCCGGATGAGCAGAAGTATATTCAGGGTGTGCAGGCTAACGTCTGGACAGAATACATCCCGACACCGGCCCAGGCTGAATACATGACCTACCCGCGCGCCATTGCCGTGGCTGAGCTGGGCTGGATTCCGCAGGGGCCACGCAACTTCGAAGACTTTGCCGTTCGTCTGAAAGAGCACCTGAAACGTCTGGATTACAAAGACGTTAACTACTCAAAACGGTTCCTGGATGTACGGGCAACCACCCAGTTTAACAACGAAGGTCAGTTGCAGGTAAAGCTGGACAAAATTGACTCCGACAGTAAGATTTACTATACCCTTAACGGCAAGGAACCCAATACCGCGTCGACCGAGTACATTACGCCGATAACGCTGAAAAATACAACTACGGTAAAAGCCATCACCACGGCAGGGGCAAAATTTGAAGAAACCTTCTTCATTCACCGCGCCAAAGGGAAACCGTATACCTTCAGCGATGCCTCGCTCGACAAGGCCGATCCCGACCATAAACGCCTGACGGACGGACAGGTCGCGCAAAGCCCGCGTAACGATGCGGAATGGGTACGTATAAACGGCAAAGACCTTGAACTGACCATTGACCTGGGCGAAGTACGGCCGGTGACGAAGGTTTCGGCTAATTTCCTCAAAAAAGCAATGAACTCCATCCTGCCGCCATCCTCGGTTGATATCTCACTTTCGCGTGACGGCAATGACTTCAAGGACGCTATTGCGCAGCCGGTCAAGTACAGCGTTGAGGGTTCGTGGGAGATTCTGCCGGTAGTGGCTGATTTTAAGACGGCACGGGCACGTTACATCCGCGTTAAGGCCAAAAACCCTGGTCCGACCCCGCAAGGTCACCCGTATGCAGGACGTCCGACGACCATTGCCATTGACGAGGTAGTTGTCGATTAACCCGGTATTAAGCGCGGGTTGTGTATTTTTTATCCTTACATTTGAAAAATAATGATGCCTTAATATCAGAATGCCTGCGACGAATTACCACTCCTTTATAGATGCCCTTCAAAAAAGGCTGGAAAAGCCCCTGCCCGGCGAAGAAGCCCATCGCAAAATGGCTTCTTCGTCGCGGTTGCGGCTTACGGCAAAGCCTAACGAGCGCACCCGTCGCAGCGCGGTACTGATCCTGTTCTACCCCTATCAGGGCGCTATTTACCTGCCGCTGATTCTCCGCCCGCAGTACGATGGTGTGCATGCCGGTCAGATGGCGTTTCCGGGCGGCCGTATGGAACGCACCGACGAAAACCTGATCCGGACAGCCCTGCGGGAAGCCCAGGAAGAGATTGGTATCCGCGTCAATGATGTTAAAGTATTGGGGCACCTCACCGAGATTTTTATTCCGCCCAGCAACTTCTACGTCCTGCCCGTAGTCGGCACTATTGGCCATGCGCCCGACTTTTATCCGGATCCCCGCGAGGTTGAAGCAGTAGTAGAAGTACCGCTTGACGTGCTTCTGGATGAAACAATCGTCGGAGATACGCAGATCGACGTGCGCGGTATTACCATTGATGCTCCCTTCTACCAGATCGAAAATCAGCGGGTATGGGGCGCAACGGCTATGATGATTGCCGAACTGCTGACGATTATTGCCGAAACGGAATAACAGTCATTGCCTGAGCCTGAGACGCAAGATGTTGCGTCTCTACTATTATTACCATGAATCACTTTCACGACCAGACAGCTATTGTTACCGGTGCCGGTCAGGGAATCGGTTTTGCGATTGCCCGTGCCCTGGCAAAAGCCGGAGCCACCGTCGTTCTGAACGACCTCGACGCCGAACTCACCCGACAGGCCGCCGAACAGATTCAGGCAGAAGTGGCCGACATGGGGCCCAACCGCTGCCTGGCGGTTTCAGGCGACGCATCGGATGTTGCCTTTATCGGGCAGCTGGTTGATAAGGCCGTCCAGACATTCGGGAAACTGACCATTACCATTGCCAACGCCGGCATTACGATTTTCGGCGATTTTCTCGACTACACTCCCGATAACTTCCGGAAAGTTCTTGACCTGAACCTGCAGGGGAGTTTCTTCCTGACCCAGGCATCGGCGCGGCAAATGCGGGCGCAGGGACAGGGCGGCAGCATTCTGCTCATGTCGTCGGTGGTCGGGCATCAGGCCCACCCCGGACTGGCGGCCTACAGCATGACCAAGGCTGCCCTCGAAATGCTGGCCAAAAACCTGGTACTGGACCTGTCGCCGCTGGGCATCACCATCAACGCCGTGGCCCCCGGCGCTACCCAGACCGAACGGACCCTCAACGACCCGACCTACATTCCGATCTGGTCGCGGATTACGCCCATGGGCCGGCCGGCTACCGTCGATGACATTACCAATGCCGCCCTGTTTCTGGTATCACCGGCCTCGCGGCACATTACCGGTCAGAGTCTGGTCGTAGACGGCGGCTGGACCAGTGTCAGCCCGCCCCCTGTTGAGTAAATAGTAACCAATATCAGGTTAGAATTCACCCTACTGAGGTAATGTAAAGGTAATCTTCGTTCTTTACCGCTATGAAAACGATTTATTTGCTTTTGTCCCTGCTCACGGTATCGGGGTATACCCTGGCGCAGCAGAAGGATACCTATTATCTTTTTACCTACTTCAAAGGCAATGGTGAAGACGGGCTGCACCTGGCTTACAGCACCGACGGCTACCGGTTCGAAACACTGAAAAACGACGCCTCGTTTTTGACCCCGACCGTCGGAAAGGACAAACTGATGCGCGATCCGTGCCTGATCAAAGGCCCCGACGGACTGTTTCATATGGTCTGGACCGTCAGCTGGAATGAAAAAGGGATTGGCTATGCCTCATCGAAAGACCTGATTCACTGGTCGGAGCAGCAGTATATTCCGGTGATGGAACACGAAGCCGGGGCACGGAATACGTGGGCACCCGAAATTTTCTACGATAAAGCCACAAAACAGTACATGATTTACTGGGCCACGACGATTAAAGGCCGCTTTCCGGAAACACAAAGCACCGAAGAAAATGCCTATAATCACCGGATGTATTACGTTACGACGAAGGATTTCAACACCTTCAGTGAGACGAAGCTGCTGTATGAACCGGGCTTTAACGTGATTGACGCTACCATTCAGCAGAACGGGAAGCAATACGTGATGTTCCTGAAAGATGAAACCCGCACACCGCCGCAAAAAAACCTCAAACTGGCATTTGCCGATCAGATTACCGGCCCGTATACCAAAGCGGGTGCCCCGATCACGGGCAACTACTGGGCCGAGGGACCAACGGTTGCGAAAGTCGGGAAGCAATGGGTGGTTTATTTTGACAAATACCGCGACCACAAGTACGGCGCCGTTGCTTCTGAGGACCTCAAAACCTGGACTGATATTTCGGATAAGGTCGAATTCCCGAAAGGCACCCGTCACGGCACCATTGTACCGGTTACGAAGCAGGAGCTGGATGCGCTGCTGAAATAGGCATGAACGGAGACACCGGAAACCGTGTCTCCGTTTTTTAGTACAGTACCGGTGCCTGGTGCCGAAATGACGTCGTCTCCAGCTGATCGAGCATGAGCCGTGCCACATCCTTCCGGCTGACCGACGGCATGGCGAATCCGGTAAAGGCCGCATCCAGGCTGGCACGGGCCGACGTAGTAGCGGGGCCGTTGGTCAGCCCTACCGGCCGTACGATGGTCCAGTCGGCCGCACTTTCCTGCACATACTGTTCCTGAAGAGCCTTATCTGCAAAATAGGACCGCAGCAACGTCCGGAACAGGAACTTTTGCAGGGTGCCACACTGATTAATGCTCTCGCCTACGCCGATTGCCGTTTCAACCACGATGCGGCGCACCCCTTGCCGGGCCATTTCCTGCAGTACATGGTTGGTACCTGCCGAGCAGACCGGCTCATTGACAAACGGTTTACGGCCAAGGGCACACAGGACAGCATCCTGTCCCTGCAAGGCAGCAGCCAGGGTGTCCGGTTTCAGCACATCACCCTGCACGATCCGCAGCCGGTCATGTTGAACAGGCAGGCGGGCCGGATCTCTGACGAATGCCGTCACCTGATAATTTCGTTGCAGCGCCTGTTCGGTCAGTGCCAGGCCGGTACCACCGGTAGCGCCGAATACGACGATATGTCTGATTGCCATCGTTTTTTCTTTTCCCAAAAATAACGCACGTTCGCATCAATGGAAATCATGGAAAACCATGAAAATAGGCATGTCAGGTAATCGGATTAACGGTCTACATTGTTCAATGCCACACAGGTACGATTAAGGGGCAGCACGCCACGCGAACTGTTCGTTCCCTCAAATCATTTCAATTCCACACAGGTACGATTAACGGAATCCGAGGAAGTCAGACGGTATATCACTCCCTTTCATTTCAATTCCACACAGGTACGATTAACGGAGCAATTCCTGCGACTTAACGCCGGTCTGCGAATCCCATTTCAATTCCACACAGGTACGATTAACGGTAATAAGTTCGATTTAAGACGTTTTTATATAATTCATTTCAATTCCACACAGGTACGATTAACGGAAGTTATCCGCAATAATCTGTTTAACCTGGTTTTCTATTTCAATTCCACACAGGTACGATTAACGGGGTTAATACATCTACAACAACCCTGAATTTCAACGTATTTCAATTCCACACAGGTACGATTAACGGCCAGCCTCTTGAAGGGTTACAGGTAGCCAGAACTATATTTCAATTCCACACAGGTACGATTAACGGCACTTAGCGGACCCGACTGTAAACTTTATTCTGTAATTTCAATTCCACACAGGTACGATTAACGGGTACTTAAATTCCTTATCCATTAATATTTCATCAAATTTCAATTCCACACAGGTACGATTAACGGCGATACAGGACGATGCACTACACATATAAGCACGAATTTCAATTCCACACAGGTACGATTAACGGGCCGTGACGCTGTGCGGGTTGTTTGTATTAGCTGCGATTTCAATTCCACACAGGTACGATTAACGGGGGCGTTCGCGGCGGCGGACAACGTTCTTGTTAAATTTCAATTCCACACAGGTACGATTAACGGTTTATTCGGATGTGCTCGCTGTCGTATTGGCCTCGCATTTCAATTCCACACAGGTACGATTAACGGGCGATCAGCGCAGCTGGGGGTACTGGTGTACGATGATTTCAATTCCACACAGGTACGATTAACGGTCCGGCAGCGGTGATCGCTAATCAGAACCGGATCATATTTCAATTCCACACAGGTACGATTAACGGAATCGTGACCTTGCCACGGCTCAGCAGGAGCGGGCTTATTTCAATTCCACACAGGTACGATTAACGGTTGATGCCATTGTTTCCAGCCAGGCGGCGGTATCGTATTTCAATTCCACACAGGTACGATTAACGGAAAACGCTTCGGTGTCCTGCGGGTCCCATGTTTTCAATTTCAATTCCACACAGGTACGATTAACGGCCTATCACCAATTCCTTGAACAGGAAGCGAAAACCCATTTCAATTCCACACAGGTACGATTAACGGGCAGCAACAAGGGAAGAATAGGCAGCAACAGCGTTGTATTTCAATTCCACACAGGTACGATTAACGGTTGTTCCGGCTGTATTGTCAGGAACAACAATCCCTAATTTCAATTCCACACAGGTACGATTAACGGACCTCGTCGTTGGTGTCGGGAATGATACCGATGTAGTATTTCAATTCCACACAGGTACGATTAACGGGAACTACCCGTATCGTCGCGGGTAATCGAGGTGTCAAATTTCAATTCCACACAGGTACGATTAACGGGGGCCGCTTTCAGCGCGTCGGCGAGCTCCTTTGCCCATTTCAATTCCACACAGGTACGATTAACGGTTAATGATTTCAAAACCGGCGAGAGGGTGCACCTGAATTTCAATTCCACACAGGTACGATTAACGGAGGTTCACCCCGCCCGCATCGTAGATCGCCTGCATAGATTTCAATTCCACACAGGTACGATTAACGGCGACTTCTGGCGCAGCAGCATTCCGCACAGCGTAATTTCAATTCCACACAGGTACGATTAACGGCTGCTGCTGCGGCGGGTGGCGGGCAAGCTCCACAAGATTTCAATTCCACACAGGTACGATTAACGGCCGGAAACGATTAACGAAAACCATGCCCGGTTACATTTCAATTCCACACAGGTACGATTAACGGTAGTGATCTTTGTCATGTCCAATTCTCGTACCAGATTTCAATTCCACACAGGTACGATTAACGGTTCGGTTGACCCATTTGGCCGGATAGTAAAAAAGTAATTTCAATTCCACACAGGTACGATTAACGGCATTCAGACGCTGATCGACATGGGCTTTTCCAGCAATTTCAATTCCACACAGGTACGATTAACGGGGTTCGTTTACCTCTTCAATGCCGGCAAGAAACCGTATTTCAATTCCACACAGGTACGATTAACGGCCGTGAAAATTGGCAGAAAAAAAGGCTTTTCCAAGCCAGTTTCGCGGTTTTATTTTAGAAAAATGACACTAAAAGTCGTCGGTCGGCAATTGTACGAAAACACCCGCCCACCGACGACTTCTGATAATCAGACAACTATACCCAAATAACTCCTTTTAGAGCAGCATTTTCAGGATGTCAAAGAACACTAACACCGCCACCGACGACAAACAGCCTATAAAAACTGATCGGTCGGCGACCGCTCCTGCCCGATAATCTGCTTGTCGAGCCACTTTGCATCGCGGTTTTTAAACAAAATCAGACTGTCCTGATCTTCGTCCATAATCCGTTTCGCCTCGTAGACCAGCTCCTTCAGCTTTACCTCCGTAATTTCCCCCTCAAACACCGAATTCTGCACCCAATGCAGGTACCGCCGACACAATTTCAGCATCTTCCCCACCCGCTTCTGCCCGATATCGTAAACCAGAATGACGTACATCTTTTATTGAGTGATTCGTGAATGAGTGATTGAGTGTCGGCTAAACAATATAAGAGCTGATGTTCACAAATCGCTCAATCACTCATTCACACAATAATTTACCACCACATTTTAAACGGTTTATACTCGTCGGCGCCGATCAGGTGTTTGGCGAGTTTGTAGCACTCGAGCCGGACAAGGTATTTATAACTCACGCTCCGCCCGAGACTGCGGTGCTGGATCGTCTCCCGCAACCGGTCCTCAAACACCTGCACAAACGCCTTGCGTCCCCGCTCCTTTAAGGTACAGCGGTTCAGTTCCGTCACAAAGTCCGATGGCTGTAACTCCTTCTTGTTCAACATTCTGAAAATCGTACGGTCAACCAGCAGCGGCTTAAACACCTCCGCCAGATCGAGCGCCAGCGAATACCGGCGCGCACCCGGCTCATGCAGAAAACTGATCGTCGGGTTCAGCTGCGTGTGGTAAATAGCATCCAGACACACCGTATAACACATCATGTTGCCGAACGACACCAGCGCATTCAGCTCATTGTTAGGTGGTTGTTTTGTCCGGTTGCCCATCGCATAGCCCGGCACAATCCGGTCGAAACAGCCGTAATATACCTGCCGGATATTGCCTTCTACGCCCATCAGTTCGTCCACCTGCGTCGTTTCCGGAATCCGGCCGGCCAGTGTTTCGATCTGACCAATATCCTCGTCCAGTTCCTTACCCCGATTCTGGTAATAGCGCAGGTTCTTCACCATGTTGACGGCTGCCCCCTCCAGCAGGCGCTGCGCCACCAGTATCCGCTTTTTCGGACTCAGGTAATGGCGTGTCTGCTCCACCTGCATTTTCCCCGCCAGCAAATACTCTTTAGGATAAAACGAACCCGTGTAGTGCTCGTAATAATCGAAAAAATGGGCCGTCACCCCCGACTTACCCAGAAAATTAAGCAGGGCCGAATTCACATCCAGATTCCCGAACACGTACAGATTGTCGACATCCTCAACGGGCAGGTAGCGCGCCTGCCCCTCCTGCCCCGTTTCTTCGTCGACGGGCGTAAATTTCAGTGTGTTGTCCTTACGGGCCAGCCGCCCCGGATTAAAGAGGTAAAATGTCTTTTTCATGGCAACTATGTAAAACGGAATGATATTCCGTTCAGCGATTCATAAAGGGTATCTGCACAGTTTGACGCCTGGAATCCCGTTCCGTGATCCATCACTCGCCCACGTAGCAAAAATCAAAGTAGCTGCACGACCGGCATTTCGACTTTTT
Organism: Arsenicibacter sp. R0_47; assembly: GCF_057652235.1. NCBI lineage: Bacteria > Pseudomonadati > Bacteroidota > Cytophagia > Cytophagales > Spirosomataceae > Arsenicibacter > Arsenicibacter sp. R0_47. The sequence continues at coordinate 14,873 of NZ_JBYFCJ010000019.1, read as the reverse complement.
GAGCCGTTCCGGAATGTGTTCATCGGCCACGATACGCTGAATATCCTGCACCCACTGCTCAATTTGGGGCACTTCTTCGTCGGTCAGCTCCACCCGCTCAGTTTGGCGGAGTTTCGGGTATTCGATAACGCCGGTTGCTCCCTCAACGCCGTTACGCCGGAGCAGGTAGAGGTAAAATTTTACCTGCGCAATGTGCGAGTGCTCAAATTTGTCGGATTTCTTAATCTCATGGACGACTTTGTTGTGCGGATCATAAAAGTCGATTTTTGACCCTTCCAGCTCAATTTCGCGGAAGCGTTCGGCGCGCTGCGGGTAGGTGCGTTCGTGCAGTTGTTTCCCCTCCGCGACAGCTTCCGATGTGTGTTCCATCCGGATCTGATTGGCGTGCAGCCAGAGTTTCCGATGACACAGATGGTAATACCCGACAAGTGTGGCTGTTGCCTGGATCATAGCTCAAAATAGTAGCGTATTGGTAATGTGCATCGCTGCGTCGTCGTACCGATCGTATCGGTTCTGCCAGGATCTACCGGTTCAGAAAGTAATCACGGAATTGTTCCAGTTCTTTATTCTCAATAGCGAGCGACTTGTCAAAAATTTTGTCCCCCACCTGATGACGCAATCGGGCAATCCCCACATCAATCAGTCGAAGACCATTTTCAGTGAGCAGAATATTGTCGAAGGCCAGCCCATCAAGATCCGACGGGCGTTTCAGATCACCATGCACAAACCCTGCCCGATGTAGTTCCCTAAGTTCATCGGCAAAGACATCAAACCAAAGCTCACGCCGTTCCACCTCGTAGGCGCGGTAGTCAATCGGCCTTATCCGCTCCATAACCAGCATTTCGGCCTGTAGCTCCTCGTTATAATCCAGCCGGACGAACCGCACGACGAGGTCATTCACCTGATTAGCGAATTTCATCTTTTCGGCTTCCGACCCGATGTCGGAGCGCGTATCGCCCACAAACAGTTTAGCCGCCTCTGTGTCGGAAAGGGCAATCACGGCGTTGTTGGCACCGGCGGAGAGTTGACGGGGGTATTTTTTCATGGGGGGGTTGGATTGGCCAGGCTTATAACCCAGCCAATCAATATTACGAAACTTGATTCTCGTAATCAAACGCTTTCATTTTCTCTATAAGCGTTTGTTCTGCCTTATCAAGTGCATCAAATGTTTCACTATGAACCGGTATATAAGCCGCACAGGCAAGGGTCACGAATACATCAGTCCCGGGTATACTTTCATCCACAATAGGTTTAGCTTTGTTTTCGTCATCTTCAACCAGTTTGGCACGAATAGCTCCGGCAATGCGGTTAGCATTTTCACTAATGGCAACTGCCAGCGTTTCCTGTGGGCTGTAGGTACGGGCCTGATTTGTTGTGACCCGCCAATTTAGTAAAGCATGAGCCAGTGCAGGAATGATTTCTTCGCGACGCTCTTTTGGACAGATAAAGCAGGGGCCGAATGCGTTTTTACCTTCAACCCAACCTGCCTCTTTCAGACGCTCAATAGTAGCTTTTGATACTTCGGGTTCGAAAGGGTTCATTGATACTGAGAAAAGCGTTCTTAGGTCAATTGCCACATCATAGACAAAAAAGCCTGTTGCACGGCGATTATCAGGTATCCATTTTCTTCTTAAACTACGATCTGTACCAACTAGAAAATTTTCAACCTCTTCATCACTTAAAACCTGACCGGCGGCATTACGAACCACTACTTTATGCAACTGTGGCTTATCACTTCTGTCAAATGTAATATTTTCCCGATCCTGTGCAGTCGCTAATAAAGGGTGTAATGGCCTCATAGCAGAGATAGATAGAGGACTGCGTCGCTTAATAGTCCGGCTCCCTCCCCCTTGTTGTGCACTCATCCAACCGCCAAGAAGTTGATCTGCATATGTAGGATCACAAATAGAAAGTACTTCTCCTTCACCTAATTGCTGTTTATCAGTAACATTGAAAACAAACGTGGTAGGGGACTGTTCTTCACCCAACTTTGCACCCAACTCTTCTAAAATTGAGCGCTTTACCTGCTGGCCACTGGAATAGGGTAAACTACGGCCAAAATAAGGATCACGATAGGTCTTCTGACCATCTTGTACAACAAAAACAGTGTGATCAGCACGGCGTAAAACTTTTAAATAGACAAAGGAGTTCATAATCGGTCAGTGTTTATTTTTTAATAAATGCGTAACGGAAGCGGATGAGCGTCATGAAATAAGGTACATTGTCTTTGGGTAAAAAATGAACCACTTTACCCAGTTTAAGGAATGGTTCTTTGATTTCAGCCTTCTCGGCAATTGTAGCTAAAGCCGTCAAAATGGGCTTTTGAAAGCTGCTCGCCAAAAATGTTTTGACATCGTTTGTGCGGTCCATACGGCCTTTCCCGGCTCCCGCTTCATAGGCAACTAAAGCCTGTGCATATGTTTCAGCTTCATTCCAAAGCTCTTCGTTATTTAACATGGCTATAATCCAGGTTATGTAAATACTGAAGGTAAGAGGTTGAGATTCGGTATTTTTGGGGTATTTGGGAAGTTTGGCGTCTGAATCTGGCGTTCCAACATAAGCTCGGACACCCTTAGGTTCCATTGCTTTAAGACCAATGACACCCATTTCGCAAGCTTTTAAAAAGCCGTTTTCTGTACCAAAAAGGTCTTCGATTTTTTCGGCTTCTAATTTTACGTCAGATCCGAACAGCTTGCGAAATAATGTCAAAGGACGCTTGATCTGCGGGAGTACAAAAGGGATGAAGCCAATAGAACGGTTTGTTTGGCCATAGCTGTAGATATAGCCTGTTAGTCTTTCGACTGGATAGTTCATGGAAATACCCGCTAAAATGCGTAACCATGTCTGCGTTTCCAGACGTTCGCCAGCCTTGTCAAGAGGCGAAAACCCAAGCAAAGGATGCTCCGGCATATAGTCTTCGCTTAGATAGTGTGCTATCCATTGACCATTCCAGGTTTCAATCTGACTACCTTTCAATTTGGAAATCTTATTTAAAAAGCTTCCGCGATAAATAGCCCAGCCTTCAAATAGCGATAAAAGAATCTCGGCATGATTTAGAAAAATACATAAACCACCCTGAACACCAATACCAAGGCCACTGCCAATCCAGGAAAAGTATAATGTTTCACTGTCAAGCGGAACCGGCAAATTAGAAACCTGACTTGACGTTGTGGCATATTCTGTCACGTTCTCTCCCTTAGAATCGAGTTTGTTTCCGGCTGGAAACCCTACGGCAATACCCGCATGAGGCTTTACGGTAGCTATATCCTTTTTGAGTTTGGCAAGGGTATTTTTTCTGTCGGCTGGATTTCCGTGCTTTTTCTGTTTCGACAATTGGTCAAATGCAGAATTAAGAACCCATTGCATGTACTTCTCATCATCATAAAACAGCGGAAAGAATATCTTTTCAAAAAATTCTTCCGCCGAAAAACGGGTACCCTCCCGCGCATTATAAGCGTCGAGGAATGTTTTACCAATGGCAGATGCAATCATGGCAGATTAGAGAAAGGTGTATTGACTGTCATAATTTTCCGGTATGCAGTTAGCCAGTTCAAGCCCCAAGTCAAATGAATAGGCTTTATCTGGTATTACAAACGGGCTTGAGCCTACTTGCTTAAGTCTTTCTAGCTTACGATAGGCAATTGAGTTGAAATGCACTGGTATTTCAAGCATTGCCCGCTCTTCTGATCTGGAGACACTATAGTGTTTGACATTCTGTTCCCGAATACACGTTACTGAGTCTATGTCGAGCAAATCAAGAAAAACAGACTTTTTGTGATGCGTTAGTTCGCGAATGATAAATTGCCCTTCCTGAAAAATTGTATGCTCGTCAATCGTAGTTGTATCAACCGCAGGAAAAACCAAATCAATTTTTGTCTGTAGGTCTCGTTCGTGCAGAATATCTCCATCCGGTAAGCTGTCGTAACTTCGTTTCAGCACATCCAGGGCATACGGGCGAGCATCAGCCTCAGTATCTGGCGGCGGCAGTACGTATACAGGCTTAAATTTACCAATTGTGTTTTCCGTTCGCTTGCGGTTAATACGCCCAAATCGTTGAATAAGCGCATCAAGCGGAGCAGCTTCGGTAATCATCAGGTCGAAAGAAATGTCCAGACTAACCTCTACAACTTGTGTTGAAACGACAATACACCCATTCGTTTTATTGTTATACACCTCTTTCAGGTCTTTTTCCTTTTGGCTACGGTCGCTGCGCATAAAGCGGCTATGAATGAGCATCTTTTCGGTTTTCGGATAAGCCTCCTGTAATTGTCCGAAAACCTCTTGTGCCCGTTTAACCTGATTACAGACAATCAATATCTTTTGTTGAGCCTTAAGCGCTGTTTCAATAAGAGGGAGAGCTGCATCCCAACTTGTCAGTTTATGGACAATATGCCGGTCAAAGAGATTTAAGGCATCTGTAGACAGAGCTACCTCGTATACTTTCACAGGGCCACCCAGAATACCCAAAAGTTGCTGATAAAGTACAGAAGGCATGGTTGCTGTGCCGATATGAACACGGCAACCTAAATGCACCAGCATTTCAACAATTTTCAGAATAATGGCTTTTGTAACATCGGTATACGTATGAATTTCATCGAGTATGATGTCACACCCGCGTAAATCGAGCATCAGTGCCTCATAACCGCGAATCCCGAAAACCATCCCTGCCATCTGATGCGGTGTAAGTACTTTAACAGCGGCTCCGACTTTATCCTGAATAAGCCGTTCTTCCAGCGCCATTCCGCTTTGGCTTAATACAACTTTAGATGCGCCATGCAAAAGGCGGATGTCCAGGTCGGGGTTGTTATCTTTTAAATCTTCGGAAATCCGCCGGAACATCGCATTGATGGATGCCTGAAATGGTAATGTATAGAAGAAGCGACCCCTGCACCGCCGAATCAGGTAATCCGTTTTGCCGGCTCCTGTTGGAGCTACTACAAGTGTATGTAAACGTGGATCACTGGCGGATATCGACGATAGAGGATGCAACAAACTCACCCGGTTATAAAACCTTAGATCAGGTATTTGAAATGACCGTAATACCTGACGCTGGGTTGCTTCGATAGCGGCAGAGGCAAATTCGTCAGCCGCCATTAATGCACCCCGATATATGGACCACCCCAGTTTTTTGTATGCTTTCTGACAGTAAACTGTAGCAAAGTCGAATGCCTCCTCTGCTTCAATCAGCGTAATAGGTCGTTTTTCAAAGTCTCCGAAGCTCACCAGCAAATCAATGGCTACAGGACTCCATTCATCCCATTGGAGAGCATGCATCCCGAAAACAACATTCTCGCCTTCTTCTTCTTCGAATTCATTTAATAAGTCAAGCAAGCCCTTTTTCCGGCCATCGTTTTTAATGGATTTGTGGTGGGCGACAATTAATTCCACCAGAGCAGGCCAAAGGTTACGGTCGACTAAAGGCAGAAAAAACAAGGATGCCAGTTCATGCCGGAATGGCTTCTGATTAATTTGTTTTTGCTTTTGAAAAAGGCGCTTTTGAAAAACAGGGCTTGCTTTACCAATGTCATGAAGTAGTGCAGCAGTCCGCAATAACCGCTCATCTAATGCCCATGCACGGGCTATACAAGTAGCCGCTATAGCAACATGGTCAAGATGGTCACGCAAGGTAGTACCACCATTATCAGGACTTTTCGCATAAAGGGTTTTAGATATCATTCGTCTTTAGCGGATTTTGTGTGGATTCAATCCAACCATACATAGGTGCATTATTAAAGCGGTTGTATCCCACCAAAAAAGAGCCGTAAGCTTGTCCAAAGCGAAGCTCAAAACCATTTATCTCATTGAATTGCTCTTCTGACATTTGTTCAATCTTTTCACTTGGCCATAGTAAGTCTTCATTACGGCACAGGCAAATGTGTTGTAATGAAGCTTGTTGAGCGTCTTCCAGCGACTCAAACGCCAGGTATAAGTCCGGATAAAGCAGGACGCCTCGTAACAGGATGGAAGATGGGCGCATCAGCATTTTATCTTTTTTCTTGTACTCCCAGCCTAGGGTCTGGGTCTTTTCCTGCTGGCGACTGATACCGGCGTAGGTCAGCCGATGACGAACTATTTTCTGAATTCCCTGCATCGACAGTAGTTCGGGAAATAATTTCTTTTCAATACCCTCTATGATTGAAGGTGTCAAAAATTGCTGACTGAAGGTTTCGCTGTCCCTTACTGCTGTCCATGGTTTAATAAACCCAAAATGACCTTCGTATTTAACTACGTAAAATGTTTGCATAGCTTTCAGAGAAGTGCGCCAAAACCAATTCCTGTTGAATTACCTATCCCTACATTCCAGGCGAATGTTATTTGTTCAGGTGTTCCCTCGACAATGACCGGGCAAAGGGATGCCTTATTACCAATTTGCCGGTAGTTGACCTTTTTGGCCTTCGCCATAGGGTAACCTTTATCAAATTGAACCCGAACGCCCTCCTCTGATAGTCCGGCTTTCCATAGCTTGGTTTGCAGTGTTTGAGTAAGTAGCTCATCTACGTTCGGATCAGAGAAGATAAAATGTTTTTCTTCCTGAGCTACTTTGCGTTTAGCAAGTACAGGCCCGGCCACCTTGAAGTAGGCTTTAGGCCCAAACTCCGGAGTTTCCTGAAAAACAATTTCCTGCACTGCTAACCCAAAATTGATACTGGGATCCTGCTGAATACCACGTACCAATTGCCTGACTACGTCTTCATCAAATGCACTGATAAAAAAAGAAGTACCTTTTTGAAAATGTAGTCCGGAAGCATTGCCTTTTCCGCCTGTAAGCCAGGAAAAGGAATACAAAGATTCTGCATCGTGAAGCTTATTTGGGCCAAGCCACTTGTGAATAGCTCCAACTACAAAAGGAAGATGGTCGTATGGAACAGGTTCCCTGTTAGGTGTAAGTTTTAAGTGGATACGCATATTTGTTTATTTAGTTTAAACCACTAACCTTGTCTAAGCCCCTCATTACGCCCATGGCATCAGCAAAGAATACAGTCTGCAAACCAAACCAGTCTGGTAAATACGCCAATGCCGAAGAAACAGTGAAAGTCAAAAACAAACCGCTCATTGCATTGGAGAGAAAACGGCATGTACAGGTAAAAAATCTGTCATAACACACCCGCACCCCTCCGCATTGTACCGCCCGAAACCCGCGTTCAAACCCACTTCCAGTACCTCGCGCGGGCCTGACAACGTAAAATTGAAGTCGTACCAGCCGCGTACCTGCGTCTGCGCCCGCGAACCCTCCTTGATCGTCATCAGCCGCGACCGTGGCTCACGCGCCGGTAACAGGGCAAACACAAACTCACCGGGATCGTACGCCCGCGCATCCAGCTGAATGCTCCGGTATTTATCAATCAGGTTCTGAATCAGCAGCCGCCCGAACAACGCCTCCGACGGGTGCAGGTACTGATCCATCCCCGACGCATCCTTTTCGGCCACTACCATCGGCGACAGCGTCCGCAACGGCAACGGCTCCCCCGCCGGCCATTGCCCCGACAGGTCCGGCAACGACTCTACCCGCTCAATCAGCAGGTCGGCCCGATGACGCGGACTCGCAATCGTAATATCCTGATTCTGAAAAAGACCCATCAGAAAATGCTCCGCCGCCCGCTCCACCTGAAAACAGACGTACCAAACCACCGTCGGCGACCGCACCTCAATACCGCCGAGGTCTTGCCGGATCGTGAACGTCGGAATCTGTAAATCAGAAAAGGTAAAGAGCTTAAAGCGCTTGGTCGTGCTGACCACATAGCCACGCTCGTGCAGAAACTGCGCATAGGCCGGTTCTGCATCGTACAGCAGCCCATACAACCAGCCGGTCAGGCGATAGGCATAGTTAAAGGGAATGATCGTCCGTGGCTGTGCAGGGGTCAGGGTTAGTTTGAATCGCATACAAGGGTTTATCGGATGAACCACAAAAAGGTAAGTGGCTTTTCAGTACTTTTTTTGTTCGTCGGGTGAAGATAGAAACAGCCGGTAGCCGGAGCGGACATTTGCGCGTCCGCTTACGGATTTTTTTCGTCGGAATAGCGGCTAATCAGCATCTGCGCATCGTTCAGTAACCGCTCCCGCAGTACGGCCGGCGACAACACGGTGATACCCGTCCCCCAGCTCTGGCAAAACGACCGCATTTCCTCAAGTCCCTCCAGCTCAAACGACACCACCAACCGCCCGTCCGGACGTTCTTCCTCAATCAGCTGGGTCGGATGGTAGGTCCGCTGCCGGAAAAACAGGGCCTTTTCGGGCTCAACCAGCAACCGCAGCTCATAACATTCACCGGCCGTGATAGCGCCCAGCGAGGAACGGAAATACTGGTCGGGAACAAAGTTTTCGGGCAGGTCAAAATAACAGTCCGGACAGGGTTCTACCCGGCTGATCCGCGACAGGGCAAACGTCCGGACCATCCGGCGCTGATGGCAGTAGGCAAGCAGCATCCAGGCACGGTGCCGCTTGGCAAAACAATAGGGGTCTAACCGGCGACCTACGGAAACATGCCCGTCTTTGCCCCGCTGGTAATCGACCAGAATCGACCGGCGCTCATCCATGGCCGTTTCGATCTGCCGGAAAAACGAGGCGGCAATCTGGTCGGTCGCCTGATCATCAAAATGCCATTCCTGCAACGGTTCATCGACGTCAAATACGTAGGAAACCGGCCGCACCCGTTCGAGTAGTTTGGTAAATGCCCGTTGAAGCGCCGGTGCATGCGGTGTATCCAGCAACACCGACCAGCTGGCTTTGGTCGCGATGGTCAGTGCCCGCAGTTCGTCGGCATCGAGCGCCAGATCCGACAGCGTAACCTGCTGCTGGTGGGCAGGCAACGAGAAGACTTTGACAGGGCCTTGCCGGCGTTCGAGAATGGTCAGACCCTCCGCACGGCATTGTTTAAAAATACGGCGTATGTGGCGCGGTGTAACGCCTGTAGCCTGTTTGATGGCCTCAATGGTAAGCAATTCACCGGCATGCAGCCGCCGGCGGATCCATTGGTCCGGTGTGTTAGGGGTCATTGTTGTGGGATAAAGGAATGAAGCGATAAGCTAACATTATTTATCAAAACAATGACAATTCATTTATTTAACGTAGTTACCGGTTACGCCCCAGTGTGATCAGCACCACACCCGCTACCACAATCCCGGCCCCGACCAGCGACGCCGGTGCCAATGACTCGCCGGCAAAAAGCGCTCCTAACAACATCGCCACCACCGGATTAACATAGGCATAGGTAGACAGCAATTGCGGTGACGCATTACGGGCCAGCCACGAGTAGGAAGAAAAGCCGACAATGGAGCCAAACAGGATCAGATACAGCAACGCACCCAGCGCTTTCGGCGGCGCAACCGTAATGGTATCCAGCGCAACCGGCTCAATGCAAAAGCTGATCAGCATCAGTACTATGCCTCCGGCCAGCATCTGAATACCGCTCGACATGATCTGGGCAGGCAGCGTCAGGCGCGGCGACAGCAGTGTCCCGATAGCCCACGATGTATTGCCGATCATGATGAAACCGGCACCGATCAGGCTGGCATTCGCACTGCCAACACCCTGAAAATTACCCGGTTTAATCAGAAAAAAGATACCCAGCAGACCCAGCAGCAAGCCACCCAGCGCCAGATTCGACGGACGGGTTTTACCGAAAGATACCCAGTTCATCGTCAGCAGGAAAATAGGCAGGGTACTGGTAATCAGTGCCGCTACACCGGTCGGAATGTATTGAAGCGCCATCGCCAGACAGCCATTGGCAATTGTCAGCAGCAACACGCCGATAGCGCCGGCGGATAATACCTGTTCCCGCGAGGGGCGGGGAGTTCCCGTCAGCCGCGCATAGGAATACAGCAGCGAACCCGCTACCAGAAACCGGATCGATGCCATGTATAACGGTGGCATGTGCTCGGTCATGAAGTGAATAAATAAGTAGGTCGATCCCCAGAGAATGTAAACCGACGTCAGGGCAAGCCACAACGTCATCCGGTTGGGAGAAGCAGAGGCAGTAGACGTAACCATAATCCTGTTTTGCTGTACGGGAAGACAACACGCAAAAACAGGATTTTTCTCCCGCTAACTGCCTTATTTTTAGATTGGTGTGGATATAGATATAACTTAGTCAATAAATCATATTATTTCTCTATAGAGTACTTTACTTACAGACACTAATAAAATACCTCTGTCTTGTTCGCCTCCAGCTGATCAATCAGTGCCGCATAGTCGGCCGGCTTTCCTTCTTGCCGGCTTAGGGGATTTCCCCGCAGGTGGAAGGTTTTCAGCTTTGTCAGGTTGCCGAGTTCCGCTGGTAATCTGGTCAGGTTATTGTTACTCATATCCAGATCTTCCAGATTCGCCAGGGCAGGAATCTGCGTCGGGAACTGGCTGAACCAGTTATAGCCAATGTCCAGTACCCGCAAGGATTTCAGCGTCGTAATGGTCTGCGGCAACTCGCTCAGCTGATTATGGTGGGCAAAGAGCACCTCCAGCCGTTTGTTCCGGCCAAGGCTCTCCGGCAGCGATTTCAGCTTATTATTCGACACCGCTAATTGAGTCAGCTGTTTCAGCCGGCCGATCGTTGCCGGTAGTTCTGTAAAGTTATTATAATACAAATCCAGAATCTGTAAACGCTTCAGACGGGCAATCCGGCGTGGTAATTCGCTGAGCCCGGCATTGTACAGATTCAGATCGTTCAGACGGCGCAGCCCGCGGAAAGACCGGTTCGCCAGCTTTTTGTCCAGCGGGTTATTGCCTACCCACAAGCTCGCCAGCCGCCGGTTTTTACGAATAGCTTTGGGAATGTCGGGCAGCTTATTTCCCTGAATATTCAGCGCCAGCAAATGTTTGTTGCGGGTCATAAAAATACTGTCCGGCGACAGCGTATTTTGCAGCAAACTGAGCCGCAGCAAGGTTGGAATACGGCCGGTAAGCTCAGCCGGTAAATGCCGGATCGCATTTTTAGATAAGTCGATTTCTTCAAGCTTCGGGAAACGGTACACTTCCTGCGGAACACTGGTCAATTCCAGCTGATTCAGTAACAGAATTTTAACGGTATCGGGCCGTGTTGTTTTCCGGGCATCTTCCAGCGACGAAATAATGCCCGGGCCTTTCCGGACCGTACGCTTAACATACCCCCCGCCTACTGACAGAGCACTCATTTTATAAAGACCTTTCGGCGTAGTTATTGGAAACGGATTTGCCTCATAGTGTTTTTGCAGGAACGCAGTAAGTGCCTGCTCCTGCTTCCCGGTTACCGATTTCGCTACGATCGAGAAAAATACATAATCAAATTTGCCGGATGGGCCCACAAACTCATCCATGAATAATGAACCGGATGTCAAGCCAACCTTATTGGCCTCCGTAGTTAACGACTCAAACAGCTTTGTCCTGGCCTGCCAGCGGTTTATCGAATCTAATACTGACTTCCCTTTGCCTTTAAAAGGGCTTTCCGCCCCCCACATTGGTGGATATTCCTTCTTCAACCGGGTAGGCGTTACCTCATATTTTGCCGTATCTTTTACTAAAATAACTTTTACCTGCGCACTTGCCGGCGCAAATCCCATCACGACTACCAGTAAAAACAAGAGCGTTCTCATAGCTAAACGTATTTTTTAGTGAATTAACGAAAAATGTAGTTAATACCCATAAAAAAATCCGGACAATAATTTTGCGGTCCCTGGAGACGCTAAACCATTGTCCGGAAAAACGAGCGTATGTACTTAATTTTTACTGCCACTCACCGACGAAGCCGGCTGTTTATCAGCAGTTTTCTTGGCCGCCTTGTCGAAATCACCGGCCTGGATAATAGTCAGTTTTGCCGGATCGATATATTTCTTCATCGCAGCGTTTACCTGCTCAGGCGTCAGTGACTCCATTTTCTTTTCGAAGTCAGCATCCCATGCCATCGTCCGGTTCAGGTACAGGTAGCTGTTCAGCGTACCGGCCAGTGTCGGATCCTGCGCCCGCGATACCTGCCGTGACTGCAACAGACCCGATTTGGCTGCTTTGATTTCTTCAGCTGTAAACCCTTCTTTCTGCACCTTTTCAAGCTCTTCGCGCAGGGCTTTCACCAGACGCTCCGCATTTTCCGGGTTGTAAATCGCATAGGTGGTAAAGGTACCGGTTTTATCCAGCGGGCTTGCCGACAAGCCGGATCCAACGCCATAGCTGATACCTTCTTTCTGACGGATACGGACAGCCAGACGTGAGTTCAGGAAGCCGCCACCCAGCATGTAGTTACCCAGAATTAACGCTGCATAATCAGGATCATCATCGCGTAACTGCAGGTTATAACCCGCTACCAGCATGGCATTGGCTTTGTCCGGTGTTTGCAGTGACTGCGTTCCTGCCGGAATTGATTTATACTCGCTGACAATCCGGCTAAACGGTTTTGCTGCCTTCCAGGTACCGAACTCGTCGGTTACAATTTTACGGATCTGCGTTTCGTCAAAGTCACCGACTGCCGCAAACGTTGCATTCTGTGCTCCGTAGAATTCTTTGTAGAACTTCTTCACGTCGTCCAGTTTGGCCGCCTTAATGGCATCGGCTTCTTCGTCAAACGTCATCACATAACGGACATCGCTTTTAGCATACGGATTCAGGGTACGCTGGTACGAATTAAAGGCAATCGCCTGTGGTTCCGAACGCTGTGATTCAATACCAGCCAGTTGTTCCTGTTTCAGCTTTTCAAACTCATTGGCATCGAACAGGGGATTTTTCAACATGTCGCCTACCAGCCGTAATACAGCCGGCAGATTTTCCTTTGTCGTTTTAATGCTTACATTAGCCTGGTTTCCGCCACCGGAAACACTTACCTGTGCTTTCAGCTTATCCAGTTCATCCTGAATCTGCTGACGATTGCGCGAGGTTGTGCCTTTATTGAGCAATGAAGCCGCAACACTGCTGACCACCGCCTTATTTTCCAGACTTCTGATATCACCGTAGCGAACGGTCAGACGGGCGTTAACCTCATTCCCGCGCGTTGACTTCGGCAGCAGCGCCATTTCGATTGAATTCGGCTGCTCAATCCGCTTGGTACGGCCATCAATATTAGCCGGTGACGGATCAAAGGCTTCACCCTGTGCCACGACCGCACGTCCTTTGTAGTCTTTCACCAGTGCCTCTACATTCGGCGCTTCCGGCACTTCTGTACGCTCCGGATTAGGATCCGGCATAAACATACCAATTGTACGGTTCGACGGTTTGAAGTAATATTTTGCTACCCGTACAACGTCATCCGGTGTTACTTTTTCCAGTTTATCCCGATACAGGAAGCCAAGCCGCCAGTCACCGGTCGCAATGAATTCGCTCATAGCCAGCCCCAAACGATCTGAGCTCTTGAACGCCAGTTCAAAGTCTTTCAACAGTTTTGTTTTGGCGCGTTCTACCTCATCTTTTGTCGGCGCCTTAATTGCAACTGAATCCAGTGTGCCCAGAAGGGCCTTCCGCGCATCCTCAATGGATTTGTCCTTCAGCAATTCCGCAGCAAAGTAAACGAAGCCTGGCTCTTTCAGCGAAAAGGCATAGCCATACTGCTGCGACGCTTTTTTTGTTTCAATCAGGCTTTTGTATAACCGTCCCGACGGCTCATTGGTTAGCAGTTCAACCACCACATCCAGAGCAGGATAATCAGGGTGAGACCCCGGCATAATGTGATACCCTGCCGCAACCGCCTGAGTATCGCCCACACGCCGCAATACGACAGAGCGTTCTCCGTCCTGCACCGGCTCAATCGTCGGAACATCGGTCAGCTGACGCGCCGGTTTCGGAATACTTCCGAAATAGTCATTTATCAGTTTCAGGGTTTTGGCCTCATCGATCTTCCCGGCAACGAGCAATACAGCATTATCCGGTTGATAGTACTTTTTATAAAAGGCCTGCAGGTTTTCAATCGGCACCCGCTCAATGTCAGACCGGTTCCCGATTGTCGATTTACCGTAGTTATGCCACAAGTAAGCGGTTGACACTATACGTTCGTTAAGCACGTCCTGCGGCGAGTTCTCGCCCATCTCAAATTCGTTCCGTACGACCGAAAATTCAGTGGCCAGATCTTCCTTTTTGATAAACGAATTAATCATCCGGTCCGACTCCAGATCAAGGGCCCATTTCAGGTTTTCGTCAGAAGCGGCAAATGTCTCAAAGTAGTTTGTCCGGTCAAGCCATGTCGTACCGTTTGGTCTCGCGCCATGTTCGGTAAGTTCCTGCGGGATGTTGGTATGTTTAGTTGAGCCCTTGAACACCATGTGCTCCAGCAAATGCGCCATACCAGCTTCTCCTTTTCCTTCATGCCGCGAACCGACCAGATACGTGATGTTAACCGTAATGGTTGGTTTCGACAAATCAGGGAAAAGCAGCACTTTCAAACCGTTCTTTAAACGGTATTCCGTGATTCCCTCTACCGAAGCTGTTTTCGTAATCCCTTCCGGTAGTGCCTGACCGTTAACGATAGTTCCGTGCAAAAGCCCTGACAGGAGCAGCGCCGCCAGCAATCTTTTTCCCGGTGCAAAGTTGTGTGTTAGCATATACTATTTGTTTTGCAAAAGACAAATAACGAAATGTATAGTTAACTATATCCGGTTAAGATCGCAAGTACAAAATGGATAAGCGGTTTATTTAATTGACGTAAAGAATGAATAATTTACAATTGAGTAATCAGGTATTAATACTTTAAACTAGTAGGGATCAGTAATTCGGGAGCTGGTAATAGTATCTCATCGAAGAGGAAGTGGTCATCAGCCGGGAGAAAGCCACCGATTTCAAGAAGTGGATGGGTAAATAATGTCCGCTGACGCCTGTTGCCGACCAACGGGCGTTTTTTTGCGGGTTGGAGGAGGTATAAACGACAAGAGCCGACCCTTGCGGATCGGCTCTGTCAATTACTGAGGTGGCAGTGACCTACTCTCCCGCCG
>NZ_JBYFCJ010000018.1:0-146996 GCF_057652235.1 Arsenicibacter sp. R0_47 | reverse complement strand
CCGTTCGACTTGCATGTATTAGGCCTGCCGCTAGCGTTCATCCTGAGCCAGGATCAAACTCTCCATCGTAAATAATTGTGACAACTTCGTTGTCGTGCTTTTCAACCGTTCTGTATCAGAACCGTTAAGCTATTGTTGCTGACAATTTGTCAAAGAACGTTTGCCGGAACCGTTGTTCCGACATGGTAGTTAAACTGTTGAAGCCCTAGCGGCTTTTTCTTTTTCAACCGTTCCCGTTAATTGGGAGTGCAAAAGTAGTACTTTTCAAATTCGTTGTCAAGTGTTTTTCAAAATATTTTTTTTAACTTTTATTTCGAAATTCAGCTTGTCAAACGCCGTATCAGGATAACTCTTTCGTGTCGGCTGCGTTCCCTCATTTGGGAGTGCAAAATTAGTATTTTTCAAATTCGTTGTCAAGTGTTTTTCAAAATATTTTTTTCGAATCTTTCGAAGAACAACTTGTCAATTTGTGGCGTCTTTTCTGCTTTCGCTTTGTTTTTCAGCCGTTTCCCTCATTTGGGACTGCAAAGGTAGGGTATTTTTCACCCTCTTGTCAAGTACTTGTCTAAAAAAAGTTCAAACTATTTATCATCCGCTATGCTAACAGGCTGGTTTTACGCCGGTTAATCCCCGAAAAAAAACCAGCTTTTTTTTGCCTGCATCAGCCTTCGTCCTGATTCAAAAAAATTGTATTTTTCCGCTATAGACGGACGTTAACTATACAGGATATTTGGCCGTTTTCAGTTATTATATAGTATATCTCCCGTCAAAATATGAGATCCCCGAAAATAAGAGCGCGATCATGCTTTGATGGCAGAATATTATCCAATATGATTTAGTATCTTTTTTATGAAAATACTGCACACCGCAGACTGGCATCTGGGCAAAAAGCTTTTTGATAAATCCCGCGCCCAGGAGCAAAAAGACGTACTGGAAGAGATTATTTCCATTGCCGATACGGAACAGGTTGATCTGATTGTTATCGCCGGAGACCTTTTTGACACGTTTACACCCTCCGCAGAAGCCGAAGATCTGCTGTATAGTACCTTAAAAACACTATCGGATGGTGGCCGGCGACCGGTTATTGCTATTGCCGGCAACCATGATAACCCTGACCGTATCGAGGCGCAGGATCATTTTGCCCGTGAATGCGGCATTGTTTTCACCGGATACCCGACCACTATCGTCAATCCGTTTCAGTTAAGCTGTAATGCACGGGTAATCCGGACCGCACCCGGGTTTGTCGAACTTCAGCTACCTGAGCATGCTGCTCCGGTACGTATTTTACTGACCCCATATGCCAATGAGACCCGGATGCGCCGGTTTCTGGGTATCGAACAGGCCGATGATGAGCTGCGGCAACACCTCCATGCGCACTGGCAGCAACTGGCCGATCAATATATGGATGAGCAGGGCGTCAATTTGCTGGTTGCACACCTGTTTTTTATGAAGCGGGGCGGCGAGCAACCCGAAGAGCCCGAAGAAGAACGCAGCATTCTGCAGGTAGGGGGTGCATCCATGATCTATACTGATCTGATTCCGGCCCAGGTGCAATATGCCGCCCTCGGACACCTGCACCGCTATCAGTCGCTGGGGGGCGGCCCCTGCCCTGTTATATATAGTAGTAGTCCGCTGGCCTATAGTTTTGCCGAGGCTGACCAGCAGAAATACGTTATAATAATCGATGCAGCACCCGGGGTGCCGGTTTCGTACAAGCCGGTTCCGATTACAAAAGGGCGGCGGTTATTACGGAAGCGGTTTACACAGCTGGCTGACGCCATCGACTGGCTGACGGCCAACCCGGACTGCTTTCCGGAGGTAACGCTGCAAACAGAAACGTATCTGACCAGTGAGGAACGCCAACAACTGGCCCGGTCTCATGACCGGCTGGTGGCTATCATTCCGGATATCCGGCCCGAAGCGGGTGAGCCGCTAACAGAACCGGCAAGTCCGGGGATTGATCTGACCCAATCCATGACCGACCTGTTTATCGGCTATTTCAAAACACAAAAAAAGAATCAGGTACCCAACGACCGTTTGCTGGACCTGTTTAAAGAAGCATTAAACACAACCATTGAATGATTCCGGTTCGATTGGCCGTTCAGGGTTTATATTCTTACCAGGAACGGCAGGAAGTAGATTTCCAGAAATTAACAAATACCAGTCTGTTCGGTATTTTCGGGCAGGTAGGCAGTGGTAAGACCTCGCTGCTGGAAGCAATCAGCTTTGTGCTGTATGGCGAAACCGAGCGGCTTAACGGCCGGGACAACCGTCAGTATAATATGATGAACCTCAAATCGGGCCACATGGTCATTGACTTTGAGTTTAGGGCGGGCGCCGGCCATGAACTGTATAAATACGTTTACGAAGCAAAACGAAACGCTAAAAAACATCAGGAAATAAAAGCCGGCGAGCGGCGGGTCTTTCAGTGGCAGGAAAACAGCTGGGTGCCGGTTTCGATTGAGCGGGAAGACATCAGCCAGTTTACCCAACAGCTGATCGGCCTCGACTACGATAACTTTAAGCGTACCATTATTATCCCCCAGAACCAGTTCCGCGAGTTTCTGGAGCTGAGTCCGAAGGAGCGTACGGATATGATGAGCCGGTTATTCCAGCTCAATAAGTTTGATCTGTCAGCCCAGGTGGCCGGACTTGAGAAGAAAAACAATACCGAACTTGACTTCGTTAAGGGGCAGCTCGATGGTCTTGGCCAGGCCTCACCCGAAGCCATCGACGAGGCATTAGCCCTGATTCAGCAGGTTACGGCTGCCATTGAGGCGCTTGAGCGGGATATTTACGCGCAAAAAAAGCAGGAGGAGCAACTAATCAGCCTTAAAAAGCGGCATGATGAACTGGCCAAAGCACAAGAGGAGTTAACCCGTCTCGATGGTCAAAAATCCCGTTTTGATGAACTGCGGGGCCGGATACATCAATACGAACAATGTCTGATCCTGTTTAAACCACTGCTGGTGCAACTCTACCAGCTAACAGATAAGCAAAAGGCAGTCGATAAAGACCTCGGAGCGCTGCAACAGTCACTGTTAACAGCACAGCATACGCTGACCACCCGTCAGGAAGCTTATGAAAAAGCAAAGATTACCTACGAGCAACGGGACATTATTCAGGCTAAGATTGACGAACTTGATACAGTTGTACTGATTCAGAATAACCGGAACGCAATCTCAAGGCACGAAAAAGACCTGGCGCTTTTTAAAAGAGATATAGACAGCATCACCCGTGAGATTGACCGGCAAGCCGGCCGGCAGCAGGAACTACAGACGCAGATCGCAGCATTCAGTCAGGAGGAATCCGGGATTGACCGGCTGAACGAGATCCGGAACTGGTTTACGGCTTACCGTCCGCTACAGGAAAAAGTCGATGACTTCGACCGCAAAATTGCCGGCAATGAAAAAGCGCAGGAACAGATTAAACAGCGGAAAGACGATGCGCTGCACGGATTTCCTGCTGAATGGGCTGACCTGCCACTAAAAGTGCTGCCGGATACCATTGAAGAAGCACTTGTTAAACTGAAAAGCCAGCGCGACGAACGCAGACGGTCTCTGGACGATTTACTGCTGAAACAGCATCTCCAGCGTTACGCGAATGCCCTCGCCGACGGCAAACCTTGCCCGTTGTGCGGTTCGGAACACCATCCGGCCGTTCAGCAGGATAATACAATTGATGATGAAGTAGCTAAGGCTGAGGGATTACTGGCCCGCTGGGAAACCCGCCTTGAACAAACCATAAACCTGAAAGCAACGGTTACAGGACTTTTGGGGGAAATTAAAACGGTGTTCGGGCAAACCAAACAGCTTATCAATGAGAAGGCAGAAGCTGTAAGAGCGAAAAATGAGCATGAACAGCTATTTATCTGGCAGGACTTCACAACCGGCCAGGAGCAGGAAGTCAAGCAGGCCCTGGTCCGGGAACAGCAGAAGCAGAAACAGCTTGGCGAAGCGCGTAAACAGTTTGATACTATTAATGACCAGCTGACCAGGGCCGAAAAAGACCGGTTTGCCTTATTGACCAGACAAACCGAGACAGTTACGGTTATCGCCAGTCTGCGGGACACCATTCAGGAACAGCTGAGCACACTCCGGCATTTCCGCGAAAATCAGATTGCCGTGCTGGATATCAGGGAAATCAGTGACCTGAAGGATAAGTTAACGGCAGAGTATCAACGGGCGAAAAATCAGTATGACTACAGTAGTCAGCAACTGACCAGTGCCAGGCAGGATAAAGCACGGCTCGACGGGCAACTGGATGAGCTCACCAGACAGCAACAGAGTCTGCAAACTGAACTGACCCTGACCACTACAGAACTGGATCAGGCCCTAACCGAACATGCATACGACCGGCCGGCAGTTGAGCAGATTCTGCGGGCAAACCTGAACGTTACCGATGAACGGAAAAAGCTTGACGATTTCTATGCCACCCTGGAAGCCTGCCGCCGCGCCGTGGAGAGCCTCACTAACGAACTGACCGGCCAGCCGTTTGACCCAGACCGCTTACAGGAAATTACAGAGAGGCTCCGGCAGATGCAGCAGGAGAATAACACGCTGCATCAGTCGTTGGGTACGAAACAAAATGCCCATAAAGAGCTGGTTCAGCAGTGGGCGCTGAAACAGACTATTCAGCAGCAGTTCGATGCCCTGTCCCTGCGGCAGAAAGACCTGAAAGAGCTGGAAGGCCTGTTCCGCGGTCAGGGGTTTGTGAAATACGTTTCGACGGTGTATCTGAATGAGCTTTGCCAGACCGCTAACGAACGGTTTATGCGGCTGACGAAGAATCAGCTCCGGCTTGAATACGATGATAATAACTTTATCATCCGCGATTTTCTGAACGGCGGCAAAACCCGCCTGGCGAAAACGCTGTCGGGCGGGCAGATGTTTCAGGCGGCCTTGTCGCTGGCCCTGGCCTTATCGGACAATATCCAGCACCTGACCCAATCCAAGCAGAACCTCTTTTTTCTGGACGAAGGGTTCGGCAGTCTCGATAAAAACTCGCTGGAAACAGTATTTGACACCCTGAAATCGCTGCGGCGCGAAAACCGGATTGTGGGTATTATCTCACACGTTGAAGAACTGCAGCAGGAAATTGATACCTATATCCGGACTGTACATTCAGAACATGGCAGCGTAATCAAATGCAGCTGGGACTGATTTTGTCTGTATCTGACCCATGGAACGTTCAGCCGCATATATGACCGTTCCACCGTTCCGGGAAGGCGCTTCATCCGAAATTAGTTTCGATTTACTTGCTTATGCAACATTTTTGGGCGGAAAAGCGTATACCAGAATATGTGTATTTCATATTGCAGCCAACTACCATGAACACACGAACTATCGGGCAGCAGACAGCCCCTATCGCTGAAATTGAACGCATACTTACCCGCAAATTTTTTGTCCGGCCGGACACATTCCGGCCCGATTATGATTTGTTCAGGCATTTACATTTGTTCCGTACTGACTTTTTAGAGCTACTCAATTATGTAGAAGACCGTTTCCGCGTTGAGTTACATGATGAGGAAGTGGATCAGGTTCGCACAGCACGTCAATTGAGTGATCTTGTTTTACAACATCTGGAGGTAGAACACGCTTAATTTTACAGACACCAAAAACAGAAGGCGGGGCGCTCCGGATTACCGGATGCCCCGCCTTCTTCCGTATCGGTCAGGCAGGATTACTGCTGATTCTGCATCATCTGCATTACTTCTTCCGAAACACCGGTCATCGCAAAACCACCATCATGGAACAGGTTCTGCATGGTTACCATCCGCGTAAAGTCAGAGAACAGCGAAACCACGTAGTTGGCGCAGTCTTCGGCCGAGGCGTTGCCCAGCGGGGCCATGCTGTCGGCAAAACCGTAGAATTTATCAAAACCACCGATGCCCGACCCTGCCGTTGTAACGGTCGGCGACTGGGATACAGTGTTTACACGCACTTTCCGGTATTTACCATAGTGGTAGCCAAAGCTGCGGGCAATTGACTCCAGCATCGCTTTCGCTTCGGCCATATCCGTATAGAACGGGAAGGTCCGCTGCGCGGCCATGTACGTCAGGGCAACAACCGATCCCCACTCGCTGATGGCATCCATTTTATAGGCCGTCTGCATCATTTTGTGGAACGACAGGGCTGAGATGTCAACACTCTGCTTGAACCAGTCGTAGTTCAGGTCGGTATAGGCGCGGCCTTTCCGGATATTCGGGCTCATCCCGATTGAGTGCAGCACAAAATCAACTTTGCCACCCAGCACTTCCTGCGACTTTGTGAAAAGGTTTGCCAGGTCGTCCGTAGACGTTGCATCGGCCGGAATGATTTCCGCTTCACAATGCTCAGCCAGTTGTTTGATCGCACCCATCCGCATGGCGATCGGGGCATTCGTCAGTGTGAAGGTAGCACCTTCTTCCTTTGCCTTCAGGGCAACCTTCCAGGCAATTGATTTTTCGTCGAGGGCACCAGAGATGATACCGCGTTTTCCTTTGAGTAATCCGTAAGCCATTTGTTTAATGTATAATGGAAAATGAATAATGAATAATGAAGGGCGTTCTACTCCACCATGTGGTCTTTATTGTCCATTGTACATTATTCATTGTACATTGATGAAATCGGGTCAAAGGTAATTACTTTTTTCCGGCTAATGCGAATTTCGTAGCGGGCGGGGCAACCGGTTGCAGGTGAATGACCTCCTCCAGAAACCGCGCGGTCGACTGATAGACAGCGTCAAGCGCCTTTGAGGTAAAGTGTGAACAGATCACATGGGCACCGGCGTCGGGGAAAGCCTGTTTTCGTTTCAGGGCAGCCGGCGTACCCAGTGCCCCGTACATTTCCTGCATCGCGGCCACTGATACCACTTCATCCTGATGCTCTTCGTCTTTATAATAATATCCCATGAAAAGGGGTTGCTTTACCTTAGCAAATGTTTCCGGTATCATATAGGTGTCCAGCATGGTTTGCAGCGTCAGGAAACCATTGATGTGGTATCGGGTCAGCCAGTACTGCGCGCGGTCGGGCTTGTATTTCGTCACTACCACATGATTGCCCAGCAATACGGTCTGCCCGATTTGCCTGCCCCACGGCCCTGTCACTAGTTTTAGTGCCGGAACGGCCACGGCCATGCAGGGAGAATACAGCACAATACCCGCCAGATCGGGATGTTTAGCCGCCAGACAAAGGGCCAGCATGCCGCCTGCCGAGGTACCGATCACAATTACCTTATCACCCAGCGCCCGCCCGATGGCCAGTGCCTCTTCGGCCGATGCCAGGTACCGCGCCGGTGTCATGTTCTCCATGGCATCGGGCGATGCCAGACCGTGTTCATAGGTCCGCGCCAGGTACAGGTTACAGCCGAAGGTTCCGGCCAGTTGCCTGTGTACCGGATCGCCCTCGGCCCAGCTTGCCGCAAACCCATGGATATATACTATACTGTACGGCGTTCTGGTTTTCCGGTTACTGTCGGCCCACACGATCCGCGCCTGATTGTCGGGTTTAAGGCCGGCTTTCGCTTCTGAGGCGGCAATCTGCCGGTCAAGTCTGGCCAGATCGGTCTCCACCGGCACGGGCCTGATTTGCTCGTCAGGGAATGAGACTTTGGGCCCAAGCACATAGCCTATCCCCAGCACAGCCATCAGGATACCGGCCCGTTTAAGAAAGCGTTTCATAGCGGCTTAGCTGTATTCTTTAATGTCCATCCGGATCCGCCAGTCTTTTGGCAGGTAGTTGTTCACGCGGTTGCCGACGCCCTTAAGCCAGCCAAGGTTCAGTCCTTCGTAGCGGGCCATGATCCAGCCCCGGACGGCTTCGTCCAGTACCAGGTTCTCTTTTTTGAAGTAATGCAGTGCCTGCTCACGGCTCAGATCAACACCGGCCACGTCTGCCCGGATGGCGGTACTAAGCGCCAGCGAATGCGAAGGAATAAAGTCAGTCCCCTTGAACAAGCCCATATCGAGGCCAAACCCTTTGTTATGGAGCGCCGCATCAATCAGAATCAGGTCTTTTTCGAGCGCCTTCGGTATCGCCAGTACATCCTGATTCGGTTTCTGCCAGTAGGAAAACCCGTTTTCGTCGGTCAGGAAGCTTTTTGCCTGTCCGGTTTCCCGGGGCCGGAGCGGCTTGAGGTTTTTGAAGCCGCGTGGTGGCTGCCTGTTAGTATGATAGTCGGCTGTTTTTTTACGGAATACGCTGATAAAGAACCCTTCCCCTTTTACCCGGTGCGGATAACACTGGTAGCCGACCGCCTTACCAACCGGTTTTTCAACAACCTGCCAGGCAGCCGGTAAGGATAGTGGCAGGCAGTCGAAGCCGTTTTCAGTGAGCCATTGCAGGTTTTCGGTATTTTCAGCATCATTATAGGTACAGGTGCTATAGATCAGCACGCCCCCCTCATCAATCAGCGGCGCGGCGGCAGTCAGGATACGTTTCTGACGGCCGGCACAGAGCTGCACACTCTCCGGCGACCACTCCTGCATGGCATCCGGATCTTTCCGGAATAACCCCTCGCCCGAACACGGCGCATCGACCATCACCAGGTCAAAAAAGCCGGTCAGGGCTTTAAAGTCTTCGGGGTCATGATTGGCCACGACCACATTCGGGTAGCCCCATTTTTCGATATTCTCCCGCAACACCGGCACCCGCGTCCGGATTACTTCATTACAGACCAGCAACGAGTCGGGATGCAGGATTGAGGCCATGAGCGTACTTTTTCCGCCGGGAGCCGCACACAGGTCGAGCGCACGGATGGGATAGTTTGTTTTCACCGTCTGCCGCATGGCCTCGGCCAGCAGCATCGACGATGCCTCCTGTACGTAGTAGGCTCCGGCCTGAAACATCGGATCAAGGGTAAATACCGGACGTTCGGGCAGATAAAGACCATCAGTACACCACGGAACTGTTTCCGTACCGGCTGTTTTAAACCCTCGTTTTCGTGGATTAAGGCGAATGCTGACAGGCGTTGGTTCACTCAGGGCGGCGACAAAGGCGGGGAATTCATCCCCTAATTGCGTCCGCATAGCTGCCTCAAACGCAGCAGGAAGATTCGACACGTTCATGGCACAAAGGTACTCTTTTGTAAAACGGTTTGGTAATCTGTTTCTTTGCACACAATCCAATCAACTTGAACCGGAGAGCTTTCTCCAGTGGCTTATGAATCAATTAACGGAGCGTTTTAGCCGCATCAAAACCTTTATTTTCGATGTCGATGGCGTACTGACCGATGGTAGTGTAAACTGCATGGCATCCGGCGAAATGTATCGTACGTTTAATATTAAGGATGGGTATGGCATCGAACAGGCGCTTAAGGCGGGGTTCAAGATTGCCATTATCTCGGCCGGGAATCAGGAAGGGGTCCGCAAGCGGCTCGAATTCCTGAAAATCAAGGACATTTTTATGGGTGGGCCAACCGATCAGAAGATCAATGTCTATCTGGGTCTGATGACGCGCGACAGCCTGGTGGAGGACGAGATCCTGTACATGGGCGACGACCTGCCCGACTACCAGATTCTGGCGCGTCCGGCCCTCATCAGTGCCTGTCCTGCCGATGCCGTCGACGAAATTCAGTCGGTCTGCGACTACATCTCACCCAAAGGCGGAGGCCAGGGCGCGGTCCGGGACGTCATTGAGCAGGTAATGAAAGCCCAGGGCAAATGGGCGGCGTGGCTGAAATAAAGAGTGAAAGAGTGGGCCGCTGAAGCGGCCAAAGAGCGAAAGAGCGACGGTGGCCTTTGGCTGAATACCTCTATCTCACCTAACCATCCCTTATCAGGAAACATCCATCATTCTCACCACCTCACCGGTGTCGGTACAGGTGTCGAGGAGGGTCTGGTTTGTTTGGTGCAGGAGCGGGTGAATACCGTCCGGTGCTACCTCGGCCAACGGTACCAACGTAAACCGGCGGACGTGCAGGTACGGGTGCGGCAATGTAAGCCGGTCAGTCTGGCAGATAAGCTGATCGTAGTAAAGCAGGTCAATATCAATCAGGCGGGCACCCCATTTCTCGTGGCGCACCCGGCCCAGCTCCTGCTCAATGGCCTGTGTGTTGGTCAGGACCAGCTCCGGCTCTTCCGATGTGTCAACGGCCAGCACCTGATTGAGGAACGCAGGCTGATCGGTCAGCCCCCAGGCCGCCGTCTCGTAAAAGGCCGATGCGCGGGTTACCCTGCCGATACGCTCACCGATCAGCGTACGGGCGTGTTGCAGCGTGGCAAGCCGGTCGCCCAGATTGGCGCCCAGCAGAATAAAAACAGTATGCATGCCCAAAGGTAATACCGTAGCGGTTCAGCTAGGTATAGGCAGGCGTTTTCCGGGAAAACAACCCGACAATGGCCATTACAAAAGCACTGGCAGCACCCAGCCCCGCAATCACCTGAATCGACAGCGTCGGCTGCTCGACCGCAATGGCGATATAGGCCCAGACAAACACCAGAATATAGGCGACATCGCGGTACCGGTTAAAAAGGTAGGCTCCGATCAGGATCCCGACCACCAGTATGCTCAATGCCCAGCCGACTTCGGGCAGGCTGGCCAGACTAAAATCGGTAGCTTTCAGCAAGACCGTTACGTTCAGGATCGTCGCGACGGTCAGCCAGCCGAAGTAGATCGAGAAGGGCACACGGGCCAGCCACGTTTCCGTCGCGTTGACCGGTCGTGTCCGTATTTGTAAGGCGTCAATCACTTTCCAGAGACTGAGCAGCATGGCCAGAATCACCAGCACCGATACACTGATCCATTCCTGATTAAAGATGGGGCTCCAGATAGCATTCAGAAACCCGTTGATGATAACCCAGTGACCGGCCGCGCGGAACCGGGGATTATGCCGTTGGGAAGGCAGTGCCTGATAGACTGCAAAACCGATCAGACCCAGAAAAATGATTCCCCAGATCGAAAAGGCATAGCCTGCCGGCGTAATCAGCGTGTGATATTTGTTGGAAACATCGCCGTTGGTCTGGCCACCAAAAGCACCGGTGTTCGACAGGTAGTTCATGAGAAGCAGTGCAACCACGCTCACTACCACTAAAATCTGACGTAGTTTATCGTTCAACATAAAAAAAGCCATTAGCTGATTTTTACTCAACTAATGGCTTTCGGGTTATGTTCGGGCAATTTCCCGTGTTTCTATTATAGGGGTAGGCTACATTGCGTCAACCGTTGTCCTGTAACCGGATCAATATTCCAGAATCTTAAATTCTGTCCGGCGGTTGCGCTGGTGCTCCTCTTCGGTTTTCGCGTCTTTTACGATCAGTTCGGTCTCGCCATATCCTTTGGCCGTGATGCGTTCAGCATCAATGCCTTTCGAGATGATGTAATCTACCGCCGATTTGGCCCGGTTCTGCGACAGCTGCTGGTTATAGGCATCGCGGCCCCGAACGTCGGTATGAGAGCCCAACTCAATTTTCAGCGTCGGGTTATCCTTCATGATCGTTACCAGCTTATCGAGCTCAAGGGCCGCATCAACCCGAATGTTGAACTTGTCGTAATCGTAGTAAATGTTTTCGAGCACAAACGTTTTGTTCAGCTCCAGCCGATCCAGCAGCAGGTCAACCGTAAATGTGGTGTCGGTTTCGGCTTTTTTCAGGAAGATCTCCGGAATCCGGCGCCCCTGCATCGTAAACGGCTCCCGTTTGGCCAGGTACCCGCGACGTTCAGCCAGAATAGAATAGTCTTTGCCTTCCTGCAACGGATATTTACCGAATGTACCAGGCTTGCCTGTAGTACCTTCTGCAATCGCCTCACCGGTTGATTCGTCAAAAATGCGGACCCGTACGGAATCCAGCAGCACCGGCGCTTCTTCTTTTGCCGATACGGTACCAGCCAGGAAGTAGTGAACGATTTTTGGAGCACCCGCCGGCGGCGTATTCTTCACAATCGTAGTCGAATCTTCCTGTACCGAGGTATCGTTGATAAAGTAGATATCATCATCGCCCTTACCACCGGTCCGGTTTGAGGCAAAATACCCCTGTCCGTCATCGAAGAACATCAGGCCGAAATCGTCGGCCGGGGAGTTGATCGGCTGTCCGAGGTTTTCGACGCGGATAACCCCCTGCGAGCGGGTAGCAACAAAAATATCCAGCTTGCCAAGGCCAGGATGGCCGTCTGAAGCAAAATACAGCTTTCCGTCACTCCCTACGTACGGGAACATTTCGTCGCCCGGCGTATTGATATCGCGGCCCATATTGACCGGACGGCTGAAGCGGCCCGAGGCATCAATATTGGTCCGGTAGATGTCGATGCCACCGGCACCGCCGGCGCGGTTCGACGCAAAGTAAAGTGTCCGGCCGTCGGCAGAAAATGCCGGAGAGCCGTCCCAGGCAGTAGAGTCACTGACGGGCAGGCGGATCGGTGCGCCCCATGCTCCGTTCGCATCCTGACGGCTGACAAACAGATCGACATCGAGACCGCCTTTTTTCTTCCCGTTATTGCCGCGGGCAAACACCATCACCTTACCGTCTTTCGAGAACGTGGGTGTCCCTTCGTTAACATCGCTCTGAAATACCGTGTTGCTGAATACCTGCGCACTATTGCCGGTTTCATCCGGATTCTGGCCCAGTTTTATTTTATACAGACCCAGCATCGGCTGGCCGTTGTTCTTATAAATCTGGTCTTTGCGCGACGCCGTAAAAATCAGTTCCCCGTTGCGGGCCATCGGCGAGAACTCGGCACCGGCCGTATTCAGTCCACCCATGTTTTTGATCTCATAGGGGGTCTTCTTCGACGCAATGATATCGATCGCTTTCAGCGTTTCGATTTCACGGCGGGCCTTATCGGCAAAAACCTTACCCGACGGCTTACCGTCTACGTACTGCTGCAATTGCTGCAGCGCTTCCGGATAACGGCCCTGCGCTTTCAGGGCGTAGGCGTAATGGAAGCGTACGTCGGGTTCAATGGTACCGGCGTCGATGGCTTTCTGGTAATAAGGTGCAGACTCGGCAAAGCGGTTCGATAAACGGTACGACTCCCCCAGGTAATAATTTACCCGTTTGGGATCAAGGTCGCCCTTGTTGGCCTTTTCGAACTGCGCCAGAGCCAGGTTATATTCACCGGCATCGTAGTAGTGCACACCCTTTTTGTAAGCCTGCATGGCCGAATTACAGCCAGCCAGGCCAGCTGCCATGCCTACTGCCAACAACCAGGTATAGGAAGTACTGATTTTCATGTCGTTTGAAGAAGGAATCAACCGATTTTGCCCAAGATACATAAAACCGGGCTGGCCTGGTTTATGTTGTCTTACATTTAACGATTGAAAACAAAAATTAGTCTGAGTGACGACAGCGAATACTTTTTATACTTCCGGCTCGTCCCCGTCCTTGCCGATCATCTTGTCCAGCGCCTCCGTAACCGACGTAGCCACAATCAGTAAGTCGCGGTTTTCAGCCTTCAGAAAGCCATCCTCAACCATACGATCCAGCTGCTGAAGCATCAGATCGTAGTAACCGTTGACGTTAATTACGGCCACCGGCCCGTCGTAAAGTTTCAGCTGACGCCACGCCAGAATTTCGAACAATTCATCGAGGGTACCATATCCGCCGGGCAAGGCGATTACCCCGCGGGCCAGCTGCACCATTTTAAACTTCCGCTCGTGCATGGTCTCCACAAAATGCAGTTCGGTCAGCGTCTGGTGCGCTACTTCCAGCTCGGCCAGGAAATTCGGGATCACGCCCGTTACCTCACCGCCGCTCAGGATAACGGTATCGGCAACGGTACCCATCAGGCCGAAACCGCCCCCGCCATAAATCAGCCGGATGGTCCGGGCGGCCAGCTCACGGCCCAGTTCAGCCGCTACTTCTTTGTATATCGGATTAGTACCGGGGCTCGACCCGCAGTAAACAACAATGCTTTGCATGGTTCAGGTAGTGTTGTGATTGTTCTAAATCAATGTATTCAGATCGAGGTCGCCGAAGGTACCCGACGACATCAGCAGCAGCACATCAGTCTGCGGCAACTGCTGCAACAACCAGGCCTGCAGATCCGCCGTTTCGGTAAACACCTGCAGATCGGTGCGCCCGAACGCAGCCTTTACATCGTCCGGGGTAATCGGCTCCAGCCGCTTGATGGCCAGCGTATGGGCATTGTAATATACTACCGCCAGATCAGCTGCATCCAGCCGGCCTTTATACTGGCTGAGGAAATTTTTGTTCAGACTGCTGAACGTATGCAACTCCACACAGGCCAGGATTTTTTTATCCGGAAACTGCTCACGAACCGCCTCCGTAGTTGCCTCCACCTTTGACGGCGCGTGGGCAAAATCGCGGAAAACCGTTTTATGGCTTTGTGTTGCCACACGCTCCAGCCGGCGGGCTGCTCCCTTAAATGACTGAATGGCTTCGTAGAACATGTCTTCGGTAATGCCCAGCCGGTCGCAGATGGTCATGGCACCCGACAGGTTCTTCATGTTGTGTTCGCCGAAAATCAGCAGCGGTACCCGCGTATTCTGTTTGGTAATCAGGAAGGTCTGACCGTCCTTTACCTCATACGGATGCGCCTTATACGGCAGCCGGTGTACGTCTTCCCGCTCTTTCTGGCAAATGACGTCCAGCATATCGTCCGTCTGGTCAAATACCAGAATACCACCTTTCGGCATGGCATCAGCCAGCAGTTCAAACTGATCTACGTATACTTCATACGTCGGGTAGATATTGACATGGTCCCAAGCAATACCGCTGATAAGGGCGATGTGCGGCTGATAATGCAGGAATTTCGGGCGCGGATCCACCGGAGACGATGCATATTCGTCACCTTCGATAACAATGACCGGCGCGCGCTGCGTCAGCTTCACCATGTTGTCGAAACCCTCCAGCTGAGCCCCGACCAGATAGTCGAACTCCCGGTTGTGGTGTTTCAGCACATGCAGAATCATCGACGTAATTGTCGTTTTGCCGTGACTGCCGGCAATGACCACCCGCTGCTTGTTTTCGCTGTGGCGGTAAATATATTCCGGATACGAATAGGTCGCGATCCCCAGCTCCTGCGCACGGGCAAGCTCAGGGTTATCCTTGCGGGCGTGCATCCCCACAATGACAGCATCCAGCTGAGCCGTTATTTTCTCAGGGAACCAGCCATCGGCTTCCGGCAGGAGACCGTGCTGCGCCAGGCGGGTACGCGACGGCTCATAAATTTCATCATCAGATCCGGTAATGGTATGACCTTGTTGATGGAGCGCAATGGCCAGGTTGTGCATCGCACTGCCACCAATCGATATGAAGTGTATAGCCTGTGGCTTCATTCGTGTATATTAAGTATAAAAAACAGACTTGTGTAGTAAAAAACGCAGACAAAGTTAGAAGTTCTTATTTACTTATCTTTGTTGAAAACCTTTACCTTATGGATCAGCGCATTATTAACCTCTTCGATGAGTACACCCACAAGCCGCTCAAACGGGAAGACTTCCTGAAACGGCTGGCTAATCTGACCGGTGGTATGGCCGCAGCACTGGCTGTTCTGCCGATGCTTGAAATCAATTATGCCAAAGCCGAAACCATCCCGACCGACGACGACCGGATCAAAACCGAGCGCATCGAATACCCCGGCGACGGTACCACCATGAAAGGCTATGTAGCCCGCCCGACGGCCGCCGGCAAATACCCTGCGGTGGTTGTGATTCACGAAAACCGCGGCCTCAACCCGCACATCGAAGACGTCACCCGCCGGCTGGCCCTGTCCGGTTTTCTGGCTATGGCTCCCGATGCGCTGTCCGTTTTCGGCGGTACCCCAACCGACGAAGCACAGGTGCGCGAAAACTTCGGCAAACTTGATCCGGTCAAAAACCTGACTAATTTCAAAAATGCCGTGGCTTATCTCAAAGGACGGCCCGACAGCACCGGCAAAGTCGGCTGCGTTGGTTTTTGCTGGGGCGGCGCCATGGCCAATCAGCTGGCAGTCAACGTCCCTGACCTCAAAGCGGCCGTTGCTTTTTATGGCCGGCAACCCGAAGCGGCGCAGGTCCCGGCTATCAAAGCGGCCGTACAGCTCCATTACGGTGGCCTCGACGAGCGCATCAATGCCGGCATTCCGGCCTACGAAGAAGCCCTGAAACAGGCAAAAATACCGTATGAACTCTACGTATACGACGGCGTTAACCATGCCTTCCATAATGACACGGCCCCGACCCGTTACAATGAGGCAGCAGCCAAACTGGCCTGGGACCGTACGCTGACATTCTTCAGAAAATGGCTTGCCTGATGGCCGTCTGCCATTTAGGTGCTTTCTTTACGCCTGTTCTTGTAAAGCCTTTCTGATCACAGGTATAACGGCTCCGTCGCTTAACAAGCCAGATACGGAACCGTTATACCTGTCCTACTATGATACTTCTATGCGCGTACTCATTGTTGAAGATGAAAAAGATGTAGCCTCCTTTATTAAAAGTGGTCTGGAAGATTACGGTATTCAGGCGGATACGGCTCCGGACGCCCTGATCGGTCAGAAAATGATGGCCGAAACGGCTTACTCAACGGTTATTCTGGACGTAAACCTGCCGATGATGAACGGCTATGAATTCTGCCGCATCATCCGCAACCGGTATGATGATGTATCGGTGCTGATGCTGACCGCCCTCGACAGTACCGAACACAAACTGGCCGGATTTGACGTAGGCGCCGACGATTACCT
Organism: Arsenicibacter sp. R0_47; assembly: GCF_057652235.1. Lineage (NCBI taxonomy): Bacteria > Pseudomonadati > Bacteroidota > Cytophagia > Cytophagales > Spirosomataceae > Arsenicibacter > Arsenicibacter sp. R0_47. The sequence continues at coordinate 130,401 of NZ_JBYFCJ010000018.1, read as the reverse complement.
GGTCAAACCATTTGAGTTCCGTGAACTGATGGCGCGGCTGCGGGCACTCAACCGGCGGCGGACGGCGATTCCTGCCGACTCGGTACTCCTGAAAATGGCCGACCTTGAGTTTAATCAGAAAAGCAAGGAAGTCCGGCGCAACAGCCAGAAAATCAGCCTGACCGCCCGCGAACTGGCCTTACTTGAGTTCTTCATGAAGAATACCGAAAAAGCCCTGACCCGCGCCGAAATTGCCGAAAATGTCTGGGACATTAATTTTGATACCGGCACCAATGTGGTCGATGTATACGTAAATTACCTGCGGAAAAAGATTGATAAAAACTTTACGCCGAAGCTGATTCATACGATTCCCGGTATCGGCTACATCATGAAAGAAGCCGAAGACTAACCCGCCCATGAACATCCGCGCCCGCCTCTCGATCAGTTTTCTGCTTGTTGTCGCTGCCAACCTGATTATTTTCTCGCTGGTTATTTACGTCACCTCGTCGTATTACCGGCGCAGCGATTTCTATAAGCGGCTGGCCGAAAAAGCGGTTGCCACCACGCGGCTGTTCGAACTGAGTAAAGTGAACGAGCCGCTCCTGCGCGTGATTGACAAGTATAACCTGACGGCACTCCCCGAAGAACAGATTACCGTTTATGATCACAACAACCGCGTGGTCTACGCCAGTGATGACCGCCCCGACGAGATCGACGAGAGTAAGGAGCTGCTCAACCAGATCCGGCGCGAAAAAGAAGTCTGGCTCCAGCACAACGACCGCCAGGTAATCGGGCTGTACTATACTTTTAACCGGCAGAAACTGGTGATTGTGGCCTCGGCCTATGACGAATTCGGCCTGGCCGAACTTTATCAGCTTCGGGCCATTATTATTGTCGGGTTATTTATCAGCCTGACGCTGGTGGGCCTGACCGGCTGGTTTTACGCCGGCCGGACCCTCCGCCCGATCACCGATGTGATCCAACAGGTCGATACCATTACCGCCTCTAAACTCAACAAGCGGGTTAAGGCCAGTTACGACGGCGACGAAATTGATCAGCTGGCCCATACCTTCAACCGGATGCTCGACCGGCTTCAGGCCGCCTTTGACCTGCAACGGAGTTTTGTGGCCAATGCCTCCCACGAGCTGCGGACACCGCTCACGGTCATTACCGGCCAGATCGAAACCACACTCATTAAACCCCGGACCGTCGAAGAACACGAAGCCAAGTGGCGGGCTGTACTGGAAACGATTCATCAGCTCAACAAACTGGCCAACGGGCTGCTGCAGCTGGCGCAGGTCAGCGTCGATAAAGCCGACAAGATCGACCGTGAAATTCCGGTTGATGAAGTGATTTACAGTGCAATGAAGCTGCTGACTACCCGCCACCCCGATTATCAGGTGACGTTTACCATCCAGACAGATACCGACGAACCGGATTTCCGCGTAACGGGCGACGAGTCGCTGCTGACCACTGCCTTTCTGAACCTGATGGAAAATGCCTGTAAGTTTTCCCCGAGCCAGAAAGTTGAGGTTATCCTCGGTGCCGACGACCGCTGGGTATTGATCCGGTTCAAAGATCGCGGGCTGGGTATTGACAAAACGGATTTACCACATATTTTTGAGCCGTTTTTCAGAGCGGAAAACATACGGCACATCAAAGGGCACGGCATTGGCCTGCCGCTTACCCTCCGCATCGCCCAGATGCACAACGGTCAGCTGGCCGTTTTTTCGGAAATAAACAAGGGTACCGTCATCACCTTTAAGCTCCCGAAACTTCTCTAATCGAATTCTAATCGGATTCTAACCGAACTCTCATGAGCTTCTAACTAACCTTTAACCGGGCCGGTAGTATGGCTGTGTAATTTTGCCAGTGGAAGATCGGACACGATAATACGTTATGAACAGCACGATAAGCAACGACTATAAGCCATCCGGCGCGCTGGTGAACTGGGTCTCTGTGTGGGGCTTGATTGCGGCTATCGTCGGCTTTAATCTCTATACCGAATACCGGCAGGATGTCAGTTCACGGCGGACGTACCGGGCACAGATCGAGGCGCAGAACCGTGCCATCGACTCGCTGCAGGCGGCCAAAGCGCATCTGAATCAACGGCTTATGGAAACTAAATCGGCCCTGAATCAATGTCAGACGTCGCGTACGAATCCGGGCACGGGCAATCAGTCAACTATGTTAAATACGGGTTATTAACTAAGCACGACCAGGCAAGAGAGCGCTTTACATCACCCTTAACAAGTTACTAATGAATCGGCTACAACAAACCAAAGGGCTTACGCGGGAATACCTTCAGGGTGACATCAGGGGCGGAGTCATTTCCTTTCTGGTGGCCGTACCGCTCTGTCTGGGCATCGCTCTGGCTTCCGGCGCTCCCCTTTTCTCAGGCATTCTCGCAGGCATTGTGGGAGGACTGGTTGTCGGTGCATTCAGCCGCTCATCGCTCAGTATTTCGGGGCCCGAAGCAGGGTTGATCGTGGTTGTATTGGGGGCGCTCGAAACACTGGGTTCATTTCCGGCGGTATTACTGGCAACGAGTCTGGCCGGTATTATGCAGATCGGTTTCGGATTTGCCCGCGTCGGTATTATCAGCAACTTTTTCCCCTCAACGGTGATTAAAGGCATGCTGGCCGGCATCGGTATCATCCTGATTATAAAGCAGATTCCTCATCTGGTTGGCTACGATGCCGATGCCGCCGAAGAATATATTCTGCTCCCGAATCAGGGCATCGATATTATCGATCAGTTTATGCTGGCGTTCGGTCAGTTCAACCTGGCAGCCATGCTCATTGCGGCCGTATCGCTGAGCTTGTTCTGGCTGTTTGACAAACCGGCCGTAAAGCAGCACCGGATTCTGAAAAGTGTACCGACGGCGTTGGTTGTGGTGATAACCGGCATCCTGATCAATGAGGTACTGAAAACGTTTTTTCCGGATATGGCCCTGCGTGGTAATCATCTGGTACAGTTACCGGTACCCGCCAGTTCAGCGGATTACCTGAAGCTGCTGACGTTTCCGGACTTTTCGCAGCTGACAAACCCGATGGTCTACGCCTCAGCCCTGTCGATTGCGCTGGTTGCCAGTCTGGAAGCCCTGCTGGCCATCGAAGCAACCGATAATCTGGACCCGCTGAAGCGCAAAACGCCGACCGATCATGAGCTGAAGGCCCAGGGAATCGGCAACATACTCAGCGGACTTATCGGCGGATTACCCCTGACCTCAGTCATTGTCCGCAGCACCGTCAGCTTAAACGCCGGTGCCCGTACCAAAATAGCCGCACTGATTCATGGTTCACTGCTGCTGGTGTGCGTGCTGGCCATTCCAACAACGCTGAACCTGATTCCGTGGGCGTCACTGGCCTCCATCCTGCTGATTACCGGTTACCGGCTGGCGAGCCTGACCATTTTCCGGCAGTTGTTTGACCAGGGCTTATCGAAATTTATGCCTTTTGTCACGACGGTTGCCGCGATTCTGCTGACCGACCTGCTGACAGGCATTGCCATCGGGATGGCCGTCGGGATTTTCTTTATCCTGCGCGACAATTACCGCAAAGGCCATCAGATTGATACGACACAAACAGACGGGAAACCGCATATCCGCATCCGGTTAGGCGAACACGTTTCCTTTTTAAATAAAGCCGGCATTGCCGATATGCTCCGCAGCGTACCCGACAATGCCATTGTAGAAATTGACAGTTCACGATCGACGTACATCGACAACGATGTGCTGGAGCTGATCCGGAATTTCAAGGCGACGGCGCAGGCGCGTAACATTCACCTGATTTTCTACAAAGCTCCGGCCAGCCGTTCAGCCATATCGTCGGCCTTCCCGTTTTCGAACGTAACCCATGAGCTGACTCAGAGAGTGTTTTAGGTAACGATTAATAGAGTGGTTAGAATAGCCAGTGGTATAGAGCCGCTGGCTATTTTTGTTTTCTGTCCATACCCACACTCAAATATAAACATTGATAATCAACCACTTAACTAACAAATAAACCCATAAACGACAGCATTTTTTCTATGATTTCTATGTGGTAATGTGGTAAATCAGTTTCGCGTTTTCACAAACTATTTTCCGGCGATCCCTGTATTAGAACAAAGCCCTTACGCGCTCTGCGTTATGTCTGCGAATACGTACCGTTATCAGCTGCCCAAAAAAGCGATTAAGTCGGACTGCCCGAACTGCGGCCCGAAGCACCGGCGTACGCTCAGCCGCTACATTGATACGACTACCGGCGAACCTCTTCCCGATGGCTACGGCCGCTGCGACCGCGAAAGCAACTGCGGCTATCACCTGAGTCCATACCATAAAGGTCCGTCGGGGAAATCGTATGCGCAGGAGATATGGGCCCGTAATTCGGTGGGACCTATCCCGAAAGAGTGGTTTACGATTGCGGGGCGTCAGAAGTACCGGGGCATTGGCCGGCAAACGATCCTGACCGACCTCATTCAGATGGAGGGTGCTACCCTCGAACAGGCCGAACGCGTAGTCGCCTATATTTTTGACCAGCCGGCCCGCGCACCGTTATCAGTAGTTCCGGCGGGTAAGCTGTGTACGATTCCCGATGAGGTGCTGCACCAATCGTTGGGCCATTACGAACGCAACCAGTTTGCGGTGCTCCTGCGGAATCATTTCGGCACCGACGTAGCCGACGACCTGCTGAAGCGGTTTAACATCGGTACGTCAGGCCGCTGGCCGGGGGCGTGTGTGTTCTGGTACATCGACGAACGGCAGCGGGTACGGGGCGGCCAGATCAAACTGTTCGACGAGACGTTTCATACGGTGAAATATATCTTCCGTGACGGCGAAAAACGAAGCGCGACCACCTGGGTCCATTCGGCCTATGCCCGCCGCTGCGACCAGCAGAACCTGCCTTATCCGGCGTGGCTGGCCGAGTATCTGGATGAGCAGAACGACGTTCAGAAATCGCCTTGCCTCTTCGGGTTACCTCAGTTGCAGGATGCGTCACCGGATAAGCCCGTTGCCATTGTGGAGGCACCTAAAACAGCCGTGGTCAGTACGCCTTATTTCCCGGATTTTATCTGGCTGGCGGTTGGTGCCCTTTCGTACCTCAACGCTGACCGGCTGGCACCGGTCCGTAACCGGCGCATCGAGCTGTTTCCCGACCTGTCCAGAGACGGCAGTGCGTTTGAGCGCTGGAACCGGGTAGCCAACGAGCTGATGGGCCTTGGTTTCCGCATTACGGTCTCGACCTATCTGGAAGAAAACGCCACCCAGCCCGAAAAGGACGCCGGCCTCGACCTCGCCGATTTCCTGCTCGATCAGGGGTTAGGGGCCTATTATGAAGGGGAGTTCTGGTAGGTCAGTCAGGCGTTTTTAAGAGATACCGTTGATCATAGGTAACGCCGGCACGGTCTAAAAAACGCTGATATTCGTCTGTAAATGACTGTTTCTGGTGGTGTTCTTCCTGACGCTCGATGTATTGAATGACAGCTGGCAGCTGGCTTTTACTGTACGAAAATGCGCCATACCCTTCCTGCCACGCAAACCGGCCGGCTGTTAACTGCTCCGTATTAATCCATTTTGATGAGCCCTGCTTTGTTTTTTGCATCAGTTCAGCAATACTTTGGTCCGGCCGCATGCCAACCAGCAGATGGATATGGTCGGGCATACCGTTGATAGCGATCATCGTATGGCCATGATGCTGAATAATGCCGGTTATGTAGGTATAGAGCCGGTATTTCCACGACGGATGGATGACCGCCGCCCGGAATTTCACGGCAAAAACAAATTGAATGTGCAGTTGGGTGTATGTATTAGCCATAGCAGGAAAGGTTATGCCTCTGAGACGTTCTCATGCTATGTTTGTAACATACCCCCTTTAGATAATCCCGTGATGTGTTGCGTACCTGACGGCACGCATGGATTCGGAACGATGGCCGGTTCACGCCGTTAATTTGCTACCTGCCACCTGCTACCGACGCTGCGCTGTTACGGCCCTACGGGCCTGTTTTTCCCGGCAATTCAAATTGCCGCAATCCCATGCGTTATCCAATGTCCCGTCAGGGACACAACAGCGCAGCGTCGGTAGCATGTCGGGGCAACACAACCCCACCCATCCATTGTCCCGTCAGGGACACAACAGCGCAGCGTCGGTAGCAGGTAGCACGTCGGGGCACCACCACCACCACCCATCCAATGTCCCGTCAGGGACACAACAGCGCAGCGTCGGTATCAACAGCGCCGGTAACAGTCTAAAACAAACAAAGACGCCAATGGCGTCTTTGTCATAAAAAACAATAAGAGCGGGAAATGGGTCTCGAACCCACGGCCTGCAGCTTGGGAAGCTGCCGCTCTACCGACTGAGCTACTCCCGCTGATGGAGATGGCAAATGTGCAATGCATCCCCCAAAAAGTCAAGTATTCGACCCTAAACGGGCACAATTTATCGGTTTTGCGGTGCTAAAACGCCAGTACGGTCTGTTCAATGATGTCGCAGGCTTCGTGCATCTGCGCTTCGGTGATCACCAGCGGGGGCGCAAACCGGATTTTATCGCCGTGTGTGGGTTTGCACAACAGGCCGTTGTCCATAAACCGCAGACAAAGTTCCCAGGCCGTTTCGTCGCCCGAATCGGGGCGCTCTTTAATATCAATGGCGTTCAGCAGGCCTTTACCGCGAACGGCCGTGATCAGGTCGGTACGCCCGCGGAGGGCCTCCATCCGCGACCGGAAAAGCTGCCCCATAGCCTCTGCGTTTTCAGCCAGCTGCTCGTCTTTCACCACATCCAGTGCGGCCATCGTCACGGCACAGGCCAGCGGATTACCGCCGTAGGTTGACCCGTGTTCACCCGGCTTGAGGGTCATCATCACCGCATCGTCGGCCAGCACCGCCGACACCGGCAACACCCCGCCCGACAACGCTTTGCCCAACACCAGCAAATCGGGTTTTACGCCTTCGTGGTCGCAGGCCAGCCGGCGGCCCGTCCGGCCGATACCGGTCTGTACCTCATCGGCAATAAACAGTACGTTGTAGCGCGTACACAGCTCACGCACACCACGCAGGTATCCTTCATCGGGTACAACGACACCGGCCTCTCCCTGAATCGGTTCGACCATAAACCCGGCGATGTTCGGGTCGGCGCGGAAGGTTTCTTCCAGCGCGGCCAGATCGTTATAAGGCACCAGTTTATAGCCCGGCAACAGCGGCCCGAAATCACGGGTACTGCTCGGGTCGGTCGATGACGAAATAGCCGCCAGCGTACGCCCCCAGAAATTTCCGGTTGCATAGACCGTCTTCGCCTGATTGTCGGGAACGCCTTTCACCAGATACGCCCATTTACGCGTCAGTTTCAGTGCTGTTTCACCGGCTTCGGCCCCCGAGTTCATCATCAGCACCTTATCGTAACCGAAATAATCACAAAGGTATTTCTCACAAAGCCCCAGCTTGTCGTTATAAAAGGCCCGGGAAGTCAGTGTCAGCTGCTGCGCCTGCTCAATCAGGGCCTGAATAATCCGCGGATGACAATGACCCTGACTAACGGCACTGTAAGCCGACAGAAAATCAAAATAGCGCTTTCCGGCTACGTCCCACACAAAAGCCCCCTCTCCTTTTGACAGGACCACAGGAATGGGGTGGTAATTATGGGCGCCGTAGGTATGTTCCAGCTCGATGGCCGTTTCGGCGGCCTTGTGTGCCGGCAGGGTAGTTTCCATGATCGGTCAGGTTGTATCAGGTGAGCAAAAAAAATCAGATCCGGATAACCAAATGGTTAAACGCTCGGTTGCAGTCAAAAATACGAGGATTTCCACCGCTCGCCAAAAACTATGCATCCAGGGCAGAAAAAGCGAAAAATACCGGGTTTAACCGACGAAGATTATTACCTCACAAAAGAAGGTTTTGTGGTCTTTACGGCTGTTTATCACCTCAAAAGGGGTTACTGCTGTAAGAACCAGTGCCGCCATTGTCCATATACTACTAAAAAAAACGGAACATAGGTTGCACGTTATCAAGTAATTTCCGAATTTTGCACCCTTAATTCGAAGGAAAGCTATAAGGTCATGGCCAGAGTTTGTCAAATTACAGGAAAACGGACGCAGACAGGGAACAACGTTTCTCACGCCAACAATAAAACGAAACGTAAATTTTACCCTAACCTCCAGAAGAAGAAATTCTTCGTAGAATCTACAGGTGAGTGGGTAGTGTTGAAAGTTTCGACGAAGGCGATCAAGACCATCAACAAGAACGGTCTGGAAGCTACCCTGCGCGATGCTCACAAAAAAGGCACACTTTCGTTATAAGATGACGAAGTTGCGTCCCCGCGTCAAGAAATCAACATAAAAAAGCCCCTTTCAGCGATGAAAGAGGCTTTTTTGATGTTGGTCAGATGAGTCGCTTCAGCGCAAACTGTGTAATGATCAGCTGGCCACGCCGCCTCACCACCAGCACCACTTCTTTTCCTTCTCCTTTTTGCAGCATTTTGTAAATGTCACTGATCGTCAGGTCAGCTGACGCCTGGCTGTTGATAAACATCAGTTCATCGCCTTCTGCCAACCCCGCCGAATCGGCCGGTGATCCTTCAATGACGCGGTCAACGTAATAGGTCCGGTATTGCTCACCTTTGGCCCGGAGCTCCATGCCGCTCATGTCGTGTTCAAAGCTTTCGCGGAGCAGCCTTTTGATAGGCTTCAGCACCACATACTGATCCTGATAGTTAAAGGTCACGTAGAACCGGCGCAGTAGTTCACAACCAATATTACCCTGCCGCTCACGGGAATTAATTTTCATTCCGAACGACATACTGTCGGGGAACGATGCCAGAATATCATCCATTTCGTAGCGCCCGAAACGGATTTTCTGAATCCGGCCAAGGCTGCCGTTAATCACACCGCTCAGGCCACGGCCAAGCTGGGCCCGCACTACTTTTTCGGGCAGCGCCACACCGGTCTGATTGCCATTGCGTGTGCGGTCGAGCAGCAAGGCATGACCCGCACCCGTATCCAGCACCACCCGCATGGGCATTTCCGCCTTGCCGTCGTAAACGGCTACTACATCCGTATAGGGCTTTGCATCCTGAATAACAATGGGGTATTTATCGCCCTGGCTTTTACGATACCGGTATTTTTTAGGGTTCATGAGTACAATTTCGCGGTGCAGAAAGTCAATCGACACCACAAAGTTGTTAAACAGCTCATACCCGAAAATCCCGTGAATCGGCGTACCAACGTATTCCGACAGCCGTAGCACATCCTCGTCCAGGACAACGACGTTGTGGTGCAGCGCCCGGACATGTCCGATGTTCATCTGGTTGTCGATGGCGACCGAAGCCGTCAGCGTACCGCCCTCACCGGCACCGGCAAGATTAACCTTTCGCGTAAGGGCCAGTTTCTGCCGCTTCAGTACGGACGGGTCTGTAATGATGGTAGAGCTCACACCCGTATCCAGAATGAACCGCAACGTGTCCGAGCCATTGATTTGAACAGGGATGATAATCAGGTTTGAGTGGAGCTGAAAGGGAATACGCGTCCACTGACGGTTGCCGGCCAGAAAAAAGCCGAAGCGGTCTTTATCCTGCTTTTCCTTATCCTTCCCAACAGCCGTAAGGCAGATTCCCATCAGTACGAGTATCCAACCTAGCGTTTTCATTGTATTTATATGTGAGTGAAAGGAAATTTACAAAATAATAACAATATAGTTACGAAAAAGGATTGGGCGGTCCATGCTTTTTTATGAGAACGGCATATTTTATCACTTCACGCTGAGCTTTTTACGGATAAAGTGGTTAATGGGTTGCGTGAAAACCGTTAATTTCGCCGGTGTAATCAAATACAAACGTTTACCCTTTGTTTTATTCTCATGCGTAAACTCATAGTTGCCGGCAACTGGAAAATGAATAAAACCCTCGACGAAGCGGTCGCGCTGGTGTCGGAGGTTGTCAATATGATTAACGACGAAGTGACGGGCAACGTCGAAGTAGTGCTCTGCCCGCCTTCGGTGTACCTGTCGGTGCTGAAGCAGTATATTCCTGCCGGTGGCCGGATCTCGTTAGGCGCTCAGAACTGCCACGAGAAGGCGTCGGGTGCGTATACCGGCGAAATCTCTGCGCCAATGCTCCAGTCGTTGTCGGTGCCTTACGTGATTCTGGGCCACAGCGAGCGACGCCAGTATTTCGGCGAGACAAACGAACAGCTGGCCGCCAAAGTAAACATTACCCTGGAAAACGGTCTGACGCCGATCTTCTGTTGCGGTGAGTCGCTGGACCTGCGCGAAAACGGCGATTACGTTGGTTTCGTAAAAGAGCAGCTGACCGAAAGCCTGTTCCACCTGAGCGCCGAACAGTTTGCCAATGTAGTGATTGCCTACGAACCAATCTGGGCCATCGGTACAGGTCTGACAGCCAGCTCGGCACAGGCACAGGACATGCACCTGGCGCTGCGTCAGCACATTGCCGGTCAGTACGGCGAAGACGTAGCCCAGAACACAACCATTCTGTACGGTGGCAGCGCCAACGCTGCTAATGCCGCAGAACTGTTCGCGCAGCCGGACGTTGACGGTGGCCTCATCGGTGGTGCCTCCCTCAAATCCCGCGATTTTACAACGGTTGTGAAAGCAAGACAATAATAGTTGCGAATGAGTGATTGAGCGATTGAGTGAGCTGACGCTTGCGTTCCACTCAATCGCTCAATCACTCATTCACCATTACACTATGACCGCACACGACTGGGTATCAGCGTATAACATGCAGGCTCATCCGGAGGGTGGGTACTATGCAGAGACGTATCGGGCGGGAGAGGTAATTCCGCAGGCGGCGCTGCCCGACCGGTTTAGTGGCGACCGCAGTTTCAGCACGGCGATTTATTTTCTCCTCGAAACGCACCACGTGTCGGCGTTTCACCGCATTCAGGCCGACGAGGTCTGGCATTTCTACACGGGCAGGCCGCTGAACGTCTATGTCATTGCGGAAGACGGTACGCTGTCGGTGATCCGGCTGGGCAACGATCCGGCGCAGGGCGACGTGTTTCAGGCGGTTGTTCCGGCGGGGAGCTGGTTTGGCTCACGACCGGTTCCGGACTCATCCGCCGACGGACTGCCTCCCTATTCGCTGGTCGGCTGTACTGTAGCGCCCGGCTTCGACTTCGCCGACTTCGAACTTGCCGACCGCGATGCCCTCACCAGCCACTACCCGCAGCACGCGGCACTGATCGCGTCGATGAGCCATAATAGTGGTGATTGAGTGAATGAGTGATTGAGTGAAACAGAATGGCTTTGTGAGGGTTTATCTACCAAAAGTGGTGGTACTACCGCCAGGCGAGCCTGTTAAACAGGGCCGGCTGCCGGTCGTGCCACCACTTTTCTTTTATCTAAGCCGCATTAGCGAAGCAATACAGCCCCACTCAATCACTCATTCGCTCAATCACCAATTATTTAAATCTCACGCTGCCGTATTTCGACACAACTTTAACTTTAGTGCCGGAACCGGAGCCGACTTTGCCGGAATACTGCTTGATCAGCTTTGGCCCTTTGCTGTCGTCGTTGTTGGGTTGCGAGAAGAAATGGAAGTTCTGCCCTGTCGGGTACTGAAAACCGCCATAGCTTACTGTCACATCAAAATTACAATCGCTGGATTCGGTGATTGGCAGCGTAACCGTTGAGTAATTCGCCTGAATATCCAGGTTATCGACCGATTTCGGCAACTGATCGATGCGGAAGCCGCTGGCAAAGCTCAGCCGGATTTTTCCCGATTCGCGCACCGTTCCGACTTTCCCGCCTGAATAACCGATGTCAGCATCCAGTTTACCCACCTCGCCGATATTCATGCTCCCCGATTTATTCGACAGAATCAGCACATTGGCTTTGTCCACATCCAGACTCGAGTAGGCAATATCCAGCTTACCGGATTCAAGATTCTTGATTTCAGCTTTCCCGTACGCGATATCAATCGTATTCTGACGGCTTTGCAGGTCGTTGGCATAAAAGCTGCCGTACCGGCTATGTACCGTAAGCGGGGCACTGAATGCAGGGATATTGGTTGTGCCGAACTGGTTACGGACATTCAGCGGATTCCGGCGCGGCATCGAAATATCATAATCTATCTTAACGTTGTTTTTCTCGTTATTACTTACCCACATCCACGTCGATGTCGCTGGACGCCGTATCTGCGTTTTCAAGATAATCTGATCGCCTACACGCCGCTCGTCAATCTCGACCAGTGAGAGGTTTTCCTGCACTTTGTCGTCGCTGCCGGCATTGGCTGTTATGGTAATCTGTACCCTGATTTCATCTTTATCCCAAATCGCCACATTGACCTTACCATACTGATTATCAATAACAAGATTGTCCTTTGGGGTCACATCATACATTTTGATGATGGTCTTTCGCTTTTCCACGGCGCCACCTTCGGGTCCAGAGTGGATGCTACCACACAGTGTAGCTACTGCAGGCACCTCCCCCCTGTTCGCGGCTCCGAGAGCAGCCACTCGGGGAGCATCCACTCCCGGAGCAGCTAACAGGGTCATCGGAAGCAGGGCCAGGAAAAATATGTTAAATAAGATGTTCATCTGTGTTCTGGCTTTGTTGTTTAATGCGCTGAATCACGCGTAACTGTTCATTAAGCAGATCAATCTGCAGCTGCAGGTTCTGAATCATGGCCTGCACGAGTACTTCCTGGTTCGGATTTTCGGGCAGGTCAGCTTTCAGCGTCTGGTAATTCCGCTCCAGCCGGTCAAGGTCTTTCGCGAAGGTTTTGTAAAGCTCCGGGTTACTGGCCGTCATTTGTTTCAGTTCTTCCCGTTTCAGGTCGACCAACCGGGTATACTGCACAAACTCTCTGGCATACGACGGATTCACTGCCACCACTTCCGGCTGTTCAGTTACACCGTACCGGTGGTTGGCATAGAAGAAGGCACCTGCCAGCAGCAGCACGGCCACCGAAGCAGCCACCCGCCAGTCAAGACCCCGCCAGATCGTAAACCGGGAACCGAACGGTTTTTCTTTACCGGGGCGCGGCATGGGGACTTCCTGTACGTCAGGGCCACTGAAAGGGCCGGCCGTTGTATCAGTAGCCAGGCCCGTCTCGATACGTGCCCACAAATCAAACGACGGCTCAAGGGCGTCGAAATCCTCGCGGTTGTCACGAACAAATCGTTCAAGGTTCTTTTTCATAATTCAATTTGCAAATGAGCGGATTAGTGATCCATTTTCGCTAATTCACTCAATTATTGATTCACAATTATTTCATTAGTTCCAGCAACCGTTTCTTGGCCCGCAGGTACTGCGTCCGCGAAGTAGTCTCGCTGATATTCAGAATATTACCTATCTCTTCATGGTCGTATCCCTCAAAGAGATAGAGCGATAAGACAATCCGGTACCCCTCCGAAAGCCGTTCCATCGACTTCCGGATTCGCTCGACTTCGTATTGAACTCCGTCTTCGTCAAATGGTTCGTCATCCGCAATATCCGGCCCTTCGTCGTCGCCTAAGCGGCTTGAGTCCAGATCGACTAACGTTAACCGGCGACTGCGGAGGTGATTAATCGCACGGTTGACAACGATCTGTTTCAGCCAGGCCCCGAAGGTGCTTTGCCCGCGAAACGAATGAATATGGTTGAAGGCATCGATGAATGCTTCCTGCAACACATCTTCCGCTTCGGCGTCATGATTCAGTATCCGGACACAGACGTTGTACATAGCCTTGGCATATTGACGATACAACTCATACTGCGCCTTCCGCTCGCCCAGTTTGCAGCGTTCAACTAACTCTGTATTACGGTCTATGTACACTTTAGTCTCCAAAAGATACGTATCTGACAAACGCTGCCGGTTTGAGTGAATTACAAACTAAAGACACCACCGGTTTGCAAACGTTGCAAGGCAAGCTAAAAATTTTCAGCAACATCCTGCAATATAGTTAGTAACGCCCCGCTACATAGCATTTCTTCATGTATGGATTCTCAGGCCGGGTGCAAATTTTTCCGTAATTTTGATTGTTATCCATTCGGGGAGCAACGTATTAATGATTGACTACATATCTGGTTTGAACGAACCGCAGCGGCAGGCCGTCATGCACGGCAATGGCCCGCTGATGATTATAGCCGGCGCCGGTTCGGGTAAAACCCGCGTCCTGACCTATCGAATTGCCTATCTGATCGAACAAGGCGTAGACCCGTTCCGGATTCTGGCCCTGACCTTTACCAATAAGGCGGCCGGTGAAATGCGGCACCGGATTGAGCGGGTTGTCGGTACGGATGCACGCAATATCTGGATGGGTACCTTTCACTCGGTATTTGCCAAAATCCTGCGGATCGAAGCCCGCGCGATCGGCTATACCAGTAACTTTTCGATTTACGATACCGACGACTCGAAGTCGCTGCTGCGGAGCATCGTCAAGGAAATGGGCCTCGATGATAAAACGTACCGCATCAACAGCGTCTTCAGCCGTATTTCGGGAGCCAAAAACCGGTTGATCGGACCGGAAGATTACCTGGCCAATACCGTTATCCTGGCCGATGACCTGGCCACACGCATGCCGGAAGTGGGCCGTATCTACAAAGAATACGCCCGCCGGTGCTTTGCCGCTAACGCAATGGACTTCGACGATCTGCTGTTTAACACGAACGTCCTGTTCCGCGATCACCTCGATATTCTGAACAAGTACCAGCATAAGTTTCAGCACGTACTGGTCGATGAGTTTCAGGATACCAACATTTCGCAGTACCTCATCACGCGTAAACTCGCAGCTGTCCACCAGAACATTTGCGTGGTCGGCGACGACGCGCAGAGTATCTATGCTTTCCGGGGTGCCGATATTGAGAACATTCTGAATTTCCAGCGCGACTATGGTAAGGAGAACGTGAAGATTGTGAAACTGGAGCAAAACTACCGGTCCACCAATAACATCGTTCAGGCTGCCAATTCCATCATCCGCCGGAATAAGAACCAGCTGGAGAAAAATGTCTTTACCGACAACGAAGAAGGGTCGCTGATTGACTTGATTAAGGCCGGATCGGATAACGAAGAAGGGCGTCTGATTGCCACCTCGATTTTCGAGGCTAAAATGCAGGATAACCTGACAAACAACGACTTCGCCATTCTATACCGGACGAATGCCCAGTCGCGGGCCTTTGAAGAGGCCCTGCGGAAGGTCAGCATCAAGTACCGGATCATCGGCGGTCTGTCGTTCTACCAGCGGAAAGAAATCAAAGACCTGATTGCTTACCTGCGGTTTACGGTAAACCAGCAGGATGAGGAGGCCTTCAAGCGGATTATCAACCTGCCCAAACGCGGCATCGGCGATACTACCATTGCTAAACTGTTTGTAGTGGCGGCCGAGCATAATGTCGGTATCTGGGAGGTCGTGGCCAACATCAGCAAATACGTGGCAGGCCGCGCCGGACTAGCCATTGAGGGCTTTGCCCATCTGATCAAAAGCTTTAAGCTGATGCTCGATAAAAAGGATGCCTATGACGTATCGGCCCACATTGCCAAGGCGTCGGGTATTCTGAAAGAGCTCTACGAAGATAAAACCGTGGAGGGGCTGGCCCGCTACGAAAACGTTCAGGAATTGCTGAACGCGATCAAGGAGTTTGTCGATAATCCGGAGAACGAAGACAAGAGCCTGAGTTCTTTCCTGCAAACGGTTTCGCTCCTGACCACTGCCGACGAGAAAGAAGAAGACGGCGACAATGACAAGGTCACGCTGATGACGATTCACGCGGCGAAAGGGCTTGAATTCAAGAACGTATACATTGTCGGGATGGAAGAAGATCTCTTCCCGAGTCAGATGATGCTCGAAAGCCGGGAAGATCTTGAGGAGGAACGCCGGTTGTTTTACGTGGCCATTACACGGGCCGAAAAACGGCTGACGCTCTCTTTTGCCGAATCCCGCTACAACTACGGCCGGTTAAAGGTCTGTGAGCCGAGTCGTTTCCTGATGGAAATTGACCCGCGTTTCCTGAAAATGGCCCGTATGCGTATGGAAGCAGCCCGGCCGGAGCGCAACAGCGACATCAATAATTTTGAGCGCAACTCCCGTGACCGGAACGAGATGCCGTCGGCCGGCTCAATGTCGTTCGTGAAAACACTGGCCCAGCGCACGGCCCAGCGGCAGGGGACACAACCTACGGGCAATCATACCCCGTCGGCTGATTTTGCCCCGAGCGACACCTCAGCGCTGACCGCCGGTATACGCGTTGAGCACATGAAGTTCGGCTTCGGCAAAGTAAAGTCGCTGGACATCAACGGTACCGAACGCAAGGCCGTTATTCAGTTTGAGACTGTCGGCGAAAAAACGCTGCTGCTTAGTTTTGCCAAGCTGCGTATTGTTGAGTAGAAATGAACAATGGGTACTGTAGAATGTACAATGGCAAAGCTGCTTCCTGCCGCAAAACCCGTTATTCATTTTACATTATCCATTTCACATTATTTCCCGTATGATCCGATTTTTTACCGAAGACATTACCTATAATCTGCCGAAAAAGCAGGCGACCCGGCAGTGGCTCAAACAGCAGGCGAAGCTGGAAGGCTATGACCTGGGCGAGCTCAACTATATTTTTTGCTCGGACGAGTACCTGCTCGACGTAAACCGCGAGCACCTCGACCACGATTATTATACCGACATCATTACGTTTGATAACTCGGAGGAAGAGGGTAAGATCGACGGCGATCTGTTTATCAGCATCGACCGCGTTACCGATAATGCCAGGCAACTGAATGTTCCGGCCGATACGGAAATCCGGCGGGTGCTGGCACATGGCTTGCTTCACCTGTGCGGGTACGGCGATAAATCAGAGGATGAAGCAACGCGCATGCGCCGGAAAGAAGAAGAGTGGCTAAGCGCGTTTCCAACAACCTGATTTCTATATGCGTTTGTTTGTACTCCTTGTTAGCCTGGGCCTGTCACTGACTGCCCGCGCCCAAAATGGTGTGGTCGTTTTCCAGACGGATTTCGGCCTTAAAGACGGTGCCGTAGCGGCCATGAAAGGCGTGGCGCTGGGTGTCTCCACCGATCTGAAACTCTACGACCTGACCCACGAAATTCCGGCCTACAACATCTGGGATGCTGCTTACCGGCTTTACCAGACCGCGTCGTATTATCCCAAAGGCACAGTATTCGTCTCCGTATGCGATCCGGGCGTTGGCACCAACCGGCGGTCGGTGGTGATGCTCTCTGAATCAGGGCACTATTTCGTTACGCCGGACAATGGTACGCTGACACTGGTGGCAGAGCAACTTGGTGTCCGCGAACTCCGCCAAATCGACGAAACCGTCAACCGGCTACCAGGCTCACAGGCCTCGTACACCTTCCACGGCCGTGATGTGTATGCTTATACCGCTGCACGGCTTGCCGCCAGGGCGATCACCTATGAGCAGGTCGGCCCGAAACTGGCCAATGAGGTAGTGCGGTTACCCTATCAGAAAGCCGAACTGAGCAAAGGAGTACTGAAAGGAAATATTCCGGCGCTGGATGTGCAGTATGGCAACATCTGGACCAACATTCCGAAAGAACTGGTTGATCAGTTACCGGCTAAAGCGGGTCAGAAGCTCAATGTGCAGATTTTTCAGGGCAGCCGGCTGGTATATAGTAAAGCCGTTAAACTGGTTAATACGTTCGGTGAATCCGCTGTTGGCAGCGATGTGGCTTATTTCAACAGTTTGCTCAATTTCTCCATCGCCATCAACATGGGCGATTTTGCCAAAAACTATAAAGTCACCAGCGGTGCCGACTGGCGGGTAACGGTAAAGCCGTAATTACCGCAGCGGCCCCAGTTTTGTCGGGGGAGTCTGGTAGGTCAGTATTACCTTCTTCCCCGATACCTTTTCCAGGACCGGTTTCAGAATCTGATCGGCGTTCTGTTTGGTCTGCTCCAGAATGCCGCTGTTCAGCGCCGACTGCTGAATCTGCTTCTCAGCCAGTTTAAAGGCATTATTCACCAGTGCTGACTCATCCATAAATCCGTATTCGGTATCGTAGACCCGCGACCGCTGGTGGTCGATTTTCCAGCCACACAGCTCGGGCTGCGGCAACCGGACTACGATGGTATCACCTTCGGGACTAATATCACCGGCAGTCAGACGCGTGAGGTCGATGCAGCCAACGGCTTCGCCTTCGACAATCAGTACGGCTTTTGCATTGGGCAGCAATGTCCGGATCTGGCTATGTTCCACAATGTCCTTGAACCGGTATTTCACCAGCTCCATCTTTCCCATCGCCGTAATTTCCTGCAACACAACGGTCTGGGTCGTTTCTTCCCGCTTAGCCAGCCAGCCGAATCCGCTCCAGCCCCGCAACTGCTCCCAGGCCGTTAATAAACCCAGTACAATCAGGACCAGCAACAACAGTCGGAATATAAATCGTAAGAAGCGCATACCTATCAGTTATCATCGTAGAGACGCAATACCTTGCGTCTCATGTTATCATATTACATAATCCTGTGTCTTATGTTACGTAAAAACGTAAAAAAACTAAAATAGTACCGCAGAAACGTGCGCAGCAGGAGACACAAGATATTGCAGCGCGACATGAATATAAAAAAGTCCCGGACCACAAAGCGACCCGGGACTTTCGTATGTATGTATCAATCATAGGTACTAATGCTTTTCGGCAGTTTCCGGAACCTGTTCCAGATTGAACAGATCGTTCAGTACGTCGATGAGGGTTTCGGCTTCACCGCGTTTGCAGGCCGCCTTCAGTTGTAACACCGGCAGCTTGATGATTTTCTGCATCATACCACGGGTAATTTTATCAATTTTTTCAGATTCTTCCGGCGACATGTTTTTCATATAACGTGCCATTTCTTCCTTCCGGATCTGCTCAAGGGCATTTTTAAGCTTGTTGATCGTCGGTGATACCATCATCTCCTTCGACCAGTCATTGAATTCAACAATCGAGTGAGCGATGATTGATTCGACCTGCGGAATAGAAGCCAGCCGGCGGTTCAGCGCCTCATCGGCACGACCGCGGATGTGGTCAATATTGTAAACCAGCACGCCAGGAATCTGCTCCAGGGCCACATCAACACTGCGCGGTACCGATAAGTCAAGGAAGTATTTAAACGTCAGAACGCTGACCTGCTTCATCAACTCCAGGTTAAAGAGCGGTTCCTCACGCGCGACCGACGAAATAATGACATCGGCACGGCGGATTTCGGCAACCAGCTGACTGAAGTCTGCCACACGGAAATCATACTGTGAAGCCAGCACTTCTGCTTTTGACGCTGTCCGGTTGCAGAGGGTGATGTTTTTCAGGCCACGGTCAGCCAGATTTTTGCAGACATCCGTCCCGATTTCACCAAGGCCAACGACCAGCACGTTCGGCTGCGCATGTTCGCCAACCAGTTCTTCGATTAGTTCAACGGCCGCGTAGGAAGCAGAAGCCGCCCCGTCGCGGAACGATGTTTCCTGCGCTACCCGCTTGTTGGTGAAGAAAATCGTGTGCATCAGGCGGTGCAGAAACGGACCGGCCATGCCCAGATCAGCCGACCACTGATAGGCCTGCTTTACCTGATTTGGTATCTGCATATCGCCGATTACCTGCGAATGCAGACCGACACAGACCTCAAACAGGTGCAGTACGGCATCCGCATAATCAGGATACAGCTGGAAATAAGGTAAATAATTTTCGGTATCGGTAATTCCTTTTTCGATCAGCAGCAGACGAACGATCTCTTCGTTTACGTCCGGTGTTACGCGCTCTTGCCCGAACGAGTAATATACTTCGGTACGGTTACAGGTCGAAACAACTAACAATTCCGTGATGCCGAAAAAGTCCCGCAAACGCAGCATAAACCGCTTTGCATCCTCTTCGTTAAGTGCAATTAGTTCCCTGACAGCCAGCGGGGCTGTTTTATAGGATAAACTAACCGATTTAAAATTGTCAAGCATAACCTAAATTCACTTCAGTATACAAAATTACGCTACAGTTACCGGACAAGAAACAAGTAATTCACTGAAGAGCTTATTTAGAATTAGTACAAACAATTGACTGTAATTTCTTTTATCTGTCCTATTTCAGGAACACATGCCCCTGTTCGCTCGTTCAGTTTTGGTGATATTTTAATCACCTTTTTAGTTTACCCTGGTAAAGCAACCTACTTTTGCTCCGCCGTCCTAAATAATGTACGTTAAAGTGCCAAAATTGGTTGTTTAAACGTTAGATAAATGTGATGAAAATCACATAATGCTACTGATAGAAGACAGTCTTTTCCATACACATGCTCAAGTCATTCGACATTTATAGTCAGAATAATATTTTAAAGATCATCGTGGCTATCAACCTTATGCTGGTAGGCACGGCTTCTCTGTTTTATACCAACCGGATCATCGAACGGCTGGAGGTACGGGAACAGCAGTATGTGAATCTGTATGCTAAAGCCATCGAGAGTGCGCTGACATCGGATCAGAATGAAGACATCAACTTTGTTGTTCAGGAAATCCTGTCCATCAACAAAAACAGTACGATTCCGGTCATTTACATCAACGAGCGCAACGAACCGGCCGAATCGGCAAATATTGAGTTTTCCGGTGATACGACCCTGGCCGGTAAGCGGGAATTTCTGCGCAAGGAGGTGCAGGAGCTGAAACAGGAACACCAGCCAATCGTGGTTGACTTCCGGAACGGCAACTTCGGACTGATTTACTACGGCTACTCAACCCTGCTGCAACAGCTCCGGTATCTGCCCTATGTACAGCTGATTGTGCTGACAGTACTGGGCTTTCTGGCTTATCTGGCGTTTAGTTCGTCCCGCCGGGCAGAGCAAAACCGCGTTTGGGTCGGCCTGGCAAAGGAAACTGCCCACCAGCTGGGGACTCCCCTGTCATCACTGCTTGCCTGGGTAGAGTATATGCGGTCGATGCCCGAACAATACGAACAGGAAGTTACCGACGAAATCGAAAAGGATGTCCACCGGCTGGAAACGATTACCGCCCGTTTCTCCAGCATCGGGTCTATTCCGACGCTGAAAACGGAAAATCTGACCGAGGTAGTCCAGAATTTTACCAGTTACCTTTCACGCCGGATTTCCACAAAAGTGAAAATGAGCGTTGAGAATAATCTGCCTAAAGCGCAGCAGAATGTTCAGATTAACCGCCTTTTGTTTGAGTGGGTTATTGAGAACGTCTGCAAGAATGCCGTGGACGCGATGGCGGGTGTCGGGGAGCTGCGGCTGAATATTCTGGCATTGCCTCAGAACGAGGTGGCCATTGACATTACCGATACCGGCAAAGGAATACCCAAAGCCAGTTTACAGAAAGTGTTCTCTCCGGGTTTCAGCACCAAAAAGCGCGGCTGGGGACTTGGCCTGACACTGGCCAAACGGATTGTGGAAGAATACCATAACGGCAAGCTCTTTGTCAAACATTCAGAAGTCGGCAAAGGCACTACTTTCCGGATTACGCTCAGGCAGCAAACACCGTAAACGGGCATAAAAAAAGGAAACCGGTGTGGTTTCCTTTTTCCTGTTATCGGAGCAGAAGCGGCACATGGACCGTATCCGTTTCAATGATTGTACTTTCCTGAAGCTTACGATCCCGTATTTTAATCGTAAACTTTACCGGTGTAATTACCGAGCTGTTAGAGTAGGTAAAGTTCTGGCGGAAATCGAGCGTTCCTTCAATCGGGCCCCGCTGTCCTTCTTTGGTCAGACGCGGGAAAAACAGCTTGGCATTTACGGCCAGCGGCAGTTCCTCATAGGCATTGCTGGTCGCGTTGAGGCGGTACGCTGTAATTTTATAATTACCCCACGTCTCTTTGGCAAAAACCGTTTTCAGCCGCGTTGAGTCAGCCCTGCCCACATCTTCTCCTAAATCGCCGCTTCCATCCTGAAAGCCAATGGTAATGATCACCGAATCACGCTTAGGTGTACGCCGGTCTTCGCTGGCCGGCAAGGTAATTTTATCGATTGCCTTGTAGCTAATGGCTGGTACATCACTAAAATTGGGTTCATTCCAGCAAGCTGTCAGCATAATGGTTAAACTTGCCAGCAGGAAACCACATTGAATTAGTTGTCGTTGCATAATGTTGTAATCGTAACGAACTCCAAATTACTCAATTTTTTCGTTTGCAAACGCTAATAAATTTACCGCCCGATCTTGCCCGGCAGCGCCAAACACTGCGGGAACGCGTTTTATCGCTCACACCTGCCACCTTTACGGAGACAGCACTGGCGGTTTTCCGGTATCAGGCGGTTTATAACCCGGTCTATAAAACCTATCTGTCGCTGCTTGGAACGAATCCGGAACAAGTTACCGCTTCCGGTCAGATTCCCTTCATGCCCATCGGCTTTTTTAAGCAGCATACCGTCCTGAGTTTAGACGGGGCTGCGTTGCCGGAGATAACAACGACATTTGCCAGCAGCGGGACGACGGGCACGCAGACAAGCCGTCATATTGTGCCCGACACCGCTCTGTACGCCGGTGTCAGCCGGCGCATTTTTGAACAACAGTATGGCCCGCTTACCAACTTCCACATCCTTGCCTTACTGCCGTCATACCTTGAACGAAATAACTCGTCGTTAGTGTATATGGTTCAGCAGTTTATTGAGGATTCCGGGTCCGCTCAGTCAGGTTTTTATCTGAACGACCGTACCGCCCTGACAAGTCATCTCCGGATGTTGCTGCAGGACGATAGCCGGACCATTCTGCTGATCGGCGTTACCTTCGGCCTGCTCGACTGGATCGACGAAGCAGACGACCTGCGGTTTATCGGCGACAGCGGCCGCGTGATCGTAATGGAAACGGGCGGAATGAAAGGGCGCCGGAAAGAATTACTGCGGGAGGAGGTACACGCAATTCTGACGGAAAAACTGGCCCTGCCGGCGATCCACTCCGAATACGGCATGACCGAGCTGCTGTCGCAGGCTTATTCGCCGGGCGATGGGCTTTTCTATCCGGGTGTTACGATGCGGATTTTGCTGCGCGACATCAACGATCCGTTCTGCATCTACCCGGATGGCTATACACGGACGGGCGGCATCAATGTCATTGATCTGGCTAATCTGGATTCCTGTTCGTTTATTGAAACCCAGGATTTAGGTCAGTTCGGCCCGGACGGGACGTTCCGTGTCATTGGCCGGTTCGATAACTCGGATATCCGTGGCTGTAACCTGATGGCCAGCCTGTAAAACAAAAAGGCAGCAGTCGTGCCGACTACTGCCTTCCGTAAAGCCAACTGAACTGGCTTAGGCGTATAATTTTACATCATCGAGCGAAATGCGGTCGCCGCACATGATGACCAGACGTTCAACAACGTTACGCAACTCCCGCACGTTACCGGTCCACGGCAGTGATTGCAGGTATTGCATGGCGGCCGGTTCGATTTCCTTCACCGGCGAGCCATATTCACCCGCAACGTCATTCAGGAATTTATCGGCCAGCAGCGGTACGTCTTCACGGCGTTCGGCCAGCGGCGGCACATGAATCACGATAACGCTTAACCGGTGGAAAAGGTCTTCCCGGAAATTGCCTTCCGCAATTTCACGGCGCAGGTCTTTGTTGGTCGCCGCTATCACCCGGACATTAACCCGGATTTCCTTATCGCCGCCGACACGGGTAATCTTGCTTTCCTGCAGGGCCCGCAGTACCTTGGCCTGGGCCGACAGGCTCATATCGCCGATCTCGTCGAGGAACAGGGTTCCACCGTCGGCCTGCTCAAATTTACCGATCCGTTTGCTCATGGCTCCCGTAAAGGCACCTTTTTCATGACCAAACAATTCACTTTCGATTAGTTCGCTCGGAATCGCCGCACAGTTTACCTCAACCAGCGGCATGGTTGCACGCGTACCTTTTTCGTGAATCTGCTTGGCTACCATCTCCTTACCGGAACCGTTCGGGCCGGTAATAAGTACCCGGGCTTCGGTCGCCGCCACGCGGTTAATGGTTTCCTTTACCTTTTGAATCGGTAGTGACTCCCCAATGATTTCATTGAGTTTGTAGATCTTACGACGCAGGGTTTTGGTTTCCTGAACCATTTTAGTCCGCTCGATAGCGTTGCGCACCGTGATCAGCAAACGGTTCAGATCAGGCGGCTTGGTAATGAAGTCAAAGGCGCCGCGTTTGGTCGCTTCAACAGCGTTTTCAACATTGCCAAATGCCGAAATCATCACAAATTGAGTTTGCTTCCCGGCCTCCCCAGCTTTTAGCAACACCTCCAAGCCGTCCATTTTGGGCATCTTAATGTCACACAGCGCAACATCATATGTGCCCCTCAAAATCATGTCTAAGCCCTCCTCACCGTCCTTCGCTTCTTCTACATCGTACCCTTCGTACTCGAGAATGTCGCGTAGTGCAGCCCGGATGCTTTTTTCGTCATCAACAATGATGAGTTTGGCCATAATAGCGGTATAAATCGGTCAAATGAACAAGTTCGGAAAATTCTGTCCGAAAATAAACGGTTCAAAAATAGAACCCAATTATTTCCTTGATTTTAGCAAATATATATACGGTCTACCGGCTATTTATACCTTTTAGTAGATATTGTTAACAAGCAAAAACAGCCACAAATAATGATACTATTTTATCAATTTCATATTATCAATTAATCAACTCGCTAATTTTCTAAAAAACAATCAATTGAACAGTATAATACGTCAAAAAGACACTTATTAACTATAAATAAGAAAATTTTTTTTTATCTTATTCCATTACCGTCTTTTTAGTCTTTCTAACTCTTTTAGTTCATGAAACATGTGTTCTACTACCAACCGGACAGACGTCTGCTTCTTGTCTTTTGTTTTTGCCTGCTCAGTTTTTTAGGGGTGGCTCAGGACCGGAAAATTTCTGGCAAGATTATTTCAGCAGTTGACCAGAAACCACTCCCCGGTGTAAACGTAGTCATCAAAGGCACCCAGACGGGTAGCAGTACCAATGCCGATGGTGAATTCTCCGTAGGTATTCCGGCAAGCCGCGACCTTAAAACAACGGTGCTTGTTTTCAGCGCTATCGGCTACCAGTCGCAGGAAGTAACGATCGGAAATCAGACACAGATTACGCTGGCCCTAACCGAAACGTCGCAAAACCTGAACGAGGTAGTGGTCACCGCCCTCGGTATCAAGAAGGAAGCGAAACGGCTTGGGTATGCCACGGCCAACGTCAGCTCCGAGCAGATTTCGACCAACCGGACCGTTAACTTCATGAACGCCCTGCAAGGTAAGGTCGCGGGCGTAAACATTTCCGGTCTGGGCACGGGCGCGGCCGGTACCAGCAAAATCCGGATTCGCGGCCAGTCGTCGTTTTCCGGCCAGAACAACCCGCTGATCGTGGTTAACGGTGTACCGATTGATAACACCAACTTCGGCCAGAACAACGGGAATGCGGGCAGCGATAACTCGATCAGCAGCCGCGACCGGAACTACTCCGACGGCGGTGACGGGCTTTCATCGATCAACCCGGATGATATTGAGGGAATGACAATCCTGAAAGGCGGTACGGCCGCAGCGCTTTATGGCTCACGGGCTAAGGACGGGGTTATCATGATCACGACTAAAACCAAAGGCAGCGGTCAGGGTATCGGCGTAGTCTATAATACAAACTTCACAACCGATCAGCCGCTTGACTTCACGGATTATCAGTACGAATATGGTCAGGGCGAATATGGTGTCCGCCCGACAGCCCCCAACCCGACCTCGGGTGTGTGGAGTTTCGGCGAGAAATTCAATGGCCAGACACAGGTTTTGTTCGGTGGCGTAACCGTGCCTTATGCGCCGGTCTATAACCGCATCCGCAAATTCTACCGCACCGGCTCTACCTGGACAAACTCAATCTCAATGTCGTCGGGCAGCGACCGCGGCGGCTTCAACCTATCGGTAGCCAACACGGATAACAAAGGCATTACGCCGAATAACTCGTTCAACCGCAAAACCATCAACCTTGGTTTCAGCTACAACCTGTCGAGCAAACTGAATATCACGGGAACGATCAACTACTCCAACGAGTACAACCGTAACCCGCCGCAGATCGCCCAGCAGGATAACAGTATCCCGACGGTTATTTATACCCTGGCCAACTCAATGCCGCTCGACGTGCTGGAGGCCAACCAGATCAACCCGGCTACCGGCAACGAGTTTATTTACTCGCGTTTCCAGAACCGGACCAACCCGTATTTCGTCCTCAACAACAAGTTCGAAAACATCCGCCGCGACCGTCTGTTCGGCAACCTGGCGGCCCGTTACAACTTCACCGACTGGCTATATGCGCAGGTTCGGGTGGGGCAGGATTTCTGGTCACGCGATCAGGATTATAACTTCCCGACCGGCCAGGCCTCACTGGCTGCCGCACCGGCCGGTTTCGTTAACGGGGCATATGTGCAGGAAGCCCGCCGGTTCCGCGAGATCAACAGCGATTTCCTGATCGGCGCCAACCGCAAATTCGGTAAACTGGGTATCGACATCACAGCCGGGGGTAACCAGCTGTATCGCCGGAGCGATGTCAATAGTGTGCTGGCAACCGACTTCATCGTACGGGGGCTGTATGTTCCGCAAAACGGCCGCGTGAAAGACCCTACCTATGGCCTCAGCGAACGCCGCGTAAACTCACTGTATGCCGCTGCTGAATTTTCGTACAATGATTTCCTGTACCTGAACGTAACAGGCCGTAACGACTGGTTCTCGACCCTTGCTGCTGCCAACCGGAGCATTCTGTACCCATCAGTTACGGGTAGCTTCGTGTTCTCACAGGCGTTCAGCAACATGCCTTCATGGCTGAATTTCGGTAAAATCCGGGCGGCTTATGCCGAAGTAGGTAGTGACGGCGACGTAGCTCCTTACTCAAACAACCTGTTCTACGGTGTTAATGCCAACCTCTTCCCGAACCCCGCCGGACAAGGACAGCCGGTAGGCTTTATTACCTCGAACACGGTACCAAGTGCAACCCTGAAACCAAGCCGGACGGCCGAAACCGAGGTGGGTCTGGAACTGAAACTGTTTAATAACCGTGTCGGCGTTGACGTAGCGGTTTACAACAAAATCACCAGCGATCAGATCGTAGCGGCTCAGTCGTCGGATGCATCAGGCTATACCAACACCCTGATCAACAGCGGCCAAAGCCGTAACCGTGGGATTGAATTACTGGTAAACCTGGCGCCGGTGCGGAGCAAAGATTTCTCCTGGGACATTACCCTGAACGGATCGTATAACCAGACGAAACTCCTGCGTTTGCTGACGGACGATGACGGTACGCCTGAGAAAGACTACAACAAAGACAAACAAGCCGAACAGATTGTGGTTGGTAACGGTGTTTTCGTCGGTGACCTGCGCCATGTGGTAGGGCAACCGCTTGCCCAGCTTTATACATTCGGCTATGCCCGTGACGCACAGGGCCGGATCATCCACGGTGGTGACGGCTTACCGCTCCGGACCTCGGCACCGATCTCGTTTGGCTCTGCCCTGCCGAAATACGTAGGCGGGATTACCAACTCGTTTACCTATAAAGGCATTAACCTGTCGTTCCTGATCGACTTTAAACTGGGCGGCAAAATGATGTCGGGTACCAACCTGAACCTGTTCCGCCACGGTTTGCAGAAAGAAACGCTGGTTGGCCGGGGCGATGCTGACAACAAAATGGTGGGCGTTGGTGTGAACGAAAAAGGTGAACCAAACAGCGTACGTGCGTTTGTGCAGGACTACTACTCGGTTGGCCGGTCGCGGAGCCTGGGCGAGCAGGTGATTTATGATGCCGGTTTCTGGAAACTGCGTCAGGTATCACTGGGCTACGACTTCACTAAATACCTGCCGAAGAGCCTGTTTATCAAAGGTATTCGTTTCAGCGCGGTGGCCAACAACGTAGCTATGCTGAAAAAATGGGTACCAAACATCGATCCGGAGCAGTTCGGCTTTAGCTCGGATAACCTCGTAGGCCTTGAGGCTACAGGTCTGCCAACCACGCGCAGCATTGGTTTCAACCTGAACGTACGTTTCTAAACCCATTCACATCAGGCATTTAATCCGAAATCACGATGAAAAAGATACTCTTTTATATACCGCTTTTTGCACTTTTATTCATTACCAGTAGCTGTGAGAAGGGCTTTGATCAACTCAATATCAACCCAACGGCAGCAACGGCCCTCAATCCGGTGTTTACGTTTAATAACGCCATGATTAACACCTCGTTTCCGGCTTCGTCGCTGGTATTCGAGCATCCGATTGTGCAGTTTATGTACTCGCCGAACTCCGGCGTACTGGCAGGCGGCAACTTCAACGTGGACAACCGCGGGGCGGCCGGTCCGAACGCGGCCCTCTGGCAACGCTACTACCGCGACGTAATCCGGTATCTGGTCGATGTGATTAACCAGACCAAAACCGATGCGAACCGGACAAACCTGTATAACATGGCCCGTATCTGGAAAGCTTACGCGTTTATGGTGCTGACCGATTCGTACGGCGACATTCCGTACAAAGATGCCGGTCTGGGCTACATCAGCGGTAACGTGACCCCGAAATACGACACGCAGCAGAGCATTTACGATGACATTATCAAGGAACTGACCGATGCCACAGCCGCCCTCGACGCCAACAAAGCCACGGAGGCCGGTGAGATTATGTTTGGCGGCAACATTCCGCGCTGGAAGCGGTTTGGTTACTCAACCCTGCTACGGGCCGGTATGCGCCTGACCAAAATAAACCCGACACTGGCGCAGGCAACAGTTCAGAAAGCGATTGCCGGTGGCGTTATGACGTCGAATGCAGACAATGCGGCTGTTCGTAACAACGCCAACTACCAGAATCCGGTCGGCGTAACACTGAACTCAACCGAAGCGGCGAACTTCTATCTGACGGCTTATTTTGTGAACTTGCTGAAGTCAACCGCCGATCCGCGTCTGAGCTCGATTGCAGTCCGGTACGTAGGTGCAAAGAGTGGCTCCGAACACACTGCCGCCCGGATGAACCGCGACCCGGCGATACAGATCGGGATGCCGCTCGGTTTCGATAACGGCACCGTTCCGGCACAGGCTACCAAAGATGGACTAGCCAGTTTCTACGATTACTCGCAGCTTGACCGTACGCGGCTGGCAAAACTCGATGCCCCGACATTCCTGGTGACGTATGCTCAGACACAGTTATTGCTGGCAGAAGCGGTTGTGCGCGGCTGGACAACGGGCAGCGCGGCGGATTTTTATGCGGCGGGTGTAACGGCCCACATGCAGCAGCTGGGCGATGTTGATGCAAACTCAGCCGTTCCGGCGGCATCAATCACGGCGTATTTACAGAAGAATCCTTACGTAGCGGCAAACGCGCTGGAGCAGATCAATACGCAGTACTGGATGGCGTCGTTCCTGAACGGTCCGGAAGCCTTTGCTAATTTCCGCCGGAGCGGGTTCCCGAAACTGACACCGAATCCGTATCCGGGTAAGGAAATTAAAGGAAGTTTCATTAACAGGTTGACGTACCCTGACTTAGAGTTGTCAGTAAACAAGGCCAACCTGACCGAAGCAACGACACGCCAGGGCGCCGACAACCTCGATACCCGCGTCTGGTGGGATAAGCAATAAGGATTGATTGAGTGATTGAGTGATTGAATGACGAATGTTTGAATAAGCGGGTATGGTATTCAATCATTCGTCACTCAATCACTCGTCATTTATTAAAACAGATGATCCCAGATGACGTCGTAGACATCGACGGCTTCCAGTTCGGGCTTGCCTGTCGGCTGGTCCGTAATCAGGACCGGATAGTATTCCTTCGGCGGATTGACGGCCCCGTGTGAGCCTTTGATCAGCGTGGCATCCAGCGGAATAACGTCCATCAGGTACCGGAATCCGAGCAGTTTCCGAGCTAATTTATACCCTGCCCGCAGCTTAATCAGCGGATTGGCAGGATCCATAAACATCTCTACCGGATCATAGCCCGGCTTACGGTGAATATCAACCAGCCGCGCATAATCAGGTGCTTTGGCATCATCCAGCCAGTAATAATACGTAAACCAGCTGTCGGTCTCCGCCACCGCGACCAGGTCGCCCGACCGCTCATGGTCGAGGTGATGCGCTTTTTTCCCTTCTTCATCCAGCACATAGGCAATACCCGGCGTTTTTTCGAGCATGGCTTTTACCTGTGCTTTCGTTGCGTCGTCCTGCACATACACGTGCGCAATCTGGTGATCAGGTGTTGCGAAGGCTTTGCAGGTCCCCGCATCCAGCAGTTCCAGCCCCTGCTCTTCCCGAACCGAAATCAGACCCGCCTCCCGCAGCAGACGGTTGATATGCACGGGCCGGTTAACGTTGTTGATACCGTACTCCGACAAGAGAATCACGCGGGCGTTTTTGCGCTTATAGAACGTCACCAGTTCCTGTACCAGCCGGTCAATTTCGCCCAGTTCTTTACTGATTTTCGTAAAATCAACGCCGAACTTCTGCAGGCAGTAATCCAGATGCGGCAGGTAAATCAGGGTCAGCGTCGGGTTGTTAAGATCATCGACATACATCGACGCATCGGCAATCCACTTCGACGACTTGATGTTGGCGTTCGGCCCCCAGAAGCTGAAGAGCGGAAATGTCCCCAGCTTTTCCTGAAGCACATGGCGGAGTTGCATCGGGTAGGCATAACAGTCCGGCATTTTCACGCCATCGGCATGGTACTGCGGACGGGGCGTTACCGACCAGTCGGCGGTTGAGTACATGTTATACCACCAGAACATCTTGGAACACGTAAACGACGGATCTTTCCGGCGGGCGGCTTCCCAGATTTTTTCGGCATGTACCAGCTTATTCGACTGCTTCCAGAATTTCACTTCGGCGTCCTCGCGGTCATACCAGCCGTTACCGACAATACCGTGTTCGGCCGGCCATTTACCGGTCAGGTAACAGCTTTGCGACGTGGTCGTGACCGCCGGCAATACCGGTTTAATCAGCGTCAGATTCCGGTCGGCAACGTATTTTTTCAGGAAGGGCGTATGCTCACCGATGACGCTGCTGCTCAACCCGACAATATCAATAACAACGGTCTTTTTCATTTCTTTAGCGGAATACGCTGAGTAAAACCTGCCTCTGCGTGGCAAACTATTGATGCAGCGCCATGACCCATGCCATTTCGCGGCTGATGGACTCATTCAGGGGCAACTGCATGGATTCGGGCAACACACCCCATGTATAGGTTTCCAGCTCAAGCTGATCCGTAAATGGCCGTTCCTGGTTCAGCGCCAGTACCTCACGGATGGCAGACTGGGTTGATTCAAGCAGTCCGTAGGTATCAACAAACAGCGGCACGTGGAAATGCACCCGCCATTCCTGATGCGTAGCGGCATCGAATGCCTCCAGAGCTTCCGGCAGATCGGCAAAGCGTTTGAGGGAGCCGTCGGCCAGCCGGGCCACCACCTGATGCAGGTATGTTGGCTCATCGAAGCCGGCAATGGCAGCCAGTTTCTCATCGGCCTGCGACGAGAAATCGACTTTCAGCGCTGAACTGACCTGAATTTTACCCACGCGGATGCCGCGTGCCTGCAACTGATCTAATACCGATACCGGATTTTCATAGCCCACCGCAAAGTGGCAGACATCGTAACAGAGCTGGATATGGTCGCGAATAGCGGTTGCCGCCTCGTCGGCCGACAAGCCCAGTTTTTCGCCCAGATAGGTAATCCCGATGGGCAGCAGCCATGTCTGATACCAGTCCAGAAATTCAGGACCGCTTTCCAGAATACCGTCGGGTTCGGGTTCAATATCAAGGTGAAGCAACTTGCCCGTTTGCCGGCGCAGCGCTATCAGTTCTTCTACGACCCGCAACATCTGACGGGTACCGGTTTCGGTTGCTCCGGCGAGTTCGTCGGGGGTTTTCCACCAATAGCGGTATGAAATCGGCGAGGTAGAAATACCGCCATCGGTTAAGGTATCGGGCAGGAGCTGTGCCAGTATCCGGAACATCCGGATGGTATAATCGGCCCGGTCATTGGTTGTCCAGTCGGGTGTATGGACCTGGTCTTTCACCCGTGTGTTATGAAAGCCTCCGTATGGAAAGCCGTTCATGGTGAAGACATACAGCCCGTTATCGTCGAGCCACTGCCGGAATGTTGCCACCAGCGCCGTATCCTGCAGGTCCTGGCTTGCCTGATTGGCCAGCCGCAGGCCTACACCCATCGGCTTATCCGGACTCACCCGCCCCTTTACCGACGGCAGACTTTCCTGTAAAATGGCGAAATGACTGGTCCAGTCCTCTCCCGGATGAATATTTGTGCAATAACCGATGTGCATAATTATTGAGTGATTGAGTAGTTGAGTGAATGAGCGATTTGGAGTTTAAAAATTCACTCAATCGCTCATTCACCCAATCACTCAATCATTAATGACTAATGATTGCAGGTTTTCGAGGTAATCGACGGAGGCCTTGACGTGGCTGAGGTCCATTTCGTGGACTTCGAGGCCCTTGCCCAGTGCCTCGAGCAGGGTAATGGTCAGGCGGCCGCCGAGGTGTTCGCGGAATTCGCGTAAGCCGTTGATCAGGTTGATCTTATCATTTTCGGCGAGGGCCGGATGGAACAACTCAAAGCCAAGTTGCTGAAAAACCCGCACGACCCGCTGCACGTCTTCTTCGGTCAGGTACCCTTGCCGGTGTGAATAAACCGTATCGAGCACAATGCCGATGGCCACCGCTTCGCCGTGGCGCAGACTGAAATTGGTCAGGTATTCAAGTTTATGAGCAGCCCAGTGACCGAAATCGAGCGGACGGGCCGAGCCCATTTCAAACGGATCGCCGCCGGCAATGTGTTTCAGGTGCAAATCGGCGCAGCGGATAATCAGTTCCTGCATCGGTGCCTCTTCGCGGCCGGCAAGTGCTTCGGCATTGGCTTCAATCCACTCAAAAAATGCTGCGTCTTTGATCAGCGCGACTTTAAGCGCCTCAGAAATGCCCGAACGCCAGTCACGGTCTTCAAGCGTGCGCAGGAACGTCAGGTCGTTGAACACCGCAACCGGCGGGACAAACGTGCCCAGGAAGTTCTTTTTGCCGTGAAAGTTCACGCTGTTTTTTACCCCGACACCGGAGTCGTTCTGCGACAGTACGGTTGTCGGAATCCGGATGTGTTTGACGCCGCGGTGCGCAATGGCAGCCGCATAGCCCGCCATGTCCAGAAAGGCCCCGCCACCGATGGCGGCCAGGTACGAGTGCCGGTCAATCCCGAATGCATCGACTGCATCCAGAATTTGGGTTACCAGTTCCGGCTGGTTTTTCACCTGCTCGCCGCCCGGCATCACAATTGGTGCTGCCGCCAAAGTCACGCCCGGAACAGACGCAAAATAACGCGTAATAGCAGCCACCAGATCAGGGTGATGGTCAGCGACACCGGCATCAATCAGAAACAGAATCTTTTTCTGAAACTGCGGATCGCCCGTGGTTTGCAGAAAATTCCGGAAGGTAGCGTTATCCTCAGCGAACAGGTGTTCGGTAAACGCCACCGGATATGAAAATGAGACCTTAAAGGCTTGATGAAGAACTGTCATATCACAGGTAACACGGAATACTTTCCGTGCATGGTATTAAATTAGATTATTACACGGAATGGGATGACCTGGTCACCTTCCGTGATACAGGTCAGGTAACGGCAAACGCTTTAGCCAGCACAATGGATACCGGTAACAGCGCCAGTACCCCCAACGCCAGCATCCAGTTGCCGGAAACACTCACCCACGCCGCATCCATCACAATAAGCGACAACACCCCTGCTTTTACCGCTTTTCCGATATTCGGGCCGATTGGTTGCCGGATGGCAACCGACAGCGGTTTCATAATCAGGAACAGGTGTACCACAACAAACGCAGCAGTGAGGTAGATGTTGCCCGTCTGAGCGGCTACCACTACCTGTGAAACACTAACGAGGGCATAAAGTATCCCTGCCCAATACAATGTTTTTTGCTTGCCGCCATGTACCTCATCCCGGCTGATCATGGTAATGGCCGCTATGTAGATTACCGGCACCAGCCCGATCCATTTCGCCGCGCTGTAGCCGCTGACAATCAGCGTCATTCCTAACTGCAGATTAACACCCCGGCAAAGACCCATGTTGATGGGGCCGATCACCGGATGATGTTTCCCGTACCGGTCATATACCACCGCAAGGAGTGCAATCAGCACGGCGAGCAACCCGCTGATCTCACGGAACAAGGCCGCAATCACAATGCCGGCCAGCAACAGGCCAACACCCAGTATCGCAGCACCTTGTTTTGAGGCGCGGCCACTCGGTATAGGGCGCTCCGGCCGTTCAACGGCGTCCAGTTCAGCGTCGAACACGTCGTTCATCACCACGCCCCCGCCATACAGACAAACCGTTGACAGGATGAGATGAACCAACCCGTGCAGGTCTGTAATCGGTGTATTTGTCAAAACGCTCCCCAGCGCAGCCCCAGCCAGCACATCGGCAACAGCCGTCACCAGATTGGCCGGCCGCATCAGTTGCAGATAGGCTCTCACTTAGCGAATGACAATTGAATTCTTATCGACCCGTGGCTGCTGCCCGCCCCGAAGTACGGTGTTGCCGTTGAACTTCAGGCTCTGGTCAACCGTCTGTGGGTTTTCGAAATCGGCTACATTGATCTGCCCGCTCTGCGCAAAGGCATCAATGGCGTTCTGGTAGGTCACCAGCCGGATGGCTTCGTCGGAAATGCCCTTGATTTTCATCAGGGCGGCAGTTTTCGGAATCGCCAGCGGATCACTGATGCCCCAGTCGGCAGCCGAGTTGACCATAATCCGTTCGGGACCGTATTGCTGCACGATATCTACCATCCGCTCGTTGCCCATTTTGGTAAATGGATAAATGGTAAAGGCCGCCCAGAATCCCTGATCCAGCACGGATTTCACGGTTTCTTCATTGTTATGATCGACAATGACCATACCGGGGTCGAGACCATGCTCCAGGGCAATAGCCATACTCCGTTCTGTGCCTTGTTTTTTATTGCGGTGAGGCGTGTGAATCTGTACCGGCAGATTCGCTTCTTTCGCCAGTTCGAGTTGCAGCCGGTAATATTTATCTTCGGCATCGGTCTGGTCGTCAAACCCGATTTCGCCGATTCCGACCACGCCTTCCTTATAAATAAACAGCGGCAGTATCTCCATCACCTCTGCGGCCAGCGCTTCGTTGTTGGCTTCGCGGGAGTTCAGACCAATCGTGCAATAATGCTTGATACCGAACTGCGACGACCGGAAGCGTTCCCAGCCGATCAGGCTGTTGTAATAATCCTTGAACGTAGCCAGTCCGGTACGCGGCTGACCCAGCCAAAAGGCGGGTTCGATCAGGGCCACCACACCGGCATCGGCCATTGCCTGATAGTCGTCGGTGGTCCGCGAGGTCATGTGGACGTGCGGATCGAAAAATTTCATACCCTTCACGTAGTCCATGAAATTAACCTGATCAGGAATATTGGGGGCCACTTCCGGCAGACTATCTGCCAGGTGGGACGGGTTAAGTTGAGATTCTGCTGAATTCATGAGTATACTTCCAGATTCTGCCAGGTTAGTGAGCCATCCATAACCGCCTGCTGCAACGATGGATGCTGTGTTAACAATTGACGGGCCGGTTCGTAATTGGTTTCAGAACAGACCAATGCAGCAGCCTGCTGATTCAAAACATCCGGCGAGCGGAATAAAGTTTGTATATCCTCAAAAATTACATCGTCGACAAAACTACTCACCAAACGCCAGGCCTGGGCCGGTAACTGCCGGCCGGCTGCCCACCGCTCGTGGGCCAGATCCGACAGATTATGGGCCAGTTCATCGTTAGCCCGTGGCATTAAGCCGTCAATCAGGTGCATCGGTTTATCGTTGAAAATACATTTGAGGATCAGCTGATTCCAGGCTGGCTGCGCGAAATGCTGCTTCGGATACGGGTTGAAGAACGCAATGGCTTCGAAGACCGGCCCCATGTTCGACCGCACGGCTTCGGTAGCGCGGTAGAGCCAGTGATCCGGGTACGACAGGACGGGCAGGGCAGTGTACAGCGCCACCAGCTCCTGTAGCTCAGCCGTTCCGAACAGGTTTTCGATGGCTTGTATGTAGGCAGGCTGATCGCTGTCCGGCAAACCGGCCAGCAGATAGACCCGTGCCAGCCGGTCGGCGGTCCAGGTGTCCGGTTGCCAGCCAGGTACGGCCCCGGCAAGTTGGGTCAGTGCCGCACCGGCAACCGGCCGGCGGGTCACAAAACGGGGAGCAGCCACGAACGCAATCAGGGTAGCCTGTTGCCCCTGTGCGCTTTTTGTAGCCAGCCAGGCCTGTTCCTTTTCGGTCAGTACCTGTTCCACTGCCCGTTGCAGTGCATCAATAGGTTTCATAGGTCTGCGTCAACTAGATCATTCAAAAAAGAAGCAGCCACCTTCGGGGCCCTCTTTCTGCTTTATTCTACAAATTTGCCGGAATAATCATTACCATAAAAACCGGATACAAATGACTTTTGTCAGCATGCCGGGCTATATACGGTGAAATCAGCGGTTTAGTTGGCCGGTACCGGTGTATTAACGACCTTATGCAACGCCGTCCACGATTGTTCCAGCAGCTCTTCAATGTATTTCCAGTCGGTTTCGGTAATGTCCTTACCCCGATAGTCGCGGTACATCATCGCCCGGACGCGCAGCTGGGCATGCTCCCGGAACCGGTCAGCCGGTATTCCGAAAATAGCAGCGGCTTCGTCTTTCAGCACATTTTCCCAGTCGTCGGGCCGGAAACCGTTTTTCTCACGGCGGATCATCCACCACTTCAATTCCAGTGAAGCCACTTTACCGGCCGGAAAAGGAGTTTCGGACAAGTCGCTGATTCCTTCGTAAAACCTCTGAATATAGGGCAGGGCTTTGGCGTAATCCTGCTGATTTTTACCGTCTTTAAACACAAATGCCGCCTTTCCGGCGCGGTACCCCAACTGCCACGAACGCCAGTAGGGCGCCCGGTACTGCGAGCGGATAAGATCAGTCAGCTGACCGATCAACCGCAGCGGCCGGCGCTCATAATAAGACCGCCACATACCTGCCTCCAGTTGCCCGACCTGTTTCGGTTCAAAATTGCGGATATCAGACCGTACAGGGATGTAGATATCCGCCAGTATCCAGACAAACAAAAAAAGAACAAACCCTCCGGCGATCCGGATGGCCCATCCCTTTACGGTATCGGGTTTCTTCAATAACGAGGTCGACATGCGTACAAAAACGGTTTAGTAGCTTCTTATTAAAATGCGTATGGTTCTGCCGGATTACTCAATTTGTTGATAACTTAGAGGTTATTTTCAAGTACGCTGTTCATGTACAAGTATTTACCACAACTTCGTTTACCAGCTTCTCAACGTGTAGGCGGTGTCCTTTTAGTCTTGCTGACCATCGCCGGCTGTAAACAAAACCAGGATACACCTGACCCTGTTTTGCCGGCAGGTGAAGCCATTACCGGAATACCGGCTGACGTGGCGGCCAAATGGGGCGACATGACCCTGCGGCTGGCCAGAAACACACCCGGCAATACGCCGACGTTTGCCTCCCGGTCGTTTGGCTACATGGGCCTGACCATGTACGAAACCGGCGTTTATGGTATTCCGGATCATCAGTCGCTGGCTGGTCAGGTCGCGGGTATTTCAACGCTGCCGCTGCCCGAAAGCGGCAAAACCTACGACTGGGCCCTGAGCATCAATGCCGGTCAGGCGTTCATGCTGAGCCAGCTTTATGAGAATACGGCCGACAAAAATAAGCAAGCGATTGATTCGTTGAGCATGGCGATCAAAGCAAGCCGTACAACGGCTGCCGATGTAGCCGACCGCTCGGAGAAATTCGGACTGGCGGTGGCGCAGGCGATTTATGATTTTTCGAAAACAGACGGCGGCCATCAGGGCTATAAAGATACCTTTCCGCTTGACTATGTGTTGCCTACTGCTCCCGGCAACTGGATTCCGCCTACCGACGGTCAGGTGGCGATCCGCCGGGCCTTGCATCCTTATTGGGGAAATAACCGCCGGTTTGTGGCCGCCAACGGCAACCTGCCCGTCCCGAAGCCGGAGACCTATACCAAAGACCCTGCGTCGAATTACTACAAACTGTACAAGGCGGTTTACGACAAGAATATTTCGCTGACGCAGGAAGAAAAAGAAATCGCCGCCTGGTGGGGCGACGATCCGAGCCAGACGTTTACACCGCCGGGCCACTCCTATAATCTGGCAACAATCGCGATCCGTACCAAAAAAGCCACGCTCGCTCAGGCCGTTGAAACCTATGCCCGAACCGGCATGGCGATTGCCGATGCCTTTATGAACTGCTGGAAGTGCAAATACACCTACCACAACGAGCGGCCGTCGACGTTTGTCCGTGCCAATGTCAACGCTGCCTGGACACCGTTCTGGCCGGAGCCGCCGTTCCCGGCTTTTCCGTCGGGCCACTCTACGCAGGGGGCTGCCGCCGCAACGGTGCTGACCGATCTGTACGGGGCTAACGTGTCGTTTGTCGATAACTCCCACGTTGGCCGCGCCCGCGACGAACTGCGCAATGTTGACTACAAAGCACGCTCATTCACCTCGTTCTGGCAAACCGCCGAAGAATCGGCGTGGTCGCGTTTTCTGGGCGGCATTCACACCCAGCAGGACAATGATACCGGCCTCGCCGAAGGCAAAAAAATCGGCGAGAACGTAAATAAGCTGGGGTGGAAAAAATAGTTTTTTAGTTGCTGATGGTTGCTGGATTATTCTGATTGTTAACAGATTGTTGTTAAATAACGGGTGTTTACAGAAAGATCACACGTAAATTCAATAAATAACAACTATCAGTAACTCAGAACAAACAGTAACCACCAGCAACTCAGAACTATCAGCAACTCAAAATTTTCCGCGATTCAATCCGCTCTTTCACTCTTTATCAACGTTCTTCGCCCACGGCCCCGCACCACCGCAGCGGGCCTGCATTTTCCGGCGGAAAGCATCGCGCTCTTCCGGGGTCATTTTTTCGAAGCGTTCAGCCATTTTTTGTTTCCATTGCGCCTTGAACGGATGACCGTGACGGTGACCGCCCCAGCCCGGCCGGCCGAAGCCCCCGAACAGAATGCGGGATAATACGAGTATACCAAGAGCCTGCCCGAAGGTAATGGCACTTACACCCAGCACGGCCGGCAGAATGCCATTCCAGAGGTTCATCACAATGAAGCCGAACAAAGCGGCAATACCAATCCCGAATGCGAGGAAACCTATTCCCCGACGAATCCAAAAACGTTTCATTTTCTTTGTTTTTTGTTGTTTTACTGGTTTAGTCAAGCAGGTCTTCATAGTAGGCCCGTAAACGTTCGCGCAGGGCACGTACCGCATAATGCTTGCGTGACAGCAGCGTATTCTGCGGTATGCCGAGTTCTTCCGAAATCTGCCGGAACGATTGCCCCTCAATTTCGTGACGCACAAAGACTTCGCGTTGTTCGTCGGGCAACTCATCAAGCGCTTCGGCGATGGCATCCATCAGCGACTCACGCAGCAACTCACCGTCGTCGCCCGTATCATCGGCAATGGCCAGCCATTGGCCCAGGACCGGCGCTTCATCGTCGTCATCGGCGGCCGATACCGGCGCATCCAGCGACTGCATTTTTGGCTTCCGGTACCAGTCGTTGATTTTGTTGCGGGCCACGGCAAACAGCCAGGAAGCGACGCGTTCAACGGGCTTTGTCAGCTGATAGGCCAGGGTCAGTTCGTAAAACACATCCTGCAATAGGTCCTCGGCATCGTCGGGGTCGGGTAGCCGCCGCCGGATAAAGTCGAGCAGCCGGGGACGCTCGCGCCGTACGGTTTCGCGAAGGTCTGGTTGCCCGCTTTCGTCAGCAGCGTTACGTACTTGATTTACCGACATATCCATGCTGTGATCAGCGCTTAATACGATCTGCTTGTTTAGTAAGGTAGTCGGGGAAAGACGGGAAATATTTTAGGCGAGGCTTAGGAATGGCTCAATGGCAGGATAAACGGCAATAAATCAGGATAAACAAAAGTCGCCGGGTTAAGAAAACACCGGCGACCCTGTCTGCACCTATTCACTCTGAAAACGTAATCACACAGCGTTCGCCGGCGAACCGGCTCAGGTTTTCATCAACCGCCAGGCTTGATTTTTCATTATCAAACGCATCGCGGTAACCGGCTTTCAGTTCCCGCCGCTTGATGGCTTCCAGAAACCGGCGCGCATCGTCGCGGGATTCCAGTTCCAGCGGTGGTACTTCGGTTGGCCGGTCATCGTCGCCCTTGGCGACCATCGTGAAATACGACGTATTGGTATGTTTGACCACGCCCGTCCGCACGTTTTCGGCAATAACCCGGATACCAACCACCAGCGATGTCCGGCCCACATAATTGACCGAAGCCAGAAGCGACACCAGATCACCGACCTCTACCGGCATCAGAAAGTTTACTTCATCAACGGACACCGTCACACAGTATGTACCGGCATGTTTGGCCGAGCACGCATAGGCGACTTTATCCATGAGCGAGAGCAAAATGCCCCCGTGAATCTTACCGCCAAAATTGGCATAGGCCGGAATCATCAACTCAGTAATGGTTGTCCGGGAAAACGCTACGGAACGAGGCTGCATAGGCTTCTATATGAATGAATGCAGCAAGATAAAGGATATTGAGTGAATGAGTGATTTGCGATTGAGCGAATTTGCTGTATTCACCGTGGCGACTCGATTCGAAGTTGTGCTACCACAGTAAACACAGCAACTCAGTAACAATCAGCAACCAGCAGTACCAACGTATTAAAACGAAAAGCCCATCCGGAAGTAGATGCGGTTGTAATGGCGGTATTCGACCTGCGAGAGCGTGTAGGTACCGTCAACAGGGGTTCGCTGGCTGGCACGCTGGTGCTTGTAGCCCGCGCTGATGACAAAACCGGTATTGTTTCCGGTATTGATCCGGAGACCGGCACCCGGCGAAACCAGCCAGCCACCGCTGAGGTCCCGGCCATGCGGGTTAATGCCCCGGAATGCATACCCCGACTCCAGATTGACGAACGGGCTTACACGCTGGTTCTTCTTCGGCAGCCTGCCCTCCAGACTGGCCGCTACCGGAAACAACTGCGTCTGGCTATACCAGTCAATACCCGCCGAAAGACCCGTCCGTAACCACGAGCGGACGGCATAATTGGTTGTCCCATAAATAGACAGGCTGTAGCGGTTACCGGCCGGCCGCACGGGGTAATAGGGATAATACCAGCCTCCGTTGTTCGTATTCACATCGGGACGCACCTGACCGGCCTGCACGCCAACCTGTATGGTGGTTTGCCAGCGCGGCGCGTCAGTAGTCTGGGCCACAGCAAGCGATCCTGATGCCAGCAAGGCAATAGATAAACAGA
The DNA here is from genome assembly GCF_057652235.1 of Arsenicibacter sp. R0_47. Taxonomy (NCBI): domain Bacteria; kingdom Pseudomonadati; phylum Bacteroidota; class Cytophagia; order Cytophagales; family Spirosomataceae; genus Arsenicibacter; species Arsenicibacter sp. R0_47. The sequence goes on along the minus strand of NZ_JBYFCJ010000018.1, from coordinate 89,216 downwards.
TAAGTCGGCGCATGATTAATAGGCGGGTTGAACGGCAATTTTACTCAGTTGGCGCAGATTCGTCGGATTTGTGTAGTCGTACTGATACAGGCCGTCTTTACCGATCAGCATCAGCGTGCTCCGCAGCGGGATAACATCGTAGGCATTCATGTCGCTGAAGGCCTGCACCTGCGTCAGGTTCGTGGCATCGGTCATTTTCAGGACCTTCAATCCTTTCGGGCCTTCGCACACAAACAGGTTCGGAAAGTCGACGCCCAGCCCGTAGGGCCCGTCCATCGGATAAGACTTCGCCAGCGTCGGCATCGACGGGTTTGAAATATCAACTACATCCAGTACGTTCTGCGCGCCGCCGCAGAAGCCACCACCCCGCAGCGTTACATAGGCATAATTACCCTGCACCACCACCGGATCGCATGACCGGATATGACGGTAAAGCGACAGTTGCTTCGGATCACCCGGTGTCGAGGCATCGTAAATATGCATACCATCCTGGGCACCAATAAACAGCTTGTCCTGATACGGGAAAATCGTTTCAATACCCCACCCCAGATTGATCGTCTTGCCTTTCACCGGTTTTGACAGCGTCGAAATATCAAAGAGCTGCATGACCGATGAGTTTACGACATACAGCTGGTTATTCATGATCGCGAACCGTGCCATAGAACCGCCCTGACCTCCCGTTGCCGTGTTGGTTGTTCCGTTACCGCTTTTCACTGCACTATAATTTGCCAGATCAGACTGTAAATAGGCGCGACCAAACCAGTACAAGGCAATCGGATATGGAATAAACCCATAATTCCCTTCACAGTCCGTATCAAAAGTCTCAGTCGTAATTTCCTCCTTGTAGTCATTGATGGTTCGGGTCTGGTTGTCATACGACCAGCTGGTGCGACCCACTAGTCCGCCGGTAAACCCGCTTTCTACGCGGCCGGCTTCCTTGATTGCTGCCGGATTGCTGATATCCAGCGCCACCACGTCGATGTAGCTATCGGCATATAGGGTGTTATCGGCCACGGCCAGATCCACATTCCCCGGAATCGGCAGGAAAGAGATAAATTTCGGGCTCGACGGATTCGCGTTATCAATGACGTGAATCCCCTTTTTCACCTCAACGATGAACAGGTAATTGTCTTTGGCATAAATCTTACCGGGTTCAATCAGTTGCTGCGGTGCTGTTGACGTAACCGGTTTCCGCAACTCCTCAAGGGTTACCTTCACCGGAATCTGTTTGCGATAGGTGCGCACTTGCCGGCAGTTGTCGGTACAACCGGTCATCATAAGTGCTAACCCGCTCATCAGTACGAGTAGTTGTTTAAATTTCATACAGTTAGGAAGAATTTATAGTATGTAACCAAGAGTCATTTTCTATGACTCAGGTTGGAAACCCGACAAAAAAAATCGCCCGACAGCAAGGCCATCGGGCGATTTATCTTACACAAAAAGTCAGCAATTATCACCTAAAAAAATTACTGTTCACTGTTTTCATACGCTGCCTTACCGGCGGCGCAGTTAGTTTATTTTTTCGTAGACCAGCATACCGCCGCTATGGTAGAGGCGCAGCCGGTTCTGCGTTGTCAGTTCGTATCGGGTTACGTTTTTCAGGTTCGTGAAATACGTTTGTTCTGCCTGCATCGCCTCCGTCGGGCCGGCTATTTTAGTTGAGCCGATCCCATCCACTACCACCTGATCCGATTCAGCCGGTTTAGGCTGTGTCAGTTTTGTGAAATACGAGTTAACAGGTGCCTTGCCTGTCGCTTCATACACACGGGCAGCCGTCAGGACCGTTGCATTGACCGGTATTGCATTCAGTTCAAGCGTAATAGTATAAGGCGTAGCCGGTTCTACCAGCTTCCAGGTCCCGTCAAGTTTAGCCGTCGACGCACTCAGCGCCACGACCGTTTCATCGTTTCGCTCGCAGCTGAACGCCATGGCGACCAGGGATGCGACAAAGAGCAGAATCGTTTTCATGCGTTAGGAGACGGGTTTACGATTTTCCCCATAAACAATACGGTTCCGGTCGTTTTTTCGTGAATCACGAAGGCAAAAGGCCGGTTGCAGATGTAAGACATGCCTGCCGAGGTTACGCCGACGCCGATGCTGGTCACAGCGGCAGCTTCAGTGCCTGACTCGTCGACCGCAACATAGGTATCCTGCTTGACAAAATCGACATACAACTGTTTGCCCTTGCTGATGCCCGACAAATCAGCCGCGTTCGAGAAAGCCGTTGGCATGCCCATGCCCGACAGGATGCTGTTTAGTTTAATACTGTATTTCATCCCGAAACGTGGCAGACCGATGTCAATTTTTCCTTCGGCCATCCCTTGTTGCAGACTTGTCCATTCGGTACCGCTCAACGTATTCATCATTGCATCCAGTGATGAGTTCTCGTTAGGCAGCAATACGGTCATTACATAATTCCCCTGACTGTAAGGCAGTTCAAAAGCGGTATACGAAGGCCGGAAAGTCCGGCGCAACGGCACATCCAGCCGCATCATTTTGACGCTCTTTGTCTGACCCGACAGGAGTTTAAAGTCTGTGTCGTACGTTTGTTTTGTATCAAATTTCGTTTTCCAGTCGCCCTTAAAATAGAGCGCGTTGAGCAGAAACATCACGTGTTCGGGCTTCACCTCCGAAATCACCGTTGGTATCTTGCCACTTGTTTTGTCACTCGCCCACTTGTTGATCTGGTCTTTAGCCGTCGGACTGTTAAAATCCAGACCGGTTATATCAGCCTGAAACGTTTTCCGGAGCACCTCCTGAAACGATGTCTCAACCGCAAACCCGTTGCGGTACCACATCGAATTGGCAATCGATAATTTGACGTTCGGATCAACACCCGGCAGGTTAGTCATCAGGTTGGCGTACGTGTCATTTGCCTCTGACAGCGTCTGCGCGTCCAGTTTCAGCGTTTTCTGAATTTCGGTCTGCGTCTGTCCGTTTGCCCCGTTCATCAGCATGCCCAGCGCAATATGCAGACTCAACGGCGAGACAAAGGCATTTTCCGTTTTGGCCTCTTCGGCATACACTTTTTTAAAGAAGTCAAAGGCAAAGTCGTTGGTCTGGCCCGCAAACTTTGTGGACACCCGCAGTGCGCCGACAGTACTTTGGCCCGGCGACGGCGATGAATTATTGTTCCGGCAACCAACTGTCCCCACTATCAGCGCGGCGGCAGTAACGGTTGCGGTTAAGGCAAACAGGCGTTTCATGTTCTTTGTTGTTTAACGGGCTATACTATTGACAATCATTGAAGGCTGTACGGCGCTTCCGCAGCGTTTCGACCAGCGACTCAAACCCCGGAATGGTCTTACCGGCTTCGAAGGTTACGCGGTATTTATCGCCAGAACGTTCGATTTCCAGAAACTCGGCACCGCCGTCGGCACAGTCCGGACAGCCAATGCGTTCCGGTTGTTTTTTCAGCGCGGCAAGATCAGCCTGTGCGGCTAACGTTTTCCATTCGTCGGCCGTTATCGTTCCCTTGCACGACTTCACCGGTAATTCCTCCCGGTTATCTTTCATGATGAATGTGGCTTCGGCGGGAGTCAGGTCCAGCTGACGTTTGCAGTAGCCGATGCAAAACCCGTAAGAAGTTCCGCTGCGGATAACGACATCGGTTGACGCTCCCTTTACTTCGGCATCAACCCTTTCCTGTGTGCCGCATTGGGCAGCCATCAGGGCTACCATACCGGCTAAGATCAGTGCTTTCATTGTATGTGTTGTTTACTGTTCAACTGCCTTAAAAATGGTAATCTACACCCATGCTCATGCCAATCGTCTGGGGTCTGGTCCGGACATCGACCGTTGCTTTTGTCGCATTCTGGAGCGCATGCTGGTACATACCGGCAAACGACGCCGACCAGCGCTGTGTCGGGCGATAACGGAACCGCAGACCAGTCGTTGCCGACAGGGTTACCGGCCGGTATACGCCGTCACCGGATGAGATGGTTACACTTTCATCAACCCGGTTTTTAACAAACCAGTTTGTCAGTAATCCGCCCAGCATGGCAACGCCCAGTCGTTTGCGCGGCCGTAACTGATAACCCAGCTGCACGGGTACCTGCACAAACTGATAGTTATTGCTGATTTTCTGCACCTGCTCCGCACTGTATGCGTTATTGCTCGGAATAAACGAATTGCTCTTGTCCATAGACACCTGCGCATAATTAGCGTTTGACCCCGAAATAGCTCCCCGCAAGGCATCGGCATACAGATTCGAGGTACGTATCTCGCTCAGCATGGCCGACTGAAGGTTCGCAACAATCGTTTGTGTCGGGCTATTCACGGTTGAATTAGCCTCCAGATAGCCCACGCCGGTTTCAATCGTCCAGCGGTTGCCCAGTTTCATACCGGTCGACAGCTGATAAGCGACCGAAAGGTCAGCCTGGCTATTGACACGCTGTGTCGGTGAGGCCACCCGGGTGTTTGCCACATAATTGGCATACACCATTCCCGGCTGCGACGACGGGATAGACACTGACGGATTGAACGCCCCCGGCATCACACTGGCCGAGGCCCACAGCTCCCTGTGTTCTTTCGGCTGGCTGCTATTAACGTCCAACATAACATCATTTATCCGGTACCAGACGATGCGTTGTGTGCCATACATCCGGTCACGCATAGGATGGCTGGACAATGGTTCAAGTGCAGCGATGGATGCTTCCGAAGCGGCAAGGGCAACCGGGGTCACCACCTGTACCGGAGCACCGTAACCAACGGCACTATTTCCCTTAATGGTTTCGGTACCAGCACTTTTCACCGCGTTGTCGGCCAGCACGGCTGCGCTTTCCGGGAAACGTTTTACTGTATTTTCCGCAATGACGTCTGCCGGATTTTGTACTTTTTCCCGATTTGTCGCGGCCATCAGCACCTGTACTGCGGCACCGGCTTCCGCTGCACGAACACCTCCTTTAGCTTGTACAGCTGCTAATTGCGCTTCCGGCAACGGGTTATGCACATTTCGCGGCAATTTTCGTGAGTTATCCACAGCCATTGTGGATAACTTCGGTGCTCCGGCCGGCTTAGTGGCGGAAGCCAATACGTCCGGTTGTTTTGTAATTTGTTCAGACGGCGTACCAACCGGTTTAGCTGCTGAAAGCACCGGATTTTCCTTTACCGGAGTATCCATTGCCCACCAGCCAAGGCTCAGCAGCAAAACGGCCGCTGCCGCCGCCGCGCTCCAGCGCATCCATGGCCGTATGCCTGTCAGACCACCGCTACCGGTAGCACCGGCCATTGGCGTACCGCCCCACAGTGGAATAATTCCACGATCCTCTTCCTCGTCGAGCCGGCGTTCGATAGCGTCCCACACACGGGCCGGAGGCATTTCGGATGCCTCCCCGAACGCCTTTCTCCAGAGGGCCTCACCTGGCTCATCAGGACGTTTCCCTGGTGTATGTTCCTCAAACTGACTCATTTCTTATTGGCGGCATTCCGCTGGATGGTAGTTTATCTTCTTTCTGTAATTTCTGCTGAAGTAATTGTCGGGCTCTGGCGTACTGCGATTTTGAAGTTCCTTCTGAAATAGAGAGCATTTCGGCAATTTCAAGGTGGTTGTACCCTTCGATCGCATACAGGTTAAACACAGCCCGGCACCCCGGCGGCAACTCCTGCACCAGCTGCAGTAAAAACTGGTAGTTCAGCGATGGCAGACTTTCGTCGGCCTGCCCGATAAACGGGGCCATATCGGCAATATCGGTCGTTTGCTCCCATGGCTTTTGCTGCCTGATCTGTTTGAGGGCCGTGTTGATGACTACCCGTTTCAGCCATGCCTCGAGCGGACACTCAAACCGGAATGAGCCAATGTGCTGAAAGATCTTCACAAACGCATCCTGCAACACATCCTCGGCCTCCTCCACGTCTTTAGTGTACCGTTTACAAATGACAAAGAGCTTCCCGGCAAACCGCTCATAGAGCTGTCGCTGCACTGAACGGTCCTGCCGCCGGCATCCTTCAACTAATCCGTAATCATCAAGCATAGTAACGTCGACACCATAAAGACCCACCCCTTCCTGAAACGGTTGGAAAGCCTTTCTCATTTTTAACAAATTTTCACATAAAGGGGTTGACGCTTTCCCGATTAGCAAAGATTTTCCGCTTCCTCAAAAGAAATACAGCCCTATCCCCTTCTGCTCTACCTTCGGGCTACCAAAAACTAAGTGAACACAGATGAAAAAGACAATTTTACTGGCTTTTGCCCTGCTGGCTTTCTTCAGCGCTCAGGCACAACTGGCCAATGATAATACACTGGTGGTCCAGCTTGACGGCAAGGAATATAAAACCCAGCCCCGGCAGATCCGGATCGGGAATTACGCCTACTTTACCGGCAACAGCACTAAGCCTGACCGCATGCTCCGTGTCTGGCTGGGCGACTTCAACGGACGGGCTGTCAGCGAGCCGGGTCTTTACCTGATCGTCAATGCCGACCGCCCCGACACCCGCGAGAACATCAAACGGGCCCAGGACCTGGGCAAATACAAGGGCATTGCCGCTATCCGTTACGTGGAAGAGACAAAGACGCCGCGCATGGAATACCACGTCGGCGATTCGCAGAATAACAACGAAACGCTGGAGGTTAAGTCGGTCAGCGACGGGTTTATTGAGCTTTCGTTCAATGCCACCCTTGCGGGTACGTACTGGAAAGAAAAAGCATCGGCTACCGTTTTCGGCGGTTTAGGCCGTCTGCGGGATAAGGTTGAAAACAAAATCGTAACCTCAGCGACCGGCTACGACACAAATATTGATCCGGAAGGCAACGGCTACAAAAAGCAGGATAAAACCGACGAGGTTGTCCTGAAAGACGGCAAAATGCGGCTGAAGAAAAACTAAGCCTCCTCAGTACAGGTGGTGGCACGACTCTGACAGGGACGCCTAGCGGTCGGGGACGCCTAGTCGTGCCACCACTCTGATCCTTCCACTCTGCTCCTTGCCCGCCACACTAAGCACCCTGCTCTCCGCCCTCCCCCCATACCAACTTCCCTGATTCTGCGTTTTCGATAAAAATACGCTATACTTACAAACCTAACGACGGGTTTTGCCGTATTGCACCTAACATCGATCTGCGCTATGGAGACAAAAACTGTTACCAACGGAAGTATTCTGATTGCGGAGCCGTTTCTTGGCGATGCTAATTTTGAGCGCAGCGTGGTGCTGGTCTGCGAACACAGCGGGGAAGGAACGTTCGGGCTCGTGTTGAATCAGACCACCAATCTTATGCTGAGCGATGTCATCGATGATATCTACAGCGATGTACCACTCTTTCTGGGCGGTCCTGTCCAGCAGAATACGCTGCATTTTATTCACCGTCGTCCCGATCTGATTGAGCGTTCCATACAGATTCAGGATGGCCTGTACTGGAGCGGTGATTTCGAACAGATCAAACAGGGGATTAACATCGGTACGCTGTCAGCAGAAGACATCCGCTTTTTTGTCGGCTACTCCGGCTGGAGCGAAGGGCAGCTTGACGGTGAGCTGAATGAAAAGGCCTGGATTGTCTCAAAGGCCGAAACCAGCTTCCTGTTCGACACCCCGGCCGACCAGTTCTGGCGCGGAATTCTGAAGCGAATGGGGGGAGAATTCAAGGTTCTGTCAAACTACCCGGTTGATCCACGGCTGAATTAACTTTTTTTAACCAATTTTGCAGCCGGATCTATCGTTAAGAGAGGGTAACTAACCTTCTGCTGCTTCATTTCATGCGTATTAAACAGCTACTTTTCATGCTTGCGCTGGCCTGCCCATCGGTGGTCTTTGCACAAGGCAATACTCTTTCGGGACATTTTGGTATCAAAGCCGGACCGTCTATTACCCGACTGGCGCTTTCGGGAGTAACGACCAGCATTCCCAAGCAAAAAATAGACTTCAGCCTTGGCGCCATGTATCAGCTCCGGTACAAAAACTTTACGGTGCAGCCGGAACTGCTCTACTCCAAAGAAGGCGGCACGCTGAAAGTGCAGCGCGTTGGCCGCACAGAAATCGTCCGGAATAACTTCAGCTACATCGCGGTTCCGGTCTTGTTTGGCTGGGTTCCGACAGAAGGCATTGCCTTACAGGCTGGTCCGCAGTTCAGCTATGCGGTTAATGCCGGCTCGACCTATGGCCCTGGCACAAAGAATGACATGGGCATTGTCGTGGGCGCGCACTATGATTTTCTGGACATGCTGGATAAATTCAGTCTACAGGTGCGCTACATTCATGGCCTGACCAACGTGGCGCCTCCTTCGGCAGCAGGCATTGACCTGAACTACCGCAACCGCGTGCTTCAGGTGGCGTTTGTGTATAACTTTTACAAAAAGAAAAAATAAGCAGCAGGCCACGGCAGTAGCCTGTTCGTGGCCTTTTCTGCCTGCATCGCCATGCTTTCCGACTTCGGCATTATCCTGCTGTTTATTCTGGCCGCTTTCGCCTTTATCTCCCTTGTGTTATTCGGAGCCAGTTTTCTGCGCCCCAGCCGGCCCAATGTAGAGAAAATGAGCACCTACGAGTCGGGCGAAGAGCCGGTAGGCAATGCGAATGTGCAGTTTAACATCCGGTTTTATGTCGTGGCGCTGATCTTTGTGCTGTTCGATGTGGAACTGGTATTTCTTTTTCCGTGGGCAACCGTTTTCGGGCAAAAGACACTGATCACGCAGACAGAAGGACTTTGGGGCTGGTTTTCACTGGCCGAAATGGGCATTTTTGTACTTACGCTGGCACTTGGTTTAGCCTATGCATGGGTGAAAGGCTATCTGAGCTGGGTGAAACCACAACAAAAAATTCCGACCGTTGAGACCAAAGTCCCGCAGTCGCTCTACGATCAGGTAAACAAAAAGTACCAGCCGAAAGCCAAAGCCTGACCAGCCGGAACCGTTTTACGGTCATCGTCCGTTACACCGGCATAGACAATCACAGACTCCATGACTCCATCTTCCCCAGCCAATAAATCCGGCGATCACGGTATTGTGTTACTCCGTTCGGAGGAGCTTCTGAACTGGTCGCGGGAGTCGTCGTTATGGCCGCTGACGTTCGGTCTGGCCTGCTGCGCCATCGAAATGATGGGCTCGATGGCTTCCAGTTATGACCTCGAACGCTTCGGGATTTTTCCGCGGCCTTCGCCACGGCAGTCGGATATCATGATTATTTCGGGGACGGTGACCTATAAAATGGCCGACCGTATCCGCCGCCTGTATGAGCAGATGGCAGAGCCCCGCTACGTGATTTCGATGGGTTCCTGCTCCAACTGTGGCGGGCCTTACTGGCAACACGGCTATCATGTGGTGAAAGGAGTGGATAAGATTATTCCGGTGGATGTGTATGTCCCCGGCTGCCCGCCCCGTCCGGAAGCGCTAATCGACGGTTTTCTGAAACTACAGGAAAAAATCCGGCAGGAGAAGCCGCTGACGGGAACGGCCCCTACGGGCGAAAACCCGGAACGCTTATAACAACGTTTCTTTACCCCTACTAAGCATGTCTTTCGACGATATCGCCGCTATTCTTCAGGAACAGTTCGGCTCAACCATTCAGGTGAAAACAGCGTCACCGGCGGTTGTGGTTTCAGCCGATGTACTGGTCAATGTCTGTCAGTTCCTGCGCGACGACGAGCGCCTGTTTTTTGACCTGCTCGCCTGCATCACCGCCATTGACAACGGACCGCAGGTCAACACCATGGAGGTGATTTATAACTTCACGTCGATTCCGTTCGAGCATGACCTGATGCTGCATGTAACGGTAGCCCGCAACCAGCCCGGTATGCCGCTGCCGGCAGTACCGACCATCAGCCATATCTGGCGCACCGCCGACTGGCACGAACGCGAAGCCTACGATCTGGTAGGCATTTCCTTCACTAACCATCCTGACCTGCGCCGCATTCTGATGCCTGCCGACTGGGACGGTCACCCCCTCCGCAAAGACTACCAGGAACCGGAACGGTATCACGGGATTAAGACGAAATAAAATGAACAATGGATAATGTACAATGAATAATTAGCCGTGCGTAGCTTTCATTATTCATTGTACATTATCCATTATTCATTACCCTCCCTACTTACTTCCCGCCGCTCACTTTACTGGCACCGGTCTCTTTTGATTCCTTTTCTTTAATCGCTGCACGCTGGTCGTCGCGAACTGTCGGATACTTAATGCCTAACTGATCGAGATAGGTTTTATACTTCGCCGGATCGTAATAGAACTTCTCCAGTTTCGGTTTATACTCCGTCATAATCTTCTTATTCAGGAAAACCGCAGGCTGCTCTTTCGGCGAAATCAGCGGCGTGTATTTAATTTCTTTGGTTTGTTCGTCGCGGTAGTAAGCCCATGCATTTTTGATAATCTCCGGCTTCATCAGCATGTCGATCAGCGTCATGGCCTCCGCCTTGGCGCCGGCCACAATACCTTTGTGGGCAATCGGCGTGGCCATCGAAATGGCATTGGCCCAGTGGTGACCCGGCAGCCCGGGAATATTCGACGGATACCGTAATACAACCGTCGGCAGTGACCACGAAATATCGGCGATATCGTCGGAGCCGCCGCCCATGGCCGTCATCATCTGACCGCCCATCATCACGGGCGCCGCTGATACCGGCATCCCGATTGAGTCAATCTTCATCGCCAGTCCTTCAACTTTCGGAGCCTGCAGCTCAATCTGCGAGGCCTTGGCCAGCAGCTGATCTTCGGGCGACCAGGCAGGCAGGCCTACCTTCCGGATGTTTTCGTGCATGGCCTCCGCAATCGGCTTGTTGAAGTGGCCGGGCCAGGCCGAGCCCAGCACTTCGTACGTAAATTTGGTGTCGGTCATCATCGCCGCACCCTCAGCTATTTTCAGACCGGTCTCGTATAATTTCTTGATTTTCGGATACGTGCGTTCACGGAAATAGTACCATACCGCTGCTTTCGAGGGAACCACGTTCGGCTGATCACCGCCGTCGGAGATCACATAGTGCGACCGCTGCGTTACTTCGAGGTGTTCGCGGCGGAAGTTCCAGCCAACGTTCATCAGCTCCACCGCATCCAGCGCGCTGCGGCCCCGCCACGGTGCACCGGCAGCGTGTGCGGCCTGGCCTTCAAAATTGAACCGGACCGATACCAACCCGTTATTGCCCGCATCGCCCCACGAGACTCCCAGATTGTTACCGACGTGCGTAAAAATACAGGCGTCGACATCTTTGAAATAACCGTCGCGCACAAAAAAGGCTTTGGCCCCTACCAGCTCCTCGGCAACGCCCGGCCACAGCATCAGCGTGCCCGGGATTTTTTCACGCTCCATGATCTGTTTTACGGCCAGTGCCGCCACAATGTTCAGCGCCTGACCCGAATTGTGTCCTTCGCCATGCCCGGGTGCACCCTCCACAATCGGGTCGTGATAGGCCACGCCCGGCTTCTGACTGGCTTTCGGAATACAGTCAACATCGGAGCCGATGGCAATCAGTGGTTTGCCGTTCCCCCAGGTCGCAATCCAGGCGGTTGGCATATTGGCAATTCCTTTCTGTACCGTAAATCCTTCTTTTTCGAGCAGTGTAGTCAGGTATTTAAACGACTCTTCTTCCTGAAAACCCAGTTCGGAAAAACTAAACAGCATGTCGTTGATTTGCTGCGCCTGATCCTTGCGGGCGTCAATCGCAGCCATCACTTCCTGCTTGAGTTTCTCCGTCCGGTCGGCCGGCGCTTTAGCCTTTTTTGACTGGCCGAAAAGAAGGGCAGGCACTAATGAAAGCAGAACAATCCACTTTGTTGTAGAATTTTTCATAATTGCCATATTTAGCTTAGGTTAATTCCGTAAAACAGGATGAAATATACTAAAATGACCTTTTTTAGCCGCATAATATTTTGAAGATCTCTGGAAAAACACCCATTCCGGCCGGATATTACGGGCTTATGTAAAACTTTGCGGCTGACTCGTTTAAACTTTCGTTTTCATGTAACGCCTTTCTGAGTACTTTTGCGGTGAATTTCAATTTTCCAACTGATTGACAGAACATAAAATGGAGAAAATTAAAGTAGCTAATCCGGTGGTTGAACTGGATGGCGACGAAATGACGCGAATTATCTGGAAGTTCATCAAAGACAAGCTGATTCTCCCCTACATTGATGTAGATATTAAATATTATGATCTTGGTATCGAATACCGCGACGAGACAAACGATCAGGTGACGATCGACGCGGCTAACGCTATCAAAGAATACGGTGTTGGTATCAAGTGTGCAACTATTACGCCGGACGAAGCCCGTGTGGAAGAGTTCAATCTGAAGCAAATGTGGAAATCGCCGAACGGTACAATCCGGAACATTCTGGACGGTACTGTATTCCGCGAGCCAATCGTTATCAATAACGTACCCCGTCTGGTAACGAACTGGTCACAGCCAATCATCGTTGGCCGTCACGCGTTCGGTGATCAGTACCGCGCAACCGATTTCGTTGTACCGGGCAAAGGTAAACTGACCGTTAAATTCGAAGGTGAAGACGGAACAGTAATGGAGTACGAAGTGTACAAATTCAACGGCCCGGGCGTAGCCATGGCGATGTACAACGTTGACGAGTCGATCCGTGGTTTTGCCCGTGCCTGCTTCAACATGGCGCAGCAAAAAGGATGGCCGCTGTATCTGTCTACGAAAAACACGATCCTGAAAAAATACGACGGTCGTTTCAAAGATATTTTCCAGGAAATCTATGAAACTGAGTTCAGCGACTCAGGCGTTCACTACGAACACCGTCTGATCGACGACATGGTGGCCTCCGCCCTGAAGTGGGAAGGTTCATTCGTATGGGCGTGTAAAAACTATGATGGTGACGTTCAGTCGGATACCGTAGCACAGGGCTTTGGTTCACTGGGCCTGATGACATCGGTACTGGTTACACCGGACGGACATACGATGGAAGCCGAAGCAGCTCACGGTACGGTAACCCGCCACTACCGCGAACACCAGAAAGGCAACAAAACATCGACCAACCCGATCGCATCAATCTACGCATGGACACGTGGTCTGGCGTTCCGTGGTAAGCTGGACGGCAACCAGGCGCTGATCGACTTCTGCCACGCACTGGAAGCGGTTTGTGTAGAAACGGTAGAAAGCGGTAAGATGACGAAGGACCTTGCCCTGTCGGCATATCCTTCCGGTACGAAGCTGATCCCTGGCGAGCACTACCTGTATACAGAAGACTTCCTGGAAGCCCTGGATACAAACCTGCAGGCTAAACTAGCGTAATCACCTCTGAGGGTATATAGCCCGGTAATGCACAGGCATTACCGGGCTTTTTGTTTTATAACCAGCCAGATAATAAATCATGTGTCCATTTTACACGTTTTTATGACCGAATCCTAAACGGTATTTGCCATTCCGTGCCAACTTCTGCATATTTAACTAATCTACCTTTCTACAGAACATTTACACAACCCTTGTAACCACTATCCGGATACGCCAACCTGAAAACTTTACGCTGAAATGAGTGCAGGCTTAGTCATTGCAATTGGTACGGCAGTTTTGCTGATGATGGCGATCTTTATCATCATCTTCGTGGCCTATTACCAGCATAAGCAGGCACAGCAGCGGTTGGCCCTGAAAGAGATGCAGGAACGCCACCGCCAGGAACTGATGGCAGCTACTTTCCACGGTCAGGAGGCCGAACGGCGCCGCTTAGCCCAGGACCTGCACGACGATATCGGCACCATGCTGTCTGTGGCCAAACTAACCCTGAATCAGCTCGAACGCCAGCTTACGCCCGAAACACCGCCCTCGCACCAGGCCCGTAAGACCCGTCAGCTGCTGGATGATACCCTGAAAAATGTCCGCCGGATCAGCCGCGATCTTGTCCCGACCACCCTCGAACGGTTTGGTCTGCTGGCTTCCCTGGAAGAGCTTGTCGGTAATGCCAGTAACGACCTGGTCGATGTCCGGCTCGAACGCCCTGAAACACTCCCGCCGCTGACACCGGCCATCGAAATCATGATTTACCGGATTGTCCAGGAACTGGTCAGTAACGCTATTAAACATGCGGGAGCAAACAGCATTGTGATTCAGCTGTTTCCGGCTCAGAAAGAAATCCGGCTTAATGTATTCGACGACGGGCGCGGGTTCGATCTGGATGAAGTACTCCAGAACAAGCAGCGTGGGCTAGGGATCCGGAACATCGAAAGCCGCCTGAGTGTGGTTGACGGACACGTGACATTTGATGTGGCGCCCGGCCGCGGATCACATATTTATGTGCAAGTTCCGCTTGAAAATGCTAAACTTGTTCCGCTTTTGACCTAATGTCCTCTTCTGCCATGCGTAAGATAAAACTAGCCCTGTGCGACGATCATAATTTATTCCGGGTAGGCATGGCTACCATTCTGAGTCAGGTCCCTGATTTTGAACTGATTCTTGAAGCTTCAAATGGTCAGGAATTAATTGACAAGGTCCCGCGCAAAACGCCCGATGTAGTCCTGCTCGATTTACAGATGCCTGTCCTCGACGGCACCGCCACGGCCGACTGGCTCCGGGAAAATTACCCGCTCATCAAAATTGTTGTGCTGACGATGCACGATGAAGACCGGATGGTACTGCACCTGCTGGAGAAAGGCGTCAGCGGGTATCTGCTGAAAGATGCCGAACCGGATGAAGTTGAGCTGGCCATCCGCAAGGTGATTGACGAAGGCGTTTACCTGAATGAGTTCGTATCGAAAGCCATGCTCCGCAAAATGACCAACCGGACCACGGTTGTCAAACAGCCATCGACGTTTTATAACAGTAAAGTATTGTTATCGGAGCGTGAGAAAGAAGTGCTTAAACTCATTTGCGAAGGGCTGTCAACGGCCGAAATCAGTGAAAAACTATTTCTGAGCCCGCGCACGGTTGAGGGCCACCGGCTACGGATCCTGGAAAAAACAGGCACTAAAAATACCGCCGGCATGGTTGCCTACGCTTTCAAAAACAACCTCGTCTGAGGTATTCCGTATAGCTCTATCAGGCAGCCGGATCGATACGGGCTGCCTTTTTTATGTCCGCTCCTGACACAGTTCAATCAGCACACCGTTGGTGCCTTTCGGGTGCAGGAAACAAACCAGCTTATTATCGGCGCCCTGCTTCGGGGTTTCGTTCAGCAGCGTAAAGCCTTCACCTTTTAATCGTTCCATCTCAGCCAGAATATCATCCACTTCAAACGCGATATGGTGAATACCTTCGCCTTTTTTGTCGATAAACTTAGCGATGGCGCTGTCGGGGCGGGTTGCCTCCAGAAGCTCGATTTTTGTCTGGTTAATGCTGAAAAAAGAGGTCGTTACACCTTCTGATTCAACCGCCTCAGATTTATAGGGAGCCACACCCAGCAGCTTTGTAAACAGGTCATTTGAGGCAGTCAGGTTCTTAACCGCAATACCCAGATGTTCGACGTTGGTCAGCATGAGATCAATAAAAGCCGGATTAGACGATAGTAGTCCGGTCAGAAAACCGAACTTTTCAAAACGGCGATAAGTTATTAAATTAGCAAAAGACATTTCTCATAACCAGCTATAGATTTCTGTCAACAATGGTATCGGTATCGGATAAAGCAAAAGAAAAAATCGTTGAGTTACGCCAGAAAGAAGGCTTAACTGACAACTACGCGATTCGGGTGGCAGTAGAAGGCGGCGGTTGCTCGGGTCTGATGTATGACCTGCAGTTTGATACCGCTCAGCAGCCGACTGACCATATTGTCGAAGATAAAGGCATCAAAATTTTTGTTGACCGCAAAAGCCTGCTTTATCTGGCCGGCACAGAACTTGATTTTTCGGACGGCTTAAATGGTAAAGGGTTTCAGTTTAAAAACCCGAACGCAACCCGCACCTGCGGCTGTGGCGAAAGTTTTGCCGTTTAGCAGACCATACGTAAAAACGGGGTGTATGGAGGAGACCGGCTGGTTTCACTCCATACACCCCGTTTGCTTGTCAGGCCGGACTGATCAGAACCAGCCTGCGCCCGGAATCCGGAACGGCCACGGAATTGAGGCCAGAATAACGAGCAGACCGATAGCGTAAAAGGTAAATACTGCTTTGTGTTTCGCCGCACTGCCGCTCAGGCGCTTGTGCTTCGAATAGCCAACGGTAATCAGCGCAATAGCAATCAGCATTCCGACAGAGTGTTCCGCCGTATAGAAGCGATAGATTTTGTCGCTCATCATGCTGAAATCAACTTTAGGGCTGATGAAGAATAAAACCAGCCCGATCAGTAACTGCGTGTGTACCGAAATCAGTGAAAACAGATAAAGCTTACGATCGCCATCGGTATAACCGGCTTGTCCCGAACGCTTTTGCATAGAAACAAATACCGCTGCCAGCAAGAGAATAAGTGCCAGCCAGCGAAGTCCCGAATGGGCATGTAGGAGTCCTGAGTACATAGTATCTTTGTAGTTTGTACAGCAAATAAACCGAACTTTATGCTTCTCTACAACGTCACCGTAAATATCAGCAAAAACGTAGCCGCCGATTGGTTACAATGGATACGTGCAGAACACCTGCCCGACATTATGGCAACCGGCCTGCCCACTCAGCATAAACTACTTGAATTGCTGACGGAAATCGACAACGGAGGCAGTACGTATACCATTCAGCTCCTGTTCCCGGACCAGGCAGCCTACGACGCCTACGAAACTATTTACGCTCCGAAACTTCATCCGCAAATGCAGCGCCGGTACGCCGGTAATATCTATACTTTTCAGACGTTGCTCCGCGAAATATGATTTCAGCGTTAATTACGGGATTTCCGTAACAATTCTCTGCGGTATAATGTATATTAACAGATGTAGTACCATAACTGTTTCTATACATTATGTTAGCTATGACACTTACCTCTACACAACCAGGGAGACTGCTTCTCAGCGCATTAACTATTTCACTATTTATTTCATGCAGGGTATTCGCACAGGTGCAGGTAACGTTTCCGGTATCCCGCATTGTCTTTCAGCGTAATAATGCCAATCAATCAGTAATTACCATAACCGGTCTGTGTCCGGCAAATACACAGCGTATAGAGGTCATGCTGACGGCTACGGCCGCCGGATACGGCTCGTCTACCAACGGTTTTATTACCCTTGATAACCAGCCGGCAAGTGGTCAGTTCTCCGGGCAGCTTACGCTTTCGGGCGGCTGGTATCATCTGGATGTCCGAGCAATCAGTAACGAACAGATTATTGGCAGCACACGTATAACACCCATCGGTGTTGGTGAAGTATTTGCCATTGCCGGGCAATCAAACGGGCAGGGCGTACTACCTAATCACGAAACCGTTGCCGCTACCGACGACCGTGTCAGCACGGCTACTCACTACAACTTTTCGGATACAGTCCGGTTACCGCTCCCGCCAACCTTTAGCCCGATTACGAAAGACATAACCATTTCGCCCCGTGGCCTGACGAGCTGGTGCTGGGGCAAACTGGGGGATCTGCTGGCGCAGCGGCTCAACGTACCGGTTTTGTTTTATAATGCCGCCTGGTCGGGTACTGCTGTACGGAACTGGCGGGAAAGCATTACCAAAGACAGCACGGCAACCGCGTGGGGTGAATATTTTATGCCCAAAATGCCCTATGGTAACCTGAAACGTGTACTACAGGACTATGTGCCGCTGACCGGCCTCCGCGCCGTTCTCTGGCACCAGGGCGAGGCAGAAGCCTACGACACCATTCCGATACCGGCTAACATGCAGGGGACACCGGCCAAATCCCCGAACTACGAGGCAGATCTTAAATTTATTATCGCCCAAAGCCGGGCCGATGCGGGCAATGTGGCGATTCCCTGGATGGTGGCCCGCGCTTCGGTTGATAACTGGACGGCAACGCTGTATCCGTCCGGCCTGTACGAACCCGTTACCAATGCCCAGACACGGGTAATTCAAACGACTGACCGCGTATTCTTCGGCCCGGTGACGGATACCATTCAGATCCCGAGAACCGACGGCGTACACTTTTCAGGGCAGGGGCTGATCCGGCTTGCCAGCGCCTGGAGTGCGCAGCTGACCAACGACTTTTTCAATGCAGCAGCCCCGCTACTGCCCAAATCCGTTTCGGTGACGAATTTACGGTTAGATGGCCGTGCCAGCCGTCGCATAGTGGCTATCGGCAGTCCGGTTACATTTACGCTGATCATCACCAACAAGGGAGGTAAACCGGCGACAAATGTCAGGCTGCGATGCCAGTTACCCGCCAATGTTGCCTTTGCCGGTAGTCCGCAGCTAACGTATCGTAAAGGTATCTTGCTGGGCAGTATCAGTCAGGTCAGTACCAGCCAGCAGGTTGTAGTTACCTTTACTGTTTATCCAACAGCATCAGGTTTTTACCGCATAGCGGCCGAAATTGCCAGAGCCGATCAGTTGGATCCGGACTCCCGACCCAACACCAGCTTTTTCGACGGACAGGATGACATGGTGTGGCTGGATTTCCGGACGACCGACGGCGGCACTACCGTCTACTCACTCATGCCTTCGGCCAACGTTGACCCTGCACCGGCTGTTATCAGCAACCAACCGGCGATTGATAACAGCCGTGCGAATCTGCGGCTGGATCTGGTGTCTGATCAGCTTGTTTGCCGCCCGTTACAGCCAGTCGCCATTAGTGTCGTTGTTACAAATCTGGGGGGCGCCACAGCCTCTAATGTACAGGTTGTCTGCCAGCTACCTTCATCGCTCCATGCTTACTACAGCGAAACATTCTCTATTAACGCACAGCAAGCCACAACGACGATTAATACCTTACAGGCCGGGAGTACGGTACGGCTGGTCTTCACGGCCGTACCGGCAATAAGCAGTAACTACCTTTTTAAGGGACAGATCACAGCCGCCACCCCAACCGATCCGAACTCTACCCCAAACAACGGCTTTACAAACGGAGAAGATGACACGGCCCAGCTTAGTATCAGGGCCTATTAAAACAGCATGTGCGCAGCCCCGTTGCCGGAACTGCGCACATGCAGCTGAATCTATATGTCTGACCGGTTAGTAACGGTACATTTCGGCTTTGAACGGACCTTCTGTCGTTACACCGATGTAGGCCGCCTGCTCGTCGTCGAGTGAGTCAAGCTTAGCCCCTACGTGTGCCAGGTGCAGCGCCGCTACTTTTTCGTCCAGTTTCTTCGGCAGTACGTATACTTTGTTTTCGTACTTGTCGGCATTCTGCCAGAGTTCCAGCTGAGCCAGAGTCTGGTTTGAGAATGAGCAAGACATTACAAACGACGGGTGACCCATCGCACAGCCCAGGTTCACCAGACGGCCTTCTGCCAGTACGATGATTTCCCGGCCGTCAACTTCGTACATATCAACCTGCGGCTTAATGGCCGATTTTGTGTGGCCGTAGTTTTCGTTCAGCCACGCCATGTCGATTTCGTTATCGAAGTGACCGATGTTACACACAACGGCTTTGTCACGCATATTCTTGAAGTGACGGTCTTTGATGATACCGATGTTACCGGTAGCTGTTACAAAGATGTTGGCACGGCTAACGGCTTCGTCCATCGGTACCACTTCATAACCATCCATAGCCGCCTGCAGAGCGCAGATCGGGTCAATTTCGGTAACCAGTACACGGCAACCGGCACCACGCAGCGACTCGGCCGAGCCTTTTCCTACGTCGCCATAACCAGCCACAACGGCTACTTTACCAGCCAGCATCAGGTCAGTGGCACGACGGATGGCGTCAACCAGTGACTCGCGGCAGCCGTATTTGTTATCAAACTTCGACTTGGTAACCGAGTCGTTTACGTTGATAGCAGGCAGGTGCAGCGTACCATTCTTCATCCGCTCATACAACCGGTGTACACCCGTTGTTGTCTCTTCTGACAGACCTTTGATGTTCGGAATCAACTCCGGATACAAGTCAAATACCATGTTTGTCAGGTCACCGCCATCATCCAGAATCATGTTCAGTGGCTGACGGTCTTCTCCGAAGAACAGCGTTTGCTCGATACACCAGTTAAATTCTTCCTCGTTCATTCCTTTCCAGGCATAAACAGGGATACCAGCCGCTGCAATAGCCGCAGCCGCGTGATCTTGTGTGGAGAAGATGTTACATGAAGACCAGGTTACGTCAGCACCCAGTTCAACCAGCGTTTCGATCAGAACCGCCGTTTGAATAGTCATGTGCAGACAGCCTGCAACCCGTGCACCAGCCAGTGGTTTCGACGGACCAAATTCCTGACGAAGTGCCATCAGACCAGGCATTTCGGCTTCTGCCAGCCGGATTTCTTTACGGCCCCATTCAGCGAGGGCAATGTCCTTAACTTTATACGGGACGTAGGCAGATGTTTGCGTTGACATGATTTGTCGTTTTCGTTTATAGTTGTTTGCCAGTACAGCAAACGGGCTTGTTTCTTAGCAAAATACAAAATTATGGAAGTCACGGCAGAATACCTAAACCGCTTCTCCGTTCGGTTGCATTCCCGGTCGGTAAATCATAAATTATGCCAGGAAGCAGCTATAAACCGTCTATTTCAATACTGGTTTTACCAGTTTAGTCCAGAGTATGTACCCATTAGGCAGCATGTGCAGGCTATCACCCTTATAGTACTCTCCGTGCGGCTGTCCGCTGGCATAGAGCATCGGGGTATAGGTGTCCACATATTTTGTCCGCTTCTGTTTTTTCAGATACCCTTTAATCATCGCGTTCGCCTCCTGAACAACAGGCCAGTACTTGCGGCGGGACGGGCTTGGTTTCATCGCAATGTAAACAAATGAGACCTTTGGCAACGCCTTACGGACATACTGAAACAGATCAACAAACTGATCGTATACATACTGCGCTGACTTACCGGCGGCCACGTCGTTTTCACCCGAGTATAACACGACTTGTTTAGGCTGGTAGTTGATGATGATCCGGTCCGCGAAATACCGGGCGTCAGCCAGACCCGACCCGCCGAAGCCCCGGTTTATAACCGGCTTATCCGGAAAATCAGCGGCAAGGCTTTCCCAATAACGTATTGACGAACTACCGGTAAATACAATCGGATGGGCCGGCGGTGGCGCAGTTTTATCTTTTTCTTCAAACGCTTTGATTTCGGACTCAAACTTGTTCTGCGCAACAACGCACAGCGGAAAGAAAAGCAGGAACAGTTGCGTAATGTAAGGGGTTTTGTTGAGCATCATATTGTAATGGGTATAGGTGGCCACAAAGGCACTACGTTACAAAGGGGCACAAAGGGTTAAGGTTACTCCCTGATGGAGAAACTTCGTGTTACTTCACGTCTTAGTGTCTTTGTGGCCATTTTTTTAAATAAACGGCACGACTGTTTCCAGCCCCATGCCGCGGGAGCCTTTAATAAGGATGTGCGTGTTCTCAAACGGATAGTCCATGATCCAGTTGTGCAACGAAAACTTATCCGGAAAATAATAGGCTTTCGGCAGTGCATGCAACGCATACTTCATATCCTTGCCGGCCAGAATGACCAGGTCAAACTTACCCGTAGCCACCAGTTCGCCGAGAGCAGCATGTTCCGCCTCGCTTTCGGGGCCCAGCTCATACATATCGCCCAGAATGACCACTTTCTTGTCTGCCGGCACATTCATAAACTGGCGGACCGCTGCCGCCATCGAACTCGGATTAGCGTTGTAGGCATCCAGCAGGATCGTATTTGTGCCCTTGTGTACTACCTGCGACCGGTTGTTGGTCGGGTTATAATCGGCAACGGCGCGGTTAGCCTCTTCGCTCGTTACGCCGAAATAGGCTCCGATGGCCAGTGCAGCCGCCATATTGTCAAAGTTGTACTGCCCCGGCAAATGGGTTTTGATCTCATGCCCGGCTGCATCGCGGTATACTACCACCGGCGTTTCTTGGAGCAGGGTCGGGCCATCGGTTAAATACGTCACCACTTCCTTAAACGACCGTTCTTCCTTCATAGCCATAATCGTGGCA
Source organism: Arsenicibacter sp. R0_47 (assembly GCF_057652235.1). NCBI lineage: Bacteria > Pseudomonadati > Bacteroidota > Cytophagia > Cytophagales > Spirosomataceae > Arsenicibacter > Arsenicibacter sp. R0_47. The sequence goes on along the minus strand of NZ_JBYFCJ010000018.1, from coordinate 67,409 downwards.
TCCTGCGCATTCACAAACACGGTACCGCCCGATTTGGCCAGCCAGTCGAACAACTCGCCTTTACCCTTCCGGACGCCTTCTACCCCGCCGAAGCCTTCGAGGTGCGCCTTCCCGATATTCGTGATCATGCCGTGGGTCGGCTCAGCAATTGAGCACAGCAAGGCAATTTCCTGCTGGTGATTCGCGCCCATTTCGACCACCGCCATTTCGTAACTGTCATCGCCATCGCCGCGAATCGAGAGCAAGGTCAGGGGTACACCAATGTGGTTATTGAAATTCCCGGGGGTAGCATAGGTTTTGAAGCGCTTGGACAACACGGCGGCAATCAGCTCTTTAGTGGTTGTTTTGCCGTTTGAGCCGGTCATGGCCACCACCGGAATCGTCAGCGTCCGGCGATGATGCCGTGCCAGATCCTGTAACGCCGTCAGGCCATCTTCTACCAGCAGGCAGCGCTGATCCGAAGCGGCCACGGCAGGATCATCCACTATGGCATAGCGGGCTCCTTTCGCCAGCGCGTCCACCGCAAACCGGTTGCCATCGAAGGCAGGTCCTTTCAGTGCAACAAACAAACAGTCCGGCAAAATCTGCCGGGTATCGGTCGAAACACTCGTGCACTCCAAAAATTTATGGTATAGTTGAGCCGTTGATGTCATAAGAACAGAGTCTTGTTCGTTGTTAGCTTAGTGTACAGGTTTGGCGCATGGTTATTTACCCGCGCATCCACAGACAGGTACAACCGCTCTGCCCATAGATGCCCAAAAATACATGAAAAACTATATTGCAGCCCTGCTGGTTGCTTTTCCGTTGCTCAACTATGCTCAATCGCTTTCTTTCCGGTATGATCAGAAGCCTGCACTGACAATAAATGGCCGTACACTGCCCAATCCATGGGTCGGCGGCATGAACGCGTGCCAGTTTTCGACGATGAAGCTCAACAACGACAACGTTGACGATTTGGTAGTCTATGACCGCAGCAACCGCAAAATCAGCACATTTTTATGGACTGACAAAGGCTGGCAGTATGATCCGTCCTATGAAACAGCCTTTCCGGCTATTCAGAACTGGATGTTGCTGGTTGACTACGACGGCGACGGCAAAAAAGATCTTTTTGCCCAGAGTACGTTCGGCATTCAGGTGCTGCGCAATACATCTTCGGGTGGTAAAGTCAGCTGGCAGGTAGCGGCAAACCCGCTCATTACCGAGGGCTTAGGCGGCCGCCAGAACCTGTACGTTGCCTCATCGGACATTCCGGCTATCGTTGACCTCGACGACGACGGCGATATTGACATCCTGACCTTTGATGCATCAGGCAACCTGCTCACGTTACAGCAGAACCTCAGCCGCGAGCAGCAGGGCGTTTCGGGCCTGACCTTCAAGCGGATCGGCAGTTGCTGGGGCGGCTTTCAGAAAGAATACTGTAATGATTTTATATTCGGCGTCGATTGCAGTGTCGGCGGTCGGGTTGCCGTTACCGGCGCGGGCCGGCCAGCGACTCCTGCCCATACCGGCAATACCATTACGCTGTTCGATGCCAACGGCGACGGCACAAAAGACCTGCTGGCCGGTTTTGTCAGCTGCCAGAATATTGCGCTGGTTAAAAATGCAGGCCCGAACACGTCCGATGCCAAGTTCACGTCCTTCGATGCCAATTTTCCGGCCAAAGACCCGATTAACTTCCAGAACTTCCCGGCCGTTTTCTGGGAAGATGTTGACGGCGACGGTAAAAAGGACCTGCTGGCCACGCCAAACGTGCTCAGCAATGAAGGCAATCTGATTGATTTTCAGTCATCAAACTGGTTTTACCGCAACGTTGGTACGAATCAGAAACCGGATTTCCAGCTGGTTCAGAAAAACTTCCTGCAACGCGACATGCTGGATCTCGGCGAGCGGGCGGCCCCTGCCCTTGCCGATCTGGACGGCGACGGTGATCTGGACCTGCTGGTAGGTAATGGCGGGATACTGACTGGCCAGACGTTCCGTGGCAACCTGTTTTACTTTGAGAACAAGGGAACACCGCAGGAAGCCTATTTCGATCTGGTATCCAGTGATTATCTCGGTCTTGGCAGCTCTACCGTGCTTACCGACCTGATGCCGCGCTTTGCCGACCTGGACGGCAACGGTAGCCTTGACCTGATCGTGTTCAGTAATTCAGTGCGGGGAATTGAAATCCGCGCGTTTTACAACCAGGCTGCGGCAAAAGCTCCCGCCAGATACACACTGGCCGGCGTAAAACTGATTCCGACGCCGAATCTGCTGGGACCAGGCGACATTCCCTCTTTTGTTGATGTCGATAAAGACGGCCTTCCCGACATGCTCGTTGGCCGCTCCATCGGTAACATCGCGTATTACCGCAATACGGGGACAGCCGCAAGCCCTGCGTTTCAGCTCCAGACCGAAGAATACGGCGGATCAAAGGTTAACACACTGGCGGGCGGCCCTTCGCTGGTCGTCGCCGACCTCAACGGCGATCAGCGGCCCGAACTGATCTCGGGCGATCAGTGGGGTAAGATGAAGCTATACCGCTTTCCTGACCAGCCAAACCAGTCACTGGTATTGCTGGATACACTGGCGGCAATCGGCACGCCTGGTCACGACCTGATGCTGGCTACCGGCGATCTGGACGGCGATCAATTGCCTGACTTGCTGATCGGAACGACGGGCGGCGGCCTGCGGTACCTGAAGAATACGTCGGAAAAAGTCGTGATTACCGGCATCGACAACGGGGAGCCGGTGTTGCCCTGGGCCTATCCCAACCCGACCGAGCGGTATGTCACCATCCGCCCGCCACATGACGGTATCGCTGAGGTTATTTCACTCAGTGGACAGCAGCTGATGCAGGGGATGTCGGTCAGGGCCTATAATGAGACCCTGCTGGACCTTGGTACACTCGGCGACGGCACCTACCTTGTGCGGCTGCTTTCCGAAGGCAAACCACCACTGGTTCAGAAGGTTGTGGTCTGGAAATAAACCTTGCCCGGTAGTTTACGGTTTTGTCTGAAATACGCCGGTCATACAGGCCGGCTTTACTGACAGAACGTTATGGAAAATACAAACAACTCCGATCAACAACCCGTTGACCAACAGACCGGCGGACCGCTTGAAGGGCTGTCGCCGCGCAACAATGCCGGACAGGAAGAACTCGCTAAAGATGCATCCGGCGATCCGGAAGACAGCGCCATCTACGCCGGTCTCGGCCTGAACAGCGGCAGTACAGATGAGTGGAATCCGGCCTCGGAAGAAGCAGCCGACTCTATTCTGTATACCGATACAACCACTGCGCAGCACGCCTTTGACAATGTGTCGAATGACGTTGACTATGATAAGCTTCCAACCGACGAAGCCCTAAGTGAAGACGAGATCGACCGGATCAGCGACGAAACCGATACGACTGACAAAGGCGACAGCTATCTGGCCTATTAAGGTGTTTCGCATCCGGCCAAATACGTATATTTTTGTCTGACTGATGAACGAAGAACTCCGGATCGTTTTTGATTAACCGTCCGTGGGTTCTTCGTTTTCTACCGGCCTTAAAGGTCACTATTCAGCAGCTTGTAACCTTTTTTTCTATGCCCAACGCCTTCCGCCGTATCCGGCTTGTGCTTTGCTGGTTATTAACCTTACCGGCAACCGCGCAGACAATCCCGACAACCGACCAGATCATTGACCCGAAAATTCATACCGTTCTCCTGTATCCGCTGATTGGCTCTACCCCCGACAGCCCTGGCAAAACGCTGAATCCGCCGGTGATGCTGACCAGCGAAGACGCCATGAACGGGCAGCAGCTGCAACTCGAATTTGATGATCTGACGGGCAGTTACCGCATGTTCCGGGCAAAGTTTATTCACTGCAACGCCGACTGGCAGAAATCAGCACTGAACGATATTGAGTTCACGTACGAATACAACGATTATCCCATCAGCGAATACCAGACTTCCCTGAATACCAAAGTTTTATATTACCATTACCGGTTTACTGTTCCACGTGTAAAGTTACCGGGCAATTATATTCTGGTTGTTTTTGATGAGCGGAACCCGCGCAAAATTCTCTTCACGCGCCGGTTTATGACCTATGCCAACAAGGTAAATGTAACGGCCGGCGTCCGTTTTTCGACCAGTCCGCAGCGTCAGTTTCAGGATCAGCAGATTGATATGAGTATCGATTACCGTAACTATCAGGTCGTGTCGCCGCAGGATGATTTTAAGGTAGTGATCCGGCAGAATTACCGGGATGATAAGGTAATTACCGGCCTGAAGCCGAATAACGTCCGCGTGTTTGATCAGCAGATTGATTATAACCTGTTTGACCTCAGCAACACGATTCCGGGCGGAAACGAATTCCGTTTTTTTGACACCCGGACGGTACTTTCCCGTGGCAACTATGTCGATCGTGTGCAGTACCAGCCTGATCGCACCATTGCCTTTATCTCGCCCGATCAGCCGCGCCTGCAAGGGGCATACATTCAGGCAGATGACTTCAACGGCCTGTATGTTATTGACCACCGCGAGACCGGCAATCCGGGTGTCAGCGCCGATTACATTGAAACGGTTTTCACCCTCAACATCAACGAATTACCTGATGGTGAGCCTTATGTCAACGGAGCATTCAATTTCTGGCAGCTGAACGACGCCAACCGTATGACCTATGATCCGGCTGTTCGCTCATACCGGGCATCGATCTGGCTGAAGCAGGGCGTTTATAACTACGACTACGTGGTGAAACGCAACAGCCCCCGCCCGACCGCCGATGAACTTATGATTGAAGGCAGCTATTCGGGCACCGAAAACGACTACGAAGTACTGGTGTATCATCGTCCCCCTGCCGCCCGCGCCGATCAGCTGATTGCCTATAAGCGGATCAGCATAAATAAGCGGAAGTAAGACACAAAAGCAAAAAGGCGGACATCGGATGTCCGCCTTTTTTATCAATAAGCAAGTAAGGTAATTACACATTAAACCGGAAGTGCATGATATCGCCGTCCTGAACGACGTATTCTTTGCCCTCGACCGACATCTTACCGGCGTCCTTAATGGCCGCTTCTGATTTGTACTGTACGTAGTCAGGCAGTTTGATCACCTCGGCACGAATAAAGCCACGCTCAAAGTCCGTGTGAATCACACCGGCAGCCTGCGGCGCTTTCCAGCCCCGCTGAATTGTCCAGGCGCGTACTTCTTTCACGCCGGCCGTGAAATAGGTAATCAGGTTCAGCAGGCTATACGACGCCTTAATCAGCTGGCTAAGGCCCGATTCGGTCAACCCGTATTCTTCCAGGAACATTTGCTGCTCCTCAGGCTCCGACATTTCTGAAATCTGCGACTCGATATTGGCGCAGATAACCAGTACGTCCGCACCTTCTGCCTTTACGGTTTCCCGCAACTGATCGGAATATTTATTACCGTTTGGCAATGAGCCTTCATCTACGTTAGCCACATAGATGACGGGCTTGATTGTCAGCAGGTGCAGGTCACCAACAGCGGCCCGCTTCTCTTCTTCCGTTGCCTCAACCAGGCGGGCATTTTTGCCGTCTTCCAGCGCATTTTTGTACCGCAGTAAGACCTCCAGTTCAGCTTTTGCCTTGGCGTCACCGCTTACACGGGCTGCTTTTTCGATCCGCTGCAGTTTTTTATCGACCGATTCAAGGTCTTTCAGCTGCAATTCAGTGTCGATGATGTCTTTGTCAAAAATCGGGTTTACGCGACCTTCTACGTGGACGATGTTGTCGTCTTCGAAACAACGGATCACGTGTACGATGGCATCAACCTCACGAATGTTAGCCAGGAACTTATTGCCCAGGCCCTGTCCCTGGCTAGCCCCTTTGACCAGACCGGCGATATCTACAAACTCAATGATCGTCGGTACTACTTTCTGCGGGTTAACCAGTGTTTCCAGCGTATCCAGACGTTCATCCGGTACGGTTACGACCCCAACGTTCGGGTCTATGGTACAGAACGGATAGTTAGCGGCCTCAGCCTTACCGCTCGAGATTGCATTAAACAGCGTCGACTTACCCACGTTTGGCAAGCCCACAATTCCACATTGAAGTCCCATATGATTTGTGAATGAGCGATTGAGTGATTGAGTGACTGTTTCAGGCTTTCCGCTCACTTGTCGTGCAGCTACCGCTCAATCACTCAATCGCTCATTCACTCATTAAAATTTCCGCAAAAGTACAACAAAAAAGCCTGCGACGATGAGTCCAGGCTAAGGGTTGTCATGATTTACAGGCGATAACGGTCAATATATTGCTTACGATCCGAGTTTCGGTGGAGAGAAATAATCTGGTACGTACGAAAATCGTAAAACAACCGCCGGTTTACCTGGCTGATACGAATTAGTCCCACTTCAGATCGCTGTTGAAGTCGTCGAACTCTTCCCGTTGGTTAAACTGAGAAAAGTCAACATCGGGCATCAGTTCCGTTTTAATGTGGTCCACTGTACCACGCAAAGCGTCAATAAACTTATCGAAGTCTTCTTTGTAAATGAACATCTTATGCTTCTCATAAGTAAACCCATCACCCTGCGGATGGCGGCGGCTTTCAGTAATCGTCAGGTAATAATCATTCGCACGGGTCGACTTGACGTCAAAGAAATATGTTCGTTTTCCGGCCCGTACCCGCTTAGAGTAGATTTTTTCCTTCTCTCGTTCTTCCACAATTACAGTGAGGTTTAGCGTTGCTCTAAACGCCAAATTAAGTGTAATAGTATCAGGAACAAAAGAATATTATTAAATAATTTTTACGATCGGTATACAGACTCTTTACTAAACGGAGGATTATTGAGTTGGTGGCTGATTGCCAGGCATTTTGCTCTTAACGTTTTTTTTCGTAACTTTGTTTTGTGGAAGTTGCACTTTTTAGGGAGAGGGGTATGTGTCAGCGATAGAGACATACCCCTCTTTGCTTGTTAAACTTAACCGTACGCTGTATGAGCATAATCATGTCACTGATGTTGTTGTTTAGCACCATCAAACCGACGGAGGCTCAATCGGGCCTCATACAGAAGGGTAAGGCGTCGTTTTACTCTAAAAAGTTCCATGGCCGCAGAACCGCAGGAGGAGAAAAGGTGAATAGTCTGGCCTTCGAAGCCGCTCACCGGAACCTGCCGTTCAATACGATGGTTGAGGTAAAAAACCTTGACAATCAACGCTCTGTCATTGTTCGTATTAATGACAGAGGGCCATTCTCTAAAGGCCGCATAATCGATATGACTTATGCAGCCGCTAAAGCGTTGGGCATCGTTCAGAAAGGTGTTGCCAACGTACAACTTCGGGTTGTCGGCGAAAATGGGGTCGTTGCCTTAGCAGCCCCCGAAACGGTTCCCGCCACCGAGACTCAGTTCCTTTCATCAGCTGAGGCCGTGAACCGTAATTAATTGGCTTGCAGGTTAATCCTGCCTTTTTCAGCCGGGCTTACAAGGAGATATCGTACCTTCCCCGGCTTTCGTATTGAACCGTTCGGATGCCGCTGCCTAAACGTTAACGGGCAACTTCCCAGGCTGACATCCGAACGGTTCTTTTTTTGTACTATTCTACGATTACACTCCCGCTGCCAGAGTAACTCCGATAGGCAGCATTGTACATGGCATCTGCCGAAACAGGCCCCAAAACGAACTTACCTTTCGACACAGCACGTACCATATAATAGAAGTTCAGCTCTGTTGCACCCGCATTTGTATAGAAATTGATCCGGTCATCCCGCACATCAAAATGGTCCGGTACGGATGGTTTCTGCAACCAGTCCATGTCCCGTGGTTCAGTAATCCGGGGGTTCTCGATTTCGAACCCGGCCGGCAGTAAATCCGTCACCACGACATTCGCTACCGGTAAGCCATTGGTGCTGCTCAGCGCAATGCGTACAACGATCAGGTCGTTTTGCCGGAAACGGCTCAGTGGTTGCCCATCGCGGCTCAGGAACGTCCGGCGAACCTGTAACCCTTTGTCTTCATCCGCAATACCACCCGTTGCCGGCACCCCTTCGCTCTGCCAGAAGTAATAGGCATTACCCGTGCCTTTGGCGGTCAGTATTAACGGCTGCCCTACCCGTTTCAGGAACAAATCAGCACCGGTAAAGTTACCAACCGTCTGTTTCCCAGAGACAACTGTTGCAGTAGCAGTACTAGTTGCATTTTTCCGGGCCAGCTTACCCAGTGCCAGAAACGCGTATGCCGCCTCCTGTGTGTTCAGGTAGCCCGCCTGCCGCAACGCTCCCGACAGTTGCCGCGCCATATCGGGTATCTGAATATTGTCCGGATCGGCATCGACCAGGGTTTGCAACGCCAGCGCCAGATTCCGCAACGGCGAGGCATAGCTGCCGCCGGTTTCCCGTTCTGTGCTGTTTCCGGTAAACCGCTTCGGCAGCAAGGCATTGTAACTCCGCACATCGCCGATCCGGAAGAACGCGGCAGCCAGCACATACCGGCTGTCCGTCGTCAGTGTATTGGCATTCTGCTTGTAATAGTTCATTGCCGCACGGTTTGGTTTACCGGCATTAGCCAGTACGTACAGGCTATAAATATTCGTCCGGCCGGCAACCTGACGGACCGTCCGCGTGCCGCTTTCGTCGAAGGACACCATTTCTTCCGTCGCCGGTGTACTGCTTTTAGCCGTCAGAAAGTCAATGGCTTTGCTGAGCACCGCGCTTCGCACTTCGTAACCGGCCTGCCCTGCTTCTGTCAGGAAATGTACGGCATAGGCCGACGCCCAGTCTTCGGACTGTGTCTGGCCCGGCCACATGCCGAATCCGCCGTTGTAGACCTGTTGTGCTTCGATCTTCTGTATCGCCTGACGCACATTCGTAGCTGGATTCAGGTCAGAATCGCCGCCGCTCCGGACAAAATACACGCCATTGGCACCCATTGTCCGTGTCAGATCGGCAAAATAGAGCTGGGGGAATGCCTTTGAGATGGTTTGTTCCAGGCAACCGTGCGGATAGCCCAGCAGATAGGCCAGTTCACGACCATACTGCATGACCGGCGACCGGCTTACCGTAAGCGAAGCGCGGCTGGTGCCGGGCAAAAAGCTGCCCGTGGCCTGCCCGATGGCCAGGCTCTTACCACCCGCCACCGCACCGGCCTGCGTAATCTTCTGTAAGGAGGCCGCCGGGCGAACCGTAATGTCTGTTTTCTCGCTGAACACTTCATTACCAAAACCGGATACGGCCACCGAAATAGCCCCCGGCCCGATAGCCTGCTGCGCCCGGACCCGGAACAGGGCCCTCACTTCGCGGCCTGCCGGAATCGTCAGTTTCTGAACGGCCTGCGTGCTGCTGTCCGTAACAACCGCCAATGGCCCGCTGACACCCAGCCTGGCCTGGATAACGGCCGGTTTATTCGTCGTATTACTCAGGTTTACGGGCAGTTGCAGTTCATCGCCCGGACTCAGAAAACGAGGCACACCGGTGCTGATCACAATCGGATCGGCCACTTTCATGTTGTGGGTCGCCGAGCCAAAAGCATCGTCTTTGTAAGCCACAGCCATCACCCGCAAATCGCCCGAGAACTGCGGAATATCAACCGTAAATTCAGCTTCGCCGTCAAAACCCGTTTCCAGAATACCGCTCCAGAGCGCCACCAGCCGGACCCGCCCGTTGCTGAGCGGATTCACCCGCCGTTCGAGGTCGTAGCCGTCCCCGCCCGAACTTGACCGGGAGGCCAGCGATAACTCAGGGAACAGCAGCGCATACAGATCGTGGCTGCCGACTTCGAGGGCGCGTTTCTGGTAGAAAAAGCCGTGCGGATCGGGAGTCTTAAAGTTTTTCAGCTGTAAAATCCCTTCATCAACCACGGCAATTGTCACCTGCGCATTGGCTTTCGTTTTAATCCGGATCGTTTGTTTTGTTTTGGAACGGGAGCTCACTGCCGCAACAACCTCAACCGGCAGCTTCGTCTCCTGGTCCTGTACCAATACCGGCGCAAAGCCGTGGGCGACCGTCAGCGGCAGGTTGGTATCATCCATCGCGCGGATCAGCGTGGCTGTTATGTAAACATTCGGCAAATGCCCGTCTCCCACTGAGAAACTCCATTCGGCCGACTTATTTTCGGTCGTGAGCCAATGCTGCTCAAGTACCTTATTGCGCTCAACCGTAACTAGTAGTTTACCGTTAAAAGGCGCCTTAAACAGGACTTTAGCTTTATCGCCGGTTTCGTAGGACGCCTTGTCAAATTCCATTAACACCTGACCCTCCTGACTGACCTCGAATGACGACGCGACCGTACTGCCATACCCATAAGCGTAAAAACTGGTGGCGGTGTAGCCCATCGCGCCCTGACGGCGCACGCGTACCTCATACTCGCCCGATACGGTAGGGACATACGTAAAGTCAGCCTTCCCGCTCTTCAGCGTCACCGTGTTGGCGTACACTTGCTTTTCCCGCCGCCTGGTGATGTACTTCAGCTGGGCATTGTCTCCTTCGCCGTTTTTCTCAATCACGGTCTGGTAGTCATACCGGACAATATCGACCGCCGCCACGGCGCCGGGCCGCAGCTGCCCGTCTTTATTTACGCCAACCAATCCGATGGCCAGCGGCGCGTTGGTGGTCACGTAATGATCGGCCAGCCGGACGCCGTAAAAAATGTCCTGTGTCAGCACATCGAGTTTCCGGAGCCGGTTTACCGGCCGGCCGTTTTCGTCGAATACCGTCACAAACAGCTTTGCTTCCAGCAGGCCCATATCCTGATAGGTAGCAGGCAACTGAAAACGCTCCGTTGCCTGGCCGTTAGCATTGGTGCGCGCCTGACGCAGGTCTTTTTCAAACTTATACGGCTGGCCAGCCTCGCCGCTCCGGCTACCGCCATCGGGCATATCGAAGGTATAGTCGCTGTAGCCTTTTGGGGAAAATACCTTGCGTTTCAGTTGCAGCTCCATCTCATAGGCCCGGTCGGCGGCCGGCGGCCCGAACAGGTTCATGGCCGTAGCCGACGCAGTAATGGTCTGGCCTGTGCGGTATACTGCCCGGTCGGTGGCTACATCGACCTTGATCCGGTCGGGAATAAACTCCTCCACACTAATCGACTGCGAAGTCAGCAATACATTATTGGCATTCAACACCTCAAAGGTGTAAGTTCCGGTCACGGCGGCGGGGTCAAGGGCAATATCCGTGGCAACGGCACCGGCATCGTTGGTTGTTTTCCGGAGCGTGGTGTATTCGCGGCCATTCGGCAGCAGCAGTTTTACCGTCAGCGGCACCTGCCCGACCGACTGCCAGGTTTCGGTCCGGACAATGGTATTGACATGAATCGTTTCACCGGGGCGGTAAATATCTCGGTCACCGTATACAAACGCCTCAAAACCCGACGCGTTATCCCGTTTACCCTCCACATCGAAGCGCGAGGTTTCGATCTGCGTGTCAGGCAAATAAAGAAAGTTAAAATCATCTGCCGTGCGGGCCGTTACCATACCCACCTGAAAGCCCGGCGCTTTTTCGGTAACCTTATCAAACCGCGCAAACCCCTCGCCGTCCGTTTTCAGCGAAACCATTGTCTGGTTATTGGAACTTACCAGCGTAATCTCCACATCGTTAAGCGGTTCGGCTGTCCGGATGGAGTTGGCCCACACCAGTACCTCGTCTTTGGTCTGGCGGGTAATCAGGCCGATATCAGAGACCGACACCAGTTGCGTAGCCTGCAAATAGGCTTCATCCTTAGAGCTTACCGACACCAGATAAACCCCGCGAAGCGGCTGCTGCCCGCTGCCAGCTACCTGATCTGGTACGGCCACGTTCAGCGCCGAAAGCCCGCGGACCTTCGGTAAATCCTGCGTGTCTACGGTTTTGTCAACCAGTACATTACCATACTGATCCTGCTCATCCTGATTATAGTTGTACGCGCCGGACGGCATCCACTCGCCGCTTCCGTTTTCGGCATACTCTTCAAAACGGCCGTTTTTCAGAAACTGGATAATGTTGTTTTCGTAGACCTTTGCAATCTTAACCTGCACCTTAGGCACGTTGACCACCGTCAGACCGATATTCCGCGCCCCTTTCGACGACAGGTACAGTGCTTTTTTACTGGCAAACTGAATGCTGGCGGGCATTTTACCGAAGAACAGATCACGGTTAACCGGTTCGTCCAGTTTTGTGTTCAGTACGCCACGGATCTGGTCGGTCAGGGTCAGCACATAGGTATCTGTCTCGTTGAAGTCGCCGCGAACGATGAACCCGTTTTCGGTTAATTCTGCCGTTGTTTCAACCTGCGGCTGAATGCTGTAATACTGACTCAGATTGCCCGGCTGTAATTCCTGCGTGGTAATGACCCGCACGGTACCGCGATTATTTTCGTAGCCAGTCTGTACATCAACAATTTCCACTTTGTAGCGCGACGGCAGCGCTGTTTTGTCTTCAATCAGCTCCTGACTCTGGTAAGCGGTGTTAGGGACTTTAATTCCCTTTTCGACCTTGATTGTCAGCGGCACATCCTGTTTAGACGAGGGCGCTTTGGGCAGCAGCAGGCTTACCTGCGCCTGATTGTCGGTGGACGTAACCTGGGTGGTCTGCACGCCATCTTCCGTAGCCACACTCAGTTTCGACGATACATCAGCCGACGATACCGGATAATTAAAGTTCAGCTTTGTTTTGGCCACCGGCTGCCCTGTTTCCCGCGAACGGGTCCACCACGTTTCGGTACCGGCGAGTTGCAGATAGGGTGTATGAAACGCCATTTCATCGGTTGATACGCCAAGCTCTTTATCGGCAGCATGGGCCAGTACCTCATTGGTCAGTTCGGCGCGGTAATCGGTAGCGGGGTCAAACGCAGTTGAGGGAGAAAACACCAGTTCGCTCGGCGACGTCCATTTGAATTTACCCCGAACGGCCGGCTTGAAACGGACGTACTGCGTCGAATCCCATTCATTGAGATGGCCTTCCGGCCCGATATTTTTGTTAAAGGAAAACGTCAGGTTCTGGGTCCGCTGAATTTCGTCGTCGAAATTACGGCCAATCACAGCAACTGAATTCAGGTTCGCCAACCGCGAACAATCAGCTAATAAAAAGGAAAAAAGGAGCAGGCAACAACCGGCAAGGAAGGGTTTCATGACAGAAGCGTGATCTACGCGTTTAAAACGCAGAAAGATGGAGAAACGCGGCGTGCTTGTCAAGTTTCAGCCCCGAAGATAGAGCAGGACTTATTATTCGGGTAGTTTATTGTTGTCGGTCTAAGAACTTTCCGAGAGCTCTCAGACCGACAACTCCTGCTTATCCTCAGCTAAAGCGCTCCACTAATTGTTGCCGCTCCCGGCTAGCCAGATTAATGACATCAAACCGCTTGATCGACGTATACGAGCCCATATCGCTGTCACTATTGATCAGAATAGCGCCAATCAGGATAACGTACCGGCAGTTATATGTTGTCTTACTGACCAGTTCATTGATACGCTCGTCAATGGCCTCGTAAATCACGTCTGTTGCTTCGTACAACGGTGTGGGCGCACTTAGAATCCGGTCTTTCTGCCGCAACAGAATTTGTTCAAGGGTATTCATCTGATAGTCCAGATCAGTCACGTGTCCCGGCTCAATCTGCCCGTTGACCAGTTTAGCCAGTGCTCCTTTTGCTGCCCCGCAGCAGCCACTGTTTTTGGTTTGCCCGATGCGGTGAATTTCGCCGATGGTACCGTTTTTGGTAATGCCGATATGCGGACCATAATAAATCAGTACCGCGCCGCAGTCGGGCACATGGCTGGCAAAAGCGCCCATGCCGGTCAGGCCGGTAAACGGAAAGCCATCAAGCCCGCCCATTTTAAACGGTCCCAGAAATTCGCTTGCCCGCGCCGGATACTGGATACTGTTTACGTCGTCGCTGCAAACGCTGTCGGCCAGCATTACCTGAGCAGGCTCCAGTTCAAGTTCTTCTTCAACAAAGTCGATCAGGCGGTTTACACTGTCGATAGTGGTCATCGCATTCGGATACCACTGTTGCATAATGGCCAGTTTTTCTTTTTTCAGCATAGAATTACGGTATAGAGGTGAGTTTATAAAACAATATTATTCTTTGGCTGAAGCGCCGGCGGAAGGTCCGTTTCGCCCAGCATTTCGCGCAGGTCAATTTCGATGGTGCGGCTGATCTGGGAAATCGGCACGTCGTTGGGACCACCCTCGAACGGATTTTCAGTACTCTCGCCCACTTGTTCCAGCGAGGTATAAACCCACGAAATAAGCGCGCTGAACGGAATAACCAGCCATACCATATAGCCCTGCAACGGGCCGGTAACCTGGTTATTCAGCTTTTCAAAATCACCCAGCATGCCGAAGGGCAGCATCAGACAAAACAACCGGACAAAAAACGTGTTGATCGTTGCCAGCTGACGGGGATACGGAAAGTTCTTAATGCGCTCGGTACGGCCCTGCTGGTCATAGAATGCGGCAATCATCCGCTGCATTTCCACAAACTGATAACTGTCAATCAGTTGCTCATCAAACAGCTGACGGGTTGTTTTGCTTTGCAGACTCATGAGCTGCGCGGCCCGGTTCTTTGTACCCATCACATAGGCCGTTTCGTCGGCCGGCAGGTATGTTTTCAGTACATCCTCCAGCGACATCTCCTTTTCCGGAACCACGTAAAACTGAGCATACTCGACATTATGCGCTTTCATGGCGTTTTCCCATGCTTTGGGCTCCCGCATCTGGTAGCGCAGGGCCGTTAGCCAGGCGAAGTGGCGGTAAATCAATGTCCTGGTGTGCTCAGGATGGCGAAAAAAATCACGGCTCATGGTTCCCCAGGCACGGCTGTTGTTCAGAATCGCGCCCCAGATCTGACGCGCCTCCCAGGTACGGCTATAGGTCTGCGTGTTTTTAAAACCGATGAGAAACGCCGTCGCCGTACCCAGCAGCGCGACCACCGTCCAGGGAAGCGCCAGCCACGTAAGTCCGACAACATGATACAACACCACCGGGATGGTACTGATAAAGAGTAACCTGTAGATATTGCGCCGAGTCCAGACAACAAATTCAGGGAATGAGTAAGATTTACCAACATGCATAACGGTGAACTGGTTTTAGTGAATAGTTGCGTCTTGTGTTGAGACGTAGCTACTGCTCAAAAGTTATGTAAACGCTTAAAATTTCAATCTGTCATGACAGACGTACACACCCCACAGCAACGGAGCTACAACATGTCCCGAATAAAAGGAAAAGATACAAAACCGGAGATGATTGTCCGGAAATATCTGCATGCCAGCGGGTTCCGGTTCCGGCTCCACAACAAAGACTTACCCGGTAAGCCCGACATTGTCTTACCCAGATACAGAACCGTTATATTTGTACACGGCTGTTTCTGGCACGGACACGAAGGGTGCCGGTATTTTATACTTCCGAAAACCAAAACAGAGTGGTGGGAAGCTAAAATAAGCGGAAATAAAGAGCGGGACAGCCGTAACCTGGCCGCACTGCGTGCGTCAGGATGGAAGGTGATTATTGTGTACGAGTGTGAGCTCAAACCGAAAGTGCGGGAAAAAGGCCTGAAAAAGCTGGAAGACGCCATCCGGCAACAAGCTCCCTCGGCGACGTAACGCTTTACTGAACAAATGCAGGTAAAAGCAGACTGAACCAATGCTGGCAGAGAATACAAGTACCCCGGATAATAGCGGCGCCCGACCGGCACCGTTTACCTTTATTGACCTGTTTGCCGGTATCGGCGGCTTTCACATCGCCATGTCGTCGGTTGGCGGTCAATGTGTGTTTGCGTCGGAATGGGATAAATTTGCCCGGATGACCTACGAGGCCAATTACCGGCCCCACAACCCTGAACTCTTTGACAGCAACCGGTTTAACTGGGACATTAATCAGGCGAAGCCTGAAGATATTCCGGATTTTGATGTGATGTGCGCCGGTTTCCCCTGTCAGCCCTTTTCGCATGCAGGCCTGAAAAAAGGCTTTGAGGACACGCGCGGAACCCTTTTTTTTCGGCTGGCCGAAATCGTGAAGCATAAAACAGATCTCGGGAAAAAACCAAAGGTACTGTTTCTGGAAAACGTAAAAGGGCTGAAATCGCACGATAAAGGCAATACCCTGCGACGGATTCAGGAAATTCTGGAAGACGACCTGGGGTATAGTCAGAAAACGGTGGTACTTAACTCCAAATATTTCGGGGTGCCGCAGAACCGCGAACGGCTGTTTATCGTGGCCATTGACAGCAGCATGGGCCTGACGTTCCAATTTCCGTTTGGCCTGACCAAAGAAGGGTTTCCGATCTACGATCCCACTGATCTGGAACTGGCTAAACCAACCCGTGTCAGCAATATTCTTGACCCGAATCCGCCACAAAAATATACGATCTCCGACCGGCTTTACCAGGGCCACCTGCGCCGCCGCCAGGAACATGCCGTGAAAGGCAACGGGTTTGGGTTTTCGCTGTTCAGCCCTGATTCAGCCTATACCAGCACGATTTCGGCACGCTATTACAAGGATGGCAGCGAAATTCTGATTGATCAGGGCGAGCATAAAAACCCGCGCAAACTTACCCCCGACGAGGCCCGGAAACTACAGGGCTACCCCGATGGCTTTGTTATTCCGGTAACGGATGTGCAGGCCTACAAGCAATTCGGCAACAGCGTTTCGGTACCGGTGATCAAAGCCATCGCCAACGAAATAAAGCAGCAGGTTCTCCAGTAAGCTCTTTTGTCATGCTATCCCTTATTTGTCATACTGACCTTTTTTGTCATGCTGACGCAGGAAGCATCTTACAAGATATATCGCCCATAACCGCTCCGCTTCAGGTCGCTCCCTACCAGAGCGGCCCTTTTATTTTCAGGGCGGCCGTGACAGATGACCAATGGCTTCGTATTAAGGCTAACCATCAAGCCTTTACCTGCTCTGTATGCACCTGTTTGACCTGCTTTCCGATGCCCTCCGCCTGAACATCATCAACGACAATGCGTACAAAACCCGCATGAACGGTTTTGCGTCTGAGGCCTTTTTCAGCCGCTACCTGAGCGACAGAGGGATTAACAGCTATCACGGCGGTTATCTGGTGCCCGTCAGGAAACACTCGTCCGCCCTGAACAACTTTGTTTACTTTACCTGCATCAGCAGTGCCGACGAGCCGGCAGATTATTTGTCGGTTTACCAGGCCCTGCTTCCGCTTCAGCCTATTTGCCAGTTTCTGATTGTGTATGAAAACGGGCGCTTTGCGGAGCAGACCATGATTGAGGCGGGCGGACGGCAATTCCCGTTACCGGTCTGGCAGGTTTACCGGTTTCAGGCCGGAGCCTTTATCCCGGAGCCCACCGGCATGGCGGCCCTGCTTAACCTCTTTGCTGACAGTGACCGTCCCACGGTATACCATCCCGTCAATGAGCGGTTGGTGGACGTTGCCCGGCGCGACCTTGCTTTCCTGTCTGCCAATGAGTTGTTTGCCCGCTACGTTGACCGGTTAATTTTTGATGTGCTGATCGGGCGGCGGAAAGTTAAGGGTGTCCCGACGGACATTGACTGCATTGTCAGGCAACCTGGTACGGATCAGCTTGTCCTGATCGAAGTAAAAGAGAAAGACGTAGCCAGAACCATTCCCGGTTTCGGGCTGGACGAGCACCGGATGCGAGCGATGAAACAAATCACGGACTGTACGGGGCTTCGGTACACGCTGGTGGTGCGGCACATCCGTAATCAGAAAGACAGAGCTTTTATTGGCTGGAAACGCATCGAAATCAATACGTTTATGCAGCATCGCCATCCGGTTCCGGTTGAAGGCGGCAAAGGCATGCGTTCGATGGACTCCCACAATCCGACGTATATCTGTCCGGTGTGGTATTTTAAGGAGATTTAGGGAGGGAATATTGACAGGTAAAGTATATAATTTCCCCAAATGTCAGAACCCAAGCCATCAGACAGGCCCTCCCATAAAACCAGTGATCAAAAAGTGTGTGCAGGCCAGACGATTGTCAGATTGAGTTGACGTAGCTGTTTAGGCTAATGCAAAAGACTTCCGCTGAAGCGTGAAATTTGGGTTGCGACACTCAAAATAGCTCACTTCTTGGAAGTCTTAGACAAAACTACCATCCAGCTTTGGATTCTGCCCCATCTCTCCGTCGGCCAGCGTGGCAAACCCATCAAAGTAGACATGACCAACCTGATTGAAGCCATCCTCTACAAACTCAAAACGGGTTGTCAATGGCGGCAACTGCCTGTCAAACAATTCTTCGATGATGAACGGCTGACTTGGCAAGGCGTCTACTACCACTTTAACCAGTGGCGCAAAGATGGCTCCTGGCGGCAGGTCTGGCTGAATGTGCTGCGGCTCAACAAACGTTTCCTGGACTTGTCGAGCATCCAGTTAGACGGTTCCCACACGCCCGCCAAGAATGGCGGTGAAGCTGTCGGCTATCAGGGCCGTAAAGCCGCCCGCACGACCAATGCACTGTTTGTGGCGGATAATCAAGGGGTGATGCTGGGCTGTGCCACGCCTCAGGCTGGCAACCATCATGACCTCTTCGAGATCGAGCCGCTTTTCGAGCAACTCTGTGTGCTGCTGGAAGAAGCGGGCCTTTCCCTGAAGGGCTTGTTTCTCAACGCAGACAGCGGCTTTGACAGCCAAGTGCTGCGGCAGGCCTGTCGACGGCGGGAACTGGAGGCTAACATTGCCTTAAACCGGCGGTCGGGTGTGAGGTCGGCGCACGAACTGCCTTATTTTGATGAAGAACTCTACAAGCGACGCGGGGTGATCGAGCAGGCCAATGGCTGGTTGGATAGTTTCAAGACGCTGCTAGTGCGCTACGAAACCTGTCTGGAGAACTGGCTCTCGTTTCATTGGTTAGCTTTCGTGGTCCTGCTTCTGCGCAAAATCCAACGACGAGAAGCCCTAACTATCAAACCCTAAACAGCCTCGACTATTACAAATTGGTAAAGCAATAGTTACCAGCCGTAAAACTGCGTTCAGGCTGGAATCTGACTTACTTTTTGAAACGCCAAATCTACAAACCGACCGTTGTTAAACAGCGTTTTTTTGCGGTCGCTCCAGGCTTCTAAATACGTGCCAACCTCATCGGCAGCAGCAAGGCCATGCGTTGTCTTCAGGTAATCTACCGACGACAATAGTTCCAGCCCAAATGGCGAGTAAAAGCCCGATAAAAAAGCTTTGGTTTTGTCTACAACGGCTCGGTGTTCAGCGTTTTCGGGCTTATTTAGCACTGCCTCTACGTCCGGCTCGGCATCAAGTGCTACGCCTAATTCCTCAAAGGGCTTTTTATCCATTGCACTAAAGCCAGTGATGTAGCTGCCATTGAGTTGATAAAGTACATGCCGTACCTGACCAGAGTAGGGGCCGTAAAAATTGGGTTGAAAATTCAGTTTGTGAAACTCATTAGCCCCAAAACGCTTCAAGAAGTAAACGATTTTTTCAGCCGCAAACTCAGATACAAATTCCCCGTTTTTTACCACATCGAATAGTACTGACAGCAACATGGCCCGCGCTGGTGTGAGCTTAATACGTTCGGCTTTCATCACCTCCTGCACTACGTAGTTAGGCTGATAGACGTAAATCTGGCAGTCGATATTGCTTAAATACTGCTCAATGAGTTCTTTTACACGATTCCAGTCTAAACCGCCGTTTCCGGCACCCAGAGGTGGTAAGGCGACTGATTGCAGTTGCCGCTCCTCAATAAGTTGTGTCAGTGCTGCCAATCCTGCTTCAATATATTCATACTCAGAAGGTTTACGCCAATCCGTTTTAGTTGGAAAGTTAATAATGAGTTTTGGTCCGTTTACGGCCAGTTCTTCCGTTACGAATAGTTTGCCAATGGCTACATCGCCTGCTTTACAGGCGTTACGATAGGCTTTATAATTTTCAGGAAACTGATTCTTAAATTGCAATGCAATTCCTTTACCCATTACGCCTACTGTGTTAACAGTGTTGACAAGGGCATATGCCGTGCTCTCCAGCAGGTTTCCTTCAGTATACTGAATCATGGGTCAAAAATAGAAATCTGGCTTTACTAACACCCTCTCCGGATTGATACCTAAACGAACAAGTATTGTTTTAGCCGGTTCGTCATACACAATATAGCCCCGGATAGCCGATATGGGTAAATCTCCCATAAGCAAAAACTCTGCCTGCTTGCGTCGTTTCAGGTCTGAAGTTGGATCATTGTCGTCTGTCCAATACTTACTTTTTATAGCTCCCCAATCCAGGAGTTGCCCAATATCAGGTAATGAGTCGGCGGTAAAAAAGCTACTGAACCCCTCTATAGCATGACCATCCGTAAAAATAAAATCTACTGATGAACAGGCTTTTATGTCACCTATAGAGGTAACACAATATACGATTTTTTCAGGAGAAACTGAATGTACACCACTGTATCCACGCTGAATTGTGTATAACATAGGCATACGGGGCCCAAAATAAAATGGAGTATAATCGCCGAGCCGTTGTTGGTTAGGCATCGGCCACTCAGTCCGCTTATTGATTAGTCGACTGTCGCCGATAGGAACAAAATTGGGATTATGGTTTGGGGAGTTTCGGTGCGTAATGCCGTGTTCGAGAACGTGCGGTATATTCTCGATGTGCGTCATGCGATACAGCCATATTTTGCTTAGGTCAGTCATTAATCCTCACCATAAGTTGCCCCGACATCAAACGCGGCAATAATTTATCGCAGAGTTGCGTAAGGGTTTTGCCTTTGTGTCTCAAACAAAAAAGCACTTACAAGTTTTACCTTATAAGTGCTTGACATTCAGTGCTCCCGAAGCTGGGCTCGAACCAGCGACCCTCTGATTAACAGTCAGATGCTCTAACCGACTGAGCTATTCGGGAGTATGTCGGTTAATGTGGGTGCAAAATTAAGCGCCGATCCTATATCAGGCAAGTGTTTTGTTGAAAAAAATCTAAAAAAACTGACCTTCCTTTAAAATACGACTGCTTATCAATGGCTTACACCCAACTTTTTTTTACCGGTACATGTCCGGACGATGCGACGGCACGTTGTGCAGAATCAATTCCTTGATCCGGCGGGCATCCCCCTTCGTGAAATTCTTGATCACAATCTCCGGCCGGGCACGCGGAATCACCCGGATTGTCGAGAAAAAGAGACCGTTGTCGATCTCAACGCCCGAAATATCACCGTAAAAAACAAAATTGTCTGTCCCGCCGATCAGCTTCCGGACGCGGAACGTCACACCCTTATCGTTAAACTCAACCACATCACGGTTGATCGGGTCTTTAAAACTGCTTGATTTGAATATTTCAGCCATGTTCGTTCTGATTTGTACAACGGAATGTCCTTTCGTACACCCCGGCTATTTTGGTAAATAAATGATCTTTTTGGTCTCAAAAAAAGGCTCTTCGAAGTACTCTGTCAAATCAAACGTTTTGTATTTATCAGATACTTCGGCCAGTTCTTCGGCTAAGTCCCCGCCTTTCAGGTATAAAACCCCGTTTGGTATCTCGTTGTTACCCTTCTTATGGATTTTATACCGTACCCACCCCATAAACGGTTTTAGGCGGGTTACGGCACGGCTTACGACAAAATCGTAGGTAGTGCTCAGCTGCTCAACGCGCTGTTGCTCAGCCCGTACGTTGGTCAGTCCCAGCGCCTGCGCGACTTCGGTAACAACCTTAATTTTCTTCCCGATACTGTCGACCAGGTGAAAATCGGACAGCGGAAATAAAATGGCCAGCGGAATTCCGGGAAAGCCGCCACCGGTGCCGACATCCAGAATCTCAGTGCCCGGCACAAACTGCACTACCTTACCAATCGCTAACGAATGCAGGATATGTTTTTCGTATAAACTGTCAATATCCTGACGGGAAATCACATTGATCTGCCCGTTCCAGTGCCGGTATAACTCGTCCAGCGCCGCGAACTGTTCGCGCTGCCGGGCCGTTAGCTTCGGAAAATATTTCTCTATTAGTTCAACACCCATCTTTTCTCTACCAGACAATTTTACGACGCTTTGTGAACAACACAATTATGCCCATGAAGGAATAATAAATTGCCAGCATTACGTCCATGAAACTAATTACACCCCAGTGTACGGTATGGGCCAGCCGATAACTGATACGCCCTACTACCACCCAAAAGGCTATTAACCGCAGCAAAAATAAGCCGGTAGCGGCTAACAGTAACGGATTCATCAGGGCATCAACCTGACCCGTCAGCCCGAGCCAGAGTGCCCAGAGCCCTGCCGGTAAGGCCAGCAACCAGCTGAATACATGCGAACCGGTCAGCAGACCCAGCCGCCATTTGTGCCCCGGCTTATAGAAACGGCCTACGTTCAAATGCCGGCGTTTCTGCCGCCGCCACTCCGGCCAGGTCTCTTTCGGAATCGACCATACAAAGGTATCGGGATTCAGCGAAACCACCGTATTATCGCCAGTAGCCACCTCGTTCATCAGCAGGTCATCGTCGCCGCCCATAACGCTCAGGTGCGTATAAAAACCGCGGTTGTCGAAAAACAGTTGCCGGCGGTACATTAAATTCCGGCCGACGCCCATGTACGGCCGCCCCGCTAAGGCCAGCGACAGGTACTGTACGGCCGTAAAAAGCGTTTCGCTGCGGATCAGGAAATTCAGGAAGCCCGACCGGCGGAAATACGGCGAAAAGCCCAGCACAATGCTTTGCTGCGGTGATCGCCAGCGACCGACCATTCCCGAAATCCAGTTCGCTCCTTCGGGCCGGCAGTCAGCGTCGGTCAGCAATACAACCGGATGCAGGGCCTTTTTCAACGCAATAGTCAGAGCGTATTTTTTCGGCGTCACGTGCTCCGGTGTGTTTTCGATGCGGATAAACCGGACATGCTGAAATGCTTCGGCTTCTTCCTGCAGGTAGTCATGGGTGCCGTCATACGAGCGGTCGTCCATCACCAGTACCTCATACTCCGGATAGTCCTGTGTGTCCAGAACGGGCAACAGTTCTTTCAGGTTTTCCTGTTCGTTCCGGGCAACCACCACCACTGTCACAGCCGGCCGGCCTTTGGGTTGATCTGTCGGTTCCTCCTCGTACCATGCAGTACGGGCATACACAAAAAAAATGTAAACGAGCTGAGCGAAAAGCGCTAACAGCCAACAACTAAGCAGAATGGTCAGTATCAACGATCTTGTAAAATTTGATCAATACGCAGCAACAGTAAACGGATTATGGCCTGTTGGCCAAAGTGGTCGCAAATATACGCCTTCGTACCGGAAAACTCTGTAAATCCGTAACTTTGCCCCCCGATTAACAGTGAGACCTATGACGTTTTCGATAACTGCCAATGATCCGCAGTCAAAAGCCCGAACCGGCGTTCTGACAACGGACCACGGCCCTGTTCAAACACCTATTTTTATGCCTGTCGGAACGGCGGGAACGGTTAAAGCCGTTCATCAGCGCGAACTGGAACAGGACATTAAGGCTGAAATTATTCTGGGAAATACCTATCACCTGTATCTCCGTCCGGGGCTCGATGTGCTGAGCAAGGCCGGCGGACTGCATCGCTTCAATGGCTGGAATCACCCGATTCTGACCGACAGCGGTGGCTATCAGGTCTATTCGCTGTCCAATACCCGCAAAATTCAGGAAGAGGGCGTCACGTTCAAATCGCATATTGACGGGTCGAAACACCAGTTTACACCAGAGGGTGTCATGGACATTCAGCGGACTATCGGCGCCGACATTATCATGGCTTTTGATGAATGTACGCCTTATCCCTGCGAGTACACCTATGCCCGCCGGTCGATGGAAATGACCCATCGCTGGCTCGACCGCTGCATTGACCGCTTCGACAGTACGGAAGGTCACTACGGCTACCGGCAGTTTCTGTTTCCGATTGTGCAGGGCAGTACGTACCCTGACCTGCGGAAGCAGTCCGCCGAAGTAATTGCGTCGAAAGAGCGGACCGGCAATGCCATCGGTGGCCTTGCCGTAGGTGAACCGGCGGAAGAGATGTATGAAACCATTGCGCTGGTTAACGAGATTTTACCGGCCGACAAGCCGCGCTACCTGATGGGCGTCGGGACACCGGCCAATATTCTGGAAGCCATTGCGCTGGGTGTCGATATGTTCGATTGTGTGATGCCGACCCGCAATGCCCGCCACGGCATTCTGTTTACCACGGAAGGCGTGATCAATATCAAAAACGAGAAATGGAGCCGGGATTTCAGTCCGGTTGACCCGGGTCTGGAGGGATATGCCAGCCAGTTTTATACAAAGGCGTATCTGCGGCACCTGATCAAGGCTGAGGAGCTGCTGGCGGCACAGATTGCCAGTATTCACAATTTGACCTTTTATTTATGGCTGGTCCGGCAGGCCCGCGAGCATATTGCTGCCGGTGATTACGTGAGCTGGAAAAACGAAATGGTCGTTAAGCTTATGCAACGGCTCTAAAAGACAACTCCCCAAGGGTTTGAAACCCTTGGGGAGTTAACAATACTTCCTGGAAGGTCAGCCCCGCCGGATTAATGCCTTTCTTATGCCTTCTTCGAAAACATGCGCAACCGGATTTCGGTCAGACGGCGCTTGGTGTCGAGCGGAAATTCTCCTTTCAGGATCCAGTCGTAAAACGATGGCTCCTTCTTCAGTACGTCCAGGACAGCAACGCCTTTGTGCTTGCCGAAGTTAAAGACTTCCACCCCTTTATCGTTATAAATCATCCGGCCGGCCAGATCAACAAAATTATTGGCGGCCAGATTATGCAGAAAATCAACATCGTTGGTAAATGTCACTTCGCGGCCGGCTTCGTCTTTCGTTGCCAGTCCTTCGTATCTCTGTACCTGTGCGTTCAGTACTTCCAGGGTAGCCATTGTATCGGCTTCGGCGCTGTGGGCATTCAGCAACTCCTTGCCACAATAGTAGCGATAGGCGGCCGACAGGTTCCGCGGCTCCATGAGGTGAAAAATGCGCTGGGCATCAACCAGACGCCGGTTTTTCATGTCAAAATCGATATTGGCGCGCAGAAACTCTTCGACCAGCATCGGCACATCAAACCGGTTGATGTTAAAACCAGCCAGATCACAGCCATCAATAAACTGTGCCAGTGTCCGGGCGACTGACTTAAATGGCGGGGCATCTTTTACATCATCATCATAAATTCCGTGAATCAGGCTCGATTCAAGCGGAATCGGCATGCCGGGATGAACACGCTGGCTTTTGACAATGACCTCGCCGTTAGGCATTGCCTTAATAAAACACAACTCAATAATCCGATCCTTTGCAATATTAATGCCGGTCGTTTCCAGGTCAAAAAACGCCAGAGGCTTCCTTAAATGTAATTGATGCGTCATACTTCTGTCCTGATTTAGGGACGATACCTGCAAAGGTAGAAAAAAACGGGGGGTGTTCGGCAAATTAGGAGAAATCGCTATATTGTAAGCCAAGCCTCATATAACCATGACCGACAAAGAACGTATCGAACGACTGGAGCTTCGCTGTGCTGAATTTATGCGCTGGCAAGACGAATATAATGCCCACCTGACCCGCACCAACGACCGCCTGATCATGCTCGAAGCGCGGCTGGAAAAAATGATGGCACTGCTCGGGACAACAACAGAGCAACTGGATGCAGATTTACCCTTATGGGAACACACTACGTTTTTGCTTCGTCAGCTCGCACAACGGCAGAATTAACCATAAAAAAAGCCGATACCCTGAGCAGGTACCGGCTTTCCTGTCCCCGTAACGGGTATTATAACTTAGAGAAGTCGAATGTCTCCAGGAACGCAGTCGTGAATTGACCCGACTGGAAGCCAGGATCGTCCATAAGTCTGATATGGAACGGAATCGTTGTTTTGATGCCTTCGATCACAAACTCCTGCAATGCCCGCTTCATCCGCGTAATCACTTCTTCACGCGACTGGCCCGAAACAATCAGTTTAGCAATCATCGAGTCATAGTTCGGCGGAATGGTATAACCGGCGTACACGTGGCTGTCTACCCGTACACCGTGACCACCCGGCATGTGCAGGTTGGTGATTTTGCCCGGCGACGGACGGAATCCGTTTGCCGGATCTTCGGCATTAATCCGGCATTCCATCGCATACAGTTTCGGCGTATAGTTCCGGCCAGAAATCGGTACACCGGCAGCAACTTTGATCTGCTCTTTAATCAGATCAAAATCAGTCACTTCTTCCGTAATCGGGTGTTCTACCTGAATCCGGGTGTTCATCTCCATGAAGTAAAACTTGCCGTGCTTGTCGACAAGGAACTCAATGGTTCCGGCACCTTCGTACCCGATTGCCTGCGCACCGGCGATGGCAGCCTGACCCATTTCTTCACGAAGCTCCGGCGAGATAATCGGCGACGGCGTTTCTTCAACCAGTTTCTGGTGGCGGCGCTGAATCGAGCAATCACGCTCTGACAAGTGACACACCTTACCATACTGATCACCAACGATCTGGATCTCAATGTGACGGGGCTCCTCCACGAATTTCTCCAGATAGAGGCCGTCATTGCCGAACGCGGCACCGGCTTCTACCCGTGCATCGTTCCATGCTTTCTCGAAATCCGCTTCGGTTTTGATAATCCGCATACCACGGCCACCACCACCGGCAGTTGCCTTGATGATCACCGGATATCCCATGCCGACTGCCAGACGCTTTCCTTCTTCTACAGACTCAAGCAGGCCTTCTGAACCGGGAATAACCGGTACACCCGCCGTTTTCATCGTTGCTTTAGCCGTTGCCTTATCGCCCATGGCGTTAATCTGCTCAGCTGTTGCACCAATGAACTTAATGCCGTAGTCGGCACAAATCTGCGAAAACTCCGCGTTTTCAGACAGGAAGCCGTAGCCGGGGTGAATGGCATCAGCACCCGTCACTTCGGCCGCAGAAATGATGTTTGGTATATTCAGATACGATTGCTTGCTGACAGGCGGACCGATACAAACGGCCTCGTCGGCAAAACGTACGTGCAGGCTGTCCCGGTCAGCGGTTGAATACACAGCTACCGTTTTAATGCCCATCTCACGGCACGTCCGGATAATCCGCAGTGCAATCTCGCCCCGGTTGGCGATTAATATTTTCTTAAACATAATGAGTGAATTAGCGAATGAGTGATTGAGCGAAGAGTGAAAAGACCGTTATTGGCTAACAAATCACTCACTCGCTCAATCACTCATTCACTCATTAGATTAGATAGGTTCAACAAGAAACAATGGTTGATCGTATTCTACAGGCGTAGCGTTTTCGACCAGCACTTTTACGATACGACCTGAGATTTCAGATTCGATTTCGTTGAACAGTTTCATGGCTTCGATGATACAAACCACTTTTCCGGTTTTGATTTCATCACCAACTTCTACAAATGAAGGGTTGTCCGGACTGCCTGAGCGGTAGAACGTACCGATCATCGGCGATTTGATGGTCAGGTAGTTTGACGTGTCCGCTTTTGGTGCAGGCGCTGCCGCCGGAGTTGCTGCGACAGGGGCTGCCGCTACGGGCGCTGCGGCTACAGGAGCCGGCGCAGCTACGGGTGCCGGTGCGGCTACAACGCCGCTATAACGCTTAACACTGATTTTCAGGTCGTTTGTCTCGATGTTTACTTCATCAAGACCCGACTGTGAGATAAAGTCAATTAATTTCTGAATGTCTTTCGTATCCATGAGTTTCAGGGGTTAGGGGGCTGAAGTTTAAAAGGTTAGCAATTTATGTAATTGCCGTCAATCAAAAACCGGCTATCCCCTATTTTACACGTTCAACGTAATCGTATGTACGGGTATCAACCCGGATTTTATCACCTTGTTCGATAAACAGAGGAACGTTGATCGTTGCGCCGCTTTCTACTTCAACCCGCTTTTTAGGGCTGTTAGCCGTATCCCCTTTAATGCCTGGTTCTGCGTAGGTAACCTCCAGTTCAACGAAAGGCGGCAGTTCGCAGGTAAGCGGAACCTCCGTTTCGGCATTAACCAGAATCTCAACTTCCTGACCTTCTTTCAGCAGGTCAGCACCGGTCACCATTTTCTCGTCGATATTAATCTGATCGAACGACTCCTGGTCCATGAAGTTAAAACCGGCCTCATCCTTATAGAGGTACTGAAACTTCCGACGCTCAACCCGAACCGGATAAATCGTTGCGCCAGAGTTGAAAGTGTTATCAATAACACGTCCGGTAGTAAGGCTTTTCAGTTTTGTCCGTACGAAAGCGGCACCTTTACCAGGTTTTACGTGCTGGAATTCAGTAATTTGGAAAAGATCGTGGTTGTAGTTGAGAACCAATCCATTACGGATGTCTGCGGTCGTTGCCATAAAACTTGTTTACGATTTTCGGTTTTCGTTTGACGATTTCAGAGAACGCAGCAGAAGTGTTTGCTGCATATCTGTAATCAGTTAATAGGCCCATTTGACATAAACGGCACCCCAGGTAAACCCGCCGCCAAACGCGGCCAGAATGAGGTTATCACCTTTCTTAAGCTGCGATTCATAATCGAACAGGCAGAGTGGAATGGTGGCTGCGGTAGTATTACCGTATTTATGAATGTTGAGCATTACTTTTTCAGGGCCGATGTTCATGCGGTTGGCCGTGGCGTCGATGATGCGTTTGTTTGCCTGATGCGGCACCAGCCACGCAACATCATCCCCCTTAAGGCCATTCTTTTCCATGATTTCGGCCGATACTTCTGCCATGTTTTTCACGGCAAATTTGAAAACAGACGGCCCGTCCTGATAGGCATAGTGCCACCGTTTGTCAACAGTTTCGTGCGTAGGCGGATAGCGGCTCCCGCCTGCCTTCTGAAATAAATGATGCTGACCAACCCCGTCCGACCGGATAATCGAATCGCGGATGCCAAATTCGTCGGTGGTTGGCTCGAGCATAACCGCCCCTGCCCCATCGCCGAACAGAACACAGGTGGTCCGGTCAGTGTAATCAACGATTGACGACATTTTGTCGGCGCCGACAACGATGATTTTTTTGTATTTCCCCGTTTCAATAAACTGGCTGCCAATAGTCAGGGCATACACAAAGCCTGAACAGGCGGCCTGAATATCGAAGCTGCCGATATTCCGGATGCCGGTCATGTCGCAGATCAGGTTTGCCGTGGCCGGGAAAACAAAATCAGGCGTTGTTGTCGCACAGATAAGCAGATCAATCTCCGACGGTTTGGTATTGGTTTTGGCCAGCAATCCCTCAACGGCTTTCACTGCCATGTGGGAAGTGCCGAGCCCTTCGCCTTTTAGAATGTGGCGTTCTTTAATACCTGTGCGGGAGGTAATCCATTCATCGTTTGTATCCACCATGCGTTCTAACTCCGCATTGGTTAATACATAATCAGGTACGTAACCATGTACTCCGGTAATGGCCGCTTTACTCGTCATCATAGGCTCGGGAGGGTACTATCAAACAGAAGAAAGTCAGGTTTTACGTTTTCAGTATATATAGAAACACCGACAACCGGCTGATATACGGCCACTTGCCTGCTGCATTTCCAACTTACCGGACAAACCTTCATCACTAACTTAACGCCTGTGCTATTTTAGTATAGGCATCCGACTCCACCTGCCGGATCGCCAGATTAATCATATTTTTGATAGCCAGCGAAGACGAGATCCCGTGTGCGATGATTACGTTGCCGTTGACCCCCACAATCGGGCTGCCCCCAACCGACTCATAGTTGGTTTTGGCAATAAAATCATCCTGAATCTGCCGCGTTCTGGCTACATTATAAAAAGATTCACCGAGCTTGAAGAGTGCGTTTCCGGTAAAACCGTCTGTCACGATGACATCGGCCTTGTTGGTAAACATATCTTTCCCTTCAATATTACCGATAAAGTTGATCCGGCGGTTTTCTTTCAGCAACTGATGAGCAGCCTGTGCGATAAGCGATCCCTTCTGCTCTTCTTCGCCGATGTTCATTAACGCTACCCGCGGACTGTCGAGCTGGAAGGTGTACTGGGCATAGATAGAGCCTAATTCACCAAACTGCGCCAGCACTTCCGGTTTACAATCGGCATTTGCCCCGATGTCGAGCATAACGGCATAGCCGCCGGCCAGCTGGGGAACAAATCCGGCAATACAAGGGCGCATAACACCTTCGATTGCTTTCACACTAAACAGGGCACCTACGTGCATGGCTCCGGTGTTACCGGCGCTGCAGAAAGCCTGCACCTGCTTTTCCTTTAAAAGCTTAAACCCAATTCCGATACTGGAATTGGGCTTCTGAGAAAGCGCTTTGGTCGGGTGTTCACCCATTCCGATAACCTCGTCTGCATGTACAACCTCAATCGGGCTGTTTGCCGGCGTTTCGTATTTCACCAGCAACGGCTCAATTACCGGCTGATTTCCGATCAGTACAAGCGTTACTCCTTCCGGAAGCCCGGATTTAGCGGCCATGGCCACCCCTTCGACAATAGCATCAGGAGCGAAATCGCCGCCCATTGCATCTATGGCAATTTTCATTGACTTTTTGCGTCGTGCCGGACGGCACGTTTGTTAAAGGCTACGAATAATCGCATAAAATTAGTAGGTCAGGAACAATAAAAAAGCTTTTACCGTCATCTTTTGGTTCGACGACAGCAAAACCCGACCATACACCCTATACAAGAAAGATGCTGAACACTGAATGTGAGACGGGAAGAAAATCTTCGTCATCTTACATCCGGTGACCAGCATCCAGTATCAACCGCCTTGTTTTTACATGAATCTCAGAACTATTAAGCTGCAGGAGCGTAGTTCTCGATGATCATTTTGCCTTTGTAATACAGGTTACCCTCGTATACGTGGGCATGGTGGCGCTCATGTACTTCGCCTGTTGTTGCGTCAGTTGACAGCGTTACGGCTGTTGCCTTATAATGAGTTCTCCGCTTATCGCGACGAGTGCTGGAATGACGTCGTTTGGGATGTGCCATTGCTTTGTTTAGTTATCTAAGTTTTGTAGTTGTATAGTCGTATAGTTTTCTGCTTTCTGAAAAACAGTACAACTATACCGTTTAATTATTATTAAGTTTCCGGAGTGCTTCCCAGCGCGGATCAACCGGTGGCTGGTCTTCATCTACGGCCTCGTCCGCATCCGAACGATAAATTAACTTCACGTCGCTTTCCGGGTCATCGTCGTTTTCCTCCTCATCCCGAAAGCGGGGATGAAGCCGCTTCATGGGCAGTGAAATACCGATGAATTCGAAAATGTACCGGGCCACATTAATCGTAGCTGTGTTCCGCTCAATCAGCTCAATCTCATCTGTCAGCTCTTCGTTATGATCCGAGAACTTCAGCAGCAACAGGTGCTGCACATCAATTGGCTCATCATACAGATCCAGACTGCGATCACAGGTTTGCTCGACAGTTCCCCGGATATGAAAATCCAGCCGGATCATTGTCGACGATTTATCAAGTGTCAGATGCGTATGCACAGTACCCTTCGTAACCAACTCCTGCTCAAGCGCTTCCCAGAAGGTATCGCCCGATTCAAAGTCATACTCGTACCGTTTTTCTTCCAGCCCGATAATATGGATGTCGTATTTGCGCAACTCGTTCACCACAGTCTTCCGCTAATAAGGCCGCAAAGATACGAAATCTTTTTGACCAGAGAAAGATTTTTCAAAAAACTACGGATTAAACCCCTTATTAATCAAGAGAATTCTTATTAGCACCGGTTTATTTCCCGGAGGGCTTTATTTTTGTAGAATTGTTTTTGTCCGCGACAAATCCGTCCGGGAACCGTTACGTGTTTGTTCCCGCACATTTTCCGGACATCGGTACAAATTTCAAGCTGCATGGTTTCGAAAACATATAATCCCAGAGACATTGAGGAAAAGTGGTACCAGTATTGGCTGGATAATCAGTTTTTCAAATCAACTCCCGACGAACGGGAGCCGTATACCATCGTTATTCCGCCGCCAAACGTAACGGGGGTCCTGCACATGGGCCACATGCTGAATAACACGATTCAGGATGTACTGATCCGGAAAGCACGGATGGAAGGCAAAAATGCCTGCTGGGTGCCCGGTACCGACCATGCCAGTATTGCCACCGAAGCCAAGGTGGTTGCCATGCTGAAAGAACAGGGCATCAACAAGCATGACCTGACCCGTGAGAAGTTTCTGGAACACGCCTGGGAATGGACGCACAAATACGGCGGCATTATCCTGAAACAGCTTCGGAAGCTGGGCGCTTCGTGTGACTGGGACCGGACCCGCTTTACCATGGAGCCGGCGCTCTATGATTCGGTAATCGATGTCTTCGTTGACCTGTACGAAAAAGGTCAGATTTACCGCGGCGTCCGGATGGTCAACTGGGATCCGCAGGGGCTGACGGCCGTTTCCGACGAAGAGGTAATTATGAAGGAGGTGCAGCAGAAGCTGTCGTACATCCAGTACCCGATTGACGGCAGCGAAGGCGAATTCATTACCATTGCCACCGTCCGGCCGGAAACCATCATGGCCGATGCGGCCATCTGCGTTAACCCGAACGATGAACGGTATAAGCACCTGCACGGCAAAAAAGCACTGATTCCGCTTGTTAACCGGGCGATCCCGATCATTACGGACGAATACGTAACGATGGATTTCGGTACGGGCTGTCTGAAAGTTACGCCTGCACACGATCAGAATGACTACGAACTGGGCATCAAACACAAACTGCCGGTTATTGATATTCTGAACGATAATGGTACCCTGAACGACAAAGCGCAGATTTTCGTCGGTATGGATCGGTTTGCCGCCCGCAAAGCCATTCTGAAAGACCTCGAAGAAAAAGGCTACCTGGTAAAAACCGAAGAATATAAATCGAATGTCGGCTTCTCGGAACGTACCAATGCCGTTATTGAGCCGAAGCTTTCGCTGCAGTGGTTCCTGAAAATGAAGGATATTTCGAAGCCCGCCTTCGAAAACGTCATGAATGACACAATTCAGCTGGTACCGCCGAAGTTCAAAAATATGTACCGTGCCTGGATGGAAAATCCGCACGACTGGTGTATCAGCCGGCAGCTGTGGTGGGGCCAGCAGATTCCGGCGTTCTATATGCAGGACGGGACCATCATCGTGGCTAAAAACAAGCGGGAGGCGCTCCGGAAGGCACAGCGTGAGCTACAGTTATTTGCCCTGACGGAAGCCGACCTGACGCAGGACGAAGACGTACTCGACACGTGGTTCTCCTCGTGGTTGTGGCCGATGTCGGTATTCGACGGGCTGAAAGACCCGGATAATGCAGATATCAAGTATTATTATCCGACCAATACGCTCGTTACCGGTTTCGATATTATTTTCTTCTGGGTTGCCCGGATGATTATCGCCGGTTACGAATACAAGGGACAGAAGCCGTTCAGCAACGTCTATTTTACGGGCATGGTACGCGACAAGCTGGGCCGTAAAATGTCGAAACAGCTCGGTAATTCGCCGGACCCGCTGGTGCTGATCGAGCAGTACGGGGCCGACGGCGTACGTACGGGTATGCTGTTCAGCTCGGCCGCCGGAAATGACCTCTTGTTCGACGAAAAACTTTGTGAGCAGGGCCGGAATTTTAACAATAAACTCTGGAACGCCTTCCGGCTCGTTAAAGGCTGGTCGGTTGTCGATGGCGGCGCAAACGGGTTGCCGGTGCAGTGGTTTGCTGCCAAGCTAAACCAGACGCTGGTTGAGGTAAATGACCATTTCGAGAAATTCCGGATTTCGGATGCACTGCAATCCATCTACAAGCTGATCTGGGATGATTTCTGTTCGCAGTATCTGGAAATGATCAAGCCTGGTTTTGAGCAGCCGATTGACCGGACAACGTACGACGCCACAATCAACTTCTTCGAACAGCTGATTTGTCTGGCACATCCGTTCATGCCGTTTATTACGGAAGAAATCTGGCAGGAAATCCGCGAGCGGCAACCAGGTGAAACGATCTGTCTGGCCCAGTTCCCGCAGGCAGGCGGTGTCGACGATACGTTACTGGCTGATTTTGAGCTGCTCTTCGACGTAGTGACCAATATCCGGAATATCCGGAACAGCAAGCAGATCAGTCCGAAAACACCGTTGCCGCTGGCGATTAAAACGGAAACATCAGAGCGGTTTGCACGCTTTGAGAGTCTGATTGCAAAAATGGCGATGGTATCCGGCGTTTCATTCGTATCAGACAAAGCAAACGGCACATCGTTTGTGATTAAAGGTGATGAGTTTTTTGTTGACATCGCCGGCGAAATCGATGCCGAACAGGAAGCCGCTAACCTGGAAAAAGAGTTGGCGTATTCAATCGGTTTCCGCGACTCAGTGCTCAAAAAGCTGTCAAACGAACGGTTTGTGGCCAATGCCAAGCCGGATGTTGTTGATAAAGAACGGCAAAAGCTGGCCGACGCCGAGGCTAAAATTAAAGCCTTACAGGAAAGCCTTGCTACATTAAAGTAAGTATAGAAAAAGCCCGGTCTGCAAACCGGGCTTTTTCATTCCGGTACAAAATCATTTTTTTACTCACACCCTTACTTTTATTACAATTTTTAAATAATAAATAGTACTCTTGTAAGAGAGTTAAGAAAGTAGAAGCTAAGGGAATTACTCGTTATCTATGAATAAGTGCGTTTTTCTGGACAGAGATGGGGTCCTGAATGAAGATCGTTCTGATTACGTGTACCGCGTAGAGGACATGGTTATCCCATCGGGCGTAGCGGAAGGGCTTCGTCTGTTAAAAAATGCCGGTTATCTGCTGATTGTAGTCACCAACCAGGCCGGTATTGCTAAAGGACTATACACACGTGATGATGTCATGCGCTGCCACAGCTACCTCCAGGACTGTTGCGGCAACCTGATTGACGATATTTATTATTGTCCGCATCATCCGGATTATACCAGCCGCTCGCTGACGCGGAAGCCGGATTCGCTTATGCTGGAGAAAGCCATTGCCAAATACAATATCGACGTCGACAGCTCGTGGATTTTCGGTGATGCGCTGCGCGATATGCAGGCCGGAAAGCGGGTGGGCGTCCGTACAATTTATATCAATCACCAGATTCCGAACCAGCCGGCGGTAGCCGACAAACATGCTACGGATCTACTGAAAGCCGCTGAACTGGTGCTGGAACAGTAACAAAACAATCAGCCGCTTCTGAAGAGGAATTATCTTCAGAAGCGGCTGAGCTGGTGACGGGCGCGGTACGTTAAGCGGTTTGCTGCGATGCCGGAGTCACCTTCTGCGTTGTTCCATAAGCAGGACACGCGCCTTTACGGGCGCAGGCACTCATAGTCAGCACAGCAAGAAGACTACCAAGAACTAAAATCTTTTTCATGTTATCAGTCTTTTTCTATTAACTCTTCCTGTTCTTCCCGTTCATCAGCAGCCTCGGTGGCATCAAGCTCAGTTGGTCCTGGTTCCGCTGAATTATAGCCGAGTATCTTCAGCATTACTTCGCTGTTTTGCTCAGGAGCAAATAACCGGGTCCGGAAATTACCGTTCTCATCCTTATCGACGATAACGTGTTGCGGAGCCGGCACCAGACAGTGCTGAATACCGCCATATCCGCCCAGTGACTCCTGATAAGCACCCGTGTGGAAGAAACCTACATACTGGTTTTCTACCTCCTGATCAAAAATAGGCAGGTACAAGTCGGCACTGTGAGCCTCCGTGTTATAAAAGTCATGGGAATCACAGGTGAGTCCACCCAGATTGACTTTCTGATACGGATTGTCCCAATTGTTTACTGCCAGCATGATGTATTTCTGCCCGAGTCCCCACGAATCCGGCAACTGCGTAATAAACGACCCGTCGATCATATACCATAACTCCTTATCGTTCTGGAGCTTCTGATCAATGATACTATAAATTACCGCACCACTCTCGCCTACTGTATAGCTACCGAACTCGGTAAATATATGCGGAACCGGTACGTTATTTTTATTACAGATCCACTGAATACTCTCAACAATCTGATCGATCATGGCCTGATAGTCGTACTTAAACTGGAACGACGTCTGAATCGGCAGACCACCCCCAATGTCGATTGAATCAAGATCAGGACAAATTTTACGCAGTTCACAGTACTTATACATAAAGCGGCTCAGCTCACTCCAGTAATAGGCACTGTCTTTAATACCGGTGTTAATGAAGAAGTGCAGCATTTTGAGCTTGAACTTCTTACTATGCTGAATTTTGCTCCGGTATAACTCATTGACATCGCTGTAACGAACGCCTAACCGTGATGTATAGAACGCAAAGTTCGGTTCTTCATCTGTAGCAATCCGTATGCCAAGGTTTACGGTTTCTGCGGTAACCGCCGACTCATAGGCTTCGATTTCTTTCAGGTTATCGAGAACCGGAATACAGTTGGTATAGCCATCATTGATCAGCTCGCTGATATACTGAGTATACAGGGGCCGTTTGTAGCCGTTACAGATAATATACGTATTCTGGTTTAGCTTGCCCATGTTATACAGCTCCCGGATAATGGGAATATCATAGGCAGACGACGTTTCGATATGAATGTTATTCTTCAGTGCCTCGTCGAGCACGAACCGAAAATGGGATGACTTCGTGCAATAACAGTACGTATAACTCCCCTTGTAATTGTGCCGTTTCATGGCATTCTTGAACAGCAGCTTAGCGTGCTCAATATGCTCCGTAATTTTCGGCAAATACGTGATTTTGAGTGGCGTACCGTATTCCTTAACAATGTCCATCAGCGGTACATTGTTGAACAACAGTGAGTCGTTCTCAACGTTGAATTCTAATGTCGGGAATTCAAACGTCTGGTCAATGAGGTCGTAGTAGGTCTTCATCCCTTTGTCCGGCGCATAAAATAGGCAGTCCGCTCGTGCGGTCGCGTTTTGTAAGTCCTAAAAAAAAGCCTGCGAAAATGGCAGAAATTTAGCTATAAAGCAATACCGTTTCTGCATATGGAGAAAACATAAAAATACGGTTTTTTGATTCTCTCCTTACTAAAAAAATAAAACGTTCCATCCCGTTTTCTATTTTCTGCCGGCCCGCCTCCCAACCGTAAACCCATTTTTTGACTCTATCCGGCGGGCACAATAATGCTGCAATTATGTGCGTAGTAAAAAAGCTAACCATAACTAAAGTAGGCCGCATCCCTATTTATCATGAAAATCTCCCTTGTTGTCATCAACTACAACTCCAGCCACCACACGCTGGATTGTGTTGAATCAGTCAGAAAGCAGAGTGTAACGTCTGACTATGAAATAATTGTAGTCGATAACGGCTCGTCTGTCAGCGATTATGAGAAGCTTACCGCGTTACTGCCGGATCCACGGCTCAAACTTGTCCGCAGTGACCGTAATCTTGGTTTTTCGGGCGGGCATTTATTCGGGTTGCAGGTCGCAGATCCCGCTTCGGCGTATTATTTCTTCCTGAATAATGACTGTTTGTTGCTGGATGACCTGTGCCACCGCCTGGCCGGGTTTATGGATACTCATCCCGATGTCGGCATCTGCACCGGGCAAATGATTCGTCCCTGCGGTAATCCTGATCCGTCGTTTACGTATTTTCCCACTGTCGGTTCCAAGTTGTTAGGGCACTCCGTGGTACGCTGGTTCAATCCGGCAGAATACCCGAAACGCGGGAAAACGTATCATGAACCGATACAGGTACCGGTCATTATGGGTAGTGCCCTGTTTGTCAGGGCAAAGGCATTCCGGGAGGCGGGTGGTTTTGATCCGTCGTATTTTCTGTATTGCGAAGAAGAAGATCTTTGCCTGAAACTCCGCCGGTTAAACTGGAAGGCTGCTCTGGTGCCGGATGTAAAATTCCTGCACATCGGCGGCGGCAGCACAGCACCGGGGCCGGCCGCCGAGAAAGAGTACTACATATCGTTGTTTCACTATTTCCGGAAACATACCGGCCGGCCGGTGCAGCTGATCATGCGGTTGTTTTATACGATCAAGATTGGCCGCCGGTGCCTGAAAAACGGCCGGAATGTACGTCTGGCGTGGTTTATTTTACGCGGGGCGCCAACCCGCGAAAGCCTGCGCTATCAGGTTGCCTGATTCTGAAAAAAGCCTCCCTGCAACGGCAACGGTCGTTCGCAGGGAGGCTTTATACCTCAAAGTCCTGATGTCAGGATAATCCGTAACCGGATCCGGTCAGTTGACAATTCCTGATCGCCAACCATCACCCGCCGGAGCGCTGTTTTCAGACTGACGGTACTCGCAGGCACGGTTAGTATCAGGGGCCGGTTAACGGCATCGCCTTTCAGGATATCGCCGATGTATTTCGTAATATCAAACACATACATGTCTGACAATTCCAGTTCATTCGGCAGGTATTGATAGGCGGCTACGGCACTGGTAGCACCGGTGGCCAGCGCCGGTACCGTACTGACAAGCTCATTCTGCGAGTTTGTTTCATAAAGTGCCAGCTGGTCAGGTGGCGGCGTATTATCATAGAGTACTTTCCGCACCGGACTGATCTGCAGCTGTGCCAGATTCAGCCCCAGATAGGCATCCGGTTTGGCAAACTGACTCAGGTACGGAAACTCAATCCGTGTCCGGAAGCCAACCCCCACACCGATGGCTGTCTGATGCCCCGTCGCCGTGCTGGCCAGCACCTGTGGTTTGTACTTAAGCGACTGCATGGCCGAGCCGGCAGCGTCGTTAGTCAGTTGCGTAAAATGTGTCCCCCCCAACGGAAACCGCACCGACGATACCGTTTTTTCCATATCGGTCAGGTGATAATACAGCCGCAGGCCGGTTGCTTCGGCCCAGGTATTAATCCCCCAGATAACGTTGTCAGTTGTTCCGTTGGTAAAGGCAAATCCTTTCCAGTAGGCCCACATGGTTTCGGTATCGTTGATTTCCTTACTGACCAGTTTTGCAAAGAAGGCCTGTCCCAGCGCATCCGATAAACGCATCCGGATCTGCCGGTTCTCACCCCGTCCCAAAGCAACAAAGGTTTTGCTGACCAGCGGTGTCGGTTCATATGCGGCCGAGCTGTAGTTGTAATACGTGGCCCCTGCCGACAGCGCACCCTGCAAGGTATGCACCCGCAGGGTAAACGCTTTTGTCGTATCGCCGTATGAAAACGAATAAGGCAGTTCCAGTACCAGCGAATCAAACCGGACACCGGCCTGATCTGCCAGTGAATGGGTGGCATAGTCTACTGACGCATAGCCTTTTGCCAGAAGCCTGCCCGTTTGCGTATCGGCCCATTGCCCGATCAGGATGCTGCTGTCGGTGGCTGTCACAAACGAATCCGGCTCAATCACGGTATAGGTTTTTACCGTAATGGAATCCACCAGCTGTGTCTGTAACTGATAAGGATCAATAACACTCTGCCCGACATCGGGGTCTCCGGAAAGGCATGACATCAGCGAGGCTCCGGCAACTGCAAGCAGCAGGCCGGAGCGAAATAAGGATCGCATCATGTAGTTTGGGTATTGTCTAGTGGGCCGTAACGCCCAGTTGAGTAAGGTCGGCCTGCGTTAGCGTCGGGGGAAAATGACCGTTTTCCATTTTTTGAATGACAAGCTGACCAACCTGCCGGGCGTCTTCGGCCCGTGCAAATCCATTCCGGCCGGCCTCGCCCGGAATAGTCGGCTGGTAAATCAGCGAATCGCCGTGACTGACAATGGTATAGCCCCAGCCCTGCCGTGTATTAAACACATGAAGCTGATACTGCGGCTTGCTCTTATAGTACTGGAAAGCCAGCAAACCGGCGAGGCCTGCCACAACAATAATCAGCCTTGTCAGGTTAAGCCGTTTAGTTTTCACTGGTATCCTGGGCTACGGTTGGATCAAACTCCCACAAATCATCAAACCGGCTCGTGCCGTTACTACCCATGGTTACATAGCCTTTCCCGTTGATGGCAAACCCGAACGCATACGCCCGAGTGGCGCCTTCGAACGTACCGTTTTCACTCCAGCTATCCGCAACCGGGTCATATTTCCAGACTGTCGTTGTGCCGTCGCCCAGTGTCACGTAACCGTTTGAGCCAATCGCAAACCCGACGGCATAGCTACGGGCCACCAGTTCATCACTTTCGAAATCACCTTTTTCAATCCAGGTATCGCTTGAGGCATCATACGCCCACCAGTCTTTTTCAGCGGTACCGTTGTTGTTACCGGTACCAACATACGCCAGTCCGTTAATGACAAAGCTGATCGCCCCGATGCGCTTGGCGCCGCCGTAACTGGCAACTTTTGTCCACTGGTCACTTGCCGGATCATACGCCCAGAAGTCTTTCAGGTAATTGCCGTCAAAACCGGTACCGACATAGCCTTTACTGCCAACCGTAAATGAAACCGCATTGCGGCGGGCTGTTCCGCCAAAGTCAGCCGTCTGCTTCCACGTATTTGTGGTAGGGTCGTATCCCCAGAAGTCCTTCAGGCGGTCGCTGTTCACATCCAGCCCTGTACCGATATATCCTTTGTTTCCTACCGAAAAACCGGTGGCGGCATACCGTGCCACACCCCCGAAATTTGCCAGCTGTGTCCATGTATTTTTGTTGCTGTCATAGGCCCAGAAGTCTTTCAGACGCTCATTGTCCGCATTAGACCCGGTACCGACATAGGCCACATTACCAATCACAAAACCGGCCGGTGCGTTGCGGGCTACCCCTTC
The DNA here is from genome assembly GCF_057652235.1 of Arsenicibacter sp. R0_47. Lineage (NCBI taxonomy): Bacteria > Pseudomonadati > Bacteroidota > Cytophagia > Cytophagales > Spirosomataceae > Arsenicibacter > Arsenicibacter sp. R0_47. Next base: position 27,049 of record NZ_JBYFCJ010000018.1, on the reverse strand, counting down.
AAAATCTGACCGGTGACGCCAGTCGCCCAGCGGGCTCGTTGAATCACTGCTCGCGCAGCTAACTAAAAACCCACCGGCTAAAACCCATGCCATCACCATGGTCAGGCCATTGACGGCCCCGACAACTGTATTTCTTGAATAAAACGTTTTTTGCTTGCGCTGCTGAACGGTAGTGCGTTGTTGTAAATTGTTCATACGGCAACTAGTTAGGTTTAAAATTGAGTACGAGTACAAAGGCCTTTGTCTACTTCCGTACGTCCGGCCCAAACCGTCTGTTGCAGGGATAAGGTTATAATTTTGTTAAAAAAGGTTAATTACAAGCCGGCTGCAACGACCCGCCAACAAAAAAGGGCACCAGCAGATGCCAGATGCCCTTTACTACTCCACATATAAATATTCAGCAGTTGAATATGCCTCAAATGCGTATCTGAGGCCCATTCATCAGGTTATTTCTGCTTTCGGTTTCCCTGTAAATCACCGATCCGGTGCATCCCCCTCAGGTCATATTGCCGTGCGTAGTTATACCGCAACGCAATCCCGATTGACCAGCCTGTACCCTTTCCGCGCAACCAGGCCGTCTGCAATTCATTACTGTTCACCTGATAAGTCAGGTTGGTTGTCAGTGAACTGCCAAGTCCCCAGTTTCTGCGGACAAAAAAACTCATCTCTGTACGTCTGCCGACGTGGGCTGTATATTCAGCCGAGGCCTCTATCATGCCTGTCACATGCGGACTGACCGTGGTGTTAGACACCAGCCGCAACGTGTCAGGGCGGCTGCGGGGATTTCTGGCCGTATAGCCTACTAAATGCACCGTTGAGGGGTCTTTCGGCGCATTTGGTAACAGCCAGAAGCCTAGTCCCAGCCATAAACCACCTTTACCGTTCAGCTGAGGCAGCTGCTGAAAACGCATCAGCCGCTTGCCTCTGAATACAATGCCCTGTTTGTCGTTATCAGCCTGAATCCGTAACGGCGACTGCTGGTTAATGATAAACAGTGTATGAACGGCGGATCGGGCGTAACCAATTTCTGCAGCCCATTTTTCCCGCCCGACCCAACCGATCATAGCACTCCAGCCTAACTGGCTGACAGCCTTTGTTGATACTAAGCCGTTGAATGTCTGGCTTAGTCCGCTTTTATCGGTACGCAAAAAACCATCGAGCCCCACATACCACCGGTCAGTAATGTAAGCGTTTCCGTAGCGGGCCAACAACCGCTCAAAGTTGGCCTGTTTATAGGCAGTTTTACGCTTACTCTGATCCCAGTCGGGGGTTTCCAGTAAAGGACTTAGGCGGCCAAGACGCTCGGCAGGAGGTTGATAATACTCCGTAACACTTTGCGCAAACCCCGTTATTCCTTCCATTAACAGCCAAACAAAAATGCCCAGGCGTTTCATGGTCTTTCACTGAATGATGTAAAGTTTTGTTCGATAAGATCAGATCAGAAAAAATATATAAACGGTACCGGAGCCGGAGCTCCGGTACATAAATGGTCTCTTAACGATGTTTCAGCACCTGTTTGAATGTGCCGTCTGCTGCAAACAGCAGGCTAAGTGGTTTGCCGCTTGTTTGCTGAATCATCACCACAAACTGTCCATCAGTCAGTTTTCCTGCCTTTTTCACCGTTGCCCCGGCGTAATTGGTAGTAATATACGTCGTGATCGCGGCAGGCAGATCAGCGGCAGCCACTTCGGTTACTTTACCGCGCAATACCTTAACCAGCTCCTGATTAAACGTACCATCGGTATTAAATAACAAGGTCTTCTTGGTATCATTTACCGTGATCATGACCAGATAACCTCTATTGTCATCTTTCACGGCCATATTGACGGTAGCTCCGGCATAATTGGCGCTGATGTAGCTGGTAATCGCCGACGGCAGAGAGGTAATCGCTACCTGAGCCAGGCTATCACGCTTACCACCCGGTCCTTTGCCAGGTCCTTTTTTCAGCGCCAGTTCGTGGTTAAACGTACCATCAGCGTTGAAAAGAAGTGCTTTTCGTGTTCCGTTTTGCGTAATACCGACAAAATAGTTGCCGTCGTCATCTTTAGCGGCATAATCAACGGTAGCACCGGCATAAGTTGTGGTGATGTAGCTGCTTACAGCCGACGGGAGCGCTGAGGTCTCGATTTTTGTCAGCTTTTTCTTGCTGTGAAAGCCGACCGAGTCTGTAGCAGCGCGGGCTGCTCCTGTAGCCGTAGCGGAATCATCCGGAGATACTGATGATTGATCATTGTTACAGGCATTCATAGTCAGGGCAAAACCAATAGCAAGGAGCCCAAGCACTAATTGCTTTTTCATTGTACCTAAAAATTAAGCGGTTAACGTATAATTGAATTGAAACTTAAGAGAAGACACGTATTTTGTTATCCGGCAGCGGCATGATTTTGTAGACACGCAATCCGTTTTTACCATAATCGTTCAGGCCGAAGCCTTTTGAATCGAATCTGGCACCATGAACAGGGCAATAAAATTCATTATCCTGAAAGACTACGGTGTTATTTTTCTGGTGGCTGCAGGTCCGGTTTGCAGCGGCTAACAGCCCATGGAACGTACGGGCCACAACAACACCGTTTGCGACGACATACCCGCCCTTGACCCGTAATACGGCGTTATCGGGCGATTCAAGATCGAGTTCAAAATCTACTGGTCCATCCGGTTTCACGATCTCCTCCTGTCGGCATGATGTCAGCAACACCATCAGCGCGGCACCGCCAAAACCAAGCGATTTAAGAAATTCATACCGGTTCATCATTCTGTACTATTAATTAATTGTCACGGGGGAGCCTGCGCCGGAAACTGGCCCGGGCTGCGGCTTCCCGGCGTTGTCTGGCCATCAGGCTTTCATAAAAATCGTATAACTCACTGCCCAGTAATTCCTGGCTTACCGCACTCAGGCGATTGCCGGCCGGGGCGGCAAAATATTCGTCGCCTTTTCCGATATGTGCCTGTGTATCAAATACAGGAACGCCATAGGCCCCACCCATACGCACAAACAGATTCCGGCCTTCCCGGCGTAGCCAGCCCGTTACGGGTGACTGGTCGGGTACCGGCGTCATTAGAACAACCTTGTAGCCATAGGGCTGCAGATAATGCAGCGCATCGCTCAGGTAATACACCAGATCGCGCATCCGGCCAATACGGCTGACCGAATTAAGCAGATGCAGCATACCGGCTTTCACCCATCCCTTTACGTTGCTGAACCAGCCGCCGCCGACAGGCATCACGACCGTCTCCTCTACACACGGAATCATCGTATTTGCCGGCTGATGCGTTTTGCGGGCAAGTAATTCACCGAAGTGCTCAGGCTCTGTCAAAAACGAATGGCCCATCTGCAGCAGTATGAGGTCATACCGGTGAATATTCAGGTAATAGAGCACATTCGTAACCTTATTGAGATCAATTGGTGTGTGGTATTCAATAAATACCTGTTGCCCAGACTGTTCAATACGACGCGCAAACTGTTCGGCAAAGCTGTTTCCGGCACCTAAGGCTTCTCCCCGGGCAGTACTGCCACCGATCACTAATATCTTTAAATGCTTCGTAATCATATCTGACTGGCCATTTTTAGCGGCTTTCAAACATCATTACGCCGGTATTCAGGCCCGCGTTGCAGGGATCGTGATTTTTTTCTTATTTTTTGTTAAAAAATTTCCGCTTTCTTCTGCAACGTTCGTTCCCTGTTTAGCGTACATACTAGTGTTGGTAAATGATCTACTAAAATCTTATCGTCCTTGCTGTTCCGTAAGCGCACAAAATTTGAGGAGAATGACCTGTTAAGCGTCATTATTGCCTGCCGGGAGAACAGTGCTCAGGCACAGCGGGTACTTTTTAAACAGTACTTCGGCTACGCCAAGAGCATTTGTCTGCGCTATTCGTCTACTATTGAAGAGGCTGAAGAAGTATTGAATGAAGGCTTTCTGAAAGTTTTCCAGCATATCCAGCAGTACGACACAAACCAGCCCTTTAAAGCCTGGCTGCGCACAATCCTGGTCAACACAGCAATCAGTTATTACCGGAAATTTCACAAGTTTGATCCGCACATCGGACTTGACAATGTACCGGATGTCCCGTTCGACGATGATGTAGTCAGCTACATTACTGCCGACGAGATTTTAGCACTCGTACAGGAGCTGCCGCCGGCCTGGCGGACAGTATTCAATTTACATGTCATTGATGGCTATAGTTTACGTGAAGTAGCCGATTTGCTACCCGCAAATGAGGCTACCGTCCGGTCACACTTTCTACGTGCGCGGCAACGACTTCAGCAACTAATAAAGATGAATTATCCTCATTTTTTTCTAACGACCCCTCATGAAACCCGATAAATTCAGCGACCAGATCCGCCGGAAAATGGAAAGCGTCGATGAGCCGGTTTTCCGTGATAAAGACTGGGTGCAGATGCAGCGTACAATGCAGATGCATGGCGGAGGGGTCTTTCAACCAGCGCTTCCTCAATGGGTCCTGCCCGGTGCCGGAATGATGGCAGCCGCAGGACTTTCCGCGATTATTTACGTCCAGTACAGCGCCAATGAGCAGCTGCATAATGAAGTACAGACTCTGCAGAATAAGGTAACCGAGCTGAAACAGGCGCCGGCACCGGTTTTACAGAAGACTGATACGGTATATATCACGCGGTATATCGACCGGCCGGGCACCGGTTCAGGCATGCCATCATGGGATGGCAAACTGTCGGATGACCCCGTTGACCCGTCGTTCCGGAAACGACAGCCATCTGAGCATTTCGCCTATGGACGATCACCGGCCGAAACGCAGTATACTGAACAATCAGCAAATGCAGTACCATCCATTCACTCACCTAACCAGTCAGCTAACGAAAAAACTGCTACTTCTGACGTATCAAATCCGGTAAATGCAGGTAATCCTGCTGATCTGGCCAATGCCGGTAACACATCAAAAAACCGGTTCCGCAACGGAGACTTCCGGCAGGAAACCGGCTCCCCGAAATATGCAGCCGGCCGCAACCGGCAGGCTAACCGGCAAGGGGGTACTTATGACCCGTACAACCAGCGCTCCGGCAATTATGCCGGTGGCAATGGCGGTAACGGCGGATCGTCCAGTACCTCAGCCTATACCTACCCATCGCAGCCAGCCGGCATGAATGCCGGACAGCCTGAACGACAGGCATGGGGTCTGGCCAATGTCGAAGAACTGGAATCTCACCTGCTGACGGTCGACTCAGTGTACTATGAAGAAGGGATGAGCCGCATTACCCGGCGTATGCGCCGTATGCTGATGCCGGCCTTCGCCGGTACGGCACCGGTTATTAAAGAACCGATTCCCGACTGGCACTGGCGGATCGGTGCCGGCGGTACATACGGGGTTAAACAATGGGGAGCCGGCATTTCCGGTGAACTCCGGCTGGGCAAAAACTGGATTGCCGGTGTTGGTCTCATGGGCGTAAATCTTTCCGGCGGGTCATTCCTGACGGATGAACACTATGAGAGCAAAACCAAGCAAAACTTCCGGAAATATTATGCTGGTGGTATTGATCCGAAGTTTCAGATCCTGAACATTACGCGGCAAACCATGACCTGGCAAGTGCCGGTTACGATTGGTTACCGGTTGAACCTGCCTAAATACTGGGCAGTAACGCCGACCGTGGGTGCCAGTATCAATATCGACAACCGCGAAAGGATTGCCTTTAATTATATGCGGGGTCCGAGAGATTTTACCGATGCTACTCTGTTAATTCAGTATCCGAAGAAATACATGCATAACATGCTGGTTTCTGTAGGGATTGAAAAAACATTACGGCATGCGTCAATACAGGCTAGTCCGTATCTATCGGTTCCGATCATTACCAATACCTACTCGCTGAATTCTACTTCGGCCGGCGTACGGTTACGGATATTCTATAATCTATAACTACACTGAATGAGCAGAGGGGCGCCCGCAAGGCGCCCCTTTTTTTATGCGTTTAACGCGCTGATTACCGCCGGCAGCTCAGCCAGTGAGGCCAACAGGCCATCGTTCGGACAGGCGGCTAGTTGCGCATGCGTATGCGTACCGTTCGTCAGGCCCAGGCTCAGCCGCGCTCCCGCCCGGCGACCCGACTCCAGATCGGACGGTGTATCACCGATGTTTATCACCTCAGCCGGATCCGTAACGTTCAGTGTCTGCATTACTTTCTGAATCATATCCGGTGCCGGCCGGCCGGCGGCTACCTCATCGCTCGCCACCGACATCTGAATCAGGCTATCGGGCGTGCCGGTCCGCTGATCGTTCAGGCCGGCATCCCAGCCCAGCTTGTGCAGGATCATATCCGTTACTTTGCGGTAAAAGCCCGTTGTCAGGGCAATGGCAATTCCCTGATCGTGCAGCCACTGAAAGGTATCGAGGCAGCCTTCGGTCGGATACACCGGCTCCGTCTGATAGTGTTCTTCCAGAATCTGCCGGAAAAGATCATACGACTCATCGACATGAGCCGTCAACTCAAGATGGTCTGTACCGAGCTGTTCGCCCCAGAGTGTTTCAAACACAAACCGCTTAGACCAGCCCTGCACGGCCGTAATCCGCTCATCGGAAACCGTCAGGCCGGTTTGTCGTGCTGCTTTGGCAAAACACGTTTCTACTTCTTTCCGGTCACGCACCGTAGTGCCCGCCATATCAAAAACAACCAATCGGATGGCCATTGCTTTCTACAGTTAAGTACTATGAATAAGACGTTGCTGTACTGTTTCACAAAATAAAGCACGCTTACGCACAGGTATATTTTTTTAGTGTTATTATTTACCATAAGCAGCCTCAAATCAACACCTAATTAAAAGGCAAGGTATATTTTTGCCCGTCAATTGACCTTTTGAACATGGCATACGATCTGATTGTGGTTGGCGGGGGTATTCTGGGCACGTTTCATGCCTACCACGCAGCGACCAGGGGATTACAGGTACTTGTACTGGAAAAAGATGACCGCGCGCAGCAGGCTACTGTGCGGAATTTCGGGCAGGTAGTACCGTCGGGGATGACCGGACGCTGGTTCGAATACGGCCGGCGCGGTCTGGAAATCTACAAGGCCCTTCAGGCAAAAGCCGATTTGTCGGTGCGGCAGAATGGCTCTGTCTACATCGCCTCTGACGACGACGAGCAACAACTGCTTCATGAGGTACAGCAGCAATTCTCGGATAAAGACTATGCAGGCGAATTGTTATCAACCCGGCAACTTCTTCAGAAATACCCGGTTATCCGCGAAAGCTACGCCCGCGAGGCGCTGTTTTTCCCGCAGGAAATCAGTGTGGAGCCTAACCTGTTTATCCACCGGCTTCAACAGTATATGCAGGACCAGTTTGCCAATGTGAGGTTCCTGTATAATTCGGCTGTTGTCGGCTGCGACAGCAACGGCCAACAGGTTACGGTCAGTCTGGCCGGCGGTAAAAAGCTGACAGCAGGCCAGTTACTTATTTGTGGCGGGCACGAATTTAATCTGTTGTTTCCGGAGGTATTTACGGATAGTGGTATTGTCGTCAGCAAGCTACAGATGATGCGCACGGTGGCCATGCCGTCGGTTCCGCTCGAAGGGAATATTCTGACGGGACTAACCATCCGCCGGTACGAGTCGTTTTCGGAATGTCCTTCGTTCGCCGGTCTGAAAACGCCGGACTACCTGCAGGAGCTCCGAGAATGGGGCATTCATATTCTCTTCAAAAAAGCGGTTGACGGCAGCATTATCGTCGGCGACTCGCACGAATACGCACCGGTCGGCCGGCTGGGCGAACTGGGTTTCAACAACGTTCAGTATATCAACGAGCTGATGATCAGGGAGGCAAACCGGATTGTTACGTTCGATGTATCGGCCATCACGGAGACATGGGCGGGATATTATGCGCAGGAACCGCAAGGCAACTTATTTGAGCATGATCCGGATACACTGATTCATATCCGGACAGCCATCGGCGGTAAAGGTATGACCAGCAGCTGCGGCTATGCCGAAGAAAGCATTCAGCGGCTTTTCGCCTAATGCGTGTTATTGACAGGATTACCGGATGTACGTCAAAATCATGTTTATCCTGTAATCCTGTCAGAAAAAATCATTCCTGCCGCAGATAGATCCCCATCCTGTTATACCCTGTCCGGTGTATTTCCGGCGGCGCTTCGGCGGAGAGCCGGTCCCACCACGTTTTCTTTAAAATCAGGCTGCATACCAGCAACACACAAAGCGTCAGGCCCAGCTCCTTGTGCATGCCTAAAACCAGGTATATCGGCAGAAGGGTCAGCGTACACTGAGCGATAACACCCACTACCACATTAAACGCATCGATACCGAGGTTTTTATTGGGGACAAAATCAGGCTCCTCCGCAACAACCCGATCATGTACCGGCCCCCAGAATCCCCAGGGCCGGACAGTCCGGTAAAACGTTTTCAGAGTATTCATATCCGTTGGCGGCGTCAGCAGTGAACCGGCAACGCAACCGCCCAGGGAGCACAGAAACAGCAAGGGAAAGTAGTACAGTTCCAGAACATTGGTGAAGACATACGGGAAAATCAGCGCCGGAATAATACCCGCCAGCATACCCCAGAAAAAACCGCTGGCATTGAAACGCCACCAATGCCATTTAAGGACGTTTGCCGCCACATAGCCCCCATACAGGGCTGAGACAATCCATTGCAGAATGCTGTTCACATCACGCACAAATACGCCCAGCGCGATTCCGGCACAGGCGACCAGCAAACCGACAGCGTAGTTCATCCGGATAATCTGACGGTTATCGGCCGAAGGGCGCAGGTATTTCAGATAAATATCGTTGACAAGGTAAGCCTGTGCCGCATTCAGCGTACCGGCGAAGGTGCCCATAAACGCCGCCAGCAGTCCGGCCAGTAACAGCCCCATTAACCCTGACGGTACAAACCGGAGAATTGCAGACGGCAGCAACCGTTCAAAATCAATACCTTTTGCCGAAGCCAGATTGAGCTGATCATAATGCAGCAGTGCCAGAACCGTAAACCCGATAATCATGGCGTAGCGCACGGGCAACAGCACAACCGATACCAGACCGCTCATTTTGGCCGCCTCCCGGGGCGATTTTGTTGACAGGATTTTCTGCATGTCATACGTCGGCGCCGGGCCTGCCAGACTGGCCAGTATTCCCTTGCAGGTCATCATCATAAAAAACACGCCGAACAGCGAAAAGCCATCGGCCGCAATTTTGGCATTAACCTCCGTAATGATGCCGGTCCAGTTCAGGTCGTCGAGTGTACGGCCAAAAAACGGATTCAGCCAGCCTTCCGGCACACGCAGGGATTGTGTTTGTAAATGCTGCATGGCAATAGCAGCAATAACAACAGCCGAAATGCTCATAATCAGGTATTTCATCAGGTCGCCGATCACAATGCTGGTCATTCCGCCAAGGATGGCGTAGAACACAGCAAATGCCGAGATCGTGATTCCGTAAAGATGGGGCAGATACGACGCCGGAAAGCGGAACGGCAGATAAGGCGCAACCTCGTGATAGGGTATGAATATCTCCACAAACTTGCCGATACCCACAACGCCATAAGCCAGAAATCCCAGGCAGCTCAGCAGGGCAAATACGACCACAATGGCGTGCGATGCCGTGACGCCCGGTCCGCTGCCGAAACGCGTACCGATCCAGGCGGCTCCGGTTACCACGTTTGACCGGCGCAGCCAGACCGACAGGTACATCATCAGAAACACCTGGTTGAATACGGGCCATAGCCACGGGAGCCATATACTTTTCAGGCCATAGACAAATGCCAGCATGACCATCCACATGGTACCCGAGACATCAAACATATCCGACGCATTTGACAGACCAAGCATATACCAGGGCAGCGACTTTCCACCAAGCATATAGGCTTCCTTATTTTTAGCAGACCGCTTTTTCAGGACCAGCCCTAAAACAACCACTAAAATCAGATAAATGACAAGGATGCTTATATCCAACCCCTTCAGTTTCATGCGTATAGACAGCGTGCAATCGGTTTGTTAAAAGTAAATAAAACCCGGCAGGGAGTTTACCCTATAAATGGTACTTTTTTATCATTCAATTGTAAAATATATATTAATTTTAGTTTATTAACTACGCTGAATAGTAATCGCTATACGCTGAATGCATATTTCTATTGATAAAAGCTAATTTTTAATATATTTGATAAAGCAGTATTTTATAATACTATTTTACCAGCCCTTAACCTATCTGCAATCATGAACACTATTTACCGGGAGATGACCCCGCTGACTAAAAGTGACTGTTTTATGCTCTTTAAGCGGAACAAGTCAGACTTTGACTTTCCGCTTCATTATCACGAAGAATTTGAACTGAATTTTATTGAAAATGCGGCTGGTGCGAAACGGATTATCGGCGATCATACCGATGTCATTGACGATCTTGAACTGGTGCTGGTGGGCAGTAATTTACCCCACGGCTGGTTTAATCACCAGTGTGACAGCCGGGATATTCATGAGGTAACGATTCAGTTTCACCGGGACCTGTTTGATAACCAGATGCTGCAGCGTAATCAGCTGAGTTTTATCCGGACGTTGCTGGAACGGTCCGGCCAGGGCATTCTGTTTTCGCGCGAAACGGCTCAGCAACTGAAGCCACGAATTGAGGCACTGGTCAGTAAAAACGGGTTTGAGTCGGTGCTGGAGCTGTTTTCGATTCTACACGACCTGTCCACATCACGGCAGATGCGTACCCTGGCTAATTCATCCTTCAGCAGCGAAACCCCCAGTTATAACAGCCGCCGGATTGAAAAAGCGTTTGAGTACATGCTCAAAAACTACGAAAAAGACATTTCGCTGGCCTCGGTGGCGAAGGTCGTCAATATGCCGGAAGTTTCGTTCAGCCGGTTTATCCGCAAGCGCACCGGCAAAACATTTGTCGACAGCCTCAACGAAATCCGGCTGGGACACGCCTCCCGCATGCTGATTGATACAACCCATACCGTGGCTGAGGTTGCCTACAAATGCGGTTTCAACAATCTTTCGTACTTCAACCGCATTTTCCGGAAAAAAAACGGATGCACTCCCCGTGAATTCAGGGGCAATTACTCGGGCCGGCGCGTTTTTGTGTAGTGATTATTTCCGGATCCGGAACAACTCGACTAGTTTAGGCACAAAATCCTCCTGCGCATCAAGCGCCAGATAATTGGCATCATATTGTTTACAGAGGCGTTCGAGGCGGGACCGGTTCTGCTCGAAGGTAGCACGCATGCTGTCACGGAAGCGGCGGGACGAGGTATTTACCCAGACCGTCCGGCCGCTTTCGGTGTCATACACCGGAATGATACCCAGCCGGGGCAGTTTTACTTCGCGCTGGTCATAGAGGTGAATTACGACCAGATCGTGTTTACGGGCGAGGGCTTTCAGGTGGTGATCATAGTTCTGGTCAATGAAGTCAGAAATCAGAAAGACCACACTCCGGCGTTTAAGAATATTGAGCGTAAATAACAGGGCTTCGGCAATGTTTGTCCGCAATGACTCCGGCTTCAGCTTGTGCAGACTCATGATCAGCTGGTACCCGTTTTTCATACTGCTCTGCGGTTTCAGGTATTTTTCCTTCTGATCCGAAAAACAGTATAACCCAACGTGGCTGGCTTCGCGGATGGCCGACATCGCCAGCACGCCGCAAACTTCTTTCGTAGCATCCAGTTTACTACGGTGCTGGGGGCCGACCTGCTGCGAAGCACTGACATCCACCACAAAAAAAACGGTCTGGTCTTTTTCTTCCCGGAAAACCTTCACGTAGGTACCGTCGCCTTTCGACGATACGTTCCAGTCAATGGCCCGTACGTCATCGCCGTACTGATACGTACGTAAATCACTGAACTCCAGTCCTGTGCCTTTAAAAACCGACCGGAAGCTGCCCCGCATCTGTGAGTTTACCGCTTTCCGAATCCGGATTTCGAAGTGACGCAACCGGGAAAGAAACTCATCCATACCGCTACTGGTTAAACTTAGACTGTAAATTTACACGTTAATTTTTTGTATCTGCATCCCAACCGATGCACGCGATCAGATCAATGGAAGCAACTACCCTGATACTACCGGCGCGCCCGGCCCGGCCGTTTATCGGCGAAGACTTTACCCTGACGGCCTGGGCCGATATACAACCGCTGTTCGATAACCTGCTGCAACGCCCCATTGGCAACGCTGCCGCCCTCCGGCAGTGGTTTCTCGACCGGAGCGAACTGGAGTCGTATCTCTCCGAGAACTTTGCGTGGCGCTATATCCGGATGACCTGCGATACGGCCAGCGAAACACTGGTCAACGACCTGAATTTTTTCATCAGTGAAATTCAGCCGCAGCTGTCGGTTTATGGAAATGAACTGGATAAAAAGGCACTGGCCAGTCCTTACCTCGACGAACTTACCGAAGCGGGCTTCGACATTGCCATTCGCGGGCTGAAGCTGTCTACCGATATTTTCAGAGAAGAAAACATTCCGTTACAAACTGATTTACAGACCGAAGAGCGGAAATACGGAGCCATTGCCGGAGCGATGACCGTTATTATCGACGAGACCGAAATGACCCTTCAGCAGGCCAGCGACCGGTTGCAGTCGGCCGACCGCACTATCCGCGAAGACGCGTGGAAAAAAATATGGGGCCGCCGCTATCAGGACCACGAAGCACTGGATGAATTATTTAACACCCTGATCCGGCTGCGCCATCAGGTAGCAACCAACGCCGGTTTTCAGTCTTTCCGTGATTATTCGTTTGCGGCGATGGGGCGTTTCGATTATACACCCCAGGACTGTGTCGATTTCCACGAATCGGTGGCCGGTGCCGTTGTGCCGATGCTTAATGAGCTGGCAGAAGAACGGAAGGCGAAACTACAGCGCAATGACCCGTCTATCAGCGTATTGCGGCCGTGGGATACAAAAGCCGACCTGGACGGTCTGCCGGCATTGAAGCCTTTCAGTACGGCCGGAGAACTCCTTGATAAAACCATTACCTGCTTCGACCGGCTGGACAAACAGCTGGGCGATTACCTGCGCATCATGAAGGCCATGCAGCACCTTGATCTGGACTCACGCAAGGGTAAGGCGCCGGGTGGCTACAACTATCCGCTCGAAGAAATCGGAGTGCCGTTTATCTTTATGAACGCGACCTCAAGCCTCCGCGATCTGGTAACGATGGTACACGAAGGCGGCCATGCTGTGCATTCGTTCCTGACGCGCGAACTGCCGCTGAAGGCGTTCCGCAACCCGCCGATGGAAGCGGCCGAACTGGCCTCAATGTCGATGGAACTGCTGACGATGGACCACTGGGATATTTTCTTTGAGAATCCGGCCGACCTGAAGCGGGCAAAACTCCAGCACCTCGAATCGATCATCGAGACACTGCCGTGGGTGGCAACTATCGACAAGTTTCAGCACTGGATTTATGAGCACCCGACCCATACCGAAGCCGAACGGCGGGCAAGCTGGGTCAGGATCTATGAGCAATTTGCCGATAACGTTGTCGACTGGTCAGGATTTGAACAATATAAAGAGTATATCTGGCAGCGGCAATTGCATTTATACGAAGTCCCGTTCTATTACATCGAGTATGGCATTGCCCAGCTGGGCGCAATCGGCGTGTGGCGTAATTACCGGCAAGACCCGAAAGCCGGTTTACAGGGGTACATCAATGCCTTACAGCTTGGTTACAAAGCCCCGCTGACAGCCATTTATGCCGCGGCCAATGTCCCGTTCGACTTTTCAAAAGAACACATCAGTGCCCTTATGGCCTTTGTGTGGGCTGAAATTCAGGCGTTAAAGGCCCAGAATTGATCATAAATCAATAATCATCAGTAAAAAAAAAGGGTTCGTTTCCAAAATAAGCCTGCGTACTATAACTTTGTCGAACGAATTCGTAACCAATTAGCTATGAAAGGTCTTTTGAGCATAGGGGTATTAGTAGCCACAGTTCTGTCGCTGGCCTCTTGTGATTATCAGAAAAATAATACGATTAAGCAGAAAGATGTTCGCGAGGGCGACCCATATGTATACGGTGTTCACAAGGATTCTGCTGCTGTTCAGACAAAATACAAGTACACGCCCCGTCCTGAACTGGATGAGCGTGCACAGAAAATCCGCGAGAAACTGTTCGGCGCCGGCACAATTAACCAGGGTGCTTAAGCTACCAGCCTTGGCCCGATTAGCTCAGACATAAAATCGCAGAAAGCGATGCATCTGGATAACCAGTGCATCGCTTTTTATTTATACGCTTCTGAATTTAGTAAGCGGTGTAGGTGAGTATAACTTTTTTGCGTTACTTTACCGGCTGATTATTATTCAGTTGTAGGATTTTTCCGATATATCTACGTAAGATACTGTCTAATTTACTATGAACGTTGCACTCATCACAGGTTCGGCTGGTTTGATCGGTAGCGAGTCTGTTGCCTTTTTCTCAGATAAATTTGATGTTGTTGTCGGAATCGATAACAACATGCGCCAATATTTCTTCGGTCAGGATGGCTCTACCGAGTGGAATCGCAACCGCTTACAGGATGCCTACCCGAATTACCAGCACCGCGTGGCTGATATCCGTGAAGTATCCCAGCTGGAGCCTATCTTTAAGGAATTCGGGGCCGACATCAAACTGATCGTTCACACAGCCGCTCAGCCTTCGCACGACTGGGCTGCCCGCGAGCCGTTTACCGATTTCTCGGTAAACGCCAACGGGACGCTGAACCTCCTTGAAATGACCCGGCAGAACTGCCCGGAAGCGGTCTTTATCTTTACGTCGACCAATAAGGTATACGGCGATAACCCGAATTACCTGCCGCTGGTTGAAACTGAAACCCGCTGGGAAATCGATCAGAACCATCCGTATTTCGAAAACGGTATCGATGAGTTCATGAGCCTCGACCACACCAAACATTCGCTGTTCGGTGCCTCAAAAGTGGCTGCGGATATTCTGGTGCAGGAATACGGCCGTTATTTCGGCATGAACACCGGCATCTTCCGCGGTGGCTGTCTGACGGGTCCGAACCACTCGGGTGCTCAGCTCCACGGCTTCCTGAGCTACCTCATGAAGTGCGCCATTACCGGCAATCACTATACCATCTTTGGCTACAAAGGCAAGCAGGTACGCGATAACATCCATAGCTGGGATCTGGTAAACATGTTCTGGCACTTCTACCAGAATCCGCGTCCGGGCGAGGTGTATAACGCGGGTGGTGGCCGTCATGCCAACTGTTCAATGCTCGAAGCCATCACGGTATGCGAGCAGATCAGCGGCAATAAGATGAATTTCAGCTACTCAGAAACCAACCGGATTGGTGACCACATCTGGTACATTTCTGACCTTAGCAAGTTCAAAGCCCACTATCCGGACTGGAACTGGACATACGATTTAACGCAGACGCTGGCTCAGATCCACGACAGCATGGTTGCCCGGCTGGCCGTGACGAAATAGTCACCTGTTCTCTACGAAAAATGTCAGCCTGAACGGGCTGACATTTTTTATGATAGCTAGCTATACGGACTTAAACTCGGTTAACCACCGGAACATATGCCCCACTTCGATACCTATCCTGTTGCTTACTCGTTTCCTGTTTATGCCCTGTGCTGGGTGTTGCTCTGGTCAGCGACCCGGCCCAACAGCCGCTGGTTTTTGCCCGGCGCTTTTCTGCTGCTGTTTTTGTTGCGTCTCCCCGGCATTGTTTTCAATGGTGAGATCAACCCGGACGAAAGCCAGATGATTACGCAAGGCATGACGCTGGCCCGGGATCCCGTTTATTTCCGGTCGGTCGACGGAACAACGGGCGGTCCGCTGGATAGCTATTTTCTGGTTCTTCCCGGTTGGTTCGGTTTACCGGCCGACTTTATTACGGCTCATTTCAGCGCCTTTCTGCTGGTATCACTGAGCTTCTGGCTGGTCTTTCTGGCCGTTCGCCGGTGGTTTGGGCAGCAGGCGGCGCAGCTTGCCGTTCTGCCGTTTATCTTTCTGCTCGGACTTACGCAGAACGGCGACTTTATTCATTATAACAGCGAGCTCATTGCCATCTGCCTGCTGGGTGGCGCCTACCTGCTCTATGCCCGGCAAACGGCGCATAGCCTCCCGTCAATGGCATCGTTAGGGCTCATGGGGTTGCTGTTGGGTATGGTTCCGTTCGGTAAACTACAGGGAGTTCCGTTAGCAGCGGTTACCGGACTTTTTGCGGCCATTGACATCCTGCTCCGGGTAAATATTACCGTTGCCGGAAAGGCAAAACGTATTGGTGTACTTGTAGCCGGCGGCATTGCTTTTCCCGTGCTGTTTACCCTGTTCATGTGGAGCACCGGTATGCTGAATGACTTTGTAACGTTTTATATTCAGGGAAATTTCAACTATGCCAGCGGCGGCGATCCGGTTCAGAACCTGTTGAACCTGCCCCGCTTTTTCCGGAAAGGAACCGAATTTGAGTGGCTTGTTTACCTGACGATTGCCTTGTTCATTACCGCGCTGGTTGTTTACATAACTGCCCGCAGACAGACAACCGAAACAGCAAAAACCTGGCAGCGCAATGCCTTTATCCTGACGCTGCTGGCGGCTACGCTGTATGCCATTACCAAAACAGGATCTGAATACGTACACTACCTTTATTTCCTGATGGGTCCGCTGTGCTTACTGGCTGGTTTTTGCTGGAGTAACCTGATAGAAAAAACAACTACATATCGGCTGGGGCTGGGCTTTCTGGCTCTTTATCTGCTCGGCTTTGCCGGACAGATGATCTGGAATTACCGTCATGGCATTCCGCTCAATCCCTATCCGACCGATCAGCAGGGTGGCTGGCGGCTACCGCAGTCCGATGTGGCGAAGGTAGTCCGGCAATATGCACAGCCAGGTGAAAAACTGGTGGTCTGGGGCTGGCGCTGCGACTATTATGTGCAGACACAGATGCCGCAGGGTGTTGCCGAAAACCATACCATCCGCAGTACATTCGACCATCCGATGCTTGGTATTTATCAGAAACGGTATGTCAGCGATTTTAAACGGTCTTTCCCGCCTGTTTTTGTCGATGCCGTTGGTTCCCAGAACCTGTGGATGACCGATAAGAAAACCCAGGGATATGAAATCATCAAACCATTAGCCGAATTCGTAAACGAGCACTATCAGTTTGCCGGCATGGCCAACGATGCCCGTATTTATGTGCGTAATGACCGCATAAAAAAGCAGGTAAACGCCGTAACAAACTGACATGATCAATTAAACGGCTGTCTGCACAGTGGTTTAACCTCTATTTTTGTACGTTCTTAACCAGACGTAATTCTATTAAACACGTTTTACCGGAAGATAACATAGTATAAGATGTGGACAAAAAAAGGCCTTATTTATAAGCCCGACGGGTCAATGGCATTCAGCCAGACACATGCTCAGGTACCATTCGGATTTCCGATGGATGAAAACAGACTCCGCGTTTACTTCTCAACCCGCGATAAGGATATTCAGTCGGCAACGTCATTTGTTGAGCTTGATGCCAACGATTTAACTAAGGTGCTGTACGTCCATGATAAGCCCTGCATAACAAAAGGTGCGGTCGGGATGTTTGATGAAACAGGTGCCATGCCCTCGTGGTTTGTACCCGTCGGCGACGAAATCTGGTTATATTATACCGGCTGGAACCGCAGCGAAACGGCTTCCTACCGCCTCGGTATCGGACTGGCAGTCAGTCGTGATGGCGGGCTGACGTTTGAGCGGATGTTTGACGGACCGCTGCTCGACCGGTACATATTCGATCAGGTCTGGGTTGCACAACCTTGTGTGATCCGCGAACGCGACGACTACTGGCGCATGTGGTACCTCTCCTGCACCAAAATCGAAGTCATTAACGGCCATCCCGAACCGTTTTATGACGTAAAATACGCCGAATCAACCGATGGTATTCACTGGACACGCACCGGCAAGGTCTGCGTGGGGTATGATGAATTTACGGATGCCATTGGCCGGCCAACTGTTTTCAAAGACGGCGACCTGTACCGGATGTATTTCTCGTACCGGAACGCAACCAATTACCGGACAGACGTAAAACGCAGCTACCGGATCGGTTATGCCGAATCGACCGACGGTATTAACTGGACCCGTAAGGACGATCAGGCGGGCATTGCCCGGTCAGAAGATGGCTGGGATTCGCTCATGATGGATTATTGCCATATCTTTAACCTTAAAGGCGAGTGGACAATGTTCTACAACGGTAACGGCTTTGGGGCATCCGGATTTGGCTATGCTGTTCTGGATCAATAAGTTTAACAATAAAGCTTAGCCATAGAGGGTTTCTGGAAAGCAAAATCGCTATAGTAAGTTTAAATTAGTAGATTTGCATTTTTACCGGAAAGCCTCTATTTTGCTTTACATCATACGTGAAACGGATGGGCTCCCTGTCTGTTTCACGTATATACTCTAAACTATGGCCTGCAATTCAATTGTCTTTGCCATTCATTTGACCAAAGGCCTGGTTGCCGGGGAATGATTATGATCAAGGTTAGCGTAACCATTATTACATATAATCAGAAAAACTTCATCCGGAAGGCTATCGACAGCGCTCTGGCGCAGCAGACCAATTTCCCTTTTGAAATTCTGGTTGGCGACGATTGCTCTACGGACGGAACACGGGAAATTATTCAGGAATACGAACGCCTGCATCCCGGAAAAGTCATTGGTGTGTTGCAGGATCATAACCTGGGTATGAACGGCGGACTGAACTGCCTGGCAACGCTGAAAAAAGTACGGGGTGAGTATTGGGCACTCATGGATGGGGATGATTACTGGACGGATCCGCTCAAACTGCAGAAGCAGGCAGATTTTCTGGATGCGCATCCGGATTACTCCATGGCATTCCATAATGCGCTGATCACCTATGAAGACGGTACACCATCACACCTGCTGAACGGGCCGGTGATGAAGCCGTTCTACACCATAGATGATCTGATCGGTGAGGACGAAATCTGGTTTATGGCCACATCCAGTTCGATGTTCCGGAAACTGATTGACGAATACCCGCAGTGGTTTAAAGAATCGTCGAGCGGGGATATTCCGCGGATTATTCTTAAAGCTAAACTCGGACCGATTGGTTATCAGCCGGATGTGATGTCGGTTTACCGGAAAAACCGGGGCGGAGCCAGCTATGCAGACAACTACCAGGACGAGAAGTTTCTGCGTAACCGGATTGCCATGTACAGCGCGATTAACAAAGAGCTGGATTATAAATACGACCGCGTTATGCGGAAAAATATCGCCCGCTATTACCGGATGATGCTTGATGCCAAACAATTCAGAGGCCGCTATTTTAAACAATTCACCTGCGCGCTGACGTACCTGAACCTGGCACAGCCGGAATGGCCGAAAGCGAAGGAAATAATCAGGGATTACATGGTACCACAACCCTTGATGAAGCTATACAGTACGATCCGATTAATGCCATACCGTAATCAAACGACCGAAACAGATCAAAAATCATGAAACTAAGCGTTGTCATCCCGGCCTATAACGAAGAAGAGTCGATTACGCCTACTTTACAGACGTTGTACCAGACGCTGGCTAAACACGGCATTCCGCACGAAATCTGTGTGACGAATGATAACTCCAAAGACAACACGTTAGGCGTGCTGCAAAAGCTCTCAGAAGAAATTCCGACCCTGGTTTATTTTACCAATCCGGGTCCGAACGGCTTTGGCTATGCGGTTCGCTATGGTCTGGAACGCTTCTCGGGTGATTGCGTGGCTGTTTTTATGGCCGATATGTCGGATGATCCGGAAGATCTGGTTAAGTACTACAACAAAATGATGGAAACCGGTGTCGATGCCGTATTCGGGTCGCGCTGGAACAAGGGCGGAAAAGTTATTGACTATCCGCCGCTGAAAAAATTCATCAACCGGATTGCCAACGCCATTGTGCGGATGGTAATGGGTATTAAATACAACGATACCACCAACGCGTTCAAACTCTATAAACGCGCTACCATCGAAGGTGTTAAGCCGTTCCTGTCGCCTCACTTTAACCTGACCATCGAATTGCCGCTGAAAGCGATGGTGCGGGGATATACCTACGCCGTTGTACCCAACAGCTGGACCAACCGGAAATACGGCGAATCGAAACTGAAAATCAAGGAGATGGGTAGCCGTTATTTCTTTATCCTGATGTATTGCCTGATCGAGAAGTACTTCTCGCGCGGGGACTTCCGGAAAAAAGAAGCCGCCAAACCCGCCGCTACAGTCAGCCGGTAGTCAGGCAAAAAAGGCTTTAAGATGCGGCAGCTGGTAAATCACCAGCGTTTGCAGAATAGCCCAGAACGCTCCGCTCAGCAGCATGTAAACCAGTATCTGACGCAGGTGTACCCGAAAGGCGACAGCGAGAATTGTCCCGCCGATGGGTGTTAAAATCACCGGTGTCAGCGCCGCAATACCAAAAATGCCGAATCGTTTCCAGACCCGTACCGCCAGCCGCGTACGCTTCGAAAAACGTTTCGGCTTTTCTTTTCGGAACCGTTGCAGCAACGTTTGTAGCCCTTTGCCGGCCAGAGTAACTGCCAGCACACTCAGCATCATGCCCGAAACGGTACAGACTGCCGTTTCGAGCCACGTCAAACCGAAGGCTAAACCAGCCAGCGGCCCGCCGATGAACTTTATCGTACTGGCCAGAATTACAGATATATATTTAGCAATCACTGTAAATGACGATTTACTGGTACGACAAAAAATCGTGATTTCTTAATCGTACAATTAACGAATGCCTGTTATTGCCTCCTCCTACTCCGGTCCGCCACGCTATTTATACAACGGCCATCTACAGACGGTTGTTCCGAGTATGTTCCGAAAGGTACCCGGCGTCAGCTATGAGCGGGAGCGCCTGACGCTCTCCGACGGCGATTTTATTGATATCGACTGGCTGGAGCAACGGGCAACGGCAACAAGGCCCCGTAAATTAGTCATTTTAACGCATGGTTTAGAAGGTGACAGCGGCCGGCATTACATCAGGGGTACGGCAAAATTGTTTGCCCAGCAAGGCTACGATGCGCTGGCGTGGAACTGCCGGTCGTGCAGCGGCGAAATGAATAAGGCGTTCCGGCTGTATAACCACGGGGAGATTGGCGACATCGGCGAACTGATTCACCATGCATTGCGGACAAAAGCCTACGAAAAGGTGGTGATGGTGGGGTATAGCATGGGGGGGAATATTACGCTGAAATACCTCGGTGTTCACGGCCAGGAGGCTCCGGATGTTATTCAGGGGGCTGTCGCGGTATCGTCGCCCTGTGATCTGATGGCCAGTGCCAAACTCCTCGACCTGCCGGCCAACAAGCTGTACCGCAACCGGTTTATGAAAAAGCTGCTGACCAAAATTCAGCAGAAAGCCGATTTGTTTCCGGGAAAACTGGATATGCAAAAAGTGGCAGATGTTGTGCTTTGGCGCGATTTTGACAATTTCTTTTCGGCTCCGCTCAACGGCTATCGTGATGCCGACGATTTTTACGAACAAGCCTCAGCCATCAATTTTATGCCGGGCATTACCCGTCCCGTGCTGGTACTGAATGCCCAGAACGACCCGATTTTATCCCCGGAATGTGCGGCGATCGACCTCGCCCAATCGCATCCGATGATTTTTGCCGAAACACCCCGAACCGGCGGCCACGTGGGCTTCCTGGCCTACCGCGACCCGCATACCTACGCCGAACGCCGGGCGCTGGCGTTTCTGGAGAGGGAATAAACCCTATTTGGTTCAACTCCCCGAAGGTTTTAAACCTTCGGGGAGTTTATAACTTACCCAATTGCCTGTTTCAAATCCTGAATCAGGTCCTCGACATCCTCAATACCGACGCTCAGGCGGATAAGCGTATCTTTCAGGCCATTTTTTTCCCGCTCCTCTTTCGGAATGCTGGCATGGGTCATCGACGCCGGATGCGTACACAGCGATTCGACGCCACCCAGCGATTCGCCGAGCGAAAATACCGTGAAGCTCTCCATTACCTTAACCGCCTCGGGCAACGAATCACCGTGCAGGGTAAAGGACACCATGCCGCCGAAACCCCGCATCTGCTCTTTAGCCAGCGCATGGCCCGGATGGTTTTCAAGCCCCGGATAATAGACCTGACTTACCTTCGGATGGCTTTGCAGAAACTGAGCGACCTGCATCGCATTTTCGCAGTGGCGCTGCATCCGGACGTGTAATGTCTTAATGCCCCGCAACACCAGAAAACAATCCTGGGGACCGGGCACCGCACCACAGGCATTCTGGATAAATTTCAGCCGCTGCGCAATGGCTTCGTCATTCGTCACAATCGCTCCCATCACCGTATCAGAGTGACCACCCAGGTATTTCGTTACGGAGTGCATTACGATGGTAGCGCCCAGGTCAAGCGGATTTTGCAGGTAAGGCGATGCAAATGTATTATCAACTACCAGCTGAATGCCTTTTTCCTGCGTTATGGCCGCAATGGCCCTGATATCGACGATACGCAGCAGCGGGTTGGTCGGCGTTTCGATCCAGACCATTTTTGTTGCATCGGTCAGGGCTGCTTTCAGATTGTCCGGATTATCGAGTGACACAAATTTGAAGGTCAGGCCGAATTCCTGAAATACCCGCACCATAATCCGGTAGGTCCCCCCGTAGAGATCGCTGCTGGCAATAATTTCGTCGCCGGGTTTGAAGAGTTTCAGGATGGCGTCGGTGGCTCCGAGCCCCGAGGAGAAGCAAATCCCGTACTGCCCGTTTTCGAGCGCGGCCAGGTTATTTTGCAGTACATCACGGGTTGGGTTCTGCGTCCGGGCATATTCGTAGCCTTTGTGCTTGCCCGGCGATTCCTGCACGTAGGTTGATGTCTGGTAAATCGGCGTCATGATGGCGCCGGTAGTTGGGTCGGGTTCGATCCCGGCATGTATGGCTTTGGTACCGAATTTCATACGGATTGCCTGGTTTAATTTGATGAATAATGTACAATGTAAAACGGATAATGCGGCATTTTCCGGTCATTCATTTTACATTACACATTATTCATCTACCAGTCAACCCTCATAATTGTTCGGCCTGCTGGCGAACCTGTTCGCCAATGGGCGTATACTGGACCTCACATGGATAACCGAACAGGCAGTTTTCCTTGATCTGACGGACCACGCTGTCGGGCACCATCGCCTCCCAGCCGTCTTCGCCTTTCTGAATCTGTTCCAGCACAAGGTCGGTCGAAATATGCAGGTTTTCTTCGTTGTAATTCCGGATGGCCTCGATCTTGTCGTTCTGTGTCAGGTACGAGAAAAGCGGTTTAATGTGCGGCGGCAGATCGAAATCCATGCAGGCGTAAATGCTGCCGTCGGTGCGCAGGGTCGGGTAGATAAACAGTTTTACCTTCCGGCTGAACAAGGTTGCAAAGGACTCCAGAATACCGCCCGGCAGGAATTCATAATGGCTTTCTTCGAAAATGTATTCCAGATTCGGAATACCCATGATCAGGCCGATTTTCAGACGGGTTAAACGCGCCAGATACGCCACAAGGCGGAAATATTCGTGGTAGTTGGAAATCATTACCGTCTGCCCCAGCGAACACAGAATGTCGACGCGGTCGAGGAAGTCTTTCTCATCGATGCCCTGCTCGTTGGCTTTCAGGTTATGCAGCGTCAGCTCCGACACCATCACCACCTTATCAGGGTTCACATCGTCCTCGGCCTTAAACTGCTTCAGGCCGTTTTCGATCATGTCCATGTGCACGTTTGTCACCGGACGCAACCGGCCGCGCATGACCAGGATGTGTTTTTTATAGAGTGCTTCCGACGGCTGCAACACCCGCCCGTCCGGCCCGAACAAGGCGGCATCGGTAAAGCCGTTTTTCACGAGGTGCAGGCTCATCAGCCGGTTATCGACATCGGCGAAATCGGGGCCGTCAAATCGGATCATGTCAATTTCAATCCGCTCCGGAGTCAGGTCGTCCATCAGCGACAGCAGCAGCGTTTCCGGCGATTTATGGTAGTAAAAGCAACCGTAAATGAGGTTCGTGCCGATGATGCCAAGTGCCTGTTGCTGGAGTACGTTCTCGTTGTCAAGCATCCGGACGTGGATGATCACGTCGTTATAGGCAGCCTGTGGCGTCAGCTGGAACCGCAAGCCAATCCAGCCGTGGGCCTCATTGGTTTTCTGGTAGTTCAGGGCAACAACAGTATTGGCGAAAGCAAAGAAGAGCGAGTCAGTACCGCGTTTTTCGGCCAAACGGACGTTCAGCAGGTTATACTCGCGGTTGAGCATTTTCAGCAGGCGCGATTCGCACACATACCGGCCACTGATTTCAGGGCCGTAAATGGCGTCGCTGAAGGTCATATCATAGGCCGAAATGGTTTTGGCGATTGTGCCGGACGCGCCCCCTGCCTTAAAAAATACGGCGGCGGTTTCCTGCCCCGCACCGATTTCGGCAAAAGACCCGTAAATTTTTCTATCGAGGTTGATACGCAGCGCTTTCTGTTTCGTACCGATATTTTTTTCGTACATACCTTCCCGTTGTTGTTGATGCTAAATTTATGAAAAAGAACAAATTACTGTTCGCGGGCACTTTACATTACCCTAAAAGCCATAAAAAAACCATAGAAAATACAGTCCCTTTTCTGTACGGCTTTCGGGGCAGCTGTTTACCTTACGTACAAAACTAAAAATCTCCCTTCAGAAACCCGCTACCCTATTATGACCGATTTGTTATTTGTGTACGGCACCCTCATGCAACAGGCTGCTAATCCGTTTTCGGAACACCTCCGGCAACACAGCCGGTATATCGGGCGCGGGTCTTTTCCGGGGCAGCTCTATCTGGTATCCTGGTATCCGGGAGCCGTTTCCAACCCCGCCGCCCCGACCAACGTCTGCGGCGAGGTGTTTCAGCTACTACAACCCGACCTGACCCTACCCCTCCTCGACGAATACGAAGACACCGCCGGCGATACCGGTGAGTTTGTCCGCAAGCCCGTAGCGGTTTCTATCCTTGGACAACAAAAACTTTGCTGGGTTTATCTCTATAACTTTTCTGTAGAGAAATTGGTGCATATCCCCACCGGCGACTTCCGGCCGTATCTGAAGGGAGAACTATAGGAGGCTGCGAGGCACGAAAGCAACACATAAAAATAGTTGCATACTTTTGTTACATCCGGTAGTTGAGCGATATTAACCCACACGTCAGTATCAATTACAGTATATATCCATTTATCAACTCCTGATTTGTAGCCATGAAAGCCTTTGAAAGCCACCAACCCACCCAACGGGTCTTTTTTATGCGCGGCCTGTTGCAGCTCTGCCCGCGTGAGTGGGATGTATTGATGCTCATTGCCGAAGACGACAGCAATGAAGCAATCGCCAATAAACTCTACTTACAGCCTAAAAGCGCCGAAAACTACCGGACTCGCATTGGCAAAAAGTTGCAGTTAACCGGCGTTGGTAAACTCGCCCAATTTGCCACACAATATCGCACAGAATTACGCTTTTGGTACGAAGAATCCACAGGCAAGTTCCCTCCCCCAGATAATAGTTAACTTTATTAAAATTTTATTTTTCTGTACCAAATCTTCACAAGTAATGAGGTTTTTTGTAATAAATAATGTAGTGTATATACCACATTCATACACCATATACTACGTTATTGACTAAGGTTACAATAAGCATTTTTTCTGCGATTATGTAAACAAAAACCCTCATCAATTGAGGGGTAGTTTAGCTTGACACACATATCTGAAGCGTTTAGTTTTGCTACTGTCATGACACAGAACGGCAAATGAACTGTGCAGCATTTGCCAAAGGCGTAAACCCGAAAAGCCTGAGAGAGAGTAGGGATATGTATGCATTATGAAAAAAATTACATCGACTGAAATGTCAAAGCTTAGTGGTGGGTCATGTACATTCACTGAATATTGGGATAAAGTTGCCCATCCAAGAGGCTTTCAATGGCTAATGGGAGGTCCTGGATCTCCAGTTTGGCTACAGTATGTTTTAATTAATTATTGTGGAGGCCAGTTAACAAACCCATTCTAATTGTATTTATAGCGTATATATAAAATATACGCTATAAATTAGTCTATTAAATTTTACACAAATGTATTATAAGCAGCTGTTTCCCATTAATTTAAAATACATAGTATTAAATTTTGTTTTTATTTTATTAATCCAAAGTAATTTATTTGGGCAAGTGCACAATAACAAATTCATATTCAGTTATAGTCTTAATATATATGATTTTAAATTAAATAACACTATTGTATCTGGAAAAAGAAATTTAAACTATATGCTTCATGTAGGACCTAGTCCGTCTATTGGTTATTTAATAAAAGATAAAATACAGTTTGGTATAAACTTATCCACCAGCAATTCAATTAGTCCATCACGTGATACTATAAATCGATATTATAAAAATATAGGTATGCCAAGTCCTATAATGAGGTATTATTTTCAAACTGACAGACGCTTTTATATTTACCTACAAGATTCTTTTGATTTGCATATTTTCAAAACAAATATTAACAAAGAAAATCAAGTTTTCAAAAAATTAAATATTGGCAATACAGTTTCGTTCGGTTTTATTTATTATTTTCAAAAAAAACTTATCGGAGATATATCATTTAACAAGCCTCTTCTGATTGGCAGGTTCGAAGAGTTTTCTCTTTATAAAAAAGAGTATATAAAACTTGGGGTTGCTTTTACTTTATAAATTATATAATGAATATAAAATACATAAAAATATTGGCATGGTTTTTAATTATCTGGATATCTGAATCCATTGTAATATATTTAAATATAAAATTTATCGAACTTGATTATATTTATATAAAATATTTTACCGAATATAAGTTTATGGATATTGAGGCTATAGAAAATCTCATAACTAATATAAAAAAACTAGCACCATGCGATATATATTACTATTATTATACAACCTAACAAAATTTCTATTAAGTTATATTCTTCTATTCTTTGCTGCATATTTTACTAACACATATTTATCTTTTAAAAAGACTATCATCATCATTATTAAATCTGAACTTGTTTTAGTTCTACCTTTAGCCATAAAAACTTTACAGGGCTTTCTCATAAAAAAAGGCAAGAACCAGTATGTCCTATTTTTGTGGTGACGAAACTACAAAACGATGACG
>NZ_JBYFCJ010000017.1:143205-162479 GCF_057652235.1 Arsenicibacter sp. R0_47 | reverse complement strand
GTCGTCATCGTTTTGTAGTTTCGTCACCACAAAAATAGGACATACTGGTTCTTGCCTTTTTTTATGAGAAAGCCCTGATTTAAAGAGAAGGTATCATATCCTGTCGATAACTTAACAAGCGAAGACAGAAAAAGACTGTATCCGGCACCCTATTATAAAATAAAAAACGGGCGTGCGACAGCTATATACGGTAACTATGTTGACGATCTGTTTACCCTCAAACAACAAACAGTCCTGAAAGCAAGAGAAATGTATTAAAAACACAGCTAACAGGCGTTGGGCATACATGAGTTTGTTAGCTGCCGCGTTTGAAAACTTCCGCCCGAAAGCCGGCTTATCACAAAACAATCTATGGGCGGAAGCTCGGGTTCTTCCGCCTGCTGACGCTAAAGACCACGGTCGATGAACGCGGCATCCGGATCAGCTACCGGCCGCTCTGGCGCACCCAACTCCGCCGGGACGAGATTCAGGATGTGCGGCTGGAAACCTATAGCGGGTTCATCGGCTATGGAATCCGGTTTACCGGCACCTACAGCACCGTCTACAATGCTAAAGGCAATCGGGGGCTGCTGATCCGGAAGAAAAACGGCCGCCGTCTGATGATCGGCACCCAACAGCCCGATGCCCTGCTGCTGGCGGTGCGGACGTATCTGGACGCCCGTTAACGCTCCTCTACCGTAACGTAAAAGCGCGTGGTATCCACCGCAAAATCATCTTCGCTCATCTGCGGAAGGGTCATCGTCTGCCATGCCGTCGTGGGCCGGATGAGTCCGTACTGCCCCGGCCGTCTGGTGACCGACACCGGCATGCGGAACCCCGGCACGTCGGCGGCCCACCGGTAACGTACCACGAGCGCGTCGGCCTGTTCCTGCAATTGCAGCTGGAGCCGTGGCAGGCCGACATGGTGCAGGTACTGGTCAAAGAACCAGCTGTAATCGGTGCGGGTTACGGTGTTGATGTACCGGACCAGGTCCTGCGTACGGATCGTCTGTTGGCGGAAATGCTGCTGAATGCCGGTCAGCAGGCGCGCCCACAGGCTGTCGTTGGCCAGCGCGTGCCGGAACGTATACAGCATCAGGCTCCCTTTGGTATACATGTCGCCGATGTCGTAATGGATGTGGTTCACGTCGGGCACACCCGCTACCGGCTCGTTGCCGATCACCTGCGGCGGGAGCGAGGCGATATAGGCCAGCTCCGCATCGTTACCGAGGATCGCTTCGAGGCAATACCCTTCTGAATAGCTCGCAAAGGCTTCGTGGATCCACATATCGGCCAGATCGCTGCAACTCACGTTGTTGCCCCACCATTCGTGCGAGGCTTCGTGCCAGACCAGCTGCCGGATGCGCAGGGAGTCGATGGCCGACAGGCTATCGGCGCGGCCGGCGGGGAGCGGGCCGAACGAAACGGCACTCTGGTGCTCCATCGGGTGGAGCGATTCCATCAGCGTAAAGCCGTCGCGCGGGAAGGGGTAGGGGCCGTAGTGTTTCTCCAGAGTGGCCAGCATTTGTTTCGTGCCGTCGAACACCCAGCCAAACGGTTTGCGGTTGTAGGGCATGGCGTAGTAGTCGAGCGTCAGGGTGTCGCCGCTGACGTAGTAATCCCGCCAGTGGGCATATTTCCCGATGTTGAGCGTGACGTTGTAGTTGTTGATCGGGTAGCTGACATACCAGTCGTATTCGGTTCGGTTGCCGGGCAGGTTGGTCGTACGGCGCAGTCGCCCGTTGGCAATCGTCATCAGCCCCGCCGGCACGGTCACCCGGATCCGCATGCTGTCGGGTTTGTCGGACAGGTGGTCTTTGTTGGGCCACCACAAACTGGCCCCCGACCCCTGACAAACGACCTGCACCCACGGATTGCCGTCGCGGTCCTGTTGCCACAGAAAACCGCCGACCATTGGCTGAGTGCGGTCGGCCTCCTGCGGCGTTCCCGAATAGTCCACCTCAATCGCTTGTTGGCTGCCCTGCGGCAGCGTTTCCGGAAAGTTCACAAATACGGCGTTATGCTCACGGGTATACGCCAGCGGCCGGCCGTTGTAGGTGATCTGCCCGATGGCCATGTTGGCATACAGGTCGAGCTGGATGGTGCGGATTGGCGCCAGCACCCTGAACCGGATGCGGTTATGCCCCGCAATTGACTTCTTCGCGATATCTACGCTGACTGCCAGATCATAGAACAGCACATCGTAGCTGCTCCGCAGGGGCGTCAGTTTGCCCCGCAGCGTATCGGCCCGCCCAAACCCGTTCTGCCGGTTGCCTAGCCGTTGTTTGGGGGCGGCGGGGGCCGGTGCGGCAGCAGGTGTCGCCGGTTGGCTGGCCGGAATGGTGTCGGACGAAAGCGCCTGCTGGATGTTGTACTGCTCCCAGAAAGCCGGATCGTTCTGATCGCCGACGATCCAGCTCATCGGGTTGCGGGTTTCGGTAATGTCGCCTTCCGCAAACGGCTCAATTCCTTTCGGCCCGACATCCGTAACGGTAAAGCTGGTGGCAACCTGCCATTTTTTGTCGGTCAGGTTGCGTTGTTTGCTGTTAATCAGGGCTTCATACCGGCGTTCGACATTGCCCAGGTACCAGCGGCCATCGGCGGGGTTTTGCCGGTAGGTGACCATTTCGCTGAAACCGGACATGCTGAATTGCAGGTGGGTCATCATCGACGCCATCTTTTTCATCAGCCAGTTGTCGTTGTTCTCGTGATCCAGCCCCTGATCGGTCAGCCGCAGGTCGCTCCGGACAAACGCCAGGGTCTCGGCGTCGATATAGACCTTGCCGGTCACGTAGCCCTTGCGTCGTTTCGGATTGGGTTGAATATCGATGACGTACAGCATCCGGTCGCCCGTCAGCACCTGTAGCGAGAACAGGTAGTATTTGTGATTCCGCTCGTTGAAGGTGTTCCGTTTGTCGTGAATAAGCTTCACAAAATCGCCGTAGAGCGAGCTGCGGGCCCCGTTGCTGAGGTTGATAAAGTCCGGCATGTTGTGGGTTTTCGGATCAATGTTCCGTTTGCGGCCTTTGAGGAGCCGGAGCTGATCCTTGCCCGCCGGCTGATTATTGGCGGATTTATAAACCGACAACACCGCTTCGTTATACCGCGCCGGCTGATTGTCGAACCGCGTGTCTTCGCGATAGAAAGCCGTAAGGGCCACAGCCGTGGTGTCGTAGTTGCGGGGGATGGCAGCCACGGCCTCGCGCAGAATGTCGGCCGCACTTTTCCGCTGCGCTTTCACCTGCACTTCCTGCAAGGCAATCGTGGCGAGTTTCAGCCGGATGGTGAGTGGGGCGCTCCCAATGCGGTCGAGCGGCAGGGTCTGCGAGACATAGCCGACCGACGAAACGACCAGCTGGCCGGTATTCTGACCGGCCGGAATTTTAAGGATAAAGGCCCCCTTTTCGTTGGAGACCGTGCCGATATTTTTGCCGTTTACCAACAGGCTGGCAAACGGGATCGGCTCTCGTTTATCGTCGCTGAGAATAACGCCCGAAACCGTAGTGATACCAGTTTGGGCACGGAGGCCGGAGCCATAGAAGGTGGCCCATAAGCAAAGCCACAGAGAAGCGATCAGGCGTAGACGCATGGCGGTCATTAGCGTTGTTTTTTTGCCAAAACACGTCCAAAATCGGGTGGCAGGCTACTCAAATCCGGATTTGAGCGCTCTTAAATCCGGATTTGCCCTGTTTTCAGGCGGTTTGTTGCTGGAGATAGGCGCCGGGGGTAGCGCCGGTCAGCTGTTTAAACGTCCGCTGAAAGGTGGCCTGCGAGTTGAATCCGCATTCGAACGCAAGGCCGGTCAGCGTCAGGTGGCTGTGGGCCGGATCGGTCAGTTTCTGCTTGAAGGCCTCGATGCGGTATTCGTTCACGAACTGGTTGAAGCTCTTGCCCAGGTGCTGGTTCAGCACGGCCGAAATGGTTTTGGCAGGCAGCTGCACATGGCGGCTGACCTTATCAAGGGTCAGTTCGGGGTCCAGGAACAGCTGGCCGGTCTCCATTGCCTGGTAGAGGCATCCGGCAACCTCGTTGGCCTGGGCTTCGGACAGCGGTTTGGCCGCTGGCTTTGGCGGGGCCGTAGCCGGTTGCATGTCGGTGGGCTGGCTGCGGGCGTGGAGGTAGCCGCGTAGGCCGAGCCAGTAAATCAGGACGGCAATCGGAATGTAGAGCGGATACCAGCCCCAGGCGTCGAGCAGGGCGTTGCGTGTCGCCGGGTTGATATACGGAATCAGGTGCATGAGCCACAGGCTCTGGAAGGCCAGAAACGCAAGCATGAACTGCCGCAGCCAGCGGACATCGGTCAGTTGCTGCTGCGGGTAGTGGCGGGCATACTGCTGTAGCCATCGGTAGGTCAGCACCACATAGGTCGTTACCGACAGCCAGCGCGGAATGTCGGCATACACGTTGTATTCGTCCATGAACCAGGCGACGGCCTCGCGGTGGCTGTAGTCAACCACACCGAGCAGCGCACCGATTATAAACCCCCAACCCGCGAGTTTACTGCCGCAGTCGATAATTACCGGCCAGAAATGGCGCTTTTCCCGCCGGCTTAACCGGAAGTCCGGATCTAAGAGCGAGCGGGTATACAACCAGATCAGCGGCCCCGCCGGCATGATCACAATCAGCGGCAGCAGATCGAGCATCAGGCTGACCCAGCCGTTCGTGACCGGAATGCCCACCGCCAGACACGCCAGTCCCAGCAAGCCGACCAGCGTACCCAGCAAGCGGTTGGCCTGCCGGTTGCCCGACCGGCTGGTCCAGAGGAGCGTGGCCAGAATAAACCCTTGCAGCGTACCGAAGAGCAGAAGCAGGTCGGGAAAGGAGATCGTCATACCAATAGCGGTTGTGAATGTATAATCTAAACGCAATAACGGAGAATGTCAATCAGGTTACCCGTACCGGCGAATAATTCTATGTAAAAATTTGCGCAACCAAATAGTTGCGCGTATATTTGCAACTGAATGATTGCAAGAGAGGAGGTTTTATGAGAAGGGATGTTTTTCAGGCCATAGCCGATCCGACACGCAGGGCCATTATCGCGCTGATTGCCCTACAGGCGATGACGCCCAACGCCATTGCCGAACATTTTGATACCACCCGGCAGGCGGTGTCGAAACATTTGCAGATTCTGACGGAATGCGATCTGCTGCGGCCGCAACAGCAGGGGCGGGAGATTTACTATCACCTCGAAGTGGAAAAGCTGAAAGAGGTAGACCAGTGGCTGGCGCAGTACCGGAGCATCTGGGAAACGCGGTTCAGCCAGCTCGACGATGTATTATCAACACTTAAACAAAATACGAAATGAACACAAACCTGCTTTTCGACTTTGTCGTAGACAAGGAAAACAACGCAATGTATGTAACCCGTTCGTTTGCTGCCGGCCGCGACCTGGTGTGGCAGGCCTGGACAACCGCCGAACTGCTCGAACGCTGGTGGGCACCGAAACCGTATCGCGCCGAAACAAAGTCCATTTAGTGAATGAGCGATTTAGTGGACAAGTAGCTGAAATGCAGTAGGTTGTTGTCTGGTGAGGCCTGATTTTGCTTAGTCGCTTACGTATCTTTATACTATTTACATCCGAAAAAGGCCGGTACTGTACCGGCCTTTTTCGGATGGCTTAAAACTCGCCTTCACCCACGTCTTTGGCCTTTTTCTTGGCCTGGCGCAGACGGTAATTGAACGTCAGGTTGATTTGCCGCAGACGGCCCTGTGAGTTGCTGTAGGTATAAAAATTGTCTCCCTCCGTAATCGACCGGAACCGGCGGGAGTTAAAGACGTCGATGACGTTGAGCGTCAGCGTGGCGTTGTTGTTCATGATGTCCTTACTCACCGCCAGATCG
Organism: Arsenicibacter sp. R0_47; assembly: GCF_057652235.1. NCBI lineage: Bacteria > Pseudomonadati > Bacteroidota > Cytophagia > Cytophagales > Spirosomataceae > Arsenicibacter > Arsenicibacter sp. R0_47. The sequence continues at coordinate 156,660 of NZ_JBYFCJ010000017.1, read as the reverse complement.
AGGGTTGCAATGGATTTCCGGCGGCCCTGCGGTGTTTTCTGCGGTGCTTCGTAGTTACCGCGCAGTTGCAGGTCGGTGTTTTTCCAGAACGTAAACCGCGTGGTGGCCCGCGTAAACCAGCTGTAGGTATCGCTCTGGTAGCTGACGTCGAGGTTGCTGCCGTTGGTAACGGCGCGGAAGAAGTTCATGCTGCCGTCGATTTTCCACCACTTGTAGGGTGTGTAGGAGGCCGCAAACTCGGCGCCATACGAATTTTCGGTGGCGAGGTTTTCGGGGCGGGTCGTTGAGTTGCCCAGCTCGTCTACCCGCCGGATCCGGATAATTTTGCCGTTGGTATGCCGGTAATACAGCGACGAACTGACCGACCCCTTTTCAACGTATTTGACGTGGCCGATCTCAAAGGCATTGGTAAATTCAGGGTTCAGGTCGGGGTTGCCGCTCCAGAAGTTCCGCGCGTCGCTGAAGGTCATAAACGGGCTCAGGTCGTTGTACTGCGGCCGCCGCACCCGACGGCTGTAGCTCACCTGCAACGCATGCTGACGGGGCAGGTCATACGTCGCGTGAACGCTCGGGAAGAGGTTGGCGTAGTTCCGCGGATTTACCTCATTGGTCTGCTTCAGGGTGGTGGTTACGCCCGTCCACTCGGCCCGTAAACCGGCCTGGTAGGAGAGTTTGCCGCTTTTATTGCCCACAATGCCATACAGCGCATTGATCCGTTCTTCATACAAAAAGTCGTTGGTCAGCCCCGGCAACTGAAACCAGCTGCCGTCGGGGCGTTGCTGCGTTACAGTATAATCGTTGGTCATGTTGCGGGTGCTGCTGCGGAGGCCGGCCTCAAACTTACCTTTCTGTGCAAAGGGCTGCACATAATCGACCTGCACCAGAAACTGCTTTTCGGTTTCGTCGTTGAGCGAGCGCTGCAGCTGATTCGAAAGCGGTTTGTTGGTCGGCGAATAGATTTGCTGGCCGAAATACTGGTCGGAGCTTTCCCAGTTGTCGAGGTAACGAACGTCGGCGGTCAGCTCGTGGCCCTGGCGGGTAAACGACCGTTTGTAGGTTATCGCGTATTCTGAGTTGGGCTCCGTTTCGGTTTCGTCCTGCGTCCGGTTGGTGATGGTCTGCAGGTTGTTGAGGCTGTTGATGTAGTCGAGGTAGCGCAGGTCAGTGTAGCGCTTGCCCTTGCTGATCCGCCAGGTATAGGACCCGGTCAGTACGTTTTTCGGGTCAAAAAAGTAGTCGATCCCGGCGCGGGCGCTGTTGTTCAGGCCCTTGAGCTTGCTGTTCGACGTTTGCTGGTAAATCCGCGTTGTGTCGCCGTCATACACTTCCTGATACAGCGAGCCGCGGCCGGGCGTATTCCGGAACGACGCGGTGTAGTTGACGAAGAAGTTCAGGTTTTTCCGGCGGTAGTTTACGTTGGCGGCGGCCCCGTAGTTGGTCGGATAGCCCGTAATGATGTCGAACGAGCCGTTGAAGCCCTGCTTCTGCTCTTTTTTCAGAATGATGTTAATAATCCCGCCCATGCCCTCGGCTTCGTAGCGGGCCGACGGGTTGGTGATGATTTCGATGCGTTCGATGGCACTGCCCTGCAATTGCTGCAACCCGCTGCCCCCCTTGATACTGACGAGCCCCGACGGTTTGCCGTCGATCAGAATCCGGACGCTGTTGCTGCCCCGCAGACTGACATTGCCCTCCACATCGACCGCCACCGACGGAACATTGCTCAGGATATCGACCGCCGTGCCGCCTGCGTTGGCAAGGTCTTTCCCGACGTTAAAAATCTTTTTGTCGAGGGCGAGCTCCATCGTGCTTTTTTCGCCCTGCACCACCACCTCGTCGAGGGTTTTCGACGAAACGGCTAGCTTCAGGTTGCCGAAGTTATGGGGAGCATTGGCCTTGTTGAGCTGAAAACCGGCGGTTTTGGTGGCTTTGTAGCCGATAAACTCCAGCAGGGCGTAATAGCTGCCGGCGGGGGCATCAATCGAAAAATCGCCGGATTCGGTCGTGATGCCGCCGGTGACGAACGAGCTGTCAGCCTGTTTGAACAGCCGGACGCTGGCAAACCCCAGCGGCGCATTGCTCTGTGCATCAACGATTTTGCCTTTTACTTTCAGCTTGCCGCCCTCCTGTGCCTGCGCCGTATGCACAAAAAGCGTGAAGAGCAGCAACAGCCAGCCTGAAGCAGAAACCGGTAATCGGAAAGGTATCAAGGTAAAGGATTGTTTCATCAGGGAAGTAAGTACATGCTTTCTTTGAAAAAGGAAGCTTAGCGGCATTTTACTCGTTGGCCCCCGCTTGTTTTTGCTCATAAAAAGCGGAGTAAGTAGTCTGCTAGAAGTAGGGAACACTATTTTTCCTCCCCCTAACCCCCTCCGGAGGGGGAAATCAGCCCAAAAGTCCGGCTCTGATCGCTTTTTACGTAAACAAAGGCCTTGTTTTCATATGAATATTCTGTTGATCAGTATCTTTACTGTGCTAATCCGTTTATTGACTACGTAAACCGTTAACACCGTTGAAACATCTCTATCTTATCTTAACATGCCTCGGTCTGTTCAGTCTGAACAGCATGGCCCAGACATCCTGCAACTGTACCGTAACCATCACGGCCGGAGGGATGTACCAGAACGCAAAACTAAAAGTACAACCCGGACAGACGGTCTGCATCCAGGCCGGCCATTACGATGGCATCCGCCTGGTGGGCTTCGTCGGGACGGCGGCTAACCCTATCCGGATTGTGAACTGCGGTGGTCTGGTCGGCCTCGGCTCCGAAACCAGTAATTACGCAGGCCTTGAAATTCAGGATTCTAAATACATCGTTGTCAGTGGTTCGGGCGACAGCGCGATCCCCTACGGCTTTAAAATCGACAAGTCAAAGTCAGGCGTGGCGGCGGTGTCGGTCAGCGGCATGAGCTCAAATTACGAAGTGGAGCGGGTCGAAGTGGCCAAAGCCGGGTATGCGGGCTTTTTCATGAAAACCGACCCCGCCTGCGACACCACGGCGAACTACCCCAACTTCACGATTTACGACGTGAAAATCCACGATAACTATATTCACCATGCCAGCGGTCCGGGCATGTTTCTGGGTAGCGGTTATTCAATGACTACCGGCCGGACAATCAGCTGTAACGGGGTGAATAAGGTGGTGTATCCGGCGCAGACCTATGGCATGCAGGTATACAACAACCGTATTGAGCGGACGAGCAGCGCCGCCCTGTGGGTGAATAATGCACCCGATGCGAGTGTACACGACAACACCATGTTGTATAACAACCTCGGGTCGGTACCCGCGGGATGGCAGGTGGGCGGATCGGCCGCCTGTGGCTGCGATTACACCATCACCAAAGCGGGCACCTACAACAACTGGCTGCTGGAAGTCGCCCCGGGCAAAAAGGTCTGTGTGCAGTCGGGCCTGTACGACAATATTACGCTGACCAACTTCGAAGGGTCACCAACGCAGCCGATCCGGTTTGTGAACTGCGGCGGCCAGGTATTGGTGCAGTCCAGTGCAGCTACCAGCACGGTGCAGGTAAAACGCAGCCGGTATGTTGCCCTGAGTGGTACGGGTGATGCCGCCTATCCATATGGTTTTAAGATCAATAACCTCAATACGGGCGGTAATATGGGCATTGCGGTCGGCGACCTGAGCTCAGATGTAGAAATTGACCACGTGGAGATAGCGAAGGCCGGTTTTGCCGGCATCATGGCCAAAACCGATCCGGGCTGTGATTCGGCGACGTGGCGGTCGAACTTTACGATGTATAACGTGAAGGTCCACGACAACTACATACACGATGTTGGCGGTGAGGGGTTGTATATCGGCAACTCGTTTTTCGGCGATGGCATGACCGTGACCTGCAACGGTGTGACGAAGCAGGTGTATCCGCACCTGATCTACGGGCTGGAAATCTACAACAACCGCATCGAACGGAGTGGGGCGGAAGGGTTACAGTACGGTTGTGCGCCCGACGCGAAGGTGCACCATAACTGGATGAAAGACACGGGTATTTCGCCCTTTGCCAGCTACCAAAACAACGGGTTGCAGGTAGGGGGTGGTGCCGGCGGCGATTGCTACAACAACACCATTCTGAACGCCTCGGGGATGGGCATTATCGTGGTTGGTCACTGGGGAAATAACCGGCTGTTCAACAACGTGATCAGCCAGACGGGCGGCGACGGGATTTTCTGCGACGAACGGACGGGCTCGTTGCCAAACACGTACGTACAAATGATTAATAACACCATTACCGGTTGCGGCCGCGACGGTATCCGGTTGTATAACCAGATCAATAGCAATACCATTGCGAACAACGCGATTACCAATTACGGAACCAGTGGACCAGCGCCCAGCAACGGCTATGTTGGCAAGGCGTTTGCCTTCCAGCAGGGCGCAACGGCCACGATGCTCAATAACTACACCGTGGCCGCTACGTCGGCGGCTGGTTTTGCCGATCCGGCCAACGCAAACTTTGCCTTACTGCCTGGTTCACCGCTGATTGATGCCGGGGCTAATGCGGCGCAGTGGGGCGTAACGGTTGCCCAGCTGGATGTGGTCCGTCCGCAGGGCGGCGGCTACGACATCGGCGCCTTTGAGTTTGTGCCGCAGGGCGCGCGTGAAGCAGCCGGGCTTTCGGCCGAAACCACGGCCTGGGAGGTGCAGGCCTATCCGTCGCCGGCGCAGGATCAGGTAACGATCCGCGTGCCGGAGGGGGCTTACATCCGTGAGATTGAAGTGTATTCGTTGCAGGGTAAGCGTATCCGGACCGTGCAGCTGCCTGGTACTGCCACGACGCATACCCTGACCACCCGTGACTGGCCAACGGGTCTGTACCTGTACATGGTGCTGACCAGCAAGGGGCATTTGCAGGGGCGTTTGCTGAAACAATAGGCAGTTGCCGGTAGGATAACGAAGGGCTGTGCGTGCGCAGCCCTTTTTTGTTTATTGACCAAACAGTAGGTTGCCGGCCGGTGTTAGGTACGTAAAGTTCCACCCAACTAACTGATGTGGTATGAGACGTGCGGTAGTGATTTCGATTTGGTTGGTAAGTGCCTCCTTGGTTTGTTACGGGCAGCGTGATACGGCACGCCCTGCTCCGGCGCCGGCAAATCCGCCGATTATGACACCCGGTATTGATTCCCCGATTTCGGCCCCCGGCACAATGCTGCAATCATCGGCCCGGACGCAGCCGGAACGCCCTGTTCGCCGGAAACGAAAAGGAAAACGAGGTATCCAGATCGAGCCGCTGAGCGATCCGCGCGGTTTTGGTGTCGCGATTCCGATCGGAACTGCCAAAAAGGATTCGTTGCGGAAAGAAAAACCGTAACAACAGCCGGTAAACCGCTTTGTTTCCGGAGTAGAGCAAAATCGTTATCTTTAAGGAGTGATTACCAGCCCCGTTGTGCTGTCCCTGCGGCAACTGAACGGGCTGCGTGATTGTTTACGCAAAAAAGAAGCGGATGGATACCCTATTGATTGAATTAACAAACCCGAAAGCATTTGATCTTGTAAAAGATCTGGAAGCGCTTAATGTTCTGCGTATTATGAGTCGGCAGACAGTTGAATCGTCACGACTTTCAGAGCGCTTTGCCGGAAAACTTTCGGCTGATACTGCGAAAGCGTTACAGCAACATATCCAGCAAAGCCGCAGTGAATGGGAAAGCCGGGATATTTAATTGACAGCAATGTTGTCACTGACTACCTGGCGGGTCTGTTACCTGAGCACGGAATGGAATTTATGCACCCGATTATCGATGCGGTGCCCCGGATTTCGGTCATCACACGTATTGAAATACTTGGGTTTAATACAACAGAATATGCGTTGATTGCCGATTTTGTGGAACATTCTATTGTATATGACCTGACAGAGCCTATAATTCTGGAAACAATTTCTCTTCGGAAAAGCCGGAAAATCAAGCTTCCGGATGCTGTTATCGCAGCAACGGCAAAAGTCTGCGGGTTGAAATTGATTACTCAGAATGAGTCTGACTTTCTGGGAGTTAAAGGCTTATCTGTGTTGAATCCGCACAAACGATAAACGAAAAAGGTTACCTTTGCAGGCTCAATTGCTTACGAACATGACCTTCGAGGAGTTAAATCTTAATAAACCCCTGCTCAACGCCCTGAATGACCTGGGCTATACAACCCCCACAACCATTCAGCGGAACGTGTTTTCGGTCGTGATGTCGGGGCGGGATGTATGCGGCATTGCGCAGACTGGTACCGGCAAAACCTTTGCCTACCTCTTGCCGATGCTGCGCCTCCATCAGTTTGCCAAAGACCGCCTGCCCCAAATGCTGATTCTGGTGCCCACGCGCGAACTGGTGACGCAGGTGGTCGAATCCATCCAAAAGCTCAGTACCTACATGAACCTGACGGCAGTCGGGGTATACGGCGGCGTGAACATGAAACCGCAGCAGGCTGAATTACAGGCCGGTGCCGATGTGGTTGTCGGGACGCCCGGCCGCTTGTTTGACCTGGCGCTGAACGGCTCCCTCAAACTGAAAGCCCTCAAGCGGGTCGTGATCGACGAAGTCGATGAAATGCTGAATCTGGGCTTCCGGCCGCAGATTACCCGTTTGTTTGACCTCATGCCCGCCAAACGCCAGAACCTGCTGTTTTCGGCGACGCTGACCAGTGAGGTAGAAGCGCTGCTCGATACTTACTTTGCCAATCCGGTTCGGGTGGAAGCCGCGCCGGCCGGTACGCCCCTCGACAATATTGCGCAGACAGGCTATGAAGTACCCAACTTCAATACCAAAATCAATCTGTTACAGTGGTTGCTGAAAACGTACGACGAAATGACCAAAGTGCTGGTTTTCGTCTCGACCAAGCAACTGGCTGATCAGCTCTATGAACGTTTGTCGGTGCTGTATCCGGAGCGGGTCGGGGTTATTCACTCCAACAAGGCCCAGCAGCACCGGTTTACCAGTGTCCGTCAGTTTCACGAAGGCACCTATCGGGTGCTGATCGCGACAGACGTAATCGCCCGGGGGATTGACGTGGCGGAGGTAACGCACGTGATCAACTTCGATTTGCCCGAACAGCCGGAAAGCTACATCCACCGCATTGGCCGGACGGGCCGCGCCGACCGGAAAGGCATTGCCATCAGTCTGATTACGGCGCGTGAGGAAGACGAACAGGCAGCAATCGAGGCACTGATGAACTACCAGATTCCGATTACGCCGCTGCCCGACGACCTGGATATTTCGGACGTGCTGCTGCCGGGCGAGATGGAAAAGGTGCAGATGAAGATGCCGAAGCTGAAAGTAGCGCGTCCGGAAGACGGGGGCGGGGCTTTCCACGACAAGATTGCCAAAAACAAAAAGGTGAACGTGCGCCGGAATCATGCCGAAGAAATGATGAAAAAGTATGGCCGGCCCATCCGTAAAACCAAACCGAATAATTAATTACCGCAGCCAACCGGCTGATTAACAAAACTGCCTGACTATGGGTCGCTTGTCGCGGACCGGTAGCCAGGCGGTTGCTCGTTTACCTATGTCATTTTCATCCCTTGGTTTATCGCGGCCGTTGCTGAAGACAATTGCCGCCCAACAGTATACAAACCCGTATCCGATTCAGGAGCAGGCCATTCCGGCCATTTTGCGGGGTCGTGATATTTTAGGTATTGCCCAGACCGGCTCGGGCAAAACGGCCAGTTTTGTGCTGCCTGTCCTGGAGTATTTTCAGGGCGAACGCATCGGCCGGAACCGCTTTGTGAAGGCGCTGGTGCTGGTGCCGACCCGCGAACTGGCAGTGCAGGTGGCGGAGGTGTTTCAGACGTTCAGCGCCAATCTGCCCCGGAAGGTAAAGACACTGGCGGTGTACGGCGGGGTGTCGATCAATCCGCAGATGATTGCCCTGCAAAACACCGAAATTGTGGTGGCCACGCCCGGCCGTTTGCTGGACCTGGTTTCCTCGAACGCACTGCGGCTGTCGTCAGTTGAGATGCTGGTGCTGGACGAAGCCGACAAAATGCTGAATCTGGGCTTTGAGGAGGAGATGAAGCAGGTTTTTGAGCTGTTACCAACCAAGCGTCAGACGCTGCTCTTTTCGGCAACCCTGGGCGATGCGGTCGATAAAATTCAGGCCAATATCCTGAAAAGTCCGCTGCGGATCGACGTCACCGAGGCCGCTCCTGATCTGGAAACCATCCGGCAGGTGGCGTACCGGATTGCGCCGGAGCGTAAGGGGCCGTTTCTGCGGCACCTGATTAAGACGCACAACATGCGTCAGGTGCTGGTATTTGTCTCCTCAACGCGCACGGCCGATAACGTGGTTGGTAAGCTGAATAAGAATGGCATTAAGGCCATCGGCATCCACGGCGACAAGGCACAGACGACGCGGCTGGAAGCGTTGCAGCAGTTCAAAGACGGCAAGGCTACGGTGTTGGTATCTACCGATTTATTGTCGCGGGGAATTGATATTCAGGAGCTTCCGTTTGTGATTAACTATGAGCTGCCGCGCTCGCCGAAAGATTATGTACACCGTATTGGCCGGACAGGCCGGGCGGGTGTCGAAGGCGATGCCATTACCCTGATTTGTCCGGAAGACGAACACCACTTTAAGATTATTCAGAAAAAGATGGGCAAGCGGGTCGAAATCCGCGAGTCAGAAGGGTTAGATTTGACCGGCGAGTAAGCTTTTAGGGAAAACTAACCATGATGGAACACACAACTCAACGCGTATGGCGGGGCCTGGCCCTTGCGCTGGTATCGGCCGGATTCAGTTTATCGGTGCAGGCACAGATCGGTGTCGGTGCGAAAGCGCCCAAAGATGCTGAGGTCTTATTTGACGGCAGCCGCAAGATGCTGGACGAAAAATGGACGTACTGGGAGGGTCCCCGGCTGGCAGCGTCGTTGCCCATCAAATGGAAAATTGAAAAAGACCCTGCGGGTGCCGGAACGGTGATGAACACCAACGATCCGGCCGCTGCGGGTGGGAAATATGGTGCAGCCGACATCGTGACGAAGGAAGCCTTCCGCGATTTCCGGCTGCACATTGAATTTTATATCAGCAAACCCGGCGGTAACAGCGGGGTCTATCTCCAGAACCGCTACGAAATCCAGGTACTCGACGGCGATACAACCTCGCACGGCCTGGGAGCGGTAATCAACGAAACGCCGTCGCCCTACTATGCCTACAACGGCGTCGGCAAGTGGAACGCCTACGACATTGTATTCCGCGCTGCCCGGTTTAAAGACGGCAAGCGGGTCGAGAATGCGCAGGTGACCATGTACTTCAACGGTAAAAAAGTCCACAAGAATCAGCCGATCAGCCAGGTGTGGGGCGGCCCCAACTCAGGGATCGACGGCGGTAATGACGGGGGCAAGGGTATTACTGACACCCCCGGCGGGCTGAAGCTACAGGCTGAGGGGCACGATGTGCTGTACCGCAATATCTGGATTAAACCGCTTGATCTGAAGGCTGCCAATACCGATTTTTCAAAGTAAACAGCGTGTGCGTCGCAGGCGTACAAAAGACGGGTAAAGCCTGAATCTGCCATATAAACGCAGTTTTTTTCGGCTGAAGCTAGTATTTTATTAGATTGCTGACGTATTACACAGTTAGACGAGTTATATATTAATTACCTCCTGCCTTAATAGATGCGTAAACAGAAATTGAATACAGCCAATTCCCGCCGGTCGTTCCTCAAAACGCTGGGTGTTGCGGGTGCCGCAGCGACAACCGCGCCTGCCGCGCTGGCCGAAACTGCGAAAGCTGCCGAAGTAGGGGCGCCTCAGTACCTGAATCTGGTGAAAAGCCATGCGAGTACGGCTGCCAACGAAAAAGTCCGGATCGCGCTGATCGGTACGGGGGGCATGGGTATCGGTGATACACAGACAGCCCTGATGGTCGATGGTGTTGAAATGGTGGCCGCCTGCGATCTGTACGACGGCCGTCTGCGCCGGGCGAAGGAACTGTGGGGCGATCAGATCATGACAACCCGCGATTACCGCGAAATAATTGAACGTAAGGATATTGATGCGGTTATCAACGCTACGACAGACCACTGGCACGAGAAGATTTCGTCGGATGCAATGCGCAAAGGCAAGCACGTATACTGCGAAAAGCCGATGGTGCAGAAGGTGGCCGACGGACATACCCTGATTAAGGTTTCGAAAGAGACGGGTAAGGTGTTTCAGGTGGGCAGTCAGTTTGCCAGCTCCATTCTGGTGTCGAAGGCGCAGGAGCTGCTGAAAGCCGGTGAGATTGGTGAAATCGTGTTTGCCGAAGCCCAATATGACCGCCACAGCGCGATGGGTGCCTGGCAATATTCGGTTCCGCCGGATGCGTCACCGCAAACCGTAGACTGGGATACCTACCTGGGGAGTGCGCCGAAACGGCCGTGGGACCCGCTCCGGTTCTTCCGCTGGCGGAATTATCAGGACTATGGCACGGGTATCGCCGGTGACCTGTATGTGCACCTGCTGACCACCTTGCATACTATTACCGGTTCGAAAGGCCCTAACCGCGTGTATTCGAGCGGGGGAATCCGGTACTGGAAAGATGGTCGTGATGTACCTGATATTCAGCTGAGTATTTATGATTATCCGAAAACAGACGTACACCCTGAGTTTAACCTGACCACCCGCGCCAATTTCGTGGACGGCGGGGGCGGCGGCTACCTGGTGCGTCTGGTCGGTACCGAAGGTGACCTGTCGCTGGGTTGGGATACGGTAACGGTTCGCCGGAACAAATTCCCGAAAGCACCGGGCATGTCAATCGACAATTTCCCGAAGGATCAGAAAGAACAGTTCCTGGCACAGTACAACAAAATGTACCCGTCACGGCCGGAAATGGAAGGTCCGAAAGAGTTTAAATACAGCGCGCCGAAAGACTACAAAGGCGACCGGTACGAGCACTTTGTGAACTTCTTCAACTCCATCCGGACGAATGCGCCGAATATCGAAGATGCCACCTTTGGCCTGCGTGCCTGTGGTCCGACACAGTGCGGGAATATGAGCTACTTCCAGAAGAAAATTGTTGGCTGGGATCCGGTCAATATGCAGATTCTGGGTTAATTACAGACCGTACAGGATCGCCCGGCGATCCTGTACGGTTTTTTCTTAGATAAGAATCCCGCCGGCTACTTCAATGCGCTGGGCGTTGACCCACCGGGCGTCTTCCGAACACAGGAAGGCAACGACCCCGCCAATGTCTTCCGGCAAGCCCACGCGGCCCAATGCTGTCAGCGAAGAGAGCTGCCGGTTATACTCCTCGTTATCACGGACGCGACCCCCGCCAAAATCAGTTGCTACCGGACCCGGCGCCACCACATTGGCCCTGATTCCGCGTGCGCCTAATTCTTTGGCCATATACCGCGTCAGTACCTCAACCGCGCCTTTCAGCGAGCCGTATACCGCCGAGCCCGGATACGAGAAACGGGCCAGCCCCGACGAAATGTTGACAATCCCTCCGCCGTCGTTCATGATCGGCAACAGCGTCTGAGTCAGGAAGAAAACGCCTTTGTAATGAACGTTGGTTAACTGGTCAAACTCCGCTTCGGTGACCTGCCCGAGCGGCGTATAACCTGCAATTCCGGCATTGTTGATCAGAAAATCAAAGTGGTCGGTACCAAATGTGGCTGCCAGCGTATTGGTCAGTTCACCGGCGAATGTGCTGAAGCCGGCGATATCGCCGGCATTCAGCTGAAGCGCGGCGGCTTTCCGGCCAAGTGCCTGAATGGCGGCGACAACGGCCTGTGCTTCGTCCTGACGGCTGTTATAGGTCAGGATAATATCGGTTCCTTTTTTGGCCAGACTCAGGGCCATGTCTTTACCTAAACCACGGCTGCCGCCGGTTACGAGGGCAATTTTGCTGCTTGCTGTCATTGTGTTTGTGTTTATAAATTGGTGACACAAAATTGCAGCAAAACTGTCCCCCGCTGTTTGCAAACATCAATCGATTAGTTGCGAAAATCAAATTATGCTCGTCAGGACCGGAAGGCGACGGGCGATAAGGTCGTCTGTTTGCGGAAAAAATTAGAGAAATGGGCGACTTCTTCAAACCCGAGGCTGTAGCTGATTTCGGAGATAGTCCAGTCGGTTTGGCGGAGCAGAATCTTAGCTTCCTGAACGATGCGGCTACCGATGATTTCCGTTGTGGTTTTGCCCGTGTTTTCCTTCAGGACCTTGTTCAGGTGGTTGACGTGCACCGACAACCGTTCGGCATAATCCTTGGCTGTCCGCAGCCCCAGCTGCTGCCGGGTCGACTCAATCGGAAACTGACGCTCAAGCAGTTCGACGAAGAGCGACGAAATACGGGCCGAAGCTGTATGGGTCGGGTATAAAGATGTGGCCGGTTGCAGTTTCTGGCCGTAATGGATCAGTTCCAGCACGTACGTCCGCAGCAGGTCATACTTATACGCATAGTCGGATGCGATTTCGCGGTGCATTTTCCGGAAAAGACCCTTGATTTCGTCAGCCTCTTCATCTGACAGCTGGAAAACAGGATAGCCGCCGGGTTGATAAATAGGTAGTTCATCCAGCGTGATACCGCTTTTGGCCGGTATCATAAACTCGTCCGTAAACACGCAGAAATGCCCGGACTGGTCATCTTCAAGCGAGGTGTAGTTATAGGGGATTCGGGGCGTAGCAAACAGGAGTGCATTTTTCTCAATGTCGATCACCTTGTCGGCATATTCCGCGCGGTTATGACCGCAGATCAGGCTGATTTTGTAGTAGGCCCGCCGGTTATACGGCATCGGAGCCGGCTTTTACCGTCGCGTTTCCGGTACATATCGGCGATTGCAAACACATTGAAGTGACCGATTTCCTTGTTGATGCCTGCCGGAATGAGTTGTGCGGTTTCCTCGTAAAAATCCTCAATGGTTCTGACTTCCATAGCCTGTTGCCGGTTGTAAAATTCAAATATACGAAAAATGTAGCGTGTGTGTCAGTGGCAGGTATGAACGAATGGTTAACAAATTTGTTAACAGGGAGAAAAAAATCCGGTTAACTTGATCCGTAAACGCTTTCTAGTCAATCATGAACACAAAATCCATTCTTCTGGTGTTGGGTATAGTTTGCAGCCTGACATTGTCCTATGCACAGACGCCGCCTCAAAAAGTATTACGGCATGTGGTAACCGTTACATTCAAACCTACAGCACCGGCTGCCATGATCAAAGCCGTTGATGCGTCTTTTAAGAACCTGGGTACAAAACTAAAGATGACCCGTGGCTACGAATGGGGCATTGCGCCGATGGATGCCCGAAACAAGGACATCAGGCATGTGTATATCACCACATTTGCCTCCGAAAAAGACCTGCAGGCCTATGGAGCCTCACCCGAACACCAGAAACACATCAAATTGGGGGCTTCCGAAATTGCCGGTGTGCAGGCCGTCGATTTCCTGGTTGAAAAATAAGGCTGCAACACATGGCCACCCAACCGTGTTTATCGGGTAGAGACGCAATATTTTGCGTCTCCTCAACCGGCAGGATTCGGGTCATAGCTG